>NZ_JBFUMV010000001.1:0-680257 GCF_054049175.1 Microbacterium sp. P5_E9 | reverse complement strand
GGATAGACGCCCTAGGGACCGTTCGCCAATTGGCGAATGACCCCTACAGCGCCAACTGAAACCGGGATTGGCGGGACACCCCCCGAACGGAGGCCCTCCTTTGAGCGTCAGCGACACCCCCGGCTCTCGCCAGCGTCGCGTTCCTGACCGAGCTGGATGGGACTGGGACGAGGTGCTGCGCAGCGGGATCTCGCCGAGTCTGCGGTCGGTTCAGCCGGTTGGCCGGAGGACTCGGACGGTCTGACGGACGGGGAGTTCGTCGTACGCCCGCAGAGCGATGGCGGCCGCTTCGAGCGCGGTGATGTCCTGGTCGGGGTGCCGTCGACCGAAGCCCCAGCCGGACTCCCCGATGGAGCGACGGCGAGCCGAGAGCGCGGCCGACGTGAGGACGTCCTGCCCGTAGTGGCGAAGCCGACCGGAGTCGAGAGCCTCGGCGAACTTCGCAGCCGACGTGATGATCTGCCGCATCGTGAACGGGGTCATCGTCGGACGTGGTCGCATCTGCGCCATCTCCTCGGCGTGCACGAGGACGACGCCGATGGAGTCGTGCGCGACCGGCACCCGATACCGGCGGGATAGCTCGGCAGCCTTGCCGGCCATCCAGCGCACCCCCGGCTCGGACGCGAGGACGAGGACGTGCGCGATGCCGTCGACGCGCCACGCCGCGACGATGGACCCGGCCTGCTGGTTCGGTGATGCCGCCATCGCCAGCCCGAACTTCGCGGGAGGTGTGGGGTAGCGGGCCGTCTTCACCTCGGCCTGGTGCCACTTCGCCGGGTCGATGATGCCGTTCACCTCGCCGGTCCAGCCGAACAGCCCGAGGTACTCGCGGGCGAACCTCGCCGGCGTCATGTGCTCGAAGTTGTCGCGCACGTCCTCCATCGTCGTCAGCGTCCCGATGCCGGGGTGATGCAGCCGCAGCAGCGGCTCCACCGAGTCCCAGTCGGCGAGATCCTCCGCGCTGGTCCCCTGATCGACGCCGTACCCGAGCAGAGCGACCCGGTGGTCGTCCTCGCGCTGCAGGGTGTCCCAGAGGATGCTCCCGGTGCGGAAGTCCGCGGCGGTGCCGGCCAGGATGATCTGCGAGCCAGGTCGGGTGTCCATCGTCGGCAACGCGCCGACCAGGATCGACTCGGACTTGTCCTGGTCGGCCTCACCGGCTTCGTCGATGAAGATGACGTCGAACGCCTCAGAGCGGAACCAGTCCTCGTGCGGCTTGCCGACCATGAAGTACGAGCCGTTCTCGAACTCGATCTGCTCCATGCCCGCGGTCTGCTGGAACTTCCGTACCCCGGATCCCTCCAGAATCGGATGCCGCCGGTAGATGTTCGGCATCACGTCCTGCCGGAACCGAGTCCGAGCCTTGAGCGCGTTGATGCCCGTCGTGAACCCGACGATGTACCCCGGCCGACTCAGGCACCGACCGATGAGCACCTCGAAGATGCTGGTGGTCTTCGCCGTGCGCCGAGGCATCAGGATGCCGGTGAACTTCCGCCCGAGACCGATGGTGTCCGCGACGTGCAGCTGCTGTGGCTTGATGGTCGCCTGCTTGAAGTTCAGCATGTCGACCCCGGCCAGGAACTCGGCTCGGGTCTCATCGGGAACGTCCCCGACCGACCGCAGACTCGGCGAGATCCCGCTGCGCAGCACCTCGTCCCAGTCCCATCCAGCTCGGTCAGGAACGCGACGCTGGCGAGAGCCGGGGGTGTCGCTGACGCTCAAAGGAGGGCCTCCGTTCGGGGGGTGTCCCGCCAATCCCGGTTTCAGTTGGCGCTGTAGGGGTCATTCGCCAATTGGCGAACGGTCCCTAGGGCGTCTATCCATTCCGGGATTCGCGGGACGGGTGCGGTTCCACACTCCGAATCGTAGTCTGACCGGGGCTTTACCACGATGGATACGCTCCTCGGGTGTGCTTGCGGTTGGTCACCGCGGCACCGAGCCGGCCGCCGGATCTCCGGTTGCAGCGTCGATGCTCGGGGAGCAGCGGGGACGCGGCTCCACCCTGCGCGACGTCGACGACGTGCCCCATGTCGAACGGCTCGCCGGGCTGGATGATCCCCCCGCACTTCGCGCACTGAGCCGGGAGCGTGACGTGCGCGCGCGCGGCCTTCGACTGCCGCTGCCCTGCGGCTGAACGGTGGTAATGGGACATGGTGCATCCTCCGAGCCGGGGGAGTCGGACGATGTCCGACCCCCCTGCTATGGGTCTACTCGTCGGTGAACGCGACGTACGGGGCGTCGGTCATGGAGGTGATGAGCCGCACGCCGATGAGTGCGGTGCGTCGGTCGTTGCCGGACATCTTGCCCTCGGTCACGGCGTGGCTCAGGACGGAGGACTCCCAGCGTCCCCAGAACTTGCGGGACGACCAGCGCGAGTGCCCGTTCTCCCGAAGCCAGGCCGAGAACGCCTCGACGACCATCGCCTTCGAGACCCGGAATGTGTCGTCCCCGAACGTCAGGCAGTCCTCGGCGAATTGCTGGATGACGTCGGTCTGCGCACGCCACTCGGCGGTCGCCTGCTGAACCTCTGCCGGGACGGTGCGGAATGCCTTCGGGTCGTTCAGCGCCAGCCGAGCACCCTCGACCAGCCACGCGAGAACAGCTTCACCGGACTCGGCCACGCGCGCGCGGACGGTGAGGTCGAGCGGTCGGTCGTTCGGCTCGGTCGGCACCTCGATGTAGCGGAACGGGAACGGCACCCGTTCGAGCCGACGCCAGGTGCCGTGGTCGTTCTCGTCGATGGTGGGCAGGTAGTTCGACGTGATGAACATCGCGTGCGTGGCGTGGAAGGTGATGTCGTCCTTCGCGATGCGCCGGGCCGTGATGGTCTCGGTGCCGGTGATGGACTTCACCCGCGCGACGTTCAGGTGCCGGCCCTCGGGGAGTTCTTCGAGGAGGGCGATGCGGAGGTTGAGCAGGGTCGTCATCGAGGTGGTGTGCTCCGACGGCGTCGACGTGATGACCTTCGGTGAGACCTGCCGCACGTAGTCACCACCGGCGTTCTCGATGCCGGTCAGCATCACGCTCTTGCCGTTCGACCCGCCGCCGATGAGGCAGAGCACCTTGTCGTCGGGAGTCTTGTAGCCGGTGAGGCCGTGGCCGAACCGAAGCTGCATCCAGGCCCGCACCTCGGGGTTCATGGATTCGAGAGCGGCATCCCACGCATCCGACCGGGCATCCGGGTCGTAGTTCGCCGCCGTCGACTTCATGAACCGGTCACTCGCCCGGTGCTCCCGGAACTCGCCGGTGTAGAGGTGCAGCACCCCGTTCGGGCAGTTCAGCAAGTACGGGTCGGCGTCGAACTCCTCGGGTCGGACTTCGAGCCGAGCGCAGACCAGCCGGGTGACAGATGCCGCGCGCGAGGTCGAGAGCAGGCGATTGATCTCCTTCGGGTCCACCGGCGACCCCTGCTTCATCTGCTCGGCGAGTTCGTACGCCCACGCCCTCATGGTCTCCGAGACCAGCCCGAAGCCCCACGAATCCGACCGCGGCTCCCACACTCCCGTCCGTCGACCGAGCCAGCCCCAGCCGCCCGACCAGAGCGCTCGACCCTGTAGGCGGTTGCCGACGAGGTCGGCCACCTCGGCGTCGCTGAACTGCGCGAGTGAGCGCCGGCCCTGCGGCTTGCCCTTCTTCTTGCCCGACCCAGGGGTGAGCGGTGTGATGTTGCTCATGCCGTGCCTCCGTACTTCTTGATGGCACCCGCGAGTGCCGTGGTCCATTCGTCGTTCGGGTCGCCCGAGACATGCGGCACTGCGAGCCACATCGTCCTGATTTCGGCGAGCGCCTCGGGCACCCCGCCGTGGCCTTCCGCACCGAGCCGCACGAGGTGCGCCTGCGCTCGGAGCAGGTTGTCGTGGCCGTCGAACACTTCGGCCGCGAGCCGGGTGACGACCAGCCGGACCCGCGGGGACGGGGTCAGCCCGCCGAGGCGAACAATCCAGTCCGAGGGCTTGCCGTCGTACGGGTCTTCCAGCATCCCGACGTTCGGGCCGTGGAAGTCGGCAGGCACCTGCACCCGGATGGACGACGGCTTCGGCAGGTCGTACATCGCGATGACGTAGCCGCCGTGCGCTTTCCGGTCGATGCCGGGGAGCACCGCGTTCCGCGAGGTCAGGTCGCCCCGATACCAGTAGTGCACGCCGTTGCCGGATGCCGACGGGAACCGAGGCACCGATGGCGGGACGTGGATGCCGTTCTGCACCAGCGAGGTGAACCCCGAGGGCTTGCCGGGGTGCTCGTCGACGTCGACGCACACCCGATGCACCAGACCCGGGCAGACCGCCGGGATGGCGTCGGGGTAGTCGAACAGCCACCATGCCGCGATGGCTTCGGACGACGTGGTCGCGCGCTCCTCCCAGCGGGTGAAGCCGGGGTACGGCTTCTTCTCCTCGGACGACCCGAGCGGCTGGACGGGGAACACCGGCCACCCCCTCAGGACGTGCTGGAAGGCGTAGTCGAGCGGACTCACTTCGACTGACGTTCGACGCACCGGGTGTGCGCCCAGCGGCGACCGAAGTACCGGGCAAGCTGCACCTTCGACTTAACCGAGCGATAGGCCGGGCAGAACGGGCAGGTGCCCTCGCCCGCGTTGATACCCGCGAGGTAGACGACACCCCATTCGGCGTCCTCGATGTCCTCGGGCGCGAACGGCAGGCCGTCCGGGTTGGCGTACATGGAGTTGTCGCCGTTCTGCTTGACCGTCCAGTAGTCGGTCTGCCGGTAGGTCATGCGACACCGCCCTGCGAGTGCAGGAGCGAGGTCAGCGTGTCGATCTGCCTCGCCGTCAGCGGGGGCGCACCGGCGAGGCGGTCCTGGATGTCGTGCGCAATGGAGACTGCGACAAGTTCGCGGCGATTCTCCACGTACTCGGGGTCGAGCGGGTCGCGGCTTCGAGACAGCGCGGCATCCTTGCCACGGAGCGAGCGGAACTTCGGGTCGTCATTAGCGGGCATGGAAAACGCCTCCACGGGAGTACCGGAGGACGTAGTCCTCCACGGTGCCCCCGCTAAGAGGCGTTGATGGTCGTGACGTGCTTACCCCGGCTCACGACTACCGGCGTACTCCCGATTCTAGTTGCTCGCCGCCGATGTTGCACTAGTGATGAGGTCGCCGAAGTCGATGCGACGAGCACCGTCGCGAGCGAGTTCGGTGAGGGCGTCGTCCAGCGTCGCGCCGCGAGCCGAGAGCGAGCGGGTGCAGTGCGGGCAGGTGACCTGCGTCTGAGTCCGGTGCATCGCCGTGCCGTTCAGTGTCGTCAGCACCCGGTCCTCGTACGGCCCGATGTCCAGGAACGTCTGGCGAGCGCCCGCCTCGGGCCACCAGACCGGCGACCCCTTCGACGGGTCGCCCCACGTTGCGAACCGGGCGATGGTCCGCTTCTTGTGGCCGTTCTCACAGTCCACCCGAACCTCTGTTTGGGTGCTCATCGCGAGCCATCCTTCCAGGTGGTCTGGATGAGGGTCGAGTCGAATGACCGACCCACACCGCCCGGCAGGACGGTGACGTCCAGGAGGGTCGTGAGGACAGCGCGGCGGCGGTCGATGTCGAGGGATGCCCACACCTCGCGAGCGCGGTCGCCGACGAGGTGCGGCGGGATGGCGGGCGGCATCGCCTTCGTCAGCGCGACCTCGTGCGCCGTGCGCTCCTCGCGCAGTCGAGCCGTGATGCGCGTCAGCTGCGAGCCGTCGATGGCACCGTCGGCGAACGCGTCGGCCGCAGTCGCGAGCCGGGCGTCGATGGCCGCGATGGCGTCCCGAGCCTCAGCCACCGCCGCAGGGTTGCCCTGCGTGAAGATGTCGGCGGCATCCGCGAGCTCGAGCCGGCCGACGATGAGCTCCTCGACGAACGCGTCGAGGGCTGCCTGCTGACGACGGACCTTGTGGCAGTCGGCGCAGGCGTACGCCGGCGCGACGGCCTTCCGCGACTTCGACTCGGGCTTGGGCGTCCAGCCGACGAGCCGCCGCATCGTGCCACCGCAGCGGCCACACCGGGCAATGCCGCTCAGCAGGTACTTCGGTGCGCGTCCGGTTCCGGGGGAGGTGCGACGCGAAGGGTCGGTGAACAGCGCGACCAGTCGGTCGTGCGTGTCGCGGTCCAGCACGGCATCGCCGGTCGAGTCGCCGACGACCTGGCCGCGGTGCTGACGAAGCCCTGCGAGGCTCGGCCGCATGAGCATCTGCCGCAGGGTCGCCGTCGACCACAGTGCCTTCCCACTCGGCCCGGGGATACCGCGCTCGTTGAAGTCCGCCGCCACGCGCCGCAGACTCTCGCCGTCGAGGATGCGCCGTGCGGCCTCGCGGACGATGACCGACTGCTCGGGGTGCGCGACGTCGCGGCCGTCGACGCGAGTGAAGCCGTAGCCGATCTGCCCGTGCGGATGGCCGCTCGCGGCACGTTCATCGGACTTGCGGCGGATGCGGCGGCTCATCTGCTCGGTCTCGTGCCGGGCGACGGTGCCCTTGATGCGGGCGGTCATGCGTCCCTGCGGGGTGCCGAGGTCGATGTCACCGCCGACCGAGGCGAGCGCCAGGCCACGACGGTCGGCGAGGTCGATGATGTCCTCAAGCTCCCGAGGGGTGCGGGTGAGGCGGTCCACGTCCCAGACCACGATGCCCTCGACCGTGCCGGCCTCGATGTCGGCGAGCATCCGCTGATACTCCGGGCGGATCTTCGAGCGGGTCGCGCTGACGTCGTTGTCGGTGTAGGCGTCCACGACCGTCCAGCCGCGCCGTGCGGCCTCGCGCTCGCAGTCTTCGCGCTGCCGTGCGACGCCGAGCGCCGTACCGTCGTCTTCGCTGATCCGGGTGTAGATGGCTGTCTGCATAGGTAGATGCTAACTCAATGCTCGTCCCGCTGGTTTTCCTCATCCTCCCTCTGAGCATCCTGTTCGCGGTGTTTCCAGGGGTCTTCATGCTTCGTCTCGGAATCGTCTGACCGCAAGGTCGAAGGGAGCACCACCATGTCACTCATCCCCACACGTCTGCGCGAGAAGCTGCGCGCCGCCGCCGAGGATCTGCTCGCCGACGAGCGCGGCGACGTGCCCGGCTGGGTGCTGATCACGTTGATGACCGCTGGGCTACCGGCAGTAACAGTTCAGGGGTAATACTCGGCTTAGTCGCGAGATTCCGTGGGTCTACGAGCACGGCGAACCGCGCGCTAACGCCCGCGCGAGGGTTGAATAGTCGCCAGGACGTGTGGTTCGTGAGGGGCCGGAAATGGATCTGAGCGGGACTCTCAGCCTCAGCGGCGACCGGTGGTGGACTGCCAGGCAATTGCTATTCGCTTGCTGGGCGTAGCACCTCACCGCGACCGCCGAGCACGCCCTGAACGCTTGCCATCGACACGAGGTCCCACCAGCGTTGGAGGCTGTCCGCGATCCGCGCGTGGAGCCGCTGGTGGTATTCGTCGATCAAAGTGGAATCCGCCCAGTAGCGATGGAGAAGCGCGTCCAGCTCCGGGTCACTTTCGCGCGCCGCTTCCTCGATATCCGCCCAGAAGCCCTCGGGGCTGTCCTCCTTCTGAGGGCGGTCCGCCAGCGCGTCCACGTAGTAGAAGCGTCCCTGCTCGCCATAGTGGTTCAGCGCAATCAGCAGCGGCATCCAGACGGGATCCTCATCTACGGCTTGGAGCGCGTGGTCAACGTAGGAGCGGTGGGTGGCGCGGCAGACATGCTCGCGAATCCCATCGCGTAGCAGGCCATCCATGAGGAGGAGGTTGTGCCGGTAGGTGTTCTTCAACACGCTGTAGGGCAGCCACACCCGGTGCTCCGCGAGGCTCAGCAGACCCAGCGCGAGTTTCATTGTCTTCTCAACCCCAATTGACAACATCGTCAGAATGGGGTCTCTGACAGGCTCGGTCCGCGCAGAGGTGCGGAGAACGCGGATGCCATACGCAATCAGGTGCCTGGCCGAGTTCGACTCTTGGATCAATTGCAGGCCTTGAAGACGGGAGAGGTTGTCGTCGTATTGCGGCAGCACCCTGCCATCATGCCGGTCGCGTGCCGGGAGCTAGAAGAGCGCGCCGAACAGGTTGAAGCAGATCCGACGAATCGTCATGACGAAGGTCCTCAGATGAGTGCCCCCACATCGGGGACACCGGCGAACCAGCAGCTGCGCGACATAACCGCCGATAAGCTCGCGCCGTGATTCTCTTCGCCGATGCCGCCGATGCCACGACCGATGCCGCCGCCAATGCCGCCGCCAATGCCGCCGCCCTGAACGCCGCGTGGATCGCGCTCGCGGCGGGTGTCGCTGGCGTCGTGCTGACGGTGGTCGCCGGGTTCATCGGCGCGTGGATTCAGGGACGGCGTGAGCACACGAAGTGGGTCAAGGAGAAGCGATACGAGGCCTACGTGGAGGTGTGGGCGCTGAACCACATGCTCACAAACAATCGGCGCGCTCTGCGAAGCGCGCAGGCTAAAGGCGACCAGGCAGGGGTGGACCGCTATTCAGCACGCCTAGACGACCTCAACGCCACCTTCGAACGTGCCGGTGCGCCCCTCAATGTTCTCGGCCCTGAAGAGGTAACCGCGGCAGCGCTAAAGATGCTCGACGCATCAAACGGTGACGACCGCACTGAAAAGCGCGACAGCGCCTTGGCTCTGGTCGCCGCAATGCGCAAGGTGCTCGACATCGAGGGCTAGAGTCGCACGAGCCCACATCCTGAGCAGATCCACCACGCACGAGCCGCGGAACCGTCAGGTTCTAGCCGGTGCAAGCAGGCCGGGCAGTTTGCTGTGGCGTCGTCCAGAGCGTCCATCCCGCGATCCTGCCAGGGCCGCGTCGAGCCGAGCGGGCGAGGCGTCGAACCTGTGGACAAGTTCGGGGGACCGCTAGATCAGCCCGTCCGCCCGGTACCGGGCCACGCGAGCCTCGAACGACTCCCTCCGCAATCGCTGGTACGTCGTCCAGCGATGGGGTTGGTCGGTGATGTCCTCCCCGTGGGCGTGCGGGCGTTCCCAGCCGGGCTCCGAGCCGACCTGAAGCGCGCCGACCTCGGCGGCTTCGTTGATGGGATCGCGCCCCGACAGCAAGACCTGAATCGCTCGGGCGTCGAGGTCCTTGGCGCGCTCTCCTCGGGGCATGGGTCGGAGGCTACGCCGAGCCGCTGACATGAGCGTGGCGGCGTGGCGCACGATGGTCCGAACCGGCGCTCGATAGCGTGCGGAAGGTGACGTGCTCCCAGTGGCTGACCCTAGTCGGCGGCTTCTTGCAGGTCCTGGCGCTGGGGCTGGCGTGGATCGTGCTGTTTCGGTTCTGGAAGCAACGCTGGCCCGACGCTGACCGACTGGCCGCCGAGCGTTTGGCCGCGGTGCTCGGTGAGCAATTGGAGCGGGTGCGGTACTGGCTCACGCTAATCCCTCCGCCACCACCGGAACCGAAGTCTGTGGCGGGTCGAGTCGAGGCGACGTCCTCTCTCATCGGGGACGCGACGACCACTGCGACAGGCGTAGTTAGCGGGCGGACGCCGGAACAGCGATTGGACGAACTTGAGCGCATCGAGACTGAGCGCGCGAAGGAACTACGAGACCTCCGCACCGGGCTAGAGGGGGAGGTCGCGGCGCTCCTCGAACGTCAGAGCGCGGCGCAGGCAATTGCCGACGGAGCGATGGACGACGCCGAACAGCGGCATACACGCTTCGGCCTAGGCTGGCCCGCTAGCCTCGCGATCGTTGGCACGATCCTGCAGGTGTGGGCGGCATTCGCGTGCACACACGGCGTCTGCTTCGCCTGACAGGAGGTCAGGCGTATCCGGGCTCGTGTGTCCAGTGTGCGCGACTGTCACCCCGTTGGTTCCAGCCCAGCTGCTTCGCCACGAGGCCGCGCCGGTGGAGGGCTTCCAGGGCTCGGCTCTGCCGGTTGAATTGCGAGGAGGTACGGTCTACGAAGGTCTCGCCCGGCACGCTGGCGTGGAGCGGCGCGCTTGGTCATCGTGCGGAAACGGACGGATCCCTCGACAGCGATTGCGCGCCGGTGCGGATCGCGGTCGCGGCTTCGAGGCTCAACCTGGCTACGCCGTTCACGGCGCAGGTTCGGGGCGCCGGGGAGAGTTGGGTGGCTTCGCCAGCTCCGGTTTGGGCTTGCGTTCAACATCTCCGCTTGACCAGCCCAGCAAGAGGCGACCGATAGCCTGTGAACGATGCTCGGCCTCGTGTGGGGCTGGGTTCTGCCTTCGAGCGATGAGTGGTGAAGATTGAGCAAAGAAGCGCAGCGCGCGGAGCTGCATAAGACGATCTGGCGAATTGCGAACGACCTGCGCGGAAGTGTCGATGGGTGGGACTTCAAGCAGTACGTGCTCGGGATGCTGTTCTACCGGTTCATCTCGGAAAACCTCACCGCGTATCTGAATGAGGCCGAGAAGGAAGCTGGCGAGACCGGATTCGACTACGCGACGATTGCTGACGAGGATGCCGAGTTCGCTCGCGACGACGTAGTCGCGGAGAAGGGCTTCTACATCCTGCCGAGCGAGCTGTTCGCGAACGTACGGGCGAAGGCGAAACATGACGAGAACCTCAACGAGACGCTCGCACGCGTGTTCGCGAATATCGAAGGGTCTGCGGTCGGTGCGGACAGCGAGGGCGATCTGAAGGGCTTGTTCGAAGACCTCGACGTCAACAGCAGCAAACTCGGCCCAACCGTAGCGAAGCGGAACGAGCGTCTTGTGAAACTGCTCGAAGCGATCGGTGATCTTCCGCTTGGCAACTTCAACGACAACACCATCGACTTGTTCGGCGACGCGTACGAGTACCTCATGCAGATGTACGCGTCGAACGCGGGCAGATCCGGCGGCGAGTTCTACACTCCGCAAGAAGTCTCGGAGCTCCTCGCCCGCATCACAGTCGTCGGTAAGACCGAGGTGAACAAGGTCTACGACCCCGCCTGCGGGTCGGGTTCCCTGCTCTTGAAGTTCGCGAAAGTGCTCGGCAAAGAGAATGTTCGTCAGGGCTTCTAGGGTCAGGAGATCAACCTGACCACCTACAACCTTGCGCGCATCAACATGTTCCTCCATGACATCAACTACGAAAAGTTCGACATCGCGCACGGCGATACATTGATCGATCCTGCGCACTGGGATGACGAGCCGTTCGAGGCGATCGTCTCCAACCCGCCGTACTCGATCAAGTGGGAGGGCGACGCCAATCCGCTGCTGATTAACGACCCGCGATACGCGCCAGCGGGGGTGCTCGCACCCAAAAGCAAGGCCGACCTCGCCTTCACGATGCACATCCTGAGCTGGCTCGCTGTCAACGGCACTGCTGCGATCGTGGAGTTCCCGGGGGTGCTCTACCGGGGAGGAGCCGAGCAGAAGATCCGCAAGTACCTCGTCGACAACAACTTCATCGATGCCGTCATCCAGTTACCGCCCGACCTGTTCTTCGGCACGACCATCGCGACGTGCATCATCGTGCTGAAGAAATCGAAGGCGGACAGCAAGATCCTGTTCATCGACGCTACGGCGCAGTCGAAGCGAGTCGGCAACAAGAACAAACTCCTGTCCGAATACCAGCAGACAATCCTCGACGGCTTCACTGAGCGAGCGGATGTCGCTCACTTCGCCCGGCTGGTTGGCAATGAGCAGATCGCGGACAACGGTTACAACATCGCGGTGTCGTCCTACGTCGAAGCAGAGGACATGACGGAGGTCGTGGACATCGTTGAGCTCAACGCGCGGATCGGACGGATCGTCGGACGTCAACAGGAGTTGCGCGCGTCGATCGACGGCATCGTCGCAGGCATTGAGGGCGCGAGCGCATGAGTCAGATCGAGGATCTGACAGCTCACCTCCGTCAAACGGGGATAGAGCATCGTCGCCTCGGCGAGGTCGGTCAGTTCGTCCGCGGCGCGGGAATTCAGAAGAAGGACTTCACCGAGACCGGTGTCGGTTGCATCCACTACGGACAAGTGTTCACTCACTATGGAACATGGGCATACGCAACCAAGTCGTTCATCTCGGAGCAGCTTGCGGCCCGATCGCGGATGGCGCAATCGGGGGACGTGGTGATTGCGACTACGAGCGAAAATGACGCGGATGTATGCAAGGCGGTTGCGTGGCTGGGGAACGAGGCCGTTGCGGTGAGCAACGATGCCCTGATTTTTCGACATGAGCTTGAGCCGAAATATGTCGCCTACTTCTTCCAGACGGCAGACTTCCAGTCGCAGAAGCGTCCTTACATCTCTGGCACCAAGGTGCGGCGCGTGTCCAGCGAGAATCTGGCAAAGATCCGGATCCCCGTGCCACCCAGAGAGGTGCAACGCGAGATTGTCAGGATCCTGGATGAGTTCGCGGAGCTGGAGGCTGAGCTGGAGGCTGAGCTGGAGGCGGAGCTTGCGGACCGGCAACTTCAGTACGCTCACTATCGCGACAACTCGCTGGTGTTCGGGGGTGACGTCGAGCACCGGTATCTGGGGGAGATGGGCCAATTCTTCGGGGGGCTCACTGGAAAGTCGAAGGGCGACTTCGAGGACGGCAATGCGCGGTTCGTCTCCTACATGAATGTGTTCACCAATATCTCGACTCGGCTGGATCCCGACACCCGCGTAAAGATCGGCGCGAACGAGAAGCAGCGGCGACTGCGGCGGGGCGACGTCCTCTTCACAGGTTCGTCCGAGACGCTCGCAGAGTGCGGGATGTCGTCGGTCTTGACGTCGGAACCCGATGAAGCGCTCTACATGAACAGTTTCTGCATCGGATTTCGGCCCGCCAACAACGATCTGATCGATCCCGAGTTCGCCAAGCACCTATTCCGGTCCCGCGCGATGCGCCTCCAGATAGTCAAGGCTGCCAGTGGAGTGACGAGGTTCAACGTCTCAAAAGCAAAGCTTGCGAAGGTGCGTGTGCCTATTCCGCCGCTCGACGTCCAGCAAAGGCTGGCTATTGCGCTCGACAAACTGAATCACCTCGTGAACGAACTCAGCATCGCTCTTCCCGCCGAGCTCGCCGCCCGCCGCAGCCAGTACGCGCACTACCTGGACCGACTCGTCACACGCCCGGAGCATTCGGAGTGAACGATACTGCGCTGCCGCGCTACGAGCCGATCGCGGTTAGTTCCGAGAGCACCGTCGTCGCCGAGTTCACCGCGGACGCGATCGCGGGGGCGGGTTATCAGTCTGAGTCCGATCTCGAGAGCGCCTTCATCGCGCAGCTGAACGAGCAGGCGTACGAGTTTTTGACTCTGACCTCGGAGGAGCAGCTGGTCGAGAACCTTCGTACCAACCTCGAGCAGCTCAATGGAACAACGTTCTCAGACAAGGAGTGGAAGGCGTTCTTCGGCGAGCGAATCGCTGGGGCAAACGATGGAATCGTCGAGAAGACGGTCCGCCTTCACGATGACTACGTGCAACTGTTGACGCGGGATGACGGCACGACCAAGAACGTTCGGCTGATCGACAAGCAGCACGTGCACAACAATCGGCTGCAGGTGATCAATCAGTACGAGACCACTGGATCCCGCGCAAACCGGTATGACGTTACGATCCTGGTCAATGGTCTGCCGATGGTGCATATCGAGCTGAAGCGGCGCGGGGTCGCGATCCGTGAGGCGTTCAACCAGATCAACCGATATCAGCGCGACAGCTTCTGGGCCGGGTCGGGGCTGTTTGAGTATGTGCAGCTATTCGTGATCAGCAACGGCACCCACACGAAGTACTACAGCAACACCACAAGACGCCAGCACGTGGCGGAGTTCTCCGGCGCGAAGCGGGCGAGGCAGACGTCGAACAGCTTCGAGTTCACCAGTTGGTGGGCGGATGCCACG
Organism: Microbacterium sp. P5_E9; assembly: GCF_054049175.1. NCBI lineage: Bacteria > Bacillati > Actinomycetota > Actinomycetes > Micrococcales > Microbacteriaceae > Microbacterium > Microbacterium sp. P5_E9. The sequence continues at coordinate 666,501 of NZ_JBFUMV010000001.1, read as the reverse complement.
AACCGGCCCATCGCCGACCTCACGGGGTTCGCGAAGACGTTCTTCGCCAAGCACACCCTTCTGAACATCCTCACGAAGTACTGCGTCCTGACCGCCGACCGGATGCTGCTCGTCATGCGTCCGTACCAGATCGCGGCGACAGAGCGGATCCTGCAGCGGATCGAGGCCTCTACCAACCAGCGTCAACTGGGCAGCCTCGCTGCCGGAGGCTACGTGTGGCACACGACAGGTTCAGGCAAGACTCTCACGAGCTTCAAAGCCGCCCAGCTGGCGTCGAAGATGCCGAGCGTCGACAAAGTTCTGTTCGTCGTCGACCGCAAGGATCTCGACTACCAGACCATGCGCGAGTACGACCGGTTTGAGAAGGGCGCCGCGAACTCGAACACGTCGACCGCGGTGCTGAAGAAGCAACTCGAGGACCCGGCATCCCGGATCATCATTACGACGATCCAGAAACTGTCGACGTTCATCGGTAAGAACAAGGGCCACAAGGTCTTCTCTGGGCACGCCGTGATCGTGTTCGACGAGTGCCACCGATCGCAATTCGGTGACATGCACACGGCTATCACGAAGGCGTTCCGCCGGTACAACCTGTTCGGCTTCACAGGAACACCGATTTTCGCCGCGAACGCCGGGTCAGGCGGATCGCCAGCGCTTCGAACCACCGAGCAGGCGTTCGGCGACAAGCTGCACACGTACACGATCGTCGATGCGATCAGCGACAAGAACGTGTTGCCGTTCCGCATCGACTACGTCAACACGGTGCAGATGCACGCAAGTGTGAAAGACAAACAGGTCAGCGCGATCGACACCGAAAACGCGCTGCTCGCGCACGAGCGGATAGAGAAAGTCGTGAGTTATGTCCGCGAGCACTTCGATCAGAAGACGAAGCGCTCGCATTTCTACACCGTCGCCGGGAAGAGGCTCTCGGGGTTCAACGCACTGTTCGCGACGGCCTCCATTCGTGCTGCGCGGATCTACTACAACGAGTTCGCGATCCAGCAGCAGCACCTGGCTGAGGCGCAACGGCTGAAGGTCGGGCTGATCTACAGTTACGCGGCGAACGAAGCAGAGCCAGATGGAGTGCTGGGGGAGGAGGACTTCGATCCCGGTGCTCTGGATGCCGACTCGCGGAGCTTTCTGGAAGACGCGATCCAGGACTACAACAGCATGTTCAAGACGAACTTCGACACGTCCGCCGAGCGGTTCCAGAACTACTACAAGGACCTCTCGCTGCGGCTGAAAAGCCGAGAAATCGATCTCGTCATTGTCGTGAACATGTTTCTCACCGGCTTCGATGCGACGACGCTGAACACGCTATGGGTCGACAAGAACCTGCGATCGCACGGGCTGATCCAGGCATTCTCGCGCACCAACCGCATCCTGAACTCGGTCAAGACATTCGGCAACATCGTCAGCTTCCGCGACCTCGAGGGCGAGACCAACGACGCGATCGCGTTGTTCGGCAACAAGGATGCAAAGGGCATCGTGCTGCTCAAGCCGTACGGCGAGTACTACGACGAGTACGAGCAGCGGATCGCGGAGCTGATCCAGAAGTACCCGCTCGGCACGCCGATCGTGGGGGAGAGTCATCAGAAGGAGTTCATTGGGCTGTTCGGCGCGACACTGCGGCTGCGCAACATCCTGCAGGCATTCGACGACTTCACCGGTAACCAAATCCTCAGCTCCCGCGACATGCAGGACTACCAGAGCATCTACCTCGATCTGTATCAGGACTTCCGTAGCGGAAAAGATGCCGACAAGGAATCGATCAACGACGACATCGTCTTCGAGATCGAGCTGATCAAACAGGTTGAGATCAACGTCGACTTCATCCTTATGCTCGTGCAGAAGCATCGAGACGCGAAAGGGGATGGCGAAGACAAGGAAGTGCGCGCCGCCATCGAGCGTGCTATTGATTCCAGCCCGAGCCTACGCAACAAGAAGGACCTGATCGAGCAGTTCGTTGACTCCGTTTCAAACCAATCCGTTGCCGAGGACTGGCGTGCATTCATCGCTGCGAAGCGGGACGAGGACCTTGCACGAATCATCGCGGAGGAGGGTCTCAAGCCCGCCGAAACCCATGCTTTCGTTGATGGCGCCTTCCGGGATGGCGCGATCCAGTCGTCGGGCACGGCGATCACGAAAATCCTTCCGCCAGCGTCGCGATTCTCGAAAGGTGGCGGACACTCCGCCAAGAAGCAGACGGTACTCGAGAAGCTGGGCGAGTACTTCGACCGATTCTTCGGGTTGATTTAGCGCTGGTTGACGAACAGCGCCGACGCGGTCTGCCCGGCTCCACTGAGGCAGGCGCAGGCACGGCATAGTCGGCGGGGTTTCACTCGGCGGCTTATCGGCGGCCCCGGTTGCTGAGAGTCGGGGTCACGACCTTCCATGGGGTCACGACCTTCCATGGGGTCACGACCTTCCATGGGGTCACGACCTTCCATGGGGTCACGACCTTCCATGGGGTCACGACCTTCCATGGGTCATGCGGGGGAGTGGGGCACGCATGAGGTCGGGGGACCCATGGGTCGGGGGGTCGCATGGGGTCGGCGGCAATCATGGGAACATCCGTCCATCGGCTGGGGCGTCAGACTCGATCGAAACGGAACCGCGAATGCCGGTTTTGCCTGCCTGCATTCATTCCCAGGTGGGGTGCTGAACCAGACCCGTCCCTCGAAGACCGTCGGCAGGCGCCAGGAACGAATCTGCGGGGCGAAACCCTTGGCGGTTGGGGAGGAGTGGAACCGAGTTTTCGGGCACCCTGGGGGCTTACAACGGCGACGAGCCTCCTGCCGATCGGTGCGAGGTTCAGAGTCCGAGCACAGTGCGCAGCGTGGTCACCGGGGCACTGCACACGACGCACGTGGCGATGTCGAGGCAGAGCGCGCACGGTTCCGATGGGCTGGTACCGACTCCGACTTGGCCGGAGTCTTCCAGCGCGAGTCCGCAGTGGCTTCGGACGAACGGCGCGGTCACCTGGCAGGCGCGGTGCGCGCCATGCAGACGTGGGGCGACGGCGACCGGTGACGCGTCAGCCATGCGGTCGGCGGTCGGCGTGGAAGTCATGGGTCTCACTGTCGCATCCGCTCATGGCGCGAATCTGGGAGTTATGCAGCGGCGGGACGGTCAGTCAGCGATCGCTGCTTTGGTGAGGGCAGCGTCGCGTCCGATCACCGGTGCCGTCAGGACGCTCGCTCGCACCCCTCATCGTGTCGTGCGCAGGGCCACGGCACTCCGTGCTTCGTGCAGTAGCCGGGATCGCCAGGGACGGCTGTCGGCCAGTTCATAACCTCACCAGTGTGCCGATTTACGTTCTCGGTCGTCCTCAATTCACCCTCTTCCTGGCCTGTCCTGTCCTGTCCTGTCCTGTCCTGTGTAGACCCCCGGGACCCGTCCCCCGGGCTGTCCCCGGGGACATGGGCAGAGTCCTCGGCTCTCACGGCTCGCTGGCGGGCCTTCTTCTCTCGATCCCGTTTTCGGGCGTTCGCCAGCACCTCGAACTCCGCCCTGCTGGTCTGCGTCTCCTGGTAGTCGGTCATCACCCATGAGTCACCGTCCGCGACCCACAGCCCCGCAGCGACCAGGCGGGGAATGCTGGACGGAGTGAAGCGCGGTACGAGTTCGAGGTCGTCGGCAGTGATCCGCCCGTCCGTCCGGTTCTCCACCATCCAGGCACCAGCAGTCACCCACGACTTGAAGTCGTCACCGGAGAGGGTCATGACGCGGCGGTCGTTCAGCCAGCGCCCGGTGAACCGGAAGTCGCTCACGATGGCTCCTCACGGCAAGCCCGCCGCGTATCCTGTGGCTTGTCGGATGCCTGCACTGGCCTGACCTTCACGCCCTCGACCTTCGACCGGTCGGGGGCGTTGTCGTCCGGGATCACGCCGCGTTCCTGAGCAGCGCGGCCAGCCGTTCGCATTGGGCGTCGGACAGGGGCGGGGCCGTCGCCAGCGCTCGCTCGACCGCTGCTTCCAGTTCATCCGGGTTGCTCACGACGTCTCCCCGGTCACGGGTGTCAGTAGCGCGTCGAGGTCTGCGACGCGCAGGCGGTAGTCGCCTCGGGGGCCGATCCGCATGGCGGACAAGTCCCCGCGGTCGATCATCCGGCGCAGCGTGTTGCGGTGGACGTCGTAGCGGATGGAGGCGGAAGTCAGGTTCAGCCACACGGGCTCGGGCTCGGGCTTGCGCCGCCAGTCCACTGGATCAGTGGTGGTCATGGTGAAGGCTCCTCGGGGAGTGCGGGACGCACCGCAGAGATGCGTCAGACGCCCTCGCACTCCGGTTGAGGGACTTCCCGTAGCCGGGACTGGGACAACCGGATGAGGGTGCCTTCGATCGGTGCCTGGTCATGAGCCTGCGCCGAGCGATCTCGGAGCACCGTGGCGGATCACCGCCTAGAGGGAGAATACACCTTTCGTCACCAATCTATATCCTGATCTGGGGTTTATGTATGCATGATGCGTACATTCAAGCGGCCAGTGCTTCCCCGTCCAGCCACACGACATCGACCCGGCGCAGGTCGGGGATCGGCTTGCCGTTCTCACCGAGCGGGCGACGACCGGGCCGACCCTTGTTGACCGTGACGCGCAGCCCGATCTCATCGATCACACGCCGCTGCTCAAGCACCGTGAACCGCTTCCAGCGCATCGGAATCGACCGTGCCAGCGCGAGGTCGGTCAGCGGCGATTCACGCCGGATCGAGGCCAGGCGGGCCTGTAGGGCGTCGATCTTCGCGGTGAGGTCTGCGGCCTGCTGGCGCGCCCTACGCCGGTCCAGCACGCCCTCAGCGAGCAGATCCACAACGTCCTCACGGCGTTTGCGGTACATCGCCAGATCAGCCTGCAGGGGAGCGGTGTCGGGAGTCTGCCGAAGCGCCTTCACGATGCGCGGGTCACCGAGGCGAGCCAGGATGAGCCCGTTCACGTACTCCTCGATCTCGTCGGCGGGCATCGTCACGCACCAGTTCGTCGTGCAGGCATACACCTGCCGTCCCCGGTCGGGCCGGGCCAGCATCGAGCCACCGCAGACCCCGCACGTCAGCAGTCCGCTGAGCAGGTGCTTCGTGCTCCGGGACCACGAGCCGGGACGGGTTCTGCCGTCCCGTGTCTCCACCGCGTCGGACCATGTGCGCTCATCGATCAGCGGCTCCCACTGGGGGGTCACGTCGTAGCGGGTGCCCTTGTGCTCCACGATCCCCGCGTATCGAGGGTTGCGCAGGAGTTGCCGCACACGGTTCATCGACCACGGCCCACTGAACGTCGGCACTCCACGGGCGTTCCAGTCGTTCGCGATGGCGTAGTACGACTCGCCAGCGATGTACCGGGCGAACCCCTCACGGACGATCTCGGCCTCGGCCTCCACGATCTCGATGCGACGGTCACCGCCCTGGCCGATGCGCTGGTAGCCGTACGGACGGCGGGAGAACTGCCAGTGGCCCATCTCGGCTCGCTGGCGGTTCGCCGCCTGCTGACGGATCGCCTTCTGCTCGCCCTCGTACTGCGACCACGCGGCCACGGTTCGGGCCACGGCACGACCGGACGGCGTGGACAGGTCCAGGGATCCCGCCGTGACCATGTACACCGGCACCTCAAGCGCGATGACCTTCTCAAGATCGGAGGTGAGGCGCAGCAGGCGGTCCTGGTGCCACGCGATGATCGCCTCGGGGCGGGCGGCGAGCATCTTCTCGAAGTCGGGCCGCACCTTCCCGTTGGTGGCTGAGATGTCGTTGTCGCGGTAGACGCGCTCGACGTGCAGGCCGAGCCGCCTCGCGAGGTCGCGGCAGTCCTTCTCCTGGCGTTCGACACCGAGCGCCTCACCCGTCCGGTCCTGCGAGATGCGCAGGTAGATGACGGCGCTGTCAGGGCCGAGGGAGAGATCGAGGTCGCGGTGCATACCTCGAGAATACCCTCATGCGGGGATAACCGGGCTCGTCGTGGCGATCTGGGCACTTGCCGGACCCGCCCTCGCCGGGCTGTTCGAGCAGGCGATCGCGCGCGTCTCCGGGTTCTGACCGATGGCCGCCGTCCGACGGTGGTTCACGTCGCTCGGCGACGACACCGGGTCGACGCCGGTGGAATTCGTCCTGGTGGGCACCCTGCTCACGCTCCTCACGCTCGGGGTGCTGCAGTTCGGCTTCGCGATCTACGTGCGCAATGTCGTGCACGATGCGGCGGTCGAGGGCGCCTATCACGCGGCACTGGCCGACACCTCGCTGGGGGAAGGCGCTCGGCGTACGTCCGAGATCGTGTCCCGCGCCGTCGGTGCCGGCTACGCGACGGATGTCGTGGCGCGGGAGACCGAGGCCCTCGGTCATCCGGCCGTCGCGGTGACGGTGCGCGCCACCCTCCCGCTGGTCGGCCTGCTCGGAGCACCACGGATGCTGGAGGTGACCGCTCATGCCCCGCTCGAGTCGCTGGACTGAACGGCGCGACGACGGCGAGCGCGGTTCCGCGGCACTCGAGTTCATCCTGGTCGGACTTCTGCTGCTGGTGCCCGTCATCTACCTCACCGTTGCGCTCGGTCTCATCCAGGGACAGTCGATGGGTGTGGAGTCCGCGGCACGTCATGTCGCCCGCGCCGTCGCTCAGTCCGCAGATGGCGATGGTGCGCGCGCGAGCGCCGATCGCGTCCTCCGGTCGGTCATCGACGAGTACGACCTCGATCCCGCGGCGGTCGACCTCGCCCTGTCGTGCCGTCCGCAGGGCGCCGCGTGTCCTCAGTCCGGAGCGACGCTCATCGTCACCGTGCGGGCAAGGGTCGCCCTGCCCCTGGTGCCGCCGGTGCTCGGCCTCGACCGCATCGCCAGCATCCCGGTCGAGTCCTCCGCCGCACAGAAGGTGTCACGCTTCTGGGGTGCCGGATGAAGTGGCTATCACGCCGGGTCGCGGCATCCGGAAGCGACGACGAAGGAAGCGTGCTCATCCTGACGCTCGGCTACGCGGTGCTGGCACTGGCTGCGGTGTTCGTGTGCGTCGACGCGACGAGTCTCTATCTCGCGCAGACGCGCCTGGATGGACTGGCGGATGCCGCGTCCCTCGCGGGAGCGGACGGCTTCACGCTCGAGGTGGTCGATGGCGAGGCCTACGCCGAACTGACCTCGGACGCGGTGCACGCTCAGGCGAACGCGCTCGTCGCCGAGGTGGGCGGGGGAGCCGTGCTCCTGGACGCGCGCACCCCGGACGGCGTGTCGGCGCGGGTCACCGTCGCGGGGACGTGGCATCCGGCGGTCTTCAGCTTCTTCGTGCCGGAAGGTGTCGCCATTCAGGCGACAGCGACGAGCCGGACTGCCCTCCGCTGAGGATCAGCGGCGGTGCGGGACGTAGCGCGGCACGTACACCGCGAACCCGACTGCGCCGGCCAGGCCCAGGACGCCGATGATGCCGGTCGCGAGCGACAGCGACGCGACCGCGGTCACGGCTGTGACGATGAGCGGCGCCGCGGCGCCGCCGGCATCCGTCAGGGTCCGCCACGATCCGAGGAACGGCGCCGGGTCGGCGGGCGGAGCGACATCGGCGCCAAGGGTCATCAGGATGCCGCTCGACAGGCCGTTGCCGATGCCGATGACGACCGCGGCGCCGATGAACCACCCGGTCGCGGCATCCAGGTCGTGGGTGAAGGCGAGTCCGAGGAACGCGCCGCTCATGAGCACCATCGAGGGGAGCGCGGCCCAGAGCCGCCCCCAGCGGTCCATGATCTGGCCGCTGGAGTAGAACAGCGCGAACTCGAGGGCACCGGTGATGCCGATGGTGAGCGCGATCGCCTGGGCGTCGAGCCCGAGCGAGAGGCCCCAGAGCGGCAGCAGGGAGACGCGCGCCTGTCGGATGCCGGAGAGCGCGGCCGCGGACAGCCCGAGGCGTGCGAGCAGGCCGCGGAAGAGCCACATCGTCCGGAACACGCCCTGTCGCTCGGCGGTCGGGATCGCACCGGTCGTCGATTCGCCGGTGTCGTCGGCGAGGTCGTCCTCGATGCGGGGCTTCGCATCTCGGCGGGGGAGGCTGCCCTCGGTCGCGAGCTCCTCCTCAGGATCGCGGCCGAACAGCACGAGCAGGATCAGCGCCACGAGGCACGCGACGAAGAACCACGCGGCGGCGAGGATCTCGCCGGTCGCGGCGAGCAGCCCGGCGGCGACGAAGGGGCCGAGGAACATCCCGAGGCGGAACGAGCCGCCCAGGACCGACAGCGCGCGGGCGCGGTACACGATCGGCACGCGAGTGGTCATGAAGGCGTGGCGAGCGAGGCCGAACGCGGCAGCGCACAGGCCGATTCCGAAGACGGAGACCGACAGGATGCCGAGGCTCGGCGCGAAGATCACTCCGAGCACTCCGCCAAGGGCGACGAACCCGGCAATGCCCATGGTCCACCGTTCGCCGATGTGCGCGACCGCCCAGCCGGCCGGGAGGTTGCCGATCAGCCGGGCGACCACCAGCACCGTCGCCACGAGCGCCGCCTGGGCGACGTCGGCGCCGAGGCCCGCCGCGATGACCGGGAGGAGCGGGAGCAGCGCGCCCTCGCCGAGGCCGAAGAGCACGGTCGGCCCGTAGATCATCGGGGCGAAGCGCAGGAGCATCCGTCGGGTCTGGATCGGCGGCTCGGTCATCATGTCCACGGTAGTCTGGACTGTCATGCTCGAACTCGACTTAACCACCGACATCGATGCGCTGCGTTCCACGTTCAGCGACATCCGTTCCGTCGTCGACGTCGACGGGCTCGAGGCCGAGATCGTGCGACTCAGCGAAGAGGCCGGCGTGCCCGACCTCTGGGACGACACCGAGAAGGCGCAGAAAGTCACGAGCGCCCTCAGCCACCGGCAGTCGGAGCTCGCCCGGATCGACGACATCCAGCGACGTCTCGATGACCTCGAGGTGCTCGTCGAGCTCGCGAATGAGATGGGCGACGAAGATTCCGCCGACGAGGCGCGCAAGGAGCTCGCCGAGCTCGAGGACATCGTCGGCCAGCTCGAAGTGCAGACCCTGCTCGATGGAGAGTACGACGAGCGTCCTGCCGTCGTGACGATCCGTGCCGGCGCGGGCGGGGTGGATGCCTCGGACTTCGCCGCGATGCTCTTCCGCATGTACCTGCGCTGGGCCGAGCAGCACCGCTACCCCGTCACGGTCATGGACACGTCCTACGCCGAAGAGGCCGGCATCAAGTCGGCGACCTTCGAGGTCGACGCCCCCTATGCGTTCGGCACGCTCAGCGTCGAGGCGGGCACGCACCGCCTCGTGCGGATGAGCCCCTTCAACTCCGCCGGCAAGCGGCAGACGTCGTTCGCGGCGGTCGAGGTCATTCCGCTCATGGAAGAGGCCGTGGAGGTGGAGATTCCCGAGAACGACCTGCGCGTGGACGTGTTCCGCTCCTCGGGTCCTGGTGGTCAGTCCGTCAACACGACCGACTCCGCGGTGCGCCTCACCCACCTGCCGACCGGCACCGTCGTGTCGATGCAGAACGAGAAGTCGCAGATCCAGAATCGCGCCGCCGCGATGCGCGTACTCCAGTCCCGCCTGATGCTGATCCAGAAGGAGCAGGAGGCGGCGATCAAGAAAGACCTCGCCGGTGTGATCACCGCCAGCTGGGGCGATCAGATGCGCTCCTACGTGCTGGCGCCGTACCAGATGGTCAAGGACCTTCGCACCGATCACGAGGTGAACAACCCGACTGCGGTGTTCGACGGAGATCTCGACGGCTTCATCTCGGCGGGCATCCGCTGGCGCAAGCGGCCGACCGACGACTGATCCGGATGTCGCGACCTGAGTGTCGCTCGGTGCAGTGATGGCCGCCCCGCTTAGGCTCGTGGAGCCATGATCCGGTTCGAGAACGTCACGAAGCGCTATCGCGGCACCGCGAGGCCCGCCCTGGACAAGGTCGACTTCGAGGTGACGCGCGGAGAATTCGTCTTCCTCGTGGGAGCGTCAGGGTCGGGGAAGTCCTCGTGCCTGCAGCTCATCCTTCGCGAAGAGACCCCGTCCGATGGACGGGTGGTGGTACTCGGCCGGGATCTGCGTACTCTCGCCAGCCGCAAGGTGCCCTACTTCCGCCGGCACATCGGATCGGTCTTCCAGGACTTCCGCCTGCTGCCGAACAAGACCGTCTTCCAGAACGTCGCGTTCACCCTCCAGGTGATCGGATCCTCCCGCGCCTTCATCCAGCAGTCGGTCCCCGAGGTGCTCGCCCTCGTCGGGCTCAAGGGCAAGGAGAAGCGGTTCCCGCACGAGCTGTCCGGCGGTGAGCAGCAGCGCGTGGCCATCGCGCGCGCCTTGGTCAATCGTCCCCAGGTGCTGCTCGCCGATGAGCCCACCGGCAACCTCGACCCCGCGACATCCGTCGACATCATGCAGCTCCTCGCCCGGATCAACACCGGGGGGACGACCGTGGTCATGGCCACCCACGAGGCGGGCTTCGTCGATCAGATGCAGCGGCGCGTGATCGAGCTCGTGAACGGTGAGCTGGTACGCGACGAGCGCCACGGCGGGTACGGCGACACCTCGGGCTTACCGAGCCTCGCCCCCGAGCCGGAGCGCGGCGCCGCCGCGGTGGCTGCCCTCACCGCCGTGCTCGAGGTGCACCGCGAGGTCGCCCTCGACGGAGGAAAGCCGTCGGTGCCCGAGCCGCAGAGCGCGGTCCCCGCGGAGCCCGAGGCCGTCGAGCCTGAGCCAGAGCTCGCCAAGCCAGAGCCCGAGCACGTGGCGCGGCCGCGAACCGCGCCGATTCCGATCGCGGAGGAACTCGAACTCGATGTGGCCGAGCTGGGCCTCGCCGATCGACTCGGTCTGGGCGAAGTCGACCCCGACGACGAAGTGGGTCCGACTTCATGAGGGTTCGTCTCGTTCTGTCGGAGGCGCTGACCGGCCTCCGACGCAACGCGTCAATGGTCATCTCGGTCGTCCTCGTGACGTTCGTATCGCTGACGTTCGTGGGCGCCGCGATCCTCATGCAGATGCAGATCGGCACGATGCGCGACTTCTGGGTCGACCGTGCGCAGGTCGCGATCTACATGTGCACGGCCAACTCCCAGACCGCCACGTGCACCGACGGTGTCGCGACCGAGGAGCAGCTTGCCGCCGTCAAAGAAAAGCTCGACGGTCAGGCGCTCGCGCCGTTGATCCGCGATGTGCGCTTCGCCGATCGGGACGAGGCGTACCAGGACGTCATCGACCTTCTCGGCGACGACTATGCGGGGGTGATCACCCCCGATCAGCTGCCCGAGACGTACTGGGTGAACCTGGTCGATCAGAGCCAATCGGACGTCATCGTCGAGGCGTTCAAGGGCATGCAGGGTGTCGAGCAGGTCAAGGATCAGCTCGAGTATCTCCAACCGCTGTTCTCGGCGCTGACTGTGGCGACCTACATCGCCGTCGGGGTGGCAGCGCTGATGCTCATCGCGGCGGTGCTGCTGATCGCCACGACGATCCGGCTCTCCGCCTATGCCCGACGACGTGAGATCGGCATCATGCGGCTGGTCGGGGCATCCAATCGATTCATCCAGACCCCCTTCATCTTGGAGGGCGTCTTCGCGGCGCTGATCGGCTCGCTGCTCGCCAGCGCCGCGGTGATCGCCGGCGTGCAGTTCGGGGTGAACGACTACCTGCGCAGACGGGTCGACTTCGTCACGACCTGGGTGAGTCTGGCGGATGCCTGGACCGTCGTGCCGATCCTGATCCTCATCGGGATTGTGCTCGCGGCGCTTTCGGCGGGCTTCGCGATCCGTCGATGGCTGCGTGCGTGAGCTAGACTGACAGGCTGCCGCGCGCCATGCACGGCAATCAGTCAGGAGAACGTCATGCCCAAGGAACGCGGGGAGAAGGTCGTCGCGACCAATCGTCGCGCGCGCCACGAGTACGCGATCGAGAAGACCTATGAGGCCGGCCTCGTGCTCACGGGCACCGAGGTGAAATCGCTGCGGCAGGGTCGGGCGAACCTCAGCGATGGCTACGCGTACATCGATGGGGGAGAGGCGTTCCTCGACGCCGTGCACATCCCCGAGTATTCGCAGGGGCACTGGACGAACCACGCGACGAAGCGTGTGCGCAAGCTGCTGCTGCACAAGGACGAGATCATCAAGATCTCGCATGCGGTGTCGGCGGGTGGGTACACCCTCATTCCGCTCAAGCTCTACTTCTCGGACGGTCGCGCGAAGGTCGAGATCGCGGTGGCGAAGGGCAAGCGCGAGTTCGAGAAGCGCCAGACGATCCGTGAGCGCGAGGACAAGCGCGAAGCTGAGCGCGCCATGCGCTCGAAGAATCGCCTGGGCGACTGATCCCACCTCGCCGCGCGGTCAGAATCGCGCGGGGTCGCCGGTGGGGTCGTACTTCGGGCACGTTGCGGGGTCGCGGAAGTTGGGTCGTTCCGGGGGCTCGATGACCGGGGGCACGCAGCTACCGCACCGCAGACTCCGTCGCAGACTCCTCGCCCGCCCTGTCGGTGAACGCCTCTCTCGGAACGAATACCAGGGCGACGGCCGCCACGAGCGCTGTCACGCCGCAGACGATCCACACGGTCACATAGCCCGCGAGCGAACCGGCGGTGCTGTCGGTGGCCTGACCCGTTGCGCCCTGCAGAAGAGCGATGCCGAAGACGCACGACGCGATCGCCCCACCGACGGTCTTCACGGAATTGGTGAGGCCGGTTGCGACGCCGGTCTGAGCGGGAGGGGCACCGGATGCCGCGGCCGCCGGCAGCGCCGCAACCAGTGCGCCCGAACCCAGCCCCACGATCACCATGTTCACGATGACCTGCAGATAGCTCGCGTGGAATGGGAGAAAGAGGAGGAACCCGATGCCCACGAGTGTGGAGGCTCCGATGAGGGTCAGGCGGGGTGCCGTGAGCCGGGCGATGAGCGGGAACAGGAGTGCCCCGGTGATCATGGCGACGAGGTAGATCCCGATGATCAGGGAGGTCGCGAACCCCGTTGTGCCGAGCCCGTAGCCGTAGACCTCCGGGTCGGTGCGCGCGAAGGTCGACAGCGGCGCCTGCGCGCCTAGCACGCTGACGCCGAAGAGTCCGGCGGTGAGGAACACCGGACCGAGCGCGGGAGAGCGGAACATCCGCACGTCGATCAGCGGGTCGTCGCTGCGCAGCTCCCACCACGCGAAAGGCGCCACCAGCGCTACGCCGAGCACGACCACAGCCCAGGACCAGGGGTTCATGAGGCCGCCTTCGAGGCGGAGCAGGCTCAGCCCCCCGGTGAAGCTGATGAGCGCGAGCGAGATCAGCACGAGGCCGACGGTGTCGAAGTGCCCGCCGGTCGGCTCCGGCGACTCCTTCACCCCGAACAGGATCACGAAGAAGCACACCACGATAAGGAGCGCCGGCACGAGCAGCACCACGGTGAGCGGCAAAGTGTCGATGAGCGCGCCGCCGACGAGGGCGCCGACGATCGCGCCCGTCTCGAGGGCTGCAACGAGGAAGCCGGCTGCGCGCGCCGTGATCACCGAGCGCCCAGGCATCCGTCTCGACCGTGACCAGATGAGGGCGATCTCGAGGGGCAGCCATACGACGTAGAACCCCATGAGCGCCCACGCAGCGAGGAAGAGGCCGAACGAGTCGGTGAACGGCAGCACGAGCGCCGCGGCGGCCGTGAGCGCGGTCGAGATCAGCAGCATCCGCTTGTGGCCGAGCATGTCGCCGAGCTTCGCGAACGCGGGCACGACGAGAGCGGAGAGCATGAGCTGCGCGCCCTCGAGCCAGTTCACGTCGGCATCGTGGATGCCCAGGTGCCGGGCGATGTCGGTGAGCATCGGCGTGTAATAGCCCTGGAGCACGCCGCTTGTGAACTCGACGAAGGCGAGGAAGCCGACGACCGTCGCGAGTGTGCCCAGTGTGACGGCGCGCGTCATCGCGGCTCCTTCGTGGTGCGGTTTTCGGGTGCGATCACTGTAGTCGTTCGATGAGGGCGCGGTGGAACCGCTCGCCGCGCTCGAGGGCGGCGATCTCGACCCGCTCGTCCACGCCGTGGATCGACGCGCGCTGCGCGTTCGACATCTCCAGCGGGGCAAAGCGGTAGACCGCGGGAGTGAAGGTGTGGAAGTGCCGCGAATCCGTCGCGGCCATCATGATGTACGGCACCGCCGGGGTTCCCGGATGCGACACCGCGAGGGCGTCTTCGAGCAGGGCGAACTGCGCGTTGTCAGTCGCGGACTCGGGGGATGGTTCGCTGGACTCGAGCACCTCGACCATGACGAGACGATCCCGAATCCGGCGCCGCACGCGGGCCACCGTGCGACCGACGCTGTCGCCAAGCGCGAGCCGCAGGTTGAGGGTCGCGGACGCCTGCGAGGGCAGGACATTCGCCGCCGTGCCCCCGGACTGCATGGTCGCGGCGACGGTCGTCCGCACGAGCGCTGCGGGCTCGCCGCCGAGCCGGGCGAAGACTCGCGCCGTGATCCAGGGCGCGCCGGCGAGGGCGCGCAGCAGGAGCCTCGCCGGTCCGGGAGTCTGCGATGCGAGCCGCGACAGCATCCGGGAGATCGCGGGCGGGGTATGCGGGGCGAACGTGCGCGCATCAAGGCGGTCGATCGCCCGGGCGACTCGCCCCACGGCCGTGAGGGACGGTGGCGCCGACGCATGCCCGCCCTCGCCTCGCGCGGTGAGCCGCACCGTGAGCACGCCCTTCTCGCCGACGCCGATCATCGCGGATCGGCCGGGCACGAACGGCAGCGGCGCATCGACGACCGCACCCCCTTCGTCGAGGACGAGCCAGGGGATGATGCCTCTCCCACGCAGCGACTCCGCGATCGCCTGGGCCGCAGCGCCGTACGTCTCTTCGTTGCCACCGAACGAGAGGCAGATGTCTCGGGCGGGTACGAAGCCGTCGGCAAGCAGATTCTCGACGGCCTCGAGGATGACCAGGAGCGGCCCTTTGTCGTCGAGCGCCCCCCGGCCGTGGACCCATCCGTCCGCGATCCGTCCGTCGAAGGGCGGGTAGGTCCAGTCGTCGCTCTCGTCGACGGGCACGACGTCGTAGTGCGCCATGAGCACAAGGGGAGAATCGGATGCCGCGGCGCGGCCGCGCCAGTGCATCAGAAGTCCGAACTCGGTGTGTCGTTCAACGACGAGCGTGGCGTGCACCCGCGGGTACAGCTCGGCGATGAGGGCGACGAACGCTTCGAAGGGCTCCGGGCCCCGGCTGTCGAGCTCGGCCGAGACCGTCGGCAGCTGGATCATCCGCGAGAGTCGTTCGGCCATACCGGGGCGCACTGTCGCTGGGCTCACCGAGCAACGATAACCCGGGGTGCAGACCCTTCGTCTCGCTTCACCCGACGACCCTCTAAAGCGGTGGGATCGGTCAACTGGCGGTGAAGCGCGCCTCGACTGCAGCGGTCACCACGATGTCCTCCGGCTGCAGTTCGATGCCGGCGCCTCCGCCGGTGTCCGCGGCGAAGGCCGCACGCATCATCGCCGGGGCCGGCGCCCCGGGGGAATCGTTGCGCGTGAGGAGCCCGACATCCGCGATCTCGAGCGGCGTCACCGTCGCAAGTCCGATCGCGGCAGCGTACGCGGTGGCGCGATCGACCGCGACGCGGACGGCGGCGGCCGCGACATCCGCTTCCGCCCG
Organism: Microbacterium sp. P5_E9; assembly: GCF_054049175.1. Taxonomy (NCBI): domain Bacteria; kingdom Bacillati; phylum Actinomycetota; class Actinomycetes; order Micrococcales; family Microbacteriaceae; genus Microbacterium; species Microbacterium sp. P5_E9. The sequence goes on along the minus strand of NZ_JBFUMV010000001.1, from coordinate 650,945 downwards.
CTGCGCGGTCGCGCGGGTGAGCTGCCAGGTGACCTCGTCGATCTGGATGCCATCGCGCTCGGCCAGGTCGGCGACCCACCAGGACATCGCGGCGAAGTCGGTGAAGGTTGCGATGAACTCCACCGAGGCGTAGTGCACGAGGGAGAGCTGCTTGCCCTCGGAGTTCCAGGGGCGGTTCGCCCAGACGGCCACCCGCTGGCTCGACCAGTCGCGCAGGGTTCCCTGCTCTCTGCGTGCGGCCAGATCGCCGCGGATGGGGTCGGCGAGCGAGGCGATCCGCTCGACGACGGGCCCCCGCTCGTGGCCTTCGGCGCGCACCGAGATGCGCACGACTCCTTCTTCGGGTGCGGCACGCACTTCGTGCTCGCCGCGGACGGTGATGACGACCTCGCTCATGCGAGCGACTCTACGCCGCGGCGTTGACACGCCACCGAACGGATGCGTCAGCCGGCCTCGTCTGGAGCCTTGATGTAGGCCAGGTCGGCCTTCGTCATCGCCCACCGCACGTCGTCGGCGGTGAAGAGGTAGCTGTCGCCGAAGCCTTCCGAGTCGCCTGGCCCACTGGTCGCCGGCATCGCGAGGTAGACGCCCTCCGGTGCGTCGACGCGCTGGTAGCCCTCAGCGACGAGCACCTGCTGCGCAGCGGTCGCGGCATCCGTCCCGATGGGCGTCCACGCGAGATCGATGAGGTTGTCGGTCGCGAGGTCGGGGGATTCGCCCCAACGGCAGACGATCGCGCCCTCAGGGGCTCCGTCGGGGAAGCGATCGAACGGCCGCGCGCCGATCTGCTCGTTCTGGGTCTCCCACGAGATCCAGCCGTTCTGCGCCATCATCGCCTGGAACTCCTGGGTGGACGTGGACTCGCACGTCGCCGCGGCCGGCTCAGCCACGGGAGCAGCCGAGGGCGTGGGGGAGGCGGGTTCAGCGGCCGAGGGAGTGGCTGTCGGCGTCGGCGTGGCAGTGGGAGTAGGTGTGGCGGACGGCTCGCCGGCCCCACTCAGCACCACCACCAGGACGATCAGTGCAACGGCGAGCACAGCGATGACGCCGATCAGGATGCCCCAGCCGCGCTTGCTCATCGCCCCAGGCTATCCACGGCGACGGCATCGGGCGGGGAGCGGAATTCCGGATGTCGCGAAACCGTTGTAGTCTGGGATGCTCGGATGCCACGGCCTCCGTGTTGAAAACTCCACAGTGTGACAGCGGCCCCTTCGAAAGAAGGACCTCGACAGAGGACACGGGGATGATCGGTTTCGACATCGCCTGCGATTCTGCGAGAAGCGGGCCGAGGATGCAGGGTTATCTCGTAAACGACCTCTGCAAAACCATAATTGCCGATGCAAATCGCAATGACTTCGCCCTCGCTGCATAAGCGAGCCTGAAGTCCGTGAGACCGTAGGCGTTCCCGCTACGGACCCTCGCGTCATCTAGGGGACTTGCTGCGTGACGGCGTCTGGACGTCACGCGGGACTCTTCCCAGGCTGGGCTCGTCGACTTAGGTGTCTGTGACAAAGGTCGGAGCCGAGCAGAACGCTTTCACAGACTGCGCCCGGAGAATGCGCAGATTTACAGCGATGGACGGGGGTTCAATTCCCCCCATCTCCACGAACCGCTGTCACAGGAGTTTGATGAAGGCCCAGGAGCGTATGCACCTGGGCCTTCGTCATGATCGGTCGGCCCAGATATCTTCGATCGGGATCTCCCACCCCAGGATGTTCGACGCCGCACGGTGGCCGGAGTACAACGCGCCGGGAACCGTTGCCGGGTCATCTGTCCAGGTGGCCTCGCCGGCGATGTGGATGACGCCACCGACGGGCGTCGCGAGGTCATCGTGGTCGGCGGTCGCCGACCCCACCGCCATGTACGCGTACGCGCCATGAGCGAAGGGGTCATCCTGCCAATCTGTGATGCGCACGCTCGTCGGCTCCTGGACACGGTCGCCGTATAGGCGGCGCAGCTGACGGAGGACCGACTCGACAACGTGCTCGTCACTCCAGCCCCGCGTGTGAACGGCGGCCGGTCCGGCGGCGAACGTCAGCAGGGTGGGCGTCCCATGCAGACCGGTGAGGTCGTACCAGGAGTGCCACCAGGCACCCTCGGGGCCCTGCTGCCGGATCGCGTAGACATCGTCGTCCCAGAACTTGGCAGGAAACCGCAGGAAGACCTTCTCGAAGGCGTTCATCCGCAGGCGAGCCAGAGCGCCTGCGTTGGGCTGGGGGAGCGGCGGTTCGATGACGAAGTCGTCCGACTGCAGTACGCCGACCGGCACCGTGACCACGGTGCTGTCCGCAGTGAGCGTCCCGTGGTTGGTCATGACGGTCACTCCGTCAGCCGACCACCACACGTGCGAGACGACGTTCTCGAAGCGGATGTCGAGCCCCGCCGCGAGCTGTGCGGCAAGTCTGTCGTACCCGTCGGGGAAGACCACCTCGTCGCCGTCCACGGTGTCGTCATCGAGGCCGTGCGCGGCGAGATCCTCGATCCACGCCCCGTACTGCTCCTCCGAGCGGTGCTCCATGTACTCGCGCACGTGCTGTGCGCGATCCTCTGCCCAACCCTGCTCAGCGATGGCGGCATCCGTCACGTCGCGGTACGAGGCATCCGGATCCGACTCCGCGATGACCCCCACGAGGGTGGCATCGACCGCGTGGATGTCGTCGATGAAGCGCTGTGCCGCGGCATCCGACAGCCGTTCGCCATCCGGGGCATAGTAGGCGATCGGGCGACTGTCGGGCTGATAGCCGCCGACCGTGAATTCCACTGTGCGCATGCCGAAGGCCTCGGCCGCCGCGGCGACCGGGCTGTCGTTGATGCCGTGGATCCAGGATGCGCCGAGGTCGGTGACGAGGCCGTCGGTGCGATCAGTGTGGACTCGACCGCCCACGCGGTCGCGGGCCTCGAGCACCACGACGCGGCGCCCGGCTCTGGCAAGCAGCCGCGCGGCCGTCAGGCCGGACACCCCGGCGCCGATCACGATTGAATCGAAATGATCCATGCAGACCTCCTACCCAGAGCATGCCTGGTCCCGGCGAAGGATGCCATCCGAGTGATCGCACAGAGGAACGCACAACCGTCAGCGGGAGCGGCGGCGCTCCACGACCGGAGGGTGAGGCGCCGACTCGAGGAGCGAGCGGGCGAGGAGCGTCGATCCCGCCACGGCAGACGGCATGGTCGCCACCGCGCCGAGGGGCACGATGAAGCAGAGCTGCGTCGCGACGCCGAAGCCGACGACTCGCGCACGGTGCTGCCGAAGAAGCTTCCGCCGTTCGGCAGGAGCCATGCCGCGTGCCGTGAGCGCACGGCTGGTCAACTCATCGGCGAGGAGCCAGCCGGTGAACAGCACCGCGAAGACGGTCCCGAGTGCACCGCCCACGACCGGAATCAGGCTCATGAGCGCGGAGAGCAGCGCGATCCCGACGCCGCGGGCGAAGAGCGCAAGCCCGTCCCACAGCGATCGCCAGAACGAGTAATCGCCGTCGATGGCGGAGTCCCCGGCATCCGTCTCCACTGCCTTCCAGATGCGGTCGTAGAAGGGCTCTCCGATGAGGAGCGTGAGCGCCGTGAACGAGATCGCGACCAGCACGAGGGCGGCCCCGAGCACGGCGGTGCCGACCGCCGCCCGGATGACGGTGGCCCAGATTCCGGGCCATCCCTCAGCGAAGGGCGTGAGCGCGACAGTGAGCCCGGGCAGGGATGCGCCCAAGGCGATCAACCCCGAGAGGAACAGTGCACCGACGATCGCCGCGGGAAGGAGGCCGAGCGCCATGAGCCCGGGACGCCGAGGCCAATAGGCGAACCCGCGTCCCAAGAGGGCGACTCCTCGGGCGAATTCGCGCATCGATCGAAGCTTCGCTCAGCGACCGAGCGGGGGGAGGAAGTACTTCCGCGCGAGCGGGGCGACTTCCAGAGTGTCGGCGTCGGCGCGGGTGATCCAGCGCAGCTCGGCGATCTCGGCGCCGACGGCAGGCACCTGCGAACCGATCGTCGCAACGAACACATCAGCCACCACGAGGTGATCCGGTTCGTTCGCCGCGGCTGCCGTGTACTCCCCGAGCGGTTCCAGATCCTGCGGATCGACACGGATGCCGAGTTCCTCTTCGAGCTCGCGGCTCAGGGTCTGCGCACCTGTCTCGCCGGGTTCGGGCTTGCCGCCGGGCTGCATGAACGCGGTAGTGCCGGCCTTGCGCACGAGGAGCAGTCGGCCCTCGACATCCATGATCACCGCTGCAGAGACGTGGATCCTGCGAAGCGCGATGGGGTTGGAGGTCACCCTGGCACGGTAACAGGGATCGCCCATCCGCCCCGACGTAGAATCGCGTGTGCCTCCCGAGAACCCTGCGACCTCTGATCTGCCGCCGAGCGGCATCGACCCGGCGGACCTGGCGGCCACCCTCAAGGTGCTGCGCGGCATGGCCGGACTCGACGAGACCCATCCCGACTTCATCGCCGTCCGCCAGGCGACGGCCGCGATGTTCAAGGCTGTGAAGAAGGTGCGCCGCCGCGAGATCCGCGATGCGATCGCCCAGGCGGACCGTGACGTGGTCGCTGCGACCGCCACCGGCGCTGCCGATCGCATCGACGACGAGACCCGCGGCATCCCGATCTCGACCGCCACCACGGCACCGACGGCGGGCACGCTGCTCAAGCCGCGCGCCTGCTACATCTGCAAGCAGCCCTACACGGTCGTCGATGCGTTCTACCACCAGCTGTGCCCGACCTGCGCGGCGATGAGCCACGCGAAGCGGGATGCGCGCGCCGACCTCACCGGCAAGCGCGCGCTGCTCACCGGCGGCCGGGCGAAGATCGGCATGTACATCGCGCTGCGCCTCCTGCGCGACGGTGCGCACACGACGATCACGACCCGGTTCCCGCGCGACGCGGTCCGCCGCTTCAGCAGCCTGCCCGATGCGCCGGACTGGATCGACCGGCTCAAGATCGTCGGCATCGACCTGCGCGACCCGGCTCAGGTGATCGCGCTCGCCGAGGACGTCGCTGCGGCGGGGAGCCTCGACATCCTGATCAACAACGCGACCCAGACGGTCCGCCGGTCGCCGGGTGCCTACCAGCCGCTCGTCGACGCCGAGCTGGCTCCGCTGCCGACAGGGCGGCTGCCCGAGCTGGTCACATTCGGCCACACGAACGACCAGCACCCGCAGGCGCTGGAGCGCTCGGTGACCGCACACCCGATCCTCGCCGCCGCGGCGGCTCGGGCCGACGAGCTCACCGAGCAGGCGATGACCGCCGGGTCGAGCTCGCTCGAACGACTTGCCGCCGGAACGGCGATCGATGCCGGCGGGCTGATCCCCGACATCCATCACACGAATTCCTGGACCCAGCACGTCGACGAGGTCGACCCCCTGGAGATGCTCGAGGTGCAGCTGGCGAACACCACCGCGCCGTTCCTGCTGGTCTCGAAGCTGCGTCCGTCGCTGGCGGCGAGCAGCGCGCGGCGCACCTACATCGTGAATGTCAGTGCGATGGAAGGCGTCTTCGGTCGCGGCTACAAGGGTCCGGGGCATCCGCACACGAACATGGCCAAGGCGGCCGTGAACATGCTCACGCGCACGAGCGCCCGCGAGATGTTCGAGACCGACCAGATCCTCATGACGAGCGTCGACACCGGCTGGATCACCGACGAGCGCCCGCACCCGACCAAGGTGCGCCTCGCCGAGGAGGGCTTCCACGCCCCGCTCGACCTCGTCGACGGCGCGGCACGGGTCTACGACCCGATCGTGCGCGGAGAGGCCGGGGAGGACGTCTTCGGGGTCTTCCTCAAGGACTACGCACCCGGCTCATGGTAGGTGATCGAGTGGCGAGGAACGAGCGTAACGAGATCCCCGCACCGGGTCATCGAGTGGTCGTGCGCTACCTGCTGCCCACCGGGCAGGCGACGGATGCGCTCGGCGAGCTTGTGAGTGCGGATGCCGAGACCGTCGTCGTCGACGGCAAGCGCGGCATCGAACACATCGCGGTGGCCGACATCATCGCGGCGAAGGAAGTGCCGCCGGCGCCCGAGCCGCGTCGCTAGATCGCCGTCGCCAGCGCGCCGAACCCCATGGCGATGAGGAACGAGAGAACAGCGAGCACGATCGACACGGGCACCATCAGGTTCCGCTCCGGCTTGCTGCGCGAAATCGCGTTCATGACGATGCCGAGCACGAAGTAGCCGAAGATCACCCACATCGCGACCTCGGAGAACGGCTCGGGGAACACGTCGACCGCCCCGACGCGGTCCCACGCGATGACGTCGATCAGCGCGTAGATGAGGACCGACACCGCGCTGCCGACGCGCAGGCGGGCAGGCAGGACGCGGTGCGCACCACCCCAGGCGAAGCGGCCGAGCGGGGCACCGAAGACGAGCGCCAACTGGAAGATCGCGAGCGCGACCAGGACGACGGTGAGCGCGAGCGCGAAAGGCATCGTCCCACCGTAGTGGCGCGGAGCTCAGCCTCCGGACGCGAGCTCCTGGGTGCCGATGACCGACAGCAGCTGCAGCAGGTCGTAGCTCGCGGTCCCCGGCGTCGCCGTCAGCACCAGAAGAGTCTGACCCTGCTCGGGGTCGACCAGGAACTGACACTGCAGTTCCATCATCCCCACCTCGGGGTGCTGCAGGCGCTTTTCGCGTGGTTGCGTACCGCGAACCTCGTGGGTCTCCCAGATCGCCGCAAACTCGGGGCTCTGGGCAAGCAGCGCCTGGACGATCGCGCCGGCACGCGAACGATCGCCGTGCTTGGCATAGACGGTGCGGATGTTCGCGGTGAATTCCCGTGAGTGCAGCGGGTGATCTTCGACGGGGTAGACATCTCGAGCCGACGGCTCCATGAACCAGCGGTAGCCGACGCTGCGCATGAACCCTTCGTACTGCGTCTCGTCGCCGAAGAGGGCTCGTGCGGCCGGTGTCTGCGCGAGGGTCTCGCCGAGCTCCGTCATGACCTGCGCGGGCGTGTCGGCGAGCCGGTCGAGGATCCGCATGATGCCGGGGGAGATGTGGTCGCTGCGCAGAGCCCGCGCCGGCGCCGTGTGACCGGCGAGCCGGAACAGGTGGTCGCGTTCGTCCAGGGTGAGCCGGAGGCCGCGGGCCATCGCAGCGAGCATCTGCTCCGACGGCTGGGGGCCGCGACTCTGCTCGAGGCGGCTGTAATAGTCGACGGACATGTCAGAGAGCCCGGCGACCTCCTCGCGACGGAGTCCGCTGGTGCGTCGGCGTGAGCCGCGCCGCAGGCCCACATCCTCGGGCTGCAGCGCCTCGCGTCGACGACGCAGGAAGTCCGCCAGCTGTGCTCTGTCCATGGTTCGAGTCTCCGAGATGCGGGTGAGGGGAACAAGGGATCGACGATCCCTGGGTGCGGCCCTTCGACAAGCTCAGGGACCGGGCCCGGGCTCAGGGACCGGGCCCGGGCTCAGGGACCGGGCCCCGTCTCAGGGACCGACGGTCACGCCGACCAGGCGCTCCGACAGCTCCCACACCCGGCGCGCGGCATCCGGGCTCTCCAGTCGCGAGTAGAGCGGCTGCTCGGCGGGCAGCCCACTCAGGTGCTGGAAACCCTTGGGGCCGTAGAGACGCCCGCCCACAGCATCCGGACTCGTCGCCGCATAGACAGCCGACAGCGCGGCGGACGCCGGAGTGCCGACCAGGATGCCGCGGCGCGACATCGCCCGGATGAGCTTCACCGCAGCGGTGTCTTCGGGGCGTCCCATACCGGGCTGTGCGGCGAGCAGATTCGTCGGCGTGATTCCGGGATGCGAGAGGTTGCTGCGGATGCCCCAGGCCGCGGCATCCGATCGCCGCTGGAGTTCCATCGCGAACAGGCCGAACGCGATCTTGGATGAGCTGTACGCCTTCATGGCGTCGTAGTCGCGCTGCCAGGTGAGGTCATCCCACTTGATCGCGCCCTGATTCGCCGAGATGCTGACCTGGCTGGTCACGTGCGCTCGCCCGGCTCGGAGCAGGGGCAGCAGCTGCGCGACGAGCGCGAAGTGGCCGAGGTGATTGGTTGCGAACTGCAGTTCGAAGCCGTCGTCGGTCAGCTGCCGGGTCGGCGGGCTCATGACACCGGCGTTGTTGATCAGGATGTCGATCGGTCGACCCTCCGCAAGGAGCACATCGGAGAACGATGCGACCGATTCGAGCGACGCAAGATCGAGCGTGTGGACACGGATGCCGGTACCCGGTGTCCGCTCCCGGATGCGCGCTGCGGCAGCCGCACCCTTGCCGAGGCTGCGGACCGGCATGACGATCTCAGCGCCCGAGCGGGCGAGGCGGGCGGCGATCTCGAATCCGACTCCGTCGCTCGCGCCGGTCACGACGGCGAGGCTTCCGGTGAGGTCGGGGATGGTGATGTCGACGGCTTTCGGCATGATGTGCAGCTCCATGAGTTCGGTGAGGGCTGCCTCCATACTGTGCGGTCGACTCATCCGCGTTCAGGGCGCGCTTACCCATGGATCGCCGATCCATGGCTGCGCCTAGGCTGATTTCCGAACGAACGGAGGTCGAGATGACCGACACACAGGTCGACACGCGGGTCGGCGACGTTCTCGCCGAACTCGCTGCGCTCGAAGACCCGCGCGCGCGCGAAGTCAACGCGCGCCATGGCGACGACCACGGCGTCAACCTCAGCAAGCTCCGCGGCGTCGCGAAGGCGCTGAAGATCGATCAGGACCTGGCAGCGCAGCTCTGGGCGACCGACGACACGGCGGCACGGCTCGTGGCGATCCTGATCAGCCGGCCGAAGCTGTACAGCGCGGCGGAGCTCGATGCGATGCTGCGCGAAGCGCGGGCTGTGAAGGTGCACGACTGGCTCGTGAATTACATCGTCAAGAAGGGCCCCCATCAGGAGGAGCTTCGGGTCGCGTGGCTCGAGGACTCAGATCCGGTCGTCGCGAGTGCCGGCTGGAACCTCACCGCCGACGATGTCGCGAAGCGCCCGGAGCTCCTCGACCTGCCCGCGCTGCTCGACACGATCGAAGCCCAGATGAAGTCCGCCCCCGATCGCCTGCAGTGGGAGATGAACACCACCCTCGCGATGATCGGGATCCACCATCCGGAGTTGCGAGCGCGCGCACTCGACATCGGTGAGCGCCTCGAGGTGCTCAAGGACTACCCGACGCCACCGAACTGCACCTCACCGTTCGCCCCGATCTGGATCGGCGAGATCGTCCGGCGCAACAAGGAATCGAGAACCCCGTGATCACCGTCCATCTGCGCTACGAGATCGACCCCGACAAGCTGCACGAGTTCACGCAGTACGGGCGAGAGTGGATCCGCCTCGTGAACAAGCTCGGCGGCACGCACCACGGATACTTCATGCCGAGCGAGGGCGACAGCGACGAGGCCTTCGCACTGTTCACCTTCCCGTCGATGGCCGAGTACGAGGCCTACCGGATCGCATCGCGCACCGACCCCGAATGCGTCCAGGCGTTCCAATTCGCGCGCGACACGCAGTGCATCCGCCGCTACGAGCGCCGGTTCCAGACGCCCGTCTTCAGCTGACGCGAGTCGGCCGGGTGCCCGACGCCGCACCTAGACTGACCCACGATGGATGCCGCGATCGCAAACGCCCTGGCGCTGGGCCCCGAATCGACGATGAACGATCACACGGTGGACATCACCACGATCGGCGCACGCTCTGGCGAGCCGCGGCGCATCGAGATCTGGTTTCACAACGTCGACGGTGTCGTCTACCTGACCGGCCTTCCGGGCCCGCGCGCCTGGTACGCCAACCTTCTCGCCCATCCGCACTTCACCTTCCACCTCAAGGACGGGGTCCAGGCCGACCTGCAGGCGTTCGCAGCGCCGGTGACCGATCCGGGCGAGCGGGCGAGACTGTTCGCAGCGATCACCACGGGGATCGACGACCTCTACGCCAGACGCGGATCGCATCAGCGCGTGGCACATCCCGACCTCTGGGTCAGTGGCAGCCCGCTCATCCGCGTTACCTTCGACTGACCCTTCCGCAGGGCCGATAGCCTGAGAGCGGCCATATCGAGCATCCGCCCAACGACCGGAGGTTGACCCTTGCCTGAGAACCACGACTCGTCCCCCTGGAAGCGGTTCTGGGATCGCGGCGGCTTCTGGAAGGCCCTCATGCTCGCCGTGGTCTACTACGGCCTCTACCAGTTGGTGGCGGTCGGAGTCTTCTACGCGGTCGGAGACCTGGCCGGCCCCTCCGACAGCCCGCTCGGCATCATCCTCGGCACCGCACTGCCGATCCTCCTGGGCGGAGTCCTGCTCGTGCTCTTCGCATGGTCCATCGGGTGGCTGCGCGAGCTCTTCGGCCCGCAGCCGATCGGCGGACGCGGCTGGATGTGGATAGCGGTCGCTGTGGTGCTGCTCACCAACCTGTTCCGCTTCGCCACGCTCGACTACGCCGCCGCAGGGGCACCGACGGTCTTGGCGTGGCTGTTCGCCGGGCTCTGCATCGGATTCGCCGAGGAGCTGCTCACCCGCGGTTTCGTCGTGAACCTCATGCGCCGGGCCGGCCATTCCGAGATCGTCGTCGCGGTGACCTCGGCTGCGATCTTCGCCGGCCTGCACATCGGGAACGCCTTCGGCGGCCAGCCGATCTTCGCCACCGCCATCCAGGTGGCCTACACCTTCGCGTTCGGCATCTGCATGTATCTCGCGCTGCGGGTGACGGGGAACATCATCTGGCCGATCCTGCTGCACGCCACGACCGACCCGAGCATCTTCCTGCTGACCGCCTACCCGGGCGGTCCCATCAGCAAGATCGCGGCTCTCGGCAACTTCGCCGTGATCATCACAGGGCTCGCACTGGTCGGCTTCATCCGCGGTCGAGTCAGCCCGAAGGCCGTCTACATGGGAGACGCCGTTCCCGTCTGATGAGCTCCGCGCCGGAATGCCACCCGTCACCCGACCGTTGGTGACACGGTGGATTACGGACACGCGCTCGAATTCGGCGCCTTCATCACCCCGACCGCCGCGAACCCGGAGACCCCGGTCCGGCTCGCACAGATCGCCGAGGCATCCGGTCTCGACCTGGTCACCTTCCAAGACCACCCGTACCAGCCGGCGTTCCTCGACACGTGGACGCTCATGACCTTCGTCGCGGCGCGGACCGACAGCATCCGCATCGCTCCCAACGTGCTCAATGTGCCCCTCCGCCCGCCCGCCGTCGTCGCCCGCTCGGCGGCGAGCCTTGACCTGCTCTCGGGTGGCCGCTTCGACCTGGCGCTCGGCTCCGGCGGCTTCTGGGACGCGATCGAAGCCATGGGAGGTGGGCGGCTGACCGCAGGACAGGCGGTGACCGCGCTCGAGGACGCGATCGACGTGATCCGGGAGCTCTGGGACACGAGCGAGCGCCGCGGCGCATTCACCGACGGGAAATACCACCGGGTGCACGGCGCGAAGCGCGGCCCGCGCCCAGCGCACGACATCCCGATCTGGATCGGCGCGTACAAGCCGCGCATGCTGTCACTGACCGGCCGCAAGGGCGACGGATGGCTGCCCTCGCTCGGCTATCTGAAGCCCGGCGATCTCGATCGGGGCAACACATCGATCGACGAGGCTGCGACCTCGGTCGGTCGTGATCCCCGGGAAATCCGCCGACTGCTGAACGTCGGCGCGATCGAGGGCGGCTCCTGGGCGGACCGCCTCGCGGTGATGGCGATCGAGGATGGCATCGGCACGTTCATCCTCGCGGCGGACGATCCCCGCGCCCTGCAGGCGTTCGGCCAGGAGGTGGCGCCCGCCGTCCGTGAGCTGGTGCGGGCCGAGCGCGCGCGTCGCGGCACGGTCGCGGCATCCGGCCGCTCCAGCGTGGCCATCGCCGCGCGCCGCTCCGGCATCGCCTACGACGACGTGCCCGCAGGCCTGCGCGCCATCGAACCGGGCGACTTCGCGTACGAGAACGTGCGTGCGACCTACATGCGCGGAGGAGCACCTGGCATCGTGCTGCAGCCCGACTCCGCCGCGCACGTGGCCGACGCGATCGCGTTCGCTCGCCGGCATCCGGATGCCGCGCTCTCAGTGCGCAGCGGCGGCCACGGGATCAGCGGCCGCAGCACGAACGACGGTGGAATCGTCATCGACCTGCAGAACCTCAATGCGATCGAGGTGCTCGACGAGGAGCGCCGGCTGGTGCGGATCGGACCCGGCGCGCGCTGGGCGGAAGTCGCGGCGGCGCTCGGGGAGCACGGCTGGGCGATCTCCTCGGGTGACTCGGGTGGCGTCGGCGTCGGCGGACTCGCCACCGCCGGCGGCATCGGCTTCCTCGCTCGGGAGCACGGCCTCACCATCGACCACCTGCGCGCGGCGGAGCTGGTACTGGCCGACGGCACGATCGTGCGGACGGATGCCGAGACCCGCCCCGACCTGTTCTGGACCGTGCGCGGCGCGGGGTCGAACATCGGGATCGTGACCGCGTTCGAGTTCGAAGCCGCGGAGGTCGGCGATCTCGGCTGGGCGCAGCTCGTCTTCCAGGTCGACGACACTGCCGCGTTCCTGGAGGGGTTCGGCGGCATCGTCGAGGCCGCACCGCGCGACCTCACCGCGTTCCTCACGATGGGCGGACGCCGAGGCAACGGCCCCCGGGTCGCGCAGATCTCGGCGATGGTGGACTCCGACGATCCTGACACGATCGTCGATCGGCTCCAGCCGTTCGCCGAACTCGCCCCCCTCGCGCAGCAGTCGGTGCAGATCACGACCTATCCTCGCGTGCTCGCGAACGCCGACCTCGGTCCGCACAGCGGCACCGGTGAGCCGCACTCGCGCTCTGCGCTGGTTGCGCACCTCACGCCCGAGATCGCCGCGGCGGCGGAGCGGATGCTGGACGCCGGCGACTCCTACTTCTTCCAGGTGCGGTCGATCGGCGGGGCGGTCGCCGATGTCGCGGTCGAGGCGACCGCGTACGCCCATCGTGCGGCGAACTTCTCGATCGTCGCGATCGGGGTGAATGCCGCGCGATTGGACGGCTCCTGGCGCGGAGTAGCGGCGAACGCACAGGGGTCGTACCTGAGCTTCGACAGCTCGCTGCGGGCCGAGCGGATCGGGGAGGCGTTCCCGCCTCAGACGCTCGAGCGGCTGCGCGCGATCAAGGCGGAGGTCGACCCTGCCGGAATGTTCGCGGACAACTTCTCCGTGGCGACGGACTGAGGTTCGGTCGAGTCAGTTCTGGGGGAACTGCACGAGCAGCAGGCTCTGCTTCGTGTCGGCGTACTTCACCCAGCCGTCACCGAAGAGGTAGGTGCGGCCGTACCCCTCATCATCCGTGGTGACGGCGGTATCGGCGCTCTCGGTGACGTAGACGCCCTCGCGGGAGTCCTCCGTTCGCCAGCCCTCGGCGAGGAGATCCTGCTCGGCGGTTGCCGCCTGGGCCGCGGTGATCGGCGCCCAGCCGAACTGCTGGACCTGCTCAGCGGAGGCGGACAAGTCGCCCCACGTGCACTGCACGCCCTCGGGGACGGCGACGGTCACGGTGCCGACCGTGAACGCATCCTCGAAGTTGGTCCAGCCCAGCGCCTCGAAGTCGGAGACGATCGCCGGAGAGATGATCGTCTCGCAGGTGGGATCCTCGGACGCTGCCGCTGCGGTGTCCGGCGTGGCCCCGGGCTCGGGCGTCGCAGAGGGCGCAACGGCGCTGGGCGCAGTGGTCGCGGTCGGTGCCGCCTCCGGCGCGGCCGCGGCGCAGCCGCTGACGGCGGCCAGCGAGGCTGCGAGGGCGAGGACCGCGGTGAAACGGTGAAGGGGGCGGATCATGCGGGTCTACTCCGTGGGGGCGGGGGGATGCAGGAGGTTCAGGAAGGCGTCGTGCAGACGCCCGTTGGTGGCCAGTGAAGAGCGGTCGCCGATCGAGTCCACACCGTCGAACGACGTGAAGCGGCCACCGGCCTCGGTGATGATCGGAACCATCGCCGCGATGTCGTACTCTTTGACGCCGAACTCCGCGACGAATTCGAGTCGTCCCTCGGCGAGGAGCATGTACGGCCAGGCGTCGCCGTAGCCGCGATCGCGCCAGACCGACCGGCTCAGGCGCAGCAGTGCGTCGGTGTGGCCGGCCTCATCCCACTGCGCGATGCTCTGGAAGCTGACGCTCGCATCAGCGAGGGTCGAGACTTGTGAGACCGCGATGCGCTGGGGCGCGGCATCCGGAGTGTTCGTCCATGCGCCGAGGCCCGTCGCGCCCCACCAGCGTCGGCCGATGGCCGGCTGGCTGGCGACGCCCACGCGCGGCACGCCGTCGATCGCGAGGGCGATGAGCGTCGTCCACATCGGGATGCCCTTGAGGTAGTTCGCCGTGCCGTCGATCGGGTCGATGATCCACTGGCGGGCCGTGTCGCCGGTGACGCCGTACTCCTCGCCGAAGATCCCGTCATCAGGCCGTTCGGCTTCGAGGATCGCGCGGATCGCGCGCTCGGTGGCGAGGTCGGCCTCCGTGACGTGGCTGGCATCCGCCTTCAGCTGCACATCGAGGTCGACGGCGTCGAAACGCTGCATGGATGCCTCGTCCGCGGCATCCGCCAACCTCAGCGCCAGCGCAAGTTCGGGGCGCAGATCACCATCGAACGGCGCGCCGAACGATGATGAAGGGGAGGGGGACACAGGTCAAGGATACCGGGCGTCCGGCGGCTCGATTTCCGAGCGGGCGGGTCGTTCTGGTAACGTAATCCCTCGGTTCGCCTCACGGTGAAACCGAGCACCTCTAGCTCAATCGGCAGAGCAACTGACTCTTAATCAGTGGGTTCTGGGTTCAAGTCCCAGGGGGTGCACCAATAAGAAAATGCCCGGTCAGATGATGAATCTCTGCCGGGCTTTTCTGCGTCCAAAGGGCGAGCAACCACAATTTCAACCGACAATCGCGATCGCAACGGTTCCATGGTGGTTGCGATGCTGACCGCCTCTTTCGTTCTCGCGATCATCTACTACGCGGGCCCGTGGCGGAGGAGAAGCCAACAGTGCGACTGACCGCTGGATCTGAATGGCAGTCCCACACAGCCGCGCGCCGCGTGGTGGTTCTGCCAGCCGTCCCGGGTCTATGTGGACGTGCTGGGGTAGCTCCAGGGCTGACAGCTAGCCGCTGGATCAGCCTCCGGTGAAGCCGAGAAGGATGACCTCGAACCCTGCGGCTTCGCATGCTTTGTACAGGTCGGCACCGAACACGGGTCCGCCAGGTGTGCCGAAATTGGTCGGACCAACGTCCTGAACTGCGGGCACCTCCTCTTTGAGGGCCGCAAGCGCTTCGGCCACGGGTCCTTCGTCAGCGGATGGGATGTTGCCGAGAACGCGCGACGCGAGGGCATACCACCCGCTCCTCTCCTGCTGGCCCATGCGGTCCTCATGGAACGCGACATCCACGTTGCCCAAGATGACCACGACGTCACCGAAGGCTGCACATGTCACCTCGTCCGCCGCTGCTGGCGCCTCTGCTGATGCAGGTTCCGGTGCGGCGCTGACGGGCGGTGTCGAGGTCGCCGTCGGGGGTGGGTCAGCCGCTGCTGGTGCCGTGGCGGTGCACCCGGCAAGCGCGGTCACGGCTAGGGCCAGCGCGGCGAGTAGGGGGGCGGACTTGGCTGCGCGGTGCATGACGCAATCCTGGCAGACCATGTGAAAAGTCTTTAAGCGGCGGCGTGGCGGCATTGCTCATGGCGCTGAGCGTACTGCGCAGGTCGTCCTGGCGGTCGACAAGCCGGAGGTGCCATCGTGGGAGCAGGCACGAATGGGGGAGCCGACCATGGCCGAACACGTCCACGACCTCACGGGCAAGCGAGCCCTCGTCACGGGTGCCGCGAGTGGCATCGGGCTCGCGTGCGCCCACGAGTTCGCGCGGCGGGGCGCTCACGTCGTGATCGCCGACCTGAACGCGGATGCCGCGGCGGAGGCGGCATCCGCTGTCTCCGGTGAATCGTGGGTGATCGACCTGGCCGACACCGCGGCACTGGACGACCTGTCGCTCGACGTCGACATCCTCGTGAACAACGCGGGCATCCAGCGGGTGAGCCCGATCGTCGATTTCGACCCCGACGCGTTCCGGCTCATCCAGCGACTCATGGTCGAGTCGCCGTTCCTGCTGATCCGCGCGGTGCTGCCTGCGATGTACGCGAAAGGCTGGGGACGCATCGTCAACATATCGAGCGTGCACGGCCTGCGCGCGAGCGCGTTCAAGTCCGCGTATGTGACCGCGAAGCACGGTCTCGAAGGGCTTTCGAAGGTGACGGCCCTCGAAGGTGCACCGCACGGGGTCACGAGCAACTGCATCAGCCCGTCGTATGTGCGCACCCCGCTTGTCGAGCAGCAGATCGCGGATCAGGCAAGGGTGCACGGCATTCCCGAAAGCGAGGTCGTCGAGAAGATCATGCTGACGGAGACCGCGATCAAGCGGCTCGTCGTGCCTGAAGAGGTCGCCTCGCTCGCGGGCTGGCTGGTTTCAGATGCCGCCGGGATGGTCACCGGCGCGTCCTATGCGATGGACGGCGGCTGGACCGCGCGGTGAGCCTGCCGATCAGCGCCCGGAGGCGGCGATCCGGGTGGTGAGCTGGTGTGCGTGGGCGAGGAGCGTGCGCCCGAGCTCGGGCAGGCGATCCGGCCCGAACCGGAACTGCACCCCGGTCAGGCTGAGCGCCCACTGCGGGTGGCCTTCACGTGTGAACGCCGCCGCCCCGATGCCGTAGCTGCCCTCGACGATCAGTCCCGGGTTCACGGCGTAACCGCGCGCCTGCGTCTCCTTGAGGCGTGCGCGCAGCCGCGGCTCGCCGTGGGCTGCGCCCCAGCGCTGCGGGAGCTCCGGGTGACGCTCGAAATAGGTGTCCACATCGTGGGGTGGCAGGAACGCGAGGATGGCGAGCCCCGCCGACGCCACACCGAGCGGAAAGCGCACCCCTTCGGACAGGACGAACGACCGGATCGGGAAGCTGCCCTCTTCCCGCAGCAGACAGACGGTCTCGTCTCCGCGCCGCACCGACAGGAACGCGCTCTCCTCGGTGCGCACGGCGAGCGAGCGGACGATGTCGCGGGCGATCGAGGTGATGTCGTAGCGGGATGCCGCGACCGTGCCCATCAGGTACAGCTCGGGCCCCGGCATCCATCGTCCCGTCCGCTCGTCCTGATCGACGAGCCCCTCGTGACGGAGGGCGCTGAGGAGGCGATGCGCGGTGGGCCTGGTGAGATCGGCACGGCGGGCGAGTTCGGCCACCGCGAGGCCGTCATCGCCGGCCGCCGTGACCAGGCGGAGCAGGCTCGCTGCCCGGGCGACGGACTGCGTGCCGGGGATCGTACGCTGCGAGGTGTCCACGATATGGACAGTACGACGAGTCCGCTCCACATCGCAAGCGGTGGCGTGACATCGCAGACCGGGGGAGCGCAGGCTGAGGGAGAACGCGCGACCAGCGTGAACAAAGGAGTGCACGTGATCGACAAGACCTACGCATCGGCTGGCGAGGCGGTCGCCGACATCGGCGACGGAGCGTCGCTCGCCGTCGGCGGGTTCGGCCTCTCCGGCAACCCCATCGCCCTGATCGAGGCGCTGCTCGCGCAGGGGACGAGCGACCTCAGCATCGTCAGCAACAACTGCGGGGTCGACGACTGGGGCCTCGGGGTCCTCTTGAACGCGAAGCGGATCCGCAAGATGACCTCCTCGTACGTCGGCGAGAACAAGGAGTTCGAACGGCAGTTCCTCTCCGGCGAGCTCGAACTCGAGCTGACGCCGCAGGGGACCCTCGCCGAGAAGCTTCGGGCGGGCGGCTCCGGCATCGCCGCCTTCTTCACGCAGACCGGCGTGGGCACCCAGGTGGCCGAAGGCGGCCTTCCGCGCGTCTACGACGGCAACGGCGGCGTCGCCGTTGCCTCGCCGGTCAAGGAGGTGCGCACGTTCGACGGGCCGAACGGACCGAAGGAATTCGTGCTCGAGGAGGCGATCCAGACCGACTTCTCGCTCGTGCACGCCGCCAAGGGCGACCGGTACGGCAACCTCGTCTTCAATAAGTCCGCGCGCAACTTCAACCCGCTCGCGGCGATGGCCGGACGGATCTGCATCGCGCAGGTGGAGGAGCTCGTCGAGCCGGGGGATCTCGACCCGGACGCGATCCACCTGCCGGGCATCTACGTGCACCGGATCATCGAGGTCGGCACCGACATCGAAAAGCGCATCGAGCGTCGCACGATCGCCCTTCGACAGGCTCAGGGACCAGAAGGAGAGAACTGACATGGCCCTCACCCGCCACGAGATGGCCGCCCGCGCGGCGGCCGAGCTCGCCGACGGCTCGTACGTCAACCTCGGCATCGGCATCCCGACGCTCGTCCCCAGCAATCTGCCGCCGGGCATCACGGTGATCCTGCAGTCCGAGAACGGCATTCTCGGCGTCGGGCCTTACCCCGCCGAGGAGAACGTCGACCCCGACCTGATCAACGCGGGCAAGGAGACGGTGACCGTGCTCCCCGGCGCCGCGTTCTTCGATTCGTCCACGAGCTTCGGCATGATCCGCGGCGGAAAGATCGACGCCGCGATCCTCGGGGCGATGCAGGTGTCGGCCGCCGGCGACATCGCGAACTGGATGATCCCGGGAAAGATGGTCAAGGGACCGGGCGGCGCCATGGACCTCGTGCACGGGGCGGGCAAGGTCATCGTGCTCATGGAGCACGTCGCCAGGGACGGCACCGCGAAGATCGTCCAGGAGTGCTCGCTCCCACTCACCGGCAAGGGCGTGGTCGACCGGATCATCACCGACCTCGCGGTCATCGATGTCACGCCCGACGGGCTCGTCCTCGTCGAGACCGCACCGGGGGTCACGGTCGACCAGGTCGTCGCCGCGACCGAACCGGAGCTCATCCTGTCGGAGCACCTCCGCTCCGTCGAACTTAAGGTGGAAGCATGAACCACGACGACGTCGTCATCGTCGCCGCTGCGCGCACTCCGCAGGGGCGACTCAAGGGGCAGCTCGCACCGCTCACCTCGGTGCAGCTCGGCAGCGCCGCGATCCGCGGAGCGCTCGAGCGGGGCGGTATTCCGGCGGGAGCGGTGGATGCCGTGATCGTCGGACAGGTTCTGCCCGCGGGTGCGGGTCAGAACCCCGCCAGGCAGGCCTCGATCGGAGCCGGAATCGGCTGGGACGTCCCGGCTTCGTCGGTCAACAAGGTGTGCCTGTCCGGGCTCACCGCGATCATCGACGCGGCCCGCATGATCGACGCGGGCGATGCCCGTGTCGTGGTCGCGGCGGGCATGGAGTCGATGACCCGCGCCCCGCACCTGCTCGTGGGCTCCAGGGACGGCTGGACGTACGGATCCGTCGAGGTGCTCGACCACATGGCGTACGACGGACTCACCGACGCCTACGACCGCGAGAGCATGGGCGCCTCCACGGAACGCCACAACGCCCGGTTCGAACTGACCCGCGAAGACCAGGACGGTGTCGCCGCGCGCTCGCACCAGCGCGCCGCCAAGGCCTGGGATGAGGGCGTCTTCGACGCTGAGATCGTGCCGGTGGAGATTCCGCAGCGCAAGGGCGCGCCGGTCGTCGTCAACCACGACGAGGGCATCCGACCGGACACCACCGTCGACAGTCTCGGCGGGCTGCGTCCAGCATTCGCGGAAGGCGGCACGATCACCGCCGGCAACTCGTCGCAGATCTCCGACGGGGCATCCGCGGTCGTGCTGACCACGCGCGCCCACGCCGCCGAGAACGGCTGGGATGTGCTCGCGGTGGTCGGCGCGAGCGGCCAGACGGCCGGCCCCGACAACTCGCTGCAGGCTCAGCCGGCGCGCGCGATCGAACGTGCGTGTCAGAAGCAGGGCATCACCACCGCCGACCTCGACCTGGTCGAGATCAACGAGGCGTTCGGTGCGGTCGTCGCCCGCTCGCAGCGCGAACTCGGCCTCGGCGATGACATCGTCAACATCCACGGCGGCGGCATCGCGATCGGCCACCCGATCGGCGCCTCCGGGAATCGGCTCGTCGTGCACGCCGTGCACGAGCTCGTCCGGCGCGGCAGTGGCACGGCCGCTGTCGCCCTGTGCGGCGGTGGCGGTCAGGGCGAAGCGCTGATCCTCACGCGCTGAGACGGATCGCGCTGGGCTGAGCCGGCTCGTCTCAGCGGCGGAGCACCTTGCGTGCGAGCGTGTTTCCAAGGAGTTGTACGCCCTGCACGATCACGATGATGATCAGCACGGCCGACCACGTCACGGCGGGGTTGAACTGCTTGAACCCGTACACGATCGCGAATTCACCGAGGCCGCCCGCGGCGACCGCGCCCGCGATCGCCGTCATGTCTACGAGCGCCACCACGATGAACGTGTACCCGAGGATGAGCGGGCCGAGCGCTTCGCGGGGGACGAGCCGGAGGAGGATCCGCGACCGGCTCGCTCCCGCGGCGCGCGCCGCTTCGATGATGCCGGGGCGCACCGTGAGCAGGTTCTGCTCGACGATGCGGCTGATCGCGAACATCGACGCGAGCGTGATCGCGAAGATGCCGAACTCCGGCCCGATACCCGGGATGCCGAGGCTGCGGGCGAGCGGCTGGACCGCGGCCAGGAGGATCACGAAGGGGATCGGCCGGAAGAAGTTGACGACGACGTTCAGCACTCCGAACACCACGGGCTGCGGGAAGAGACTGCTGGCCCGCGTGGCGTAGAGGGCGATGCCGAGCAGGAGTCCGGCGGTGCCGCCGAACACGAGGGCGAGCGAGACGACGTAGAGCGTCTCGAAGGTTGCCGCCCACAGTTCCGGCAGCAGGTCGATGAGCCTATCCACGGGGGTCCTCCTCGATCAGCGGGGCGAAGGCCGAGGCCCGTTCGATGGCGCGCTGCACGGCGTCCGCCTCTCCGTCGAGGGACAGAGTGAGGTGACCGAACACGCGGCCGCGGATGTCGTTGATCCCACCGTGGATCAGCTGGAACCGCACTCCCTCGGCGGCCAGCGCCTCGAACACGTCGGCCTGCGTGACGTCGCCTTCGCGGATCGTGAAGGTGACGATGCGACCCGGATGCCGCGCCCTGAGGGTCTGCAGCTGGTCGCCGACCGGCACGTCGTCGATGATGCTCGCCACGAACCGCTTCGTCGCGGCGCTGCGCGGCGCCGAGAGCACGTCGAACACCCCACCGCTCTCGATGATGCGGCCGTTCTCCATCACCACGACGCGGTCCGCGAGGGTCCGGATCACATCCATCTCGTGCGTGATGACGAGGATTGTGATGCCCAGCTCCCGGTTGACCCGCCGCAGCAGTTCGAGGACCTCCTGCGTGGTGTCTGGGTCCAGCGCGCTGGTGGCCTCGTCGGCGAGGAGGATCCGCGGGCTGGTGGCCAGAGCCCGGGCGATGCCGACGCGCTGCTTCTGTCCGCCCGACAGCTGCTCGGGATAGCTCTTGGCCTTGCCGCCGAGGCCGACGAAGTCGAGCAGCTCTGCGACCCGCGTCTTGATCTCGGCGCGCGGACGTCCGGCGACTTCGAGCGGGTACGCGACGTTGCCGGCGACCGTGCGCGATTCGAAGAGGTTGAACTGCTGGAAGATCATGCCGATGTCGCTGCGCAGTTCGCGGAGTTCCCGCTCGCGGAGCTTCGTGATGTCGCGGCCATCGATCTCGACAGAGCCGGAACTGGGCGTTTCGAGCGCGTTCACGAGGCGCAGCACCGTGCTCTTGCCTGCGCCGGAGTAGCCGATGATTCCGCAGATCTGGCCCGCCTCGATCGCCAGCGTGACGTTGTCGACCGCGACCACCGGCTCGGCATCCTTCGACGTCGCGGGGTATGCCTTCGAGACATCGGTGAGTCGGATGAGCGTCATGGGCGGCTCCTTGAACGAGAACATGCGTGTGCGGCCCGTTCGCGAGAACGGGCCGCACACGCAGCGGACTACTTCTTGGCGCGGATGTCGTCTTCCACGTCGGTGAGGGACTTCACCAGGTCGGCGACCGGGGTCTTCACGATGACGGCGGTGCCGCCGGATGCCTCGACAACGCCATCCAGGATCTCCTGCGAGTTCTGGAAGATCTCGACGAGCTTCAGGTACGTCGGGTTGTCGGCATCCTCGGCCTTGACGGCGAAGATGTTGATGTACGGCACCGCGTTCGGGTCGGACGGGTCGTCCTGGGCGATCGCGTCGTCAGCCGTGAGGCCGGCGTCCTCGAGGAAGTCGTTGTTGACGATCGCCGCGGCCACATCGGGCAGCGAGGTCGCCGTGAACGCGGCATCCAGCGCCTCGACCTTGACCTTCGACTTCGCCTCGTCGATGTCGGCGACGGTCGAGAAGATCGAGCCGCCGTCCTCGAGCTCGATGAGCCCCGCCGACTGCAGCACGAGCAGGCCGCGGGCCTGGTTGCTCTCGTCGTTGGGCACCGCGACGGTCGAACCCTCGGGGATGTCCTCCACCGAGTCGAACTGGGTCGAGTACAGGCCGAGCGGGTAGATCGCGGTCGAGCCGAGCGGCTGCAGGTCGTCGTCGCTGGCCACGTTGTAGGTCGCGAGGTAGATGACGTGCTGGAACTGGTTGAGGTCGAGCTCGTCCGCCGACAGCGCTGGGTTGGGCTGCGTGTACTCGGTGAAGTTCACGAGCTCGACCTCGATGTCCTCGGCGGCGGCCGCCTCGGTGAAGGTCTCCCAATAGGGGTCGCCCGAGTTCACGACGCCGATACGCACGGGGCCGGTCTCGTCACCCGAGGAGGCGGCGTCGCCGGAGCCGGCGCAGCCGGCCATGACGAGTGCCAGCGGCAGGGCGAGGGCGGCAGCGGTCAGAAGTCTCTTACGGGGCATTGCGTCTCCAGGTGCGTCTCGGTGCATCGTTTCAGCACCGCGACGGCGGACTTACGACCGCCATGGCGGGTGACACGCACCCGCGTCGCCTCATCGCGGTGCCCCGTCGACCCTAAGGACGAGCGACCCGGGTTGCGAAACACGCCCGTAACAATCTGACACCCGCCGGGTGTCGAGCGTCCGGATCAGCGCCGCGAGATGCGCTTCTGCCGCTTCGCGACGAGCTTGAGCTCCTGACCCGCGTACGGCGAGTCGTGGGACACCTTCTGCCCCGTCTCGGCGTTGCGGAGGTCGACGACGGCGCCGATCGCGAGCGCGGCTGTGATGGCCCAGCCCACCCAGGCGAGCGCCACCCGCCAGGTGAACGGCGCGTCGCCGCGCAACGCCCGCAGGAGCGGGAGGGCACCAGTGATGACGCCGAGGATGCCCGTTCCGAAGAGATACCTGCCCATGCGACCCACGCTACCGCGGGACCCGCGCCACCGCACTGACGGACACCCGCTGTTAGCCTGGGGGCCTGCGCACGGAACTGGAGCTGATACGTGACCCTGGCTGATCTCGTCGTCGTCGCGAACCGGCTGCCCGTCGACCATGTCGCTGACGGAGAGGGCCCGGATGCGTGGCGCCGCTCGCCCGGCGGACTGGTCACTGCGCTCGAACCGGTGATGCGGCGTGCAGATGGCGCCTGGGTCGGGTGGCCCGGCGTGCCCGACACGGAGTTCGAGCCATTCGAGTTCGAAGGCACCACGCTCGTACCCGTGTCGCTGAGCTCGGAAGAGGTCGAGCTCTACTACGAGGGCTTCTCGAACGACACGATCTGGCCGCTGTACCACGATGTGATCGCGGCCCCCCGCTACCGCCGGGTCTGGTGGGACGCATACGTCCGCGTCAACCGACGATTCGCGAACGCCGCCGCTGCGGTCGCCGCCGAGGGCGCGACCGTCTGGGTGCAGGACTACCAGCTGCAGCTCGTCCCGCGCATGCTTCGCGAAGCACGTCCCGACCTGACCATCGGCTACTTCCACCACATCCCGTTCCCGGCATACGGACTCTTCTCGCAGCTGCCGTGGCGCCGGCAGGTGCTCGAGGGACTGCTCGGCGCCGACGTGATCGGCTTCCAGCGGGTCGCAGACGCGAGCAACTTCGCCCGAGCCGTGCGGCGCCAATTGCGCTACGAGACAAAGGCCTCCGGCATCCGCGTCCCCCAGGGAGACGGGTCAGTGCGCCTCGCGCTCGCGAAGGCGTTCCCCATCTCGATCGACACGGCGTCGTACTCCGAGCTCGCCGCCCGCCCCGATATCCGGGCCCGCGCCGCGGAGATCCGGGAGAGCCTCGGCAATCCGAAGCGGATCCTCCTCGGGGTCGACCGGCTCGATTACACCAAGGGCATACAGCACCGACTCAAGGCGTACGGCGAGCTGATCGCCGACGGACACTTGAACGTCGAGGATGTGACGCTCGTGCAGGTCGCGAGTCCCAGCCGCGAACGCGTCGAGGCGTATGTGCAGCTGCGCGACGAGATCGAGCTGATGGTCTCGCGGATCAACGGCGACTTCGACACGATGGGCCACACCGCCATCCGCTATCTGCATCAGGCCTACCCGCGCGAGGAGATGGTCGCCCTCTTCCTCGCCGCGGACGTCATGCTCGTCACCGCGCTCCGGGACGGCATGAACCTCGTCGCCAAGGAGTACGTCGCGAGCCGCAACGACAACCGCGGAGTGCTGCTGCTCAGCGAGTTCGCCGGCGCTGCCGACGAACTGGGCAGCTCGCTGCGCATCAACCCGCACGACATCGAGGGGCTCAAGGACGCGATCATGCGCGCCGTCACCATGCCCCCCGGCGAGCAGGGCCGGCGCATGAGGGCGATGCGCCGCAAGGTCGTCGAGAACGACGTCGACGCCTGGTCGCGCTCGTTCCTGTCCGCCCTCGCGACACCCAGGCACGCCGGAGGAGAGTCATGACCACCAGCCCGACCGATCTCGATGCCGCGCTGCGCCGTGTCGCGGCATCCGATCCGCTCCTGGTCGCCGTCGACTTCGACGGGACACTGGCGCCGTTCGCGGACGAGCCGATGGACGCGCGGATGATCCCCGCCGCGCGCGAGGCCCTCGACGCCCTGCTGGCCGCACCGCACACCGTCGTCGCGCTCGTCTCGGGACGCTGCATGAGCGACCTGCGGCTCATCGCCGAACATGACGACGACTCCCACCTGCTGCTGGCAGGGTCCCACGGTGCGGAGTTCTGGGTGCCCGGCGAGGGCCTGATCGAGCCTGCGGACGCCGCAGACGAGAGCGCGCTGCGCGACCTGCTGCGCACCCACGCCGAGACCGCGACGAGCGACCTCGAGGGGGTGTGGATCGAGCCCAAGACGTTCGGCTTCGGCGTCCACACCCGCAGATCGGATGCCGCGACCGCCGATGAGGCGAACACCAGGATCGATGCCCTCATCGCCGCCGAGGCACCGCACTGGCGGAGGCGATCGGGTCACAACATCATCGAGTACGCCTTTCGTCACGAGGGCAAGGATTCCGCGGTCGCCGCGCTGAAGGAGCGGACGGGAGCGACCGTCGCGCTGTTCGCCGGCGACGACGTCACTGACGAGGATGCCCTCCGCAGCCTCGGGCCGGACGACCTCGGCGTGCACGTCGGCGCGGCGCCGACGGCGGCATCGGTGATCGTCCCCGACATCCCGGCGATGGCCGCGCTGCTCGGCCGCCTTGCGGCCATGCGGACGGCGCCGCGGGAATAGACTTTCGGGATGCCCCAGCACTCTGAGCGCCCCTCCAATGACGTGATCGACATCAAGCCACGGAGCCGGGTCGTCACTGACGGCATCGAGGCCACGACCTCGCGAGGAATGCTCCGCGCGGTCGGCATGGGCGACGAGGACTGGGTCAAGCCGCAGATCGGCATCGCCTCGAGCTGGAACGAGATCACCCCCTGCAACCTGAGCCTCGACCGGCTCGCCCAGGGTGCGAAAGAAGGCGTGCACGCCGGCGGCGGCTACCCGCTGCAGTTCGGCACGATCTCGGTCTCGGACGGCATCTCGATGGGTCACGAGGGCATGCACTTCTCGCTCGTGAGCCGCGAGGTCATCGCCGACTCGGTCGAGACCGTCGTGATGGCGGAGCGCCTGGACGGCACGGTGCTGCTCGCGGGGTGCGACAAGTCGATCCCCGGCATGCTGATGGCTTCGGCCCGCCTCGATCTGTCCAGCGTGTTCCTGTACGCCGGCTCGATCGCACCGGGCTGGGTGAAGCTCAGCGACGGCACCGAGAAGGACGTCACGATCATCGACTCGTTCGAGGCCGTGGGCGCGTGCCTCGCGGGCAAGATGAGCGAAGCCGACCTCAAGCGCATCGAATGCGCGATCGCCCCGGGCGAGGGTGCGTGCGGCGGCATGTACACCGCCAACACGATGGCCTCCGTGGCCGAGGCGCTCGGTCTCAGCCTGCCCGGCTCGGCCGCACCGCCGTCGGCGGACCGCCGCCGCGACTACTTCGCGCACCGCTCCGGCGAGGCCGTCGTCAACCTGCTGCGCCTGGGCATCACGACCCGCGACATCCTCACCAAGGAGGCGTTCGAGAACGCGATCGCCCTCGCGATGGCGCTCGGCGGCTCGACCAACGTCGTCCTGCACCTCCTCGCCATCGCCAACGAGGCCGAGGTCGAACTCAACCTCCACGACTTCAACCGCATCGGCGACAAGGTGCCGCACGTCGCGGACATGAAGCCCTTCGGCAAGTACGTCATGAACGACGTCGATCGCCACGGCGGCATCCCGGTCATCATGAAGGCGATGCTCGACGAGGGCCTGCTGCACGGCGACGCGCTCACGGTCACGGGCAAGACCCTCGCCGAGAACCTCGCGGACCTGAATCCCGACCCGATCGACGGCACCGTCATCCACACCTTCGACAACCCCATCCACGCCACCGGCGGCATCACCGTGCTGCACGGCTCGATGGCGCCCGAAGGCGCCGTGGTGAAGTCGGCCGGCTTCGACGCCAACGTCTTCGAAGGCCCCGCACGGGTGTTCGAGCGCGAGCGCGGCGCGATGGACGCACTCGAGGCCGGTCAGATCGAGGCGGGCGACGTGATCGTCATCCGCTACGAAGGCCCGAAGGGCGGACCGGGCATGCGCGAGATGCTCGCGATCACTGCCGCCATCAAGGGCGCGGGGCTCGGCAAAGATGTACTACTCTTGACGGACGGTCGATTCTCAGGCGGCACAACCGGACTGTGCATCGGCCACATAGCACCCGAAGCGGTGGACGCAGGTCCCATCGCCTTCGTGCGCGATGGTGATCTGATACGGGTCGATATCGCGGCTCGCACTCTCGACCTACTCGTCGATGAGGCTGAGCTTGTCTCCCGCCGCTCTGGCTGGGAGCCGCTTCCCCCGCGCTATACCCGTGGCGTTCTGGCCAAATACTCCAAGCTCGTGCACTCCGCCGCAGAAGGCGCAGTCACCGGCTAGAGAAGGCCCCCGACAACCCATTCGCTCGTCAGACGAGGATCCCCATCATGCCCGCCGAAGCAGCCTCGGCCGTTCCCCGGCCTCCCGCCCGCACCGCGTCCGCGCCCGTGCTCACGGGGGCCCAGGCGGTCGTCCGTTCCCTTGAACTGCTCGGCGTCACCGACGTCTTCGGTCTGCCGGGTGGCGCCATCCTGCCCGTCTACGATCCGCTGATGGACAGCACCGAGCTGCGCCACATCCTGGTGCGACACGAACAGGGGGCAGGTCACGCAGCCGAAGGCTACGCGTCCGCCTCGAACAAGATCGGCGTGGCGATCGCGACCTCCGGCCCCGGAGCCACGAACCTCGTCACGGCGATCGCCGACGCCTACATGGACTCCGTGCCGATCGTGTGCATCACCGGTCAGGTCTTCTCGAACCTCATGGGCACCGACGCGTTCCAGGAGGCCGACATCGTCGGCATCACGATGCCGATCACGAAGCACTCGTTCCTGGTCAAGCGCCCCGAGGACATCCCGTCCGCCATCGCGTCCGCGTTCGAGATCGCCGGCACGGGGCGCCCCGGCCCGGTGCTCGTCGATATCACGAAGGACGCACAGCAGGCCGAGGCGCCGTTCGTCTGGCCGCCGAAGATCGATCTGCCCGGCTACCGCCCGGTGACGAAGGCGCACGGCAAGCAGATCCAGGCCGCGGCCCAGCTGCTCGCCGACGCGAAGAAGCCCGTGCTGTACGTGGGCGGCGGCGTCATCCGCTCGAAGGCGTCCGCCGAGCTGCTCGCACTCGCCGAGACCACCGGTGCCCCGGTCGTCACCACGCTGATGGCCCGCGGCGCCTTCCCTGATTCCCACCAGCAGCACCTCGGCATGCCCGGCATGCATGGCACGGTGCCCGCGGTCCTCGCCCTGCAGGAAGCCGACCTGCTCGTGTCCCTCGGAGCCCGCTTCGACGACCGGGTGACCGGCAAGGCGGCGCTCTTCGCGCCGAACGCCCAGGTGATCCACGTCGACATCGATCCTGCCGAGATCGGCAAGATCCGTGCGGCCGAAGTGCCCATCGTCGGCGATCTGAAGGACGTGCTCGTCGACCTCGAGGCCGCCTACCGGACTGCCGCCGCAGGCCGCAAGCCGGACACGGGGGAGTGGTGGTCGTTCCTCGATGGCCTCCGCGACGAGTTCCCGCTCGGCTACACCCAGCCGAGCGATGGGCTGATGTCGCCGCAGTACGTGATCCAGCGGATCGGCGCGCTCACGGGGCCCGAGGGCATCTTCGCCGCCGGCGTCGGACAGCACCAGATGTGGTCGGCGCAGTTCATCAAGTACGAGCGTCCCAACTCGTGGCTCAACTCCGGCGGCGCCGGCACGATGGGCTATTCGGTGCCGGCCGCCATGGGGGCAAAGGTCGCCGAGCCGGACCGCGTCGTGTGGGCGATCGACGGCGATGGCTGCTTCCAGATGACCAATCAGGAGCTCGCCACCTGCACGCTCAACAACATTCCGATCAAGGTCGCGATCATCAACAACTCGTCGCTCGGCATGGTGCGGCAGTGGCAGACCCTGTTCTACGACGGGCGCTACTCGAATACGAGCCTCAGCACCGGCCACGGCACGGTCCGCATCCCGGACTTCGTCAAGCTCTCCGAGGCCTACGGCTGCCTCGCGATCCGCGTCGAGAAGGAGGAGGACGTGGATGCCGCGATCAAGCTCGCCCTCGAGACCAACGACCGGCCCGTCGTCATCGACTTCGTTGTGAGCGCCGACGCCATGGTCTGGCCGATGGTGCCGCAGGGCGTCAGCAACAGCTACGTCCAGTACGCAATCGACCACGCGCCCACGTTCGACCAGGAGGACTGAGGACATGTCGACTCACGTGCTGAGCCTCCTCGTGGAGGACAAGCCCGGA
This sequence comes from Microbacterium sp. P5_E9, assembly GCF_054049175.1. NCBI lineage: Bacteria > Bacillati > Actinomycetota > Actinomycetes > Micrococcales > Microbacteriaceae > Microbacterium > Microbacterium sp. P5_E9. The sequence goes on along the minus strand of NZ_JBFUMV010000001.1, from coordinate 621,874 downwards.
CTTCTCACCCGTGTGGCGGGGCTGTTCGCCCGCCGCGGGTTCAACATCGAGTCCCTCGCCGTGGGCGTCACCGAGGTGCCGGGGCTGTCCCGCATCACGGTCGTCGTCGACGTCGACCAGCTGCCGCTCGAGCAGGTGACGAAGCAGCTGAACAAGCTGATCAACGTCATCAAGATCGTGGAACTCGATCTCTCGTCGTCAGTGCAGCGGGAGCATGTGCTCGTCAAGGTGCGCGCCGACAACGGGAACCGCTCGAGCGTGCTCGAAGTGGTGAGCCTCTTCCGTGCGTCGGTCGTCGACTATGCGCCCGACGCCCTGGTGATCGAGGCGACGGGTGACCATGGCAAGGTCGATGCCCTGCTGCGGGCGCTCGAGCCGTTCGGCATCAAGGAGCTCGCCCAGTCCGGCCTGCTCGCGATCGGCCGCGGCGGCAAGAGCATCACCGAACGCGTCCTGCGCGGCTGACCTTCCCCAAACTCAGGGACCGGCTCCCTGTCAGAACCACATCAAGGAGAAATACGAAATGGCTGAACTCTTCTACGACGCCGACGCCGACCTGGCGCTCATCCAGAGCAAGAAGGTCGCGATCGTCGGCTACGGCTCGCAGGGCCACGCGCACGCGCAGAACCTGCGCGACTCGGGCGTCGAGGTCGTCATCGCCCTGAAGGAGGGCTCCAAGTCGACCGAGAAGGCCCAGGACGAAGGCTTCGAGGTGAAGTCGGTCGCCGACGCCGCCGAGTGGGCAGACCTCATCATGATCCTCGCGCCGGACCAGCACCAGCGCGGCATCTTCAACGATCACATCAAGGACAAGCTCGTCCCCGGAAAGACCCTCGCGTTCGCGCACGGGTTCAACATCCGGTTCGGCTACATCCAGGCGCCCGAGGGCGTCGACGTGATCCTCATCGCCCCGAAGGCGCCGGGTCACACGGTGCGACGCGAGTTCGTCGCGGGCCGCGGCATCCCGGACATCATCGCCGTGGAGCAGGATGCCTCGGGCCAGGCCTGGGACCTCGCGAAGTCGTACGCGAAGGCCATCGGTGGCACGCGCGCCGGCGTCATCAAGACGACCTTCACCGAAGAGACCGAGACCGACCTGTTCGGCGAGCAGTCCGTCCTGTGCGGCGGCGTCTCGCAGCTCGTCCAGTACGGCTTCGAGACCCTCACCGAAGCGGGCTACCAGCCGCAGATCGCGTACTTCGAGGTGCTGCACGAACTCAAGCTCATCGTCGACCTGATGTGGGAGGGCGGCATCGCCAAGCAGCGCTGGTCGGTCTCCGACACCGCTGAGTACGGCGACTACGTCTCGGGCCCGCGCGTCATCGACCCCCGCGTCAAGGAGAACATGCAGGCCGTGCTCGCCGACATCCAGTCCGGCGCGTTCGCCGAGCGTTTCATCGCGGATCAGGATGCCGGTGCACCGGAGTTCTACGCGCTCCGCGAGAAGGGCGCCCAGCACCCGATCGAAGAGGTCGGCAAGGAGCTGCGGGCCCTCTTCGCCTGGAAGCAGACCGACGAGGACTACGTGGAAGGCTCAGCCGCGCGCTGACCTCCCAGAGTTCGCAGATTCGCGCGAACTCCGCAGATTATTCGCCGGATGCTGTGAACTCGGCCGCTTCCTGCGAAGTCTGAGACTCTCGGCGATCCGCTGAGTGAGGCTTGAACAAGCCAACGGAGCCCGGCCCCTTACAAGGGGGCCGGGCTCTCGGCATGGGTCAGCCGGCGAGCGCCCCGCAGGTGGCGACCTGAGGCTCGTCCGGGAAGTAGGTCGACCACTCCTGTTGGCTCAGTTCACGGCCCGCCAGGTCGCACGCGGCGAGCGCCTGATGTTCGGGAACAAGATCCCAGAGCAGGATGCCGTCGGTCAGCGCCGTGACCAGAGTCTCGCCGTCGGCGGTGAGGTATCCGCCGCGCACGACCGTACCGCTCGCATCGACCGGCTCGCCGAGCACGATGTCGCGAGTGAGATCGTAGAGCGTCAGCCGATTGTTCCAGCCCACGTTCAGGAGGGTACGTCCGTCGAGGCTGACGTCCAGAGCCTGGCTGCCGCCCGTGGAGCGGGCAAGACTCGAGCGGGGCCGGAGCGTCTCCAGCGCGACGCGCTGTACCGTCTGGGCAGTGACGGCGATGAGCTCGTCCGGCCCGACGACGAGCGTCTCGTCGACGCCAGAAAGGCCGCTCACGAGGGGCTCTCCGGTCAGGACATCGAACACCACCGTCTCGGTGGCATTGCGCTCGCCGTCCCACCAGGTGAACGCGACTCGTCTCTCGTCGGGAGTGGTGCTCGCAGAGCGCGCCTCGTCGACGCGCCAACCGGGCACGCTCATCGGCTCCCCAACGGCTTCGCCGGTTGCGGGATCGAACGCCACGAGCCGTCCCTCGAACTCGACGAACGCCAACCGCCCCAAGCCAGCCGGGATCAGGTCGAAGGTTTCGGGTAGCCCCGGAATGCGATAGGGGAAGACCTCTCCGGTAGCGGTGTCCTCGAGTCGATATCCCACGCCTTCGTCCCACCGCTGGACGATGCCCGCGCCGAGCAGCACCAGGCTGTCGGACTCTGTGCCGCCCGGGGCATCGGAATCGAGGTTCCACAGTTGGGAGGGTCCGCCTGCCACAGGTCGCGCGGAGACGAACCCGCCGTCGCGATCCGGCCCGCCCGCGGCGACAGTCCCCGCCGCGACGATTCGCGAGCCGGCGCCGCTCCCGTCGATGCGCCAGCGCATCCAGAGGCTGTAGCCCGCCGAAGAGAGCAGAAGCGTCGCGTCATCAAGGACGCCGATGTCGGGGAGGGTGTCGAGCTGCATTTCGATCGCCTTTCCGGTCGGCAGCCCGGTTGAGAGCTCGAACTCGGTGACCGCGACGAAAGAGGAGCAGGCGATGGTCGCGCGCGGCGTGACGATCAGACCCCAGCACGACTCGGAAGCTCGGAGAGGGCGGCGCCACTCCACGGCACCCGTATCGATCCGCACTCGGAGGAGCTCGGCCGCGAGGCCCACAAGCACACCCCCGGCGCCGTCCGCGAGGAGTGAAAATGCCTCCTGATCGTCACCGAGAGGGATCGTGGTGCGAATGCCGAGAGTGTCGCGGTCGAAGACGTCGATGCGGTCACCCATGCTCGTCGCCACCCGCTCGCGGTCGACGACGGTGACCGACCCGTGTCTGCCGCCGACTCCGGTGTAGTCGTCGAAGGCGCCCGCGGCCGAAGCCCGGACCTCTCCGGTGCGGGTGCCGACAGCGACGAGATCGCCCGTGACCGGATGCTGCAGGTACACGACGGATCCGTCCTCGCCGAGGTCCATGACGTCGCTTGTCCGCATCTTCAGCAGCTGCGACCCGGGCAGAACCTCTCCCGACGCAAGGTCGATGAAGGTGAGCTGGTTCCAGCAGCATGTCGTGAGGTCCTCGGAATCGACGAACCGTGCGGTCTGGATGGCGGCCACGGTTCCGTCGCGGCTGACGCTGAGGTTTCGGCCGTACAGCGTGGGGGCCGGCAGATCCACGTCGAAGCTCCGTATGACGGTCTCGCTCGAGGGATCCACGATCTCGATCGTCGCGGCGTCTGGCACCTCCGCGACGCGGATGAGGGTACCCGTGTCAGGAATGAAGGTCATGACCGACCACGTCGCATCATCCAGGTGGTGGGTGTCGACAAGCCCATGCGCAGCGGTCATCGTACCGAACAGGGCCGAGCGCACTCGCGCGTCGTCCGGCCAGCGACGGTAGGCCTCGGCCGCGAGCAGCGCCGCGAGCTCGCGATCCGACGTACGCAGGGCGAGCGAGGTCGCGACGAGCGCCTCGGTGCGGGCATCCTCGGCGGAGACCGCGGCCTCCTGACCGCGGACGGCCGCGATGCCGCCCGCGACGATGGCGGCCACGAGGAGGATCCCCGCGCCGCCGAGCGCGGCTCCCAGGACGCGGTTGCGCGTGCGGTCCCGGGTCGCGCGCGCGGAGAGATCCCGCAGCTGACCCTGTTCCCGATCGACGGATGCGATGAGCAGATCGTCCTCGATCCCGGTCAGGTCGGGGTGTGCCGTGTCTCGCCAGTCGAGCGCACTGTGGAGCCGGGCGCCCCGCAGCAGGTCGTCGTCATCGCGCCCTCCGGCCTGCCACGCGGCCGCCGCGGACTCGACGGCCCGCAGCGTGCGCGCGCCCTCCGCATCCTCCTCGAGCCACGCGTCGAGGCGCGGCCACGCCGTGGCGACGGCCTCGTGCGCGATCACGACGGCGTCGCCATCAAGTGTCACGAGACGCGACTGGGTCAGCTGCTCGAGCACTCGGCGACGGCCGGCCTCTGCCAGCAGCGGGTCAGCTGGGACGCGTCGACGCGTCGAGGTGCCATCTGCGCTGCGGTCGAGGAGCCGCTGCATAAGGGAGCGACAGATCTCCTGCTCCTGCGGGGGCAGGGAGCGGAAGACCCGCTCGGCGGACTGTGCGATCGCCCCGGGGATGCCGCCGGACGTGCGGTACCCCTCCACCGTCAGTGTCGACCCCTCCCGCCGTGCCCAGGTCTCCTGGAGCGCATGGGAGAGATGGGGGAGGGTGGATGCCCGGTCCCCGGCGTCGCGCACGGCAAGCTCGACGAGCCCGGGCTCGAGGGTGAGCCCGGCACGGCGTGCGGGCTCTTCGATGGCTCCGCGATACGCGACGGCGGAGAGGGGGCCGAGCAGGTACACGCCGCGTCCGATCGCATCTCCGATGAGGGGCATCCCGCGGAGGCGGTCGAGCGCGTCCGAACGCGCCGTCATCAGGATCGTCCCGCCGCCGTCGAGAAAGGCGCGAGCGGTCTCCGCGAATGCTTCCCGCTGCGCATCCGTCAGTCCCTGCACCTCCTCCGCCTGGTCGATCGCAAGCACGTTCGCACGCGCATCGGCTCCGCGCAGAGCATCGGCGCCACCAGACGCGGGTCGCACGACCTCGACGTGCCGGCCGCGCGCGCGGAGGCGCGGCAGGACTCCCGCGAGGAGCAGCGACGACTTGCCCGTGCCGGAGGCGCCCGCGATCGTGACGACGGTGCCGGGGCTCACCCGCTCCAGCACCGACTCCGCGTCGGCCTCGCGTCCGAAGAACACATCGGCATCGTCAGGGCCGAAGGCCCGCAGACCGGGGTAGGGGCAGAGCGAGGCGACCGCAAGGGCGGGCGAGGGCGCGGTGAGGTCGGGATCCTGGCGCAGCACCGAGAGCTCGAGGGCCACGAGCCGGGGGCCGGGCTCGATCCCCAGCTCGTTGGCGAGCCGCTCGCGCGCGGCTCGCAGCACAGCGAGCGCTTCAGCCTGCCGATCGGCGCGGTAGTTCGCGAGCGCGACGATCGCCCAACGCTCCTCGCGCAGCGGCTCCTCGCGCAGCAGACGCTCAGCGTCCGCGATGAGTGAGCGGTGCTCGCCGGTCGCCAGGCGCGCGTCCAACAGCTCTTCTTCCACGCTCGTGCGGATCTCGTGCAGCCGGAGCGCTTCGACGACCCCGGGCTGCCAGTTCGCGACATCCTGCAGAGCCGCACCGCGCCAGAGCGCGAGGGCACGTGTGTAGACGTCGATTGCGCGGTCGTGCTCCCCGCGCAGCTCGTGGCCGCGAGCGGCCGACACCAGACGCTCGAAGCGCACGGAGTCGATAGTGTCGGGGTCCATTGCGAGCCGGTACTCCCACCCGACCGTCTCGATGGTGTCACGACCGAGTCGTGAGCGGATGCGAGCGACCGAGTTGCGCACCTGCTGCTCCCAGGTGCGGGGCGGCACCTCACCCCACCACGCCTCCGCGAGGTCGCCGGGCGGAACAGTGCTGCCGAGGCGCACGACCAGCGCCGCGAGCATCGCCCGCTCGCGAGGGCTGAGCGGCGCAGTCCCCGTGTCGAGAGGGCCCAGCACCTTGAGCACCATGACTGAAGTGTCGACCCGCGAGAAGGCGCGGTCAACAGTGCGGGCGGAGACGGATATCAGCTGGATATCGACCTGTCCGGATCTGGATATCCGCTCCCGTCAACGTGGGTATCGACGGCCGACCAGCGGCCGGTTGATGAAGGAGAACTGAAGTGAATATGAACATCATCGGCCACCGAGCAGGTCGCGCTCTTGCCATCGTTCTGCTGGGGACCACCGCCGCGATCGGGCTCACCGCCTGCCAAACCGCACCGGCCCCCGCGGCACCGGCACCGGTTGGCGTGACAGCCCCGCGCCTGCTCGATCGGATGCTGATCGAGCGGTACGGCGGTCGACCCGCCGATCGGGTCGCCGAGGAGATCGATCGGGCGATCCGTGGTGGGCAGCTGCCGTCGCCCGACTGCCTCAGCCATCACGTCACGGAGCACCCTGCAGGCGGATATCACCTCGTGTGTGTGCAGGTGCGCGATTGAGGCGCGTGCACGCTTCGTCGACTCCACACGACGGTCGGACTCAGCCGATCAGTCCGCCAGCGTTGCGCACGTGTCGATCTGCACCTCGCCGGGGAAGTATGTCGACCACTCCTCGACCGACAGTTCGCGTCCGGCGAGAGCGCAGGCCTTGGCTGCCTGCTGTTCGGGGCGCAGGTCCCAGACGGCGATGCCGTCGAGGAGCGCCTCGAGCAGCATCTCGCCATCAGCGGTGAGGTAGCCGCCCGGCGCGCGCACTGCGGATTGGAGTCCCTCGAGCAGTCGCAAAGTCGAGGCCGGACTGTCCAGCGGTGACGCGAGAGGGATGCCCGCAGTGAGGTCGTACAGCGTGATCGCGTTGTTGGCGCCGACGTTCAAGAAGGTGCGACCGTCGGCGCTGGCCGAGGTATAGAAGCCCGCGCCGACCGCCCTGGCGAGCGCGGAGGTCGGCTCGAGTGTACGAATGTCATATCGGCGCGCGGAGTGATTGGCGATCCCCACCACCTGATCGTCGTCGATCGCAAGGCTCAAGTCGAGGCCAAACAGGCCCCGGACCAAGAGCGCCCCGGTCGTGAGGTCGAACACGGCGGTCTCCGGCGGGCCCCCAGTCGGGGTGAACCAGGTGACCACTGCACGAGTGGAGTCGGGCGACTCGCTCACCGCTTCGTACCTCTCGACTTCGCTCGGCATGGCCAGGGGAGGCCCCAGCGGCTGTCCGGTCGAGGGGTCGAACGCGACGATCTTGCCCTCCGGCCACCATGCGAAGGCCGGAGCCGCCCAGGAGCCGGGGGCGACTTCGAATTTCGCCGGAAACCCGGGGATGCTGAGCGGTATCTCCTCGCCCGTCGCGATGCGCTCCAGCCGCGGCTCGCCCGTTCCGTCATATTGCTCGTAGCGGGCGACGACACCGGAACCGAGGGGAACGATCAGGTCGGATTCTCCCCCGACGGCGACATCGATCTCCAGGTCCCAGAGCTGCATGCGCCCGCCCCCGACCGGTTGCGTCACGGCGAGCGAGCCGCCCTGCTCAGGTCCGGTCACGAGCTCACGGCCCCTTGCGACGACGTCGGCGCCGGCACTCCCGCCGTCGACCCGCCATCGCATCCAGATCGATGACGGGCCAACCGAAGCGAGAAGGGTCTGCCCGTCGATCGCGTCGAACACCGGAAAGAAGCCGAGCTCCACGGGGACTGTGGTGCCCCTGGTCTCGCCTGTCACGAGATCCACGAGCGCGAGCCCGTCATATGATCCGCATGCGATGTCGGTCTGCGTCGCAAGATACAGCGAGTCGCAGTTCCGCGTCTGATCGGGGAAGCGCCTCCAGAGAGTCTGTCCGGTCGCGAGATCCACGCGCACGGTTCCGTCCCACCCGGTCGTCACGACGCCTCCCTGTCCGTCGACGATGAGATCGAGGCCCGCCACATCGCCCTCGAGCGGGATGGTCCCGATCAGTGCGAGCGTCGCGCGATCGTACAGGCGGATATGGTCTCCTCCGCCCACCGCGACGACACGATCGTCGATGATCCCTACGCCCGGATCGCGAATGTCCGGCGCAGGATAGTCGCCGAAAGCGGCGGCGCTCGACGCGCGGACCTTGCCGGTCGCAGTGTCAATCGCGATCAAGTCGGCCGTGACCGCATGCGTGGCGTACAGCGTCCGCGCGTCGTCGTCGAAGACCAGATGACGGGAGAGCACCGCCCGTATGACTCGGGTCTCGACCAAAGTCTCGCCCGTCGCGAGGTCGAAGACGGTGAGGCGGCTCCAGCAGCACTCGGAACCTGCCGATGGGTCCCGGGCGACCTGCGAGAGAACCGCCGCCGTCGAGCCATCCTGGCTCACCGCGACGGTGGACCCACCGTCCACAAGGGAAGTCGGGAGATCCAGCTCGTACGAGTGGGCGACGGCGCCCGTCACGATGTCGATCACATCGACCGTGCGCTCATCCGGACGATCTTCGCGGGCCGCGACACGCAGCGCCGTGTTCGTGCCCGGGATCATGCTCATCGAGGGCAGCCAAGCTCCCTCATCGTGGTGCACGTCTATGAGGCCACCGCTGCCCGTCATGACGCCCCACAGCGCGGAACGCACCCGGGCATCTTCGGGCCAGCGCCGGAACGCCTCGACCGCGAGCAGTGCGGCTGCCTCGCGGTCGTTGTCCAGCAGCGAGAGGGATGTCGCGACGAGCGCCTCGACGCGCGCGTCTTCGGCGGAGAGCTCGGCTTCCCTGCCTCGCACGGCGGCGAGCCCGCCTCCGACTATCGCCGCGACGAGCAGCACGCCGGCACCGGCGAGCGCCCACCGCAGGCGCCGGTTGTTCCGTTTGTCTCGCGCCGCGCGGTCGGCAAGCTCGCGCACCTCGCTGCGCTCCCGTTCGGCGGACGCGGCGAGGTAGTCCTGCTCGACCGCTGTGAGGTCTGGCCCCGATCGCTCCTGCCAGTCGAGCGCCGACTGCAGCCGTGCGCCGCGAAGGAGGTCCTCTTCGCGGCGACCCGATGCATCCCACAGGTCGGCCGCCGCGGCGACAGTCGAGACGAGTCGCGCACCCTCGGCATCCTCTTCGAGCCAGCCGTCGAGCCGCGGCCATGCTGTGGCGATCGCCTCGTGTGCGACCAGCACAGTCTCGCCGTCCAGGGTCAGAAGGCGCGCGGCAACCAGCTGCTCGAGGACGCGGCGGCGCTGCTGATCGCCGAGCAGCGGTGCCAGCTGAGCCGGCTGCCGAACCGACCGGCCACCGGCATCGCGCTGGATCAACCGCAGCATCAGCGCGCGGCAGACGACCGCATCCGCGGCATCCATCGACTGATAGAGGTTCTCGGCAGACTGCGCGATCGCTCCGGCGATTCCGCCCGCGTCCTCGTAGCCATCGACGGTGAGCGTGCTGCCCTCACGACGGACCCACGTCTCCAGCAGAGCATGCGAAACGTGCGGGAGAGTCGTCCGGCGGTCGACGGCATCGCGAACGATGAGCTCTACGAGGCCCGGCTCCAGCCGCAGTCCGGCGCGCGCAGCCGGCTCGATGATCGCCAGACGAAGGCCCTCGTCGGACAGCGGGCCGAGGGCGTACAGGCCACGCGCCACGTCGGCTCCGATGCGCGGCAGTGCGATGGCGCGATCGAGGAAGTCCGACCGAAGCGTCAGGACGAGCGCGCCGCCGAGACTCAATGCCTCCTCGAACAGAGCGCCAATGGTCTCGACTTCGGCTTCGTCCAGCTGGAGGATCGCCTCGGCCTGGTCGATGACCATGATCTCCGGCGCGCCGAAATGGTGGAGGGCGGTACGCAGAGCGTCGATGAGCGTCGGACCGCCGCGCAGGATCTCCACCTGGCGGCCACTCTCTCGCTCTCTCGGCAGCACCCCGGCGAGCACCAGCGATGACTTCCCAGATCCCGACGGTCCAACGATGGTGAGGATCGTCCCGGGGTGGATGCGGGAGAGGATCGCCTCGATGACGTCCTGTCGACCGAAGAAATCGTCGGCGTTATCGGGGCCGAAAGGTGCCAGCCCGCGGTAGGGGCACAGATCATTCGCCGGGGGCGGCTGAGGGACGGCGTCGAGGGTGGGATCCTGCCTCAGCATCGCGGTCTCCAGCTGACGCAGCCGAGGTGACAGCTCGACGCCGAAGTCATCGGCGAGCCGCTCACGCGCGTGGCGGATCGCGGCGAGAGCCTCGATCTGACGGCCGGCACGGTAATTCGCCATGGCGAGGATCGCCCAACGTTCCTCCCGGAGGGGTTCGGCACGCACCGCCCGCTCTGCCTCCGCGATGATCTCCCGGTGCGCGCCGATGTGGAGGCGCTCTTCGAGCAGCTCCTCCTCGGCGCTGCGCCGGATCTCGGCAAGGCGGCCTGCCGCATGTCGCGCCGGCTCCCAATCCGCAAGCTCAGGGAAGGCCTGCCCGCGCCACAGCCCGAGTGCCCGACGGTACGCGTCGATCGCGCGATCGTGATCGGTATGGAGCGCGTGCTGGCGCGCGTTCGACACGAGCCGCTCGAACTCGAAGGCGTCGATCACGCTGGTGTCCATGCCGAGCGCGTAGTGCGAGCCACGCGTCACCACCGCATCCGGACCGAGCCGGCCGCGGATGCGGGCGACAGATGTCTTCACCTGCTGCTGCCACGTCAGCGGGGGAGTCCCACCCCAATACGCCTCCGCAAGCTCATCCGATGACATCGACGCGCCGGCCCGCACGATGAGGGCGCTGAAGATCGCCCGCTCTCGCGGGCTGAGTGGCTCCTCGGATCCCGTTTCGAGGGGCCCGAGCACCCGAACGGTCATATCCGAAGTGTGGGACCGCGCGGCTTGCTCGTCAATGCGGGAGGTCACGGGCGAGTACCGGACGAGTACCGCACCTCAAGAGTGCGAGTACCGCCCACTGCGACCGTGGATTTCGAGCTGACGCTCGTCGGCTGATCCCAGGGAGGAAGCCCCGATGCTGTACATCACAGATGCCGCCATTCACCTCGAACGCCAGCACGCCGCCGAGCGTGCACGCGCCCGACAGATCATCCTGCTTCAGAAAGAGCGCCCCACGACCGAGCCTCTCCAGGCAGCCCGAAGCGAGTCGGCATGGCACCGGTCTCTCGTGCGCTGGCACGTGGCGCCCCGCTGGGTGCACTGAGCATCCGAAGCATGTCATGCAGCTCGGGGAGGATCGCGCATCCAGTGACGATCACCCCAGAGCTTGCTGCGTGGCGAGAGCGGCGAGACGGGCCCGTCCGGGACCGATCGTCTCGCGCAAGCGCCGTGCGGCATCCAGGACGAGCGGGTCCGCGGCGCGATCGGGCGGGACCCGCGCCGGATTGAGGTTCGTCGTATTCGCCCAGTCCTTGAGGTCGGAGTGCCGGGACATCGCGAGGGAGGCGTCGCCGCCGATGAGCTGCATCGACACCCAGTCGACAGGAGTGTCGGAGTAGGGGCTCGGGCGGCAGGCATCGTTCTTGTCCTGGTCGCTGGTGCGGGTCGCCTCGACGTACCCGGTCAGCGCGGCGCCGAAGCACGGGAACCCGACTCGTGTCGGCCGCGGCCGGATGGCGTCCGGAAGCCAGATCGGCACGAGCCTGGGATAAGCCAGGCCCGAGGCCGCGCAGTGTACGACGAGGGCCCCACGCGGGACCTGGACCTCGCCGTCGTCGAAGCGGACGCGGCCCGGCGCCACGGAGCGGACGTGCCCACGCCGGACGACGTTCGAGATCGTGCGCAGCTGATCGATCTCCCACGTCGCGATCGTCGGGGCCTTGGCCATGGTCGGTGTGACAGTTCGATCGATGCGGAGCATGACCCCGCGCGCCTCGAGTCCGAGGAAGAGGTCGTCGGGAGAGGTGGCTTCGGCCGCCGCCACCATCGTGTCGGCGGCCATGCCGAGGAAGACAGCCGGATCGGGCTGTACCACTGCACGATTGAACATCCACGGATCGCGCGGACGGATCCAGCAGATGTCCTCCGGATCCACGCCATGCTGCAGCAACCAGATACAGGCATCCGTCGCGGTCTTCCCTGATCCCACGATCACGTACTGATCCGGCGGCTCGTCGAGGCGGGCGAGGTCGTTCACCGGGATCACCCGCACGCCGTCCTCGACGGCGAAAGGCGCAGCGCTGAGGAGCGGAATGGTCGGTGCGAGGTAGCCGGCGTCGACGATCCGCGCCCGGATCGCTCGATGCTCCGTGCCGCTCAGACGCGAACGGAACGTCCCGTCGCCGGTGTACTCGCACCCGGAGAAGAAGGCCACCCGCCCGGTGTCGACAAGCGCCTCCATGACCCGCGAGTAGTAGACCGCTATCTCCGGGGCGGTCGCTCGCTCATGCAGGCCGGCTTCCGGTCCAGTCGCCTGAATCCGCCCTGCCCCGAGGAGCGTGGACGCCACGCCGTAGAACGACGAGGCCTGGTGAAGCCGCACGAAGGGGTAGGCGTCGAGCCAGTGCCCGCCGGCCGCCACCCTTCGATCGACGATCGCGACGGTGGCGTCCGAGTGGTGCACGAGCGCGTCGGTGAAGGCCATCCCCATGGCTCCCGCCCCGACCACCACGTAGTCGACGTCCACCTCGACCGGCACGGCCCCATCACACCAACCGGGGGTCCCTCGGTCAAGGCCCACGTGTATCAGTCCGCCGGATTCACGCTCTTTCCCGGTGAGAGATCCCGACCGGGGATCGGGGATGGGGAGGAGTCGGAAATGAACTACTCGACTGTCGTGGCCGCAAGCCGGCTCGAGCACGATCGCGCGTCCGCTCTGGATCGTGAGATCGAGCTGCGGCGCCGGATCAGCGACCGCGGAACGACCATCACGCCCACACGTCCTGCGGTGAACCCGCGACGCGTGATCGGGGTCTGGTTCCGCGGACTCAAGGACTCGGGCCATGTCCGGGTCTCGTACTGAACACTCGTGGCCGGTCATCCGGCCGCACACCGCACCACAGGGAAAGGACCCGTCTCGGGTCGAAACAAGGGAGAGAAAGACAATGGACAGCAACACCCACACGCCGCGGACAGCGAAGTTCGCGCGTCGGGCGCTTCCCGTCTTCGCGATCGCCGTACTGACGATCGGGTTGGGGGCGTGCCAGACACCTCGGCAAGGCGACACCGAAACGACCGGACACAAGGTCGACAGCGTGCAGGCACCGGTAGGCGTCGACCTGAACAAGACGGCCGACCGGATCGAAGAGCAGCTGCAGCGCGACGCTGCGGAGGCCAAGGCGAACGCGGAACGCTTCAAGGGGGTGCCCGCCGATCGCGTCGAGGAACAGCTCGCCCGAGAAGCAGGCACGGTCCCGAAGAGCACCAGCGCCGTCGCAATGGAGCAGGAGAGCATCGCGAAGCAGCTGGCCGACGCGCAGGCCAACGCAGCGCCGAACGTCGGCTCGTGGACTGACCGCATCACCGCCGAACTCGAGTACCGCGCCAACCAGCCCCATCTGCGCATGGAGTGAAGGCACGCATTTCGAGAACGGCAAGGGGACTGTCTCCCATCAGGAGGCAGTCCCCTTCCGCGTGCCCGCCGGGGGCCGCGGCTAGGGTGAGACCATGATGGCCCGACCGGACGACGACGCACTCAGCTGGGACGGCGACGACGATCCGACGCTCGACACCGGCACTCCGGCACCCGTCGCGAAGCCCGCCGCTGACACCTCCACGCCACCTTCGCCGGATGCCGCGACCACGGCGCCCGCGATCGGCGAGGCTTCGCCTCCGGCCGAAGAAGAGCGTGCGCCGATGGGCAACGCGATGCTCATCGCGATCGGCGTGCTGGCCGGCTTCTACGCGATCTTCACGATCGGATGGGTGATCGGGGGACTGCGCCTGCGCGATGCGGCGCACTATGCCGTCGCCGACGTTGCATTCCAAGGTCCGCTCTGGCTTTCGGTGCTCGCGCCGGCACTCTGGTTCGGCACGGTGTATCTGCTGACGCGCCACTCGGACTCCTGGGTGCGCCTGCTGTGGCTCGTGGTCGGCGCGATCCTGCTGGTGCCGTGGCCGTTCGTCATGGTCGGGGCGGTGGGACAGTGAGCGACACGATCACGGATGCCGCGGCATCCGCTCCCCGCAGGAACCCCACGTGGCTCGTGGCGACGATCGCCGGCGGTTTCGGGCTGTTCTACGCCTACGCGGTGTGGAACGCGCTCGGAAACCTGATCGCAGCGGCGCCTCTCGGGCTGAACGCGCTCGGATGGTTCCTGTGGGTGTTCGCCACGGTGTTCCCGATCGTGGCGTTCGGGCTCGCATTCGCCGTGGGATTCCGGCGCCCGCCGCTGCTCTTCGCGCTCGTGCTGCTGACCGGGCTCGCGATCACCGCGGTGTTCTGGCTCGACGTCGTGGCCTACGCGACGACGAACACGGCATCCCTGCTCAGCTGACCCTCTCGGCACGCGACCACCTGTCGCAGGCACGCACTGCCGGAGTAGCGTCACGACTCGGGGGTATGAGAGGAGCGCATCGTGAACGTGAAGCCGTGGAGCACCGTGGGGCCGGGGTCGAACTTCCCCGTCGTGAAGGGAATCCAATACCTGCTGCGAGCGCGCGGACAGGCGGTCGCCGCCGATGGAATCTACGGCCCGGCGACCGCTGCCGCCGTCACCGCCTTCCAGTCCGGAGCAGGTCTGACCGCGGATGGAGTCGTCGGCCCGCAGACCTGGGAGGCGCTTGTCGTCGCGACGCATTCCGGCTCATCCGGCGATGCCGTGCGTGCCGTGCAGCAGTTCGGCCTCGTCCCATCGCCCGGCCTGCCCGAGCTCGTCGTGGACGGCTCCTATGGGCCGATCACCGCCGAGCGCGTCCGCTTCTTCCAGGAATCCTGGGGGCTCACCCTCGACGGCCAGGCCGGCGCCGAGACCTGGTCCTTCCTCAGCACCTTCGTGCCCGGGCCGCGGCCGTGGCCGCTGGTGAAGCAGGGCGCGACGCAGGCGACCAACTGGCGCGTGCTCGCGGCGCAGCATCTGCTGCGGGCGCACGGCTCGTCGATCGTCCCGGATGGTGCGTTCGGGCCGGCGAGCGGGGCGGCTGTGCAGGCATTCCAGCATGGCCTGCGCGCGACCGAGATCTCGACGACCCTCGGGCAGCTCGACTGGCCGCACCTGATCATCACGGTTCGGCACGGCGACCACGGCGAGGCAGTGAAGGCCGTGCAGACCCTGGTGCCGGGCGGACTGGTGGTCGATGGCGACTTCGGCCCGCTGACGGAGGCTGCAGTGCGGGAATTCCAAGGAGTCTTCCTGCCACCCGCGGACGGAATCGCGGGGCCGGTCACCTGGCACGCACTGGTGCTGCGCGCCTTCGAGTGACGACGCGGCCTGGGCGAGGCATCCGCTCACTGTCCCCAGGAGGGGGAGAACGAGTTCGTCCATCCCGTCATGGGGTGGGTCCACGTGCCATCCCAGGTCGCTGTCCAGATTGTCGCCCAGGCGCCGCGGGCGGTCTCGACTGCGTAGCTCAGAGACCGCCCATCGGGTGACCACGATGCGCCGAACGCGCTCCAAGGTCCGGGGTGATCGTGCGTGACATAGCGGGTCCATCGCGTGCACTCATCGATCCGGTCGCACGCGAGCGGCATGAGCGCGACATCGCGGCTGCCAACCGAGCGGTCATCCGCCACGTCGAACACCACGAGTCCGGCCGTCGACCCCGATACGGCCGGTGAGATGGAGGGCCGGCCGGCGTCGAGTTCCCACGGCGTCATCTGCCGCGCATGGGAGCCGTCCGCGTCGCTCTTGAAGATCGCGAACATTCGGACGCCTCCGATGCTCGTGACCCGCACGAACACCCTCCTCCGGCCGTCGGGCGAGAACTTCACCTCACCCTCCTCCGTGCCCTGCGCAAGGTCAGGGGACGAGACCCGCTGCAGATCGCTGCCATCCAGGTTGACCGAATAGAGCGCCGCAGACGCCGCCACTCCGCTCCCATCGATCGGTGCCATCACCCGGGTGAACAGCACACGAGAACCGTCGAACGACCAGGTCGGCCGCACCGCACCTGCGCAGTCGGGCGTGGTCCGGCATCCGGTGTCGACGATGGTGACGACTCCGGGCTCGGCGATGTGGACGATCCCGATGTCGCTGCCCTGGTCGGTGGTGCGCTCGAAGAGGACGAGCCACCCGTCAGGAGACCTGCTGGCGTGGTCGTCCACCACGCCGGGGGATCGCGCGGTGAGTCCGCGCGACATCAGTCCCAGCGGGTCGCCGATCCTGAGTTGGACCCCGTCGCCCGCCGGACTCATCTGCGAGAACACGATCGCGACCTTGGGCAGCGGGTTCTCGCGCATGCGGCCGGCGCTCGGATCCGCCGGGGTCGCCCACGCCGCCCCGGAGGCCCCCACGACGCCGGCAAGCATGAGGAGCGCACCGGCCGCGACGGCGATGCCTCGACGACGGTGCGGATTCCCCATGACGACTCCTTGATCGACATCGGATGCCGTGACCCCCGTCACGGCGCAGTCCATGTCTCTCAGGCGGCGGTATCAGCACGGTGTCGCACCGCACTGAACGTTGGGTCGCGCGAGCCGATGCTGCGACCGAACGACCCCCAAAGTCGCCCCCAGTCCGGATTTTCCTCCCGGCCGCACCGGACGTCAATGGGCAGGGTCAGCTGCCATGCCGAGGCATCCGCTCCCACCGTCACAGTGCGGGGCGCGGAACGGCGAGCCGGTAGACTGACCGTGATCGCGCCCCCGCTGGTGTGCGGCGCATCGGCTCCCGATTCACGCGCCTCGCGCACCCGCACCGAAGGTCCCTCCCTGTGACGAACCCTGCCCCTGTGTCGAATTCCGCGTCGAAGCCCGTGGTGCTGATCGCTGAAGAGCTCTCGCCCGCCACGATCGATGCGCTCGGTCCCGACTTCGACGTGCGCAATGTCGACGGCACCGACCGACCTGCCCTTCTCGCGGCCCTCGCCGACGCGCACGCCGTGCTCATCCGCTCGGCGACCCGGATCGATGCGGAGGCACTGGCGGCCGCACCGCAGCTCAAGGTCGTCGCGCGCGCCGGTGTCGGGCTCGACAACGTGGACATCAAGGCGTCGACCGCCGCGGGCGTCATGGTCGTGAACGCCCCGACATCCAATGTCATCTCCGCCGCAGAACTGACCATCGGGCACATCCTGAGCCTCGCTCGCCACATCCCCGCCGCCAACGCGTCGCTCGCGGGCGGCGCCTGGAAGCGCAGCTCCTACACGGGTGCCGAGCTGTTCGAGAAGACCGTCGGCATCCTCGGTCTCGGCCGCATCGGCGGCCTCATCGCCGAGCGCCTGCGCGCCTTCGGGGTGCGCGTGGTCGGTTACGACCCGTACGTCACCCCCGCACGCGCGCAGCAGCTCCAGGTCGAGCTGCTGTCTTTCGACGAGGTGCTGCGTCAGAGCGACTTCGTCACGGTGCACATGCCGAAGACCCCCGAGACGACGGGCATGATCGGCACCGCGCAGCTGGCCGCGATGAAGTCGACCTCTTACGTCATCAATGTCGCGCGCGGTGGGCTCATCGACGAGGACGCGCTGTACGAAGCCCTCACGACCGGGGTGATCGCCGGCGCGGGTCTGGATGTCTTCACGAGCGAGCCGCCGGCCGAGGGCGGTTCCGCGCACCGGCTGCTCGGACTGCCGAACGTCGTGGTCACCCCGCACCTGGGAGCGTCGACCGAAGAAGCGCAGGAGAAGGCGGGCGTCTCGGTCGCCCGCTCGGTCAAACTCGCGCTCGAGGGCGACCTCGTTCCGGATGCCGTCAACGTCGCCGGTGGTGTGATCGACCCGTTCGTGCGCCCGGGCATCGCCCTGGTCGAGCAGCTCGGTCAGTTCTTCACGGCGCTCGCGCCGAGCGCTCTCACGGCCCTCGACATCGAGGTGCGCGGCGAGCTCGCGGCGTATGACGTGAGCGTCTACCGGCTCGCCGCGCTCAAGGGCATCTTCACCAACATCGTCAGCGAGAACGTGTCGTACGTGAACGCGCCGCTGTTCGCGGAGCAGCGTGGGATCGAAACCCGCCTCATCGTCGAAGCCGAGAGCCCGCTCTACCGCAACATCACGATCCTCCGCGGCACGCTGTCTGACGGCAGCGTGCTGACCGTCGCGGGCACCCTCGCGGGCACGCGGATGGTGCCCAAGGTGGTCGGGATCAACGACTACGAGATCGAGGTCGCGATCGCTCGGCACCACGTCGTGATGCGGTACGCCGACCGGCCCGGAATCGTGGCGATCTACGGTCAGCGACTCGGAGCAGCGAACATCAACATCGAGAGCCTCCAGGTGGCGCACCCGGACGCCAGCGGGCGCGCCCTCTCGGTGCTCACCGTGGACTCGCCGGTTCCCGAGGACATCCTCGACGACATGCGCGCCGCGGTCGGCGCCGACCTGTTCCGGCAGATCGAGATCACGGAGCCGTAGCGCCCGTTCCGCACGGGGCCCGACCGCTACGGTGAGCCCATGCGTGTGATCAACAACCCGGTCTCTCGAGTGCTGGGTTCGGCGATCTCCTGGCTCCTGTTCACGGCGAGCTTCACGCTGCTGTATCAGGCCGGCGCAGTCGTCATGGGGCTAGGCGGCTTCTGCGCCTCCGGCGGTGCATACGTCATCGCGACCCCGTGCCCCGACGCGGTCGCGCTCTTCGCGCCGCTCAGCATCTACGGGGGACTGCTCGCGGTGGGGATCGGGCTGGTGTTCGCGCGCGGCTTCGGCACACCGCTCATGATCTGGGCATGGCCCATCCTGTTCGTCGGCCTTGGGGTCGACTTCCTGCTGGCTTCGTTTCTCCCCGGCGGGGTGACCAACCTCGTGATCGCCATCGTCTTCATCGTGATGGGGCTGGCACCGCTGCTGTTCGTCGTGCGGGCCGGCGCGCGGCCCTTGCTCATCGGAGCCACGAACGCGCGCGATGAAGCCTTCGTCGAGCGCGGTCGCCCCATGATCCTCTTCACGGGCTGGGGCCGGCGCGCGGGGGAGGAGCCCATCCCCGACAGCCCGGCCGACTGGGCGGTCGCGCTCGGCCTGTCGCTCCCGATGATCGTCATCGGAGCGTGGCTGGGAGTGCTGATGTTCCGCGCGGCGTCGGCAGGCTGACGGATGCCGGGGGTCGGCGCCCCCGCGCGGTCAGCGCGCCGCGACCTCGAGCACGAGCGCGATGAGCGCATCAAGTTCGGTGCCTACCGGCACCGAACCTGGTACGCCGTCGCCCTCGAGCGCGTTGTTGAAGTAGAGGCCGTCGCTCACGAGCATCACGAGATCGAGCGCCGCGGCACCGCGCGCATGCGGCCGCAGCGCGCTCTGCCAGCGCTCGCGCATGTCGCGCAGTGCGGTGCTCGCGCTCGCGGAGCCGCCCTGGGCCAGGCGTGACACGGAGATGATCGCGCGGTCGAGCGGGTCGTCGTCCATGACGGAGGTTCTCAGGAAGAACGCGATCGGCCCTTCCGGCGCCGCGGTCATCGCCGCGATGTCCTCGTCGACGAGCCGCCCGAGGCGCTCCACGAGCCCCGCTTCGAGGGCGTCCTTCGACGCGAAGTGGTAGAGCAGGCCGCCCTTGGAGACGCCGGCGGCGCGAGCCGTGGCATCCATCGTCGCTGCGCGTCCGCCGTCGTCGATGAGGAGTCCCTCGAAGGCATCGAGGACGCTCTCGCGGGCACGCGGGGGACGGCTCATGGGCTTGATCGTATCGAGCGGGGTGGCATGAACGTGATACTATACCGGCTGGACGGTTTACTAACTCATGACGACAACACTCACTCAAGATCTCGCGCTCGCTGACGCACAGGGGCGCCGCGTCGGATGGCGCGGCTGGGCCGCGCTGGCGGTGCTCATGCTGCCCGTGCTGCTCGTGTCCGTCGACAACACGGTGTTGAGCTTCGCCCTGCCGGCGATCTCGCTCGACCTCGCCCCGACGAGCATCCAGCAGCTCTGGATCATCGACGCCTACCCGCTCGTCCTCGCGAGCCTGCTCGTGACCATGGGCTCGCTCGGCGACCGGTTCGGACGACGACGGATGCTGCTGATCGGCGCGACCGGCTTCGCCGCGGTGTCCGTGCTCGCGGCCTTCGCGCCGACCGCGGCCCTGCTCATCGCCGCACGCGCCGGCATGGGCGTCTTCGGCGCGATGCTGATGCCGTCGACGCTCTCGCTGCTGCGCGGCATCTTCACCGACCGCAATCAGCGCCGCCTCGCGATCGCGGTCTGGGCGGCCGGGTTCTCGGCGGGCTCCGCGCTCGGCCCGATCGTCGGTGGAGTGCTCCTCGAGCACTTCGCGTGGGGTTCGGTGTTCCTCCTCTCGGTGCCGGTGCTCGTGCCGCTGCTGGTGCTCGCACCGCTGCTCGTGCCGGAGAGCCGCGACCCGAACCCTGGACGCATCGATCCGATCAGCATCCTGCTGTCGCTGGGCACCATGGTGCCGATCGTGTACGGCATCAAGGAAGTCGCCGTCCACGGTGTCACCGCGCCGATCGCCGCGGGGATCGCGATCGGGATCGGTTTCGGCATCCTCTTCGTCCGACGCCAGTTGCGCACCGAGCAGCCCATGCTCGACATGCGCCTGTTCCGCCGAGCCACCTTCTCCGGCGCCCTGCTGGTCAACCTGCTCAGCGTGGTCGCACTCGTCGGATTCCTCTACTTCATCGCCCAGCACCTCCAGCTGATCGTCGGCCTCAGCCCGATGGCGGCCGGGCTGGCGCTGCTGCCCGGCCTGGTCGCGATGATCGTGGCCGGGCTCATCGTCGTGCCGATCTCGAAGCGCTTCTCGCCGCGGATCGTGGTGCCGGCTGCACTGGCACTCTCGATCGGTGGGTACGTCACCGTTGCGCTGGTGGCGGGCAACGACAGCCTCGTGGCGATGATCGCCGCGTTCATGGCCCTCGGCATCGGGATCGGCATGGCCGAGACCGTGTCGAACGAGCTGATCCTCTCCAGCGCGCCGCCGGACAAGGCGGGCGCGGCCAGCGCGGTGTCGGAGACCGCGTACGAGCTCGGCGCGGTGCTCGGCACCTCCGTCCTCGGGGGTCTCCTGACGGCGCTCTATCGCCTGAATCTGCAGCTCCCGGCCGGGATCCCGGCCGAGGCGGCCGATGCCGCGCGGGAGACGCTGGCAGGGGCCGTGCACGCCGCCGACACGGTCGGGGGAGAGCTCGGCACGGCAATCCGGGATGCCGCGGCGCGCGCGTTCGACGGAGGCGTCACGGTCACGGCGCTCATCGGCGCGGCGCTCGTCGCCGTGGCCGCGGTGATCGCCGCCGTCACGCTGCGCGGCGCCCGCGACCACTGACGCCGCGACGAGTCGCGCTCCCGAGCGCCGGTACGCTGAGAGGCATGTCGAGTGCGCATGAGACCAGGACCGTGAAGCTTGCCGTCATCCCCGGTGACGGCATCGGTCCTGAAGTCATCGCCGAGGCGGAGAAGGTGCTGGATGCCGCGACGGCGGGCAGCGGCATCCGCTTCGAAAAGACCCATTTCTCGCTGGGAGCGGCACGTTTCCTCGAGACCGGCGACACGCTGACGGATGCCGATCTCGACGCGATCAAGGGGCACGACGCCATCCTCCTCGGCGCTGTCGGCGGGGTACCTGGCGACCCGCGCCTGAAGAACGCGAACATCGAGCGCGGACTGCTGCTGAAGCTGCGGTTCGAGCTCGACCACTACGTGAATCTGCGGCCCTCCAAGCTGTACCCGGGCGTGCCCGGCCCGCTCGCCGAGCCGGGCGAGATCGACTTCATCGTCGTCCGCGAGGGCACGGAGGGGCCGTATGTCGGCAACGGCGGATCCATCCGCAAGGGCACTCCGCACGAGATCGCCAACGAGACGTCGGTCAACACCGCCTTCGGCGTGGAGCGCGTCGTGCGCTATGCCTTCGAGCTCGCCGAGCGTCGCCGGCAGAAGCTCACCCTCGTGCACAAGACGAACGTGCTCGTGCACGCCGGTGGCATCTGGCAGCGAATCGTCGACGCCGTGGCGCTGGAGCACCCGGAGGTCGCCGTAGACTACCTGCACGTCGATGCAGCGACCATCTTCCTGGTCACGAACCCCGGTCGCTTCGACGTGATCGTCACCGACAACCTCTTCGGCGACATCCTCACGGACCTGGCAGGCGCCGTCACCGGTGGCATCGGCCTCGCCGCTTCGGGCAACATCAACCCGGACGGCGCGTTCCCCTCGATGTTCGAGCCCGTCCACGGCTCGGCGCCGGACATCGCGGGCAGGCAGGTGGCCGACCCCACGGCCGCGATCCTGTCCATCAGCCTCCTGCTCGATCACCTCGGGCTGGAAGACGAAGCGCACCGTGTCACCCGCGCGGTCGAGGACGACATCGCCGCTCGCGGCACCGTTGTCCGCACCACAGCTCAGATCGGCGATGCGATCGCATCCCGTCTCGGGTGAACCCGGCACCGGCCGGGCGTAACCTGGGAGAACGCGATCGCCGTCGCCGGCACCCTCCACCCCGCACGCGAGTGCGGTCACAGAACACAGGCGTGACTATGACCCTCATCGACACCGACACCGCTCTCGCTCCGCTCGAGTTCGCCGTCACCAGGAACCTCGCAGCGAAGAACCCCGCGCAGCGCGAGGAGATCCTCCAGAACCCCGGCTTCGGGCAGAAGTTCACCGACCACATGGTCGATGTCTGCTGGTCGGCCGGAGGAGGCTGGCATCGTCCGCGAGTGCAGCCCTACGGCCCGATCACGCTCGATCCGGCCGCCGCGGTGCTGCACTACGGCCAGGAGATCTTCGAGGGCATCAAGGCCTATCGGCACGCCGATGGCTCGATCCACACGTTCCGTCCCGAGCAGAACGCGCGTCGCCTGCAGCGCAGCGCCCGTCGTCTCGCTCTGCCGGAGCTTCCGGTGCCGTACTTCCTGCAGTCGCTGCGCGAGCTCATCGCCGTCGACGGCGACTGGGTGCCGTCCGGCGTCGACCAGAGCCTGTACCTGCGGCCTTTCATGTTCGCGAAGGAGGCGTTCCTCGGGGTGCGCCCCGCGCAGAAGGTCGCCTACTACCTGATCGCCAGCCCCGCCGGCGCCTACTTCCACGGCGGCGTGAACCCGGTCACGATCTGGCTCTCCGAGGACTACGCGCGGGCCGGCAAGGGCGGCACCGGCGCGGCGAAGACCGGCGGCAACTACGCCGCGAGCCTGCTGCCGCAGTCAGAGGCGTACGAGAACGGGTGCGACCAGGTCGTCTTCCTCGACCAGGACCGCAACGTCGAAGAGCTCGGCGGCATGAACGTGCTGTTCGTCTACAAGGACGGGACGATCGTGACCCCGCACTCCCCGTCGATCCTCGAGGGCATCACGCGCGACTCGATCCTGCAGCTCGCCGAGGACCGCGGTCACAAGGTCGAGCGCCGGGCGATCTCGCTCGACGAGTGGCGGACGGATGTCGCATCCGGCGACATCGTCGAAGTCTTCGCGTGCGGCACCGCCGCCGTGGTGACCCCGATCGGCGTGCTCAAGGGCAAGGACTTCCTCGACGAGCAGCCAGTCGGCGAACTCGCGCTGTCGCTGCGCGAGGAGCTCACTGACATCCAGTACGGCCGCCGCGAAGACAAGCACGGCTGGCTCGTCCGCCTCGACGCCTGACGCGTTCGCGTCGGCGGCGCCGGGATACTCGCGCTGTCCAAACCGCCATTCGCGGCCGATTCGTTCGGGCGCGTGAGGCGGTTTCGGCAGCGCGAGCCGGGCTTCGGGCCGGACCGCGGTCAGCGAATGGGCCAGCTGCCGTCGAGGTGGTCGTCGGGCTCGAGGCGGCCGATCTGGATGAAGTAGTCAGTCAGGCTCGCAGCCTGGGCACGCGCCCACGCGATCTGCCGGGTGTGCAGCTCCTGAGCCGTGACCGGCAGCGATCCGGCGAACCGGTCGGCGAGGGCTTGGGCCACGCGGCCGGCAGCAACGGCATCGGCGGATGCCTCGTGCGCACCGTCGAGGCGGACCGCGTAGTGCTCGGCGACATGGGTGAGCGTGCGCTTGCCTCGGCGCCAGCGGTCGAACGCCTTGTCGACGACGAGCGGATCGATGACCGGCGCGGGGGAGAGGATCGGGTCGACGCCATGCCGGATCGCCTCGTGCTTGAGCAGCGAGAAGTCATACGGGGCGTTGTACGCGACGACCGGGATCCCCTCGTCGAGGAGGGCCCGAAGGGCCAGCACCACGGCGGCGACGACCTGCGCCGCTGGAGCCCCGTGCGCGCGGGCGTGGGCGGTCGTCACGCCATGGATCGCCGCCGCGCCTTCGGGAATCTCGACGCCCGGATCGGCAAGCCAGTCGCGCGCGCTGATCACCCGGCCCGAGGCATCCAGCACTCCGACATGGGCGGTGACGATGCGGTCGGAGGTCACATCGATGCCAGTCGTCTCGAGATCGAACACGCCGACCACCCTGGTCCACTCGGGCCGATCGAACAACTCGAGCTGCTCGGGTTGCCAGTGGTCCATGCCGATCACGGTATGTGCGACCTCCGACATCGGGGTCGAGGCGCTCCGTAGACTCGGGTGATGCCCACTGTGAGTCCCTACGCCGCGCTCGTCGAGCGCGTCCCGGTCGTGCGCCGCGAAGCCGCGGTGCTCGGCGGCACGACCGCGTACTGGGATTACGGTCCGGCGGATGCCGCCACCGTCGTGGTCGCAGTCCACGGCTTCCGCGGCGAGCACCACGGACTCGAACCGGTGGTCGCCCATCTGCCCGAGCTGCGCATCATCTCGCCCGACCTGCCCGGTTTCGGCGAGACACCGCCGCTGCCCGGCAGACGCCACGACCTCGACGCCTATGCCGACTGGCTCGAGGCCTTCGTCGCGGCGGTGGCGCCGGGAGCGATCATCCTCGGCCACTCGTTCGGATCGATCGTCGTATCGGCGGCGGTCGCGCGCGGCCTGGCGACGCCGCAGGTCATCCTCGTGAACCCGATCGGCGCTCCGGCGCTCGAAGGTCCCCGCGGCATCCTCACCCGGCTGGCGGTCTTCTACTACTGGGCCGGCGCGAAGCTTCCCGAGCGTATGGGCGACGCCCTGCTGCGCAGTGGCCTCATCGTGCGCGTCATGAGCGTGTCGATGGCGAAGACCCGAGAGACCGAGCTGCGCCGGTTCATCCATGACCAGCACGACACCTATTTCTCGCGCTTCGCCGACCGGGATGTGCTGCACGACGCCTTCGTGGCATCCGTCTCACATGATGTCAGCGAGTTCGCGGCGCAGATCGCGCAGCCCACGCTGCTCGTGGCTGCGCAGAAGGACGACATCACGCCCATCGAAGCCGAACGCGTCCTGGCGGGCATCTTCCCTGACGCCGAGCTGGTCGAGATCCCCGAGGTCGGGCACCTCATCCACTACGAGACGCCCGCGCCGGCAGCCGATGCGATCAGACGGTTTCTCGCGCCTTCCGCGCCCGGTACGCGTTGACGTTCATCCGGTTGCCGCAGTTGCCGGTGTCGCAGTATCGCTTGGAGCCGTTGCGCGAGTAGTCGACATAGACCGAGGCGCAGTCGTCTGCGGAGCAGACGCGCACCCGGTCGTACTCGTTCGCGCGGATCACATCGACGAAGGCCATCGCGGCCTCCACGAGGATCCGAGTGGCGAGCGGCGCGTCATCCGAAGTCGCGTGGACGTGCCAGTCGTACCCGTCGTGGATCGTGAGCTGGGGGAGTGCGCCGCCGTCGCGGAGCATCGCGTTCACGAGCGGGACCGCGCTGTCGCGGTCGACATCCCAGAGCGCCCGCAGACGAAGACGGATGCCGCGCATCGCGGCCAGCTCGGCCCTGTCGCGTCGGATGCGCCCGGTGTAGGGGTTGGCGGCGAGGTACGCATTGAGATCGTCGAGCGTCTGCAGCCGGTCGGGATCGTCGAAGCCGGGGAGGGTGTTCACCAGGTCGACCGTGGCCGCGAGCGATCGCTGCGTGTCATGAATGAAGACCATGTTGACTCCTGACTGCCCGATCGATAGTGTCACCAGTGTACTGATAGAACACTCCTGACAGTCCGGATTCCCGCCATGAGCACATCGACCGCTTCGCTCACGCTGCCCCAGGTCGCGTCGGCCTCGCGGATCCGAACGGCGGGACTCGCCCTGGCGGTGGCGTCCGCCCTGGCGTTCTCCTCGAGCGGTCCGGTCGTCAAGCCGCTCCTGGACGAAGGTTGGTCGCTCGGCGCCGCGCTGCTGATCCGCATGGGCATCTCCGGCCTGCTGCTGTCGCCCGCGCTGATCGTCGCGATCGTGCGGGAACGCTCGTTCCTCCGCCGCCACGGGATGCTCATCCTCGGGTTCGGCCTGACGGCGGTCGCCGGGTGCCAGCTGCTCTTCTTCTCCGCGATGCAGCGGATGCCCGTGGCCATCGCCCTGCTCATCCAGTACCTCGCACCCGTTCTGCTCGTGGGCCTCGCCTGGGTGCGCACACGACGCGCCCCCTCGCGACTGGTCCTGATCGGATCCGCGGTCGCCGTCATCGGCCTCGTGCTCGTCGTCGACATCGCGGGCGCGCACTTCGACCTCATCGGAACCCTGCTCGCGCTCGGAGCCGCGGTCTGCGTCGGCGCCTACTTCCTGATCTCCGAGCGCGCCGGCGATGACCTGCCGCCACTCGCGCTTGCGTCCGGCGGCCTGCTCACCGGCGCGGTGCTCATGGCGGTCCTCTGCGCGATCGGCGTCCTGCCGTTCGAGGCACCGGCGGTGGATGTCGTCCTGGGCGGAATGGTCATGCCATCGATCGTGCCGATGCTGTGGGTCGCCGGCGTCGCGACGACGATCGGCTATGCCTTCGGCGTCATGGCCGTGCCTCGGATCGGGTCGCGGGTGGCGTCGTTCGTCGGCCTCTCGGAAGTGCTGTTCGCCCTCGGGTTCGCCTGGCTGCTGCTCGGCGAGGTGCCCGCACCGATCCAGTTCGTCGGCGGCGCGCTCATCCTGGTCGGCGTCGTGCTCGTGCGAGCCGATGCCGGCACCGAGGGAACGGCCGAGAGGCCTACTCCTCCTGCTGTGCCAATTCCATGAGCGGCGTCACGCGATAGCCGATCACTTCGCCCATCACGAGTGAGGTCTCGGTACGCTCGATCCCGTCGATCGCGAGGATGCGGGCATCCGTGTCGAAGAGATGCTGTGTGTCGCGGCAGGCGACGCGAATGAGCAGATCGACCTGCCCGCTCAGTCCGTGCACCTGGACGATCTCCGGAACGTTCGCGAGCTCGGCGGTGATGCGCGGAAGATCTGCCTGGCGCACGATGGCGCTGATGAACGCCTCGATCGGAAAGCCCAGCGCCGACGAGGAGATCGCCCGCTCGTAGGAGAGGAAGACACCGGCCCGCTCGAGGCGCGCCATGCGCGCCTGCACCGTGTTGCGGGACAGTCCGAGACGTTCTGCGAGCGCGACGACCGTGGCACGCGGGTCTGCCGAGAGGGCCGCGAGCAGTTCCAAGTCGAATCGGTCGAGAGTGCTCATAGTGCGAAACTTTAGCACGCCATTACCCGCTGATGCTGGTCAACATGCTCAAGCGGATCACCAATGGTTGAGCGAGGTGCTTCAGCGACGTATTCTTCAGCTGTCGGCGACGTTGCCGGCGCCTGGAACGGCGGGCCGCCTCACGAGGGCTGACCGCCGCGACGAAGGGAAACGACGATGTACACCCTCACACCGAGAACCGAAGTGGCAGGCGACCTCGAGCACGTGGCCCGACTGGTCACCGAGGACGGCGAGCGCATCTCCGATCCCGACCTCGACCGATTCGTGGCCGACGTCGACGCCGAGGTGCTCCGCAGCCTATACCGCGACATGACGCTGGTCCGCCGCATCGACACCGAGGGCGTCGCCCTGCAGCGGCAGGGCCAGCTCGGACTCTGGGCGCCCTGCCAGGGTCAGGAGGGCGTGCAGGTCGGCACCGCTCGCGCGCTCCGCCGGGACGACTTCGTCTTCCCCAGCTACCGCGAGATCGGCGTCAACTTCGTCCGAGGCGCAAAGCCCGCCGACTTCGTGCTGGCCTGGCGGGGGGAGGAGCACTCCACCTACAACCCCTACGACATCAACACCGCGACGCCCCAGATCATCATCGGCGCGCAGTCGCTGCACGCGGTGGGCTATGCCATGGGCATCCAGCGCGATGGCACCGACCAGGTGGCCGTCGCGTACTTCGGCGATGGCGCCACCAGCCAGGGCGATGTGAACGAGGCGATGGTGTTCGCCTCCTCGTTCCGCGCACCGGCGGTGTTCGTGTGCACCAACAACCAGTGGGCGATCTCCGAGCCCGTGACCGTTCAGGCGAAGTTCCCGATCGCCGGCCGAGCGCCGGGCTTCGGCATCCCGAGCCTGCGCATCGACGGCAACGACGCCCTCGCGAGCCTCGCGGCGATGCGCTGGGCGCTCGACCACGCTCGGCACGGCCGTGGTCCCGCCTTCATCGAGGCCGTGACCTACCGGATGGGCCCGCACACGACCTCCGACGACCCGACCCGCTACCGCGACAAGGACGAGGTGGAGCGGTGGCGTCGGCGCGATCCGATCCTGCGTGTCGAAGCGCTCCTCCGCGCGCAGGGCGAGTTCCCCGACGACTTCCGCGCGGATGTCGATGCCGAGGCGGATCGCCTGGCCGCAGCGGTGCGGGGAGCAGCCCTCGGTGCGCGCTCCCGCGAGCCGATCGGCGTGCTCGACCATGTCTACGCCGAGCCGCACAGCGGCCTCGACGAGCAGCGCACGGCGTTCGCGGCGTACCTGGCCGGCTTCCAGTCCGTGGAGGCCTGATCATGGTTCAGCTCACCATGGCGAAAGCCGTCAACGAGGGCCTGCGACGCGCGATGGCCGACGACCCCAAGGTGCTCGTCATGGGCGAGGACATCGGCAAGCTCGGCGGCGTCTTCCGTGTCACCGATGGGCTCCTCGATGAGTTCGGCGCCGCCCGCGTCATCGACACCCCGCTCGCGGAGTCCGGGATCATGGGCGCGGCAGTCGGCCTCGCGTTCCGCGGCTTCCGCCCGGTGGTCGAGATCCAGTTCGACGGCTTCGTCTATCCTGCGTTCGACCAGATCGTCTGCCAGGTCGCGAAGATGCACTACCGCACGCGCGGCAACGTCAAGATGCCGATCACCATCCGGATTCCCTGGGCCGGCGGAGTCGGTGCGGCCGAGCACCACTCCGAGTCGCCGGAGGCGTACTTCGTGCACACCTCCGGGCTGCGCGTGGTGGCGGTGTCTAATCCTCAGGACGCGTACCTGATGCTCCGCCAGGCGATCGCCTCGGACGACCCCGTCGTCTACTTCGAGCCGAAGCGGCTGTACCACACCAAGGGCGACGTCGAACTCGACATCCATCTCGCCGATGCGCCCCCGATGGGCCTCGCGCGCATCGCCCGCGAGGGTTCGGACGTGACGCTGCTCACCTACGGCGCTCAGGTCGCGACGGCACTCGACGCCGCGACCGCGGCCGAAGACGACGGGATCTCGATCGAGGTCATCGACCTGCGCTCGATCTCGCCGGTGGACTACCGCACCGTCACCGCCTCCGTGCGCAAGACCGGGCGCGTCGTCGTCACGCACGAAGCCGCGCGGGAAGCGGGCGTGGGGGCAGAGCTCATCGCGAGCGTCACCGAGAAGTGCTTCAACTACCTGGAGTCGGCCCCGGTGCGAGTGACCGGACACGACATCCCCTACCCGCCGGCGAAGCTCGAGAAGTACCATCTGCCCGACCTCGACCGGATCCTCGACGCGGTCGACCGCGTCCTCGACCGGCCGAACAGCCTGGCGGGGGTGGACCTGTGATCGAGGAATTCCGACTGCCCGACCTCGGTGAAGGACTCCCCGAGGCGGAGCTCGTCCAGTGGCTCGTGGCCGAGGGCGACACCGTCACCTTGAACCAGACCATCGCCGAGGTCGAGACCGCCAAGGCGATCGTCGAGCTGCCTTCGCCGTTCGCGGGCACGGTGTCGGCGCTGCACGCCCAGGCGGGCGACGTCGTCGAGGTCGGAGCGGTGCTCATCGCCTTCGAGGTGGCCGGAGCGGATGCCGCGTCCGCCCCGCCGCCGGACGTCGCCGTCGCGGCGGCGAGTGCGCCCGCAGACCACGCCGATGCCCCGGCCGAGAAGGCGACCCCGAACCTCGTCGGCTATGGCGCCGCACCTCGTGCCGCCGGACGTCCGCAGCGACGGGCCCGCACGTTCGCGGCATCCGTCCCTGCCGGCTCCGCCGACACCGCGGTGCTCGAGGCCGCTCCGCACGACGTGCTGCACGCGCCGGAGATCGTGGATGCCCCGACCGAGCGGCGTCGGTCCACGCCGCCGGTGCGCAAGCTCGCCAAAGACCTCGGGGTCGACCTCGCGCTGATCGAGCCGTCCAGCGAGACCGGACTGATCACGCGGGCGGATGTCGAGGCCTACGCCGAGCGCGTCGGCACGGCGGGCGTCGCCAGTGGCGAAGAGCCACACGAGGCGATTCCCGCGTCGCCGGCGGCGCTCGCCGCCGATCGGCCGCGAGAGCGCCGCATCCCGATCCGCGGCGTGCGCAAGTTCACCGCCGAGGCGATGGTGCGCTCCGCGTTCACCGCCCCGCACGTCACGACGTTCCTCACGGTCGACGTGACAGCGACCATGGAACTGGTCGCCTCATTCAAGGCCGATCGCAGCCTGCAGGATCAGCGCATCGGCGTCATGGCCATCGCCGCGAAGGCGACCTGCCTCGCGCTCCAGCGCACGCCCGGACTCAATTCGCGGTGGGATGCCGAAGCCGGCGAGATCGTCGAACCGACGTACGTCAACCTCGGCATCGCGGCGGCGACCGACCGCGGTCTCATCGTTCCGGTGATCCGCGATGCCGATCAGCTCAACCTCGTCGAACTTGCTGGCGCCATCGGCCGTCTCGCCGAGCTGGCCCGGTCAGGCAAGACGCCTCCGGTGGACATGATGGGCGGCACGTTCTCGATTTCCAACGTCGGCGTCTTCGGCGTCGACGCGGGCACCCCGATCATCAATCCGGGGGAGGCGGGCATCCTCGCCCTCGGCGCGGTGCGTCGTCAGCCGTGGGAGCACCGCGGCGAGATCGCGCTGCGCGACGTCATGACACTGAGCCTGTCGTTCGATCATCGCCTGGTCGACGGTGCGCAGGGCGCGCGATTCCTGACCGATCTCGGGGGAGTCCTGCGCGAACCCGGACGGGCGATGCTGCTGGGCTGAGGGCAGGTGCTGGGGATCTCGGCGCTCGAGATCTGGAACTCAGATCTCGAGCGCCGAGAGGGCCATCGTCTCCAGGATGCCGCGCACGGTGCTGTCTGCGGGCGTATCGCGCCCGCCGCGCACGCTGTGCGGCGTCGAGTTGATGAGGCCGAAGCACGCGTGCGCGCGCACGCGGAGGTCGCTGACCGCCCGGGTCGGGTGCAGCCGCGCGAGGACGCCCATCCACAGCTCGACGTACGCCCGTTGCAGCCGCCGCACCGTGCTGCGATCGGCGTCGCTCAGGCTTGCGAGATCACGGTCCTGCACGCGGATGACGTCGGCATCGCTCAGGGCGAAGTCGACGTGGAAGCGCACCAGGGCGTTCAGCTGAGTCGCGGCCGCGGCATCCGTTCCGACGACCTCCTGGCCGCCGGCGAGGAGGCGTTCGCTGACGCCGACCAGGATCGCCCCGAGGAGCGCCTGCTTGTTCGCGAAGTGGCGATAGACGGCCGGACCGCTCACGCCGACGGCGGCGCCGAGGTCTTCGAGGCTCACGCCGCTGAAGCCGCGCTCGGCGAACAGTCGCGAAGCCTCGTGCAGCAGCGCCGCATGGCGGTCGGCTTTCGCGCGATCACGCTCGGTGAGACCACTTGTCATTTCAGTTAATCCTCGCTAACCTGGTGACCCAGTTAGTGAACACTAACCAGTCCGTGTGGGATCGATCAACCGATGTGATCCGATCGTGACGTCGATGTCGACGTCGGAGGTGTGATGAGCGCTCTGCCCAGCGTCGCGACCCGCGACGAGGCGTTCGAACGGAACGATCAGGGCCAGCGTGCGCTGGCCGGGGCGCTGCGCGACAAGCGCGCCCGGACGGCAGAAGGCGGGCCCGTCGGCTCACGCGAGCGACATGTCTCACGGGGCAAGCTGCTGCCCAGGGATCGTGTCGCGCGCCTGCTCGATGAGGGCAGTCCGTTCCTCGAACTGGCGCCCCTCGCCGCCGACGGACTCTACGACGGCGAGGCGCCCGCCGCGGGTCTCATCACCGGGATCGGGCTGGTCCACGGTCGACACGTCATGGTGGTCTGCAACGATGCGACGGTCAAGGGCGGCACCTACTACCCGCTGACGGTGAAGAAGCACCTCCGCGCCCAGGAAGTGGCGCTCGAGAACCGGCTGCCGTGCGTGTACCTGGTCGACTCCGGCGGCGCATTCCTTCCCATGCAGGACGAGGTGTTCCCCGATCGCGACCACTTCGGCCGGATCTTCTACAACCAGGCCCGGCTGTCGGCGGTGGGCATCCCGCAGATCGCCGCTGTGCTCGGATCGTGCACCGCCGGCGGGGCATACGTGCCCGCGATGAGCGATGAGACGGTCATCGTCCGCAATCAGGGCACGATCTTCCTCGGCGGACCACCCCTGGTCAAAGCCGCGATCGGCGAGATCGTCACGGCCGAGGAGCTCGGCGGGGGAGAGCTGCACGCGCGCCGCTCGGGCGTCGTGGACCACCTCGCCGACGATGACGAACAGGCACTCGAGATCGTCCGCGACATCGTCGCGACCTTCCCGCCTCCGGCGGAGCCCTTCGTCCGCGTGCGCGAGGCGGTCGACCCGGTCGCCGACCCGGCAGACCTGTACGGCGTGGTGCCGGTGGACGTCAACCAGCCCTACGACGTGCGAGAGGTGATCGCGCGCCTCGTCGACGGGAGCGAGTTCCACGAGTTCAAGCGCGAGTACGGCACGACCCTCGTCACGGGCTTCGCGCACATCCATGGCCATCCGGTCGGGATCGTCGCGAACAACGGCGTGCTGTTCGGCGAGTCGGCGCTCAAGGGCGCGCACTTCATCGAACTGTGCGACCAGCGTGAGACGCCGATCATGTTCCTGCAGAACATTTCG
Organism: Microbacterium sp. P5_E9; assembly: GCF_054049175.1. Classification (NCBI taxonomy): domain Bacteria; kingdom Bacillati; phylum Actinomycetota; class Actinomycetes; order Micrococcales; family Microbacteriaceae; genus Microbacterium; species Microbacterium sp. P5_E9. The sequence goes on along the minus strand of NZ_JBFUMV010000001.1, from coordinate 589,082 downwards.
GGCTTCATGGTCGGAACGGATGCCGAGGCCGGGGGCATCGCGAAGGACGGGGCCAAGATGGTCACGGCGGTCGCGACCACGCGGGTTCCGAAGCTCACCGTGGTCATCGGCGGATCGTTCGGCGCGGGCAACTACTCGATGTGCGGCCGCGCGTATTCGCCGCGGTTCCTGTGGACCTGGCCCGCCAGCCGCATCTCGGTCATGGGCGGACAGCAGGCGGCGTCCGTACTGTCGACCGTGAAGCGCGACCAGCTCGACGCCCGCGGCGACGCGTGGACCTCGGAGGAGCAGTCGGCCTTCGAGGCGCCGATCCGCGCCCGCTACGAAGAGCAGGGCAGCCCCTACTACGCCACGGCCCGCCTGTGGGACGACGGTGTGATCGACCCCGCCGAGACCCGCGACACTCTGGGCCTCGCCCTCGACGTCGTCTCCCGCGGATCCCTCCCCGAGCCGCGCTTCGGCGTCTTCCGGATGTGAGCGCCATGCCATTGGCCCCTGTGGTTCGACAAGCTCACCAACCGGTGGGCTCGCTCTTCGACACTGTGCTCGTCGCGAATCGCGGCGAGATCGCCCGCCGGGTCATCCGCACCCTGCGGCGGCTCGGCATCCGCTCCGTCGCCGTCTACAGCGACGCCGACGCCGACGCGCCACACGTGCGCGAGGCCGACGTCGCGGTCCGTATCGGACCAGCGCCGGCCGCACGCTCGTACCTCGACGGCGACGCCGTGATCGACGCCGCACTCCGGGCGGGCGCGCAGGCGATCCACCCGGGCTACGGCTTCCTCTCTGAGAACGCGGAGTTCGCACGCGCGTGCGCCGACGCCGGGATCGTCTTCATCGGTCCGGGCGAGCGCGCGCTCGACGTCATGGGCGACAAGATCCGCTCGAAAGATCATGTCGCGGCGTACGGCGTGCCGGTCGTGCCCGGTTTCAGCGCTGTCCGATCAGACGGCACCGCGATGACGGATGCCGAGATCGCCGCCGCCGCGGCCGTCACCGGATACCCGCTCCTGGTGAAGCCTTCCGCGGGCGGCGGAGGCAAGGGCATGCAGATCGTGCGTGCGGCGGACGAGCTGCCGGAGGCGCTCGCGACCGCCCGACGGGTCGCCGCCGCCGCCTTCGGCGATGACACCCTGCTCCTGGAGCGGCTCATCGATCGACCGCGCCACATCGAGGTGCAGGTGCTCGCCGACGCGCACGGCACGGTGATCCACCTCGGCGAGCGCGAGTGCACCCTGCAGCGGCGCCACCAGAAGGTCATCGAAGAGGCACCATCACCGATCATCGACCCCGCGACCAGAGAACGACTGGGCGCCGCCGCGTGCGCGGCCGCCGCGAGTGTCGACTACGTCGGGGCCGGGACCGTCGAGTTTCTGGTCGCCGCAGACCGCCCCGACGAGTTCTTCTTCATCGAGATGAACACCCGGCTGCAGGTGGAGCACCCCGTCACCGAATTCGTCACCGGCATCGACCTCGTCGAGCAGCAGCTGCGGGCAGCAGCCGGACTGCCGCTGGAGATCGCTCAGGGGGACGTGCGGCTCGACGGGCACGCCATCGAGGCGAGGGTCTACGCCGAGAGCCCGGCGCGCGGGTTCCTCCCGTCGACCGGCGACATCCTGCTGTTCCGGGCCGCACCGGACGCACGAACGGACTCCGCGGTTGAGACCGGCTCGGCCGTGACGGGCGACTACGACCCGATGATCGCGAAGGTCATCGCCCACGGCGCCGACCGCGCTGAGGCGCTGACGCGCCTGGATGCCGCGCTCGGCGACACCGTCGTGCTCGGCGTCGACACCAACATCGCGTTCCTCCGGGCTCTCCTGGCCGACCCGGCGGTCCGCGCGGGCGATCTCGACACCGGGATCATCGACCGGCTCCCGCCCTTCGCTGCTCCCGCTCCGACCCCCGCCGCCCTGGAGGCTGCCGCGCTGCTCGCGCCGCGGCATCCGGTCTCCCGTCACCGCGATGCTTCGCCGCTCTGGCTCGCGCGCACCGGCTGGCGGCTGGGCGGATCGCCCGACCGGGCGCAGGCGCTGTTCGCCGACGACGCGGGCCACCTCCACACCGTCGAAGCCCCGCCTGAAGGTGTCACTTCTGGCCGCATCGAAGCCCAGGAACGAGCAGCATCCGCCACCTCCACCGTGACCGACGCCGAGGGCGCGATCTGGGTGCACGCCGACGGCGACACGCACCGGCTGGTCCCGCTGAGCCGCCGCGCGGCCATGGAGCGCCGGCTCGCCGCCCTCGGCCGCGACGAAGCGGCCGCCGCTCCCGAGCTGCGGTCGCCGATGCCCGGCGCGGTCGTCGCCGTGCATGTCGCACCGGGGGCGCGCGTCGCCGCGGGCGACCGCATCGTGACGATCGAGGCCATGAAGATGGAGCACCCCGTCATCGCCCCCCACGGCGGGATCGTCCGCGTCGACGTCGCAGTGGGCGCTCAAGTGCGCCGCGATCAGATCCTCGCCCACGTCGTCGCCGACACGACCCCTGTCGGCACTGGCCACGACGACCCGCCGACCCCGGCCGGCGCCTTACCCTCCTGACCCCCTGAGGAGCACTCCATGGATCAGTACACCCTCACCGACGACGAGCGCGAGCTCGCAGCCCTGGTGCGCGAGTTCGCCGACGAAGTCGTCGCGCCCCGGTCGTACGAGGCCGATCGCACCAAGACCCTGCCGCTCGACGTCGTCGCGCAGATGGGGGAGCTGGGGCTGTTCGGCCTGCCGTTCCCCGAGGAGTTCGGCGGACAGGGCGGCGACTACTTCGCGCTGTGCCTGGCCATCGAGGCGCTCGGCCGGGTCGACCAGTCGCTCGCCATCACCCTCGAGGCGGGCGTCAGCCTCGGCGCCATGCCGGTGTTCCGCTTCGGCACCGACGAGCAGAAGCAGCGGCTGCTCCCAGACCTGCTCGCCGGCACGGCTCTCGCCGGATTCGGTCTGACCGAGCCGGAGGCGGGATCGGATGCCGGAGCCACCCGCACGACCGCGCGCCTGGACGGCGGCGAATGGGTGATCAACGGTTCGAAGCAGTTCATCACCAACTCCGGCACCGCCATCACGCGGTTCGTCACGGTCACCGCCGTGACCGGCGAAACGGATGGCCGCAAGGAGATCTCGACGATCATCGTCCCCAACGGCACGCCCGGCTTCACCGTGGAGGCGCCGTATGACAAGGTCGGCTGGCACGCCTCCGATACGCACCCGCTGACCTTCCAGGACGCGCGGGTGCCGGAGGCGAACCTCCTCGGCGAGCGCGGACGGGGTTTCGCGAGCTTTCTGCACATCCTCGACGAAGGCCGCATCGCCATCGCCGCGCTGTCCACGGGGGCCGCAGAGGGATGCCTCGAAGCGGCCGTCGACTACGCCAAGAAGCGGATCGTCTTCGGCGAGCAGCTCTCGACGCGGCAGAGCATCCAGTTCACGATCGCGCGGATGCAGGTGCGGGTGCACAACGCCCGCCTCGCATGGCACCACGCGGCGCGGCTGCGCGACGCAGGCAAGCCGTTCAAGACCGAGGCGGCCATCGCGAAGCTGACCGCGAGCGACGCCGCGATGGACAACGCCCGCGACGCCACGCAGGTGTTCGGCGGGAACGGCTTCATGAACGAGTACCCGGTCGCCCGGCACTACCGCGACTCGAAGATCCTCGAGATCGGCGAGGGCACTTCCGAGGTGCAGCTGCTCGTGATCTCGCGGGCGCTCGGACTGCACGGGTAGCGTGACGGCCATGGGCGATGACATGCCGGCGGTGGAGATCGTGCAGCGCGGGCTGTACTTCGAGGAGTTCGAGGTCGGTGCCCGCTACGTGCACCGACCGGGGCGCACCGCGACCGAGGCTGACAACGTGCTGTTCTCGTCGCTCACGATGAACGCGCAGGCACTCCATCTCGACGCGGCCTTCTCTGCGACCCAGCCCTTCGGCCAGCGCCTGATGAACTCGATGTGGACGCTGGCGACCATGGTCGGGGCATCCGTCTCCCAATTGACGCAGGGAACCCTCGTCGCGCAGGTGGGGCTCACCGACATCGCCTTTCCGCATCCGCTGTTCCACGGCGACACGCTCTACTGCGAGACCGAGATCGTCGCGAAGCGCCTGTCCGCCTCTCGTCCGGGACAGGGGCTCGTCACGATGGCCCACACCGGCCGCAATCAAGACGGGGTGGTGGTGGCGACGGCATCCCGCATCGCCCTGATGTGGTGCGCGGACGATCTCGATACAGCGGCTGCGCCGCCACTCGATCCGGCGGCCGCAACCAACGGCGAGGCGCCGGCATGAGCACCTTCACCCTCGGTCCGGCGCTGCTGTTCTGTCCCGCCGATCGCCCGGAGCGGTACGCCAAGGCGCTGGAGCGGGCCGACGGGGTCATCCTCGATCTCGAGGACGCTGTGGCTCCCGCGGCCAAGCGCGCCGCACGTGGCGCATTGATCGAGACCGACCTCGATCCCGAGCGCGTGATCGTGCGCGTGAACCCGCTCGACGGGGATCAGATCGCCGCCGACCTCGCGACCCTCTCGCAGACCGACTTCCGGCGCATCATGGTCGCCAAGGCCGAGTCGGCCAAGCGGATCCGCCGCGTGGACTCGCGGTTCGAGGTCATCGCGCTCCTCGAGACGGCGAGAGGCGTCGCGCACGCCGAGCGCATCGCCGAACTCCGCAATGTGACCGCGCTGATGTGGGGGGCGGAGGATCTCGTCGCGGGCCTCGGCGGCACCTCGAGCCGCAAGCCGAGCGGCCGCTACCGCGATGTCGCACGCTTCGCCCGGGCGCGCGTGCTGCTGGCGGCGGGCGCCGCCGGCAAGGCTGCGATCGACACCGTGCATCTCGCCATCGACGACGTGCGGCGCCTGAAGATCGAGGCGACGGATGCCGCGGCCTCCGGCTTCACGGCGACCGCGTGCATCCACCCCAGCCAGGTCGAGGTCGTTCGCACAGCGTATCGGCCGGACGAGAAGACAGTGGCGTGGGCCCACGCCGTGCTGTCCGCCGCGGTGGGCGAGCGCGGTGTCTTCGCCTACGAGGGCGGGATGGTCGACGAGCCGGTCCTGCGGCACGCCCGTGCCGTGCTCTCCCGCGCGGAGCGCTGAGTCGAGCCCGGGTCAGTCCGCTGCGCCGTCGCGGCGCATGGCGACGATCGCCTCGGCGACCCGCCCGATCAGCTCGTACGGCACCGGCTGCGCGTGCGGGAACACGACGGAGTCCTTCTCGGCCCGATGCGGGGCGATCTCGGCCTCGAGCCCGGGCTCGAGCTGCGGCACGGGGTAGAGCCCGATGTGCTTCTTCCAACCCGCGAAGTGCAGCGCATACCGGCCGCCGAGCATGACCGCGGCGATGCCATAGCGGATGCGCTCCTCGGGCTCGGCATCCGACCCCGCGGCGACCGCGGAGACGATGATCTCCCGGATCCGCTGCAGGCGCCCTGCCACCTCGGGCGGAAAGCCCGAGATGTACTCGTCGACCGTCGTGGCAGCCATGGCGGACCTAGGCCGTTGCCTGCGCATACGACAGCAGCTGCAGCCGCTCCCGCTCGTAGCGCATCGTGAAGGCGGCGCCGTTGGCGAGTCGCTCGCCGTCCACCGGGAGCTCGCCGGCGGTGGCATGGCGGAGCAGCTCGCGGATCATCGCGCCGTGCGTGACGGCGATGACGGATGCCGCAGCCGGCGCGGTCCCGCGCCGCGCGTCGCGGACGACATCGTGCAGGGCGCGCAGTCCGCGGCGACGCAGGTGCGCCCACGGCTCCGCCCCTGGCACTTCGGCACTTCGCCAATTCCCCCACCGAGCGAGGAACTCCTCGGCGCCGACGCCCTCGGCCTCGCCGTAGGACCGCTCGCGCAGGCCCGGGTACACCTGCGAGACCCGCACGCCGAGCTCGTCCGCGATGATCTCGGCGGTCTCCCGGGCACGGGACAGGTCGCTGGAGACCACGACGATCGGGGAGTCGAAGTCGAGATGAGCGCGGAGGGCGGTTGCGGCATCCTTCGCCTGACGGCGGCCGGTGTCGTTGAGGGGAACATCCGTCGACCCCTGGATGCGCTGATTGAGGTTCCAGTCGGTCTCGCCGTGGCGGATCAATGTCAGCGCGGTCACTCTTCGAGCCTAGCGGGGGCGCCTGTGCCTCGGCCGAACGCTCGAGGCGCGAGCGTCGCTAGTGGGCGGGTCCGTGCGTGTCCGGCAGTGCGTCCGCGAAGGCACGGAGCACCTCGCTGGTACCCGAGTCGATCTTGACTGTCGCCTTTGAATCGGCGCGGGTGGCGCCGCGATTGATGATCACGACCGGGAGTCGACGCCGTCGAGCGCGCTCGACGAGACGGATGCCGGAATTGACCACGAGCGACGAGCCCGCGACCACGAGGGCGTCCGCGGCACCGACGAGCTGCTCGGCCTCGCGGAACTTCTCGGCCGGGATGAACTCGCCGAAGAAGACCACGTCGGGCTTGAGCATCCCGGCGCACACGGAGCACGCGGGGACGCGGAATCCGTCCGTGCTCTCGGGCAGCACGTCGCCGTCCGGACCGAGGGCCACACTGTCGGGGATCGCGATCCAGGGGTTGTCTGCTTCGACGCGGGTGGCGAGATCCCGCCGATCGAAGACCTGACCGCAGTGGGTGCAGAAGACCCGGCGCATGGTGCCGTGCAGCTCGACGACCCGCCGGCTGCCGGCACGCACGTGCAGGCCGTCGACGTTCTGCGTGATGACTCCGGCCGCGACGCCGCTGGTCTCGAGGTCGGCGAGGGCGCGATGGCCGGCATTGGGCTGCGCGGCCGCGAAGGCTCGCCAGCCCAGATGGCTCCCCACCCAATAACGCCGGCGGGACTGCTCGTCGGCGAGGAACTGCGCGGCGGTCATCGGCGTGCGGGTGGGTGCGCCCTTGCCGCGATAGTCCGGGATACCGGAATCCGTCGACACGCCGGCACCGGTCAGCACGGCGATGCGGCGCCCCGCAAGGGCGTCCAGCGCCTCCTCGATGGAGGCGGCGGTCGCCTGGTCGAACGCTGTCACTGTCGTCACGGCTCTGCTCCTGGGTCAGAGAGTAGCCCAGCGGCTTTTCCGGCATGTTACGAATGCCGTGTAAGAGTGGTCCCGTGCGGATCGAGCGGATTGAAGCGGCGGATGACCCGCGTCTCCGCGACTACCGTGACCTGACCGACATCGCGCTGCGCCGGATCCTCGAGCCCGCCGGCGGTCTCTACATCGCGGAGTCGGCCAAGGTCATCTCCCGTGCGCTCGGTGCCGGGCATCTGCCCCGCTCGGTGCTCGTGCAGGAGAAGTGGACAGCGGATGCCGAGGTCCTGCTCGCTGAGCACCCCGAGGTGCCCGTGTACGTCGTGTCGGCCGAGGTCGCTGAGGGACTGACCGGTTACGCCGTGCACCGGGGCGCGCTCGCTGCGATGCATCGGCCCGTTCCGGCGACCGTCGCGGAGGTGATCGCGGATGCCCGGCTCGTCGTCGTGCTCGAGGACATCATGGACCACACGAACATCGGCGCCATCTTCCGGGCGGCCGCCGGTCTCGGCGCCGACGCCGTGCTGGTGAGTCCACGCTGCGCCGACCCGCTCTACCGCCGGAGCGTGCGTGTCAGCATGGGAACCGTGTTCCAGGTGCCATGGACCCGGCTGCCGGAGTGGCGGCAGACCCGCACCATCCTGCACGAGCACGGCTTCCACCTCGCCGCCCTCGCCCTCAGCGACGACGCGGTGTCGCTCGAGGCGTTCGCGGCGGATCGGCCGGAGCGCGTCGCGCTGATGCTCGGCGCGGAGGGCGACGGCCTGAGCCGCTATGCCCTGGCCGCGGCGGACAGCGTGGTCACGATTCCGATGACCGGGGGAGTGGACTCGCTCAATGTCGCCGCCGCGAGCGCTGTGGCGCTCTGGGCGCTGGGCAGTCGCGCCTGACGGCTACGGAGCGTCCGGGACGTGGGGCTCGGCATCCGCCTCTGCGACCGCACGGTGCACCGGCAGCGGGTCAGGGCGCTTGGCGGTGATGAGGTCGCCGGAGGACTCGTGGCGCACGCGGCGCAGCACCCAGGGCACCAGGTACTCGCGCGCCCACACCAGGTCGACTGCGCGCGCCTCGCGCCACGTCCGCGTGGGAAGCGGGTCGGGCTGCATGGGCAGCAGGTCGTTGGGCACGTTGAGCGTCCGCAGCACCATACGCGCCACCTCGTGGTGGCCGAGCGGATTCATGTGCAGGCGATCGTCGTCGAAGAACCGCATGTCCTGCACCTCCTTGAGCGCCCACTGGTCGGCGACGACGCAGTCATAGCGGTCGGCGATGCCGCGGATGTTCTCGTTGTAGATCGCGACCTTGCCGCGGAGGTTGCGGAAGACCGGGGTGAAGTTCGTGTCGATGCCGGTGAACACGACGACGGTGGCGCCGCCGCTCACCAGGCGCGCGACGGCATCCTCGAACTGCTGTGCGACCGCGTCCGGGTCGCTGCCCGGCCGGATGACGTCGTTGCCTCCGGCGGAGAACGTGATGAGGTCGGGCTTCAGGGCGAGCGCGGCATCGACCTGCTCCGCGACGATCTGCCCGATCAGCCGCCCGCGCACCGCGAGATTCGCGTAGGCGAAGTCCACGACCTGCTGCGACAGGACCTCCGCGACGCGGTCGGCCCAACCCCGGTGACCACCGGGAGAGTCAGGCTCGGGGTCGCCGATGCCCTCGGTGAACGAGTCGCCGAGGGCGACCATGCGGCGCCAGGGGTGCGGCTGCGGGTTCTCGAAGTACGGGTCGGGGTGTTCGTCGTTCGTCGTCATGGGTTCTTCCTCGGTTCGCGACCGTCCTTCAGGCTATCGCGCACCGAAGGACCCGGTCCGTGTCAGCGGGCTCGTCTAGGGTGGTGACTCGTTGTGTGCGGCGGGTGCACGGCGTTGCGGGCGGAGGGGACGATGGACGACGACGCGCTCCTCGCGGATCCCGCCACGGCGATCGAATCCGATCGCCCAGACGGCACCGACGATGGCCATATCGGCGGCTTCGCCGCCGAGCACCTCTCGCCGTCGTACCCGCAGCGCGCCCCGTGGGGCACGGCCCAGAGGCTGCGGGCTTGGCAGGCCGAGGCCCTCGACCGGTACTTCGCGCTCGACGGCCCGGACGGTCCAGGAAACGGACCGCGCGACTTCCTCGCCGCAGCCACCCCCGGCGCCGGCAAGACCACTTTCGCGCTGCGACTCGCCAGCGAGCTGATGCGGCGGCGGGTGATCGAGCGCATCGTCGTCGTGGCGCCGACCGAGCATCTCAAGACGCAGTGGGCGGACGCGGCTGCCCGCGTCGGCATCCGGCTCGATCCGTCGTTCAGCAATCGGCACGTCGCCCCCGCCCGCCACTATCACGGCGTCGCGGTGACCTACGCGCAGGTCGCGGTCAAGGCATCCGTCCACCAGCGACTGGTCGAAGACCGCCGCAGCCTCGTGATCCTCGACGAGGTGCACCACGGGGGCGACGCGCTCAGCTGGGGCGACTCGCTGCGCGAGGCGTACCAGCGGGCGACGCGGCGCCTGCTCCTGTCGGGGACGCCGTTCCGCAGCGACACCGCTCCGATCCCGTTCGTGGAGTACCACCCCGACGAGAAGGGGATCCGGATCTCGCGCACGGACTACGCGTACGGGTATCGCCGCGCTCTCGAAGACGGCGTCGTGCGCCCGGTGATCTTCCTCGTCTACGCGGGCACGATGCGGTGGCGCACGCGCACGGGCGACGAGATGGAAGCGCAGCTCGGCCAGGACAACACCAAGGACATCACCGCCCAGGCGTGGCGCACCGCGCTCAACCCCGAGGGCGAGTGGATCCCGGCGGTGCTGCGCGGCGCGGACCGGCGGCTCACCGAGGTGCGCGCCCAGGTGCCCGATGCCGGCGGGCTCGTCATCGCGACCGACCAGACCGCCGCGCGGGCGTATGCCACGATCCTCCGCACGATCACTGGGGAAGAGCCCACGATCGTCCTCTCCGACGAAGCCGAGGCATCCTCGCGGATCGAGACCTTCGCCCAGGGCACTTCTCGCTGGATGGTCGCGGTGCGAATGGTGTCGGAGGGCGTCGACGTGCCTCGGCTGGCGGTGGGGGTCTACGCGACCAGCGCGTCGACACCGCTGTTCTTCGCTCAGGCCATCGGCCGTTTCGTCCGCGCCCGCCGCCGCGGCGAGACCGCGAGCGTCTTCCTGCCCAACGTCCCGGCCCTGCTCGGCCTGGCGAACGAACTCGAGCGCGAGCGCGACCATGCGCTCGACCGCGACTCGGAGGGCGACGACGAATGGGCGCTCGACGATGACCTGCTCGCCGCCGCCGAGCGCGGCGATTCCGCCTCGGATGCCCTGACCGACGAGTTCACCTACCAGGCGCTCGGCTCGGTGGCCCACTTCGACCGCGTGCTCTTCGACGGCCGCGAATTCGGGCAGCTCGCGGTGCCCGGCACGCCCGAGGAGGAGGAGTTCCTGGGCCTTCCCGGCCTGCTCGAACCCGAGCACGTGCACGAGCTCCTCCTGCAGCGCCAGGCGCGGCAGACCCGCCATCGCACGGTGCGCGAGGCACGCGTCGGAACGAGCGAGGAGGATGCCGCGGCCGCGCCGCCGCCTGCGCTGCACCGCACGCTGAAGGAGCAGCGGCAGCTGCTCAACAGCCTCGTGAGCGTCTATGCGCGCCAGTCCGGCGAGCCGCACGGTGCGGTGCACGCGGAGCTGCGCCGGGTCTGCGGCGGACCGGCAGTCGCGCAGGCCACCGTCGCGCAGCTGCAGGCCCGCATCGACCTGCTGCGCGGGCGGGTCAGGGCCTAGCCGCCGCGTTCACCTGGGCCCACTCCCGGGTGATGGCGGAGGGCGAGCGCGGGCTGCGCACCGCGTTGGGGTGAGCCCCGTTCGGGGGTCCGAAATGCTGGCAATCCGTGCCCGGATGAGGGGCGGCATCCGGACTCTGGCTAGCGTGGAATGGTTTCCCGATACCGCCGCCCGGAGGCTTCATTGAGCGCGCCCGCCGAACCCACCACCCGCGACCGTCGTCGCTGGGCCCGCTATCTGGTGAGCGAACGCGCGGAAGCGCGGGTCTACCGCGAACTCGCCACGCGGCGCGACGGTGAGGAGCGCGACATCCTCCTCGCGCTGGCGGACGCCGAGGGGCGCCACGAGGCGCACTGGCTCGGTCTGCTCGGCGGCGAGCCGTCCCGGCTGCCGCATCCGGGACTCGGCACGCGGCTCCTCGCCTGGATGGCGCGCAGCTTCGGGTCGATCTTCGTACTCGCGCTCGCCCAGAACTCGGAGGGGCGCTCACCGTACAGTGACGAGCCGTTCGCGACCCCCGCGATGGCGGCCGACGAGAAGATCCATCACGAGGTCGTGCGCGGGCTCGCCGCCCGCGGCCGGCGGCGGCTCTCCGGGACCTTCCGCGCCGCCGTCTTCGGGGCGAACGACGGCTTGGTGTCCAACCTCGCCCTCGTCATGGGCATCGGCGCGGCCGGCGCGACACCCCAGTTCGTGCTGTTCAGCGGCATCGCCGGGCTGCTCGCCGGCGCGCTGTCGATGGGGGCGGGGGAGTTCGTCTCGGTCCGCTCACAGCGCGAACTGCTCGAGTCGACCGAGCCGAACAACTTCGCCGACGACGTGCTCCCCGATCTCGATCTCGACGCGAACGAACTCGCCCTCGTCTATCGCACGCGCGGCATGCCCGTCGAGGAGGCACTGGAGCGCGCCCAGCAGGTCGTCGCCGCGGCGCACGCCGCGGACCGCTCCGAGCCCTATCGCCGCGAGAGCGAGGCGAGAGAGGACCACGAGGTCGTCGGGGGAGCCTGGGGCGCCGCGCTGTCGAGTTTCCTGTTCTTCGCCTCGGGCGCGATCATCCCGGTGCTGCCGTGGATCTTCGGGCTGTCCGGCGCGCCCGCGGTGCTGATCGCACTCGTCCTCGTCGGAATCGCCCTGATGGCGACCGGCGCGATGGTGGGGCTGCTGTCCGGCGGCCCGCCGCTCAAACGGGCGCTGCGTCAGCTCGCCATCGGCTACGGCGCCGCAGCCGTCACGTACGGGCTGGGCCTGCTGTTCGACGTCACGCTGGGCTGAGCCCGGCTGATCCCGGCTGAGCCCGGAAATGAAGAAAGCCCCGGATAACCGGGGCTTTCTTCATCTGTGCGCGAGGGGGGACTTGAACCCCCACGCCCTATACGGGCACTAGCACCTCAAGCTAGCGCGTCTACCTATTCCGCCACCCGCGCATGGGTTTTTCGGTTTCGCAACCGAGGACCGACTTTATCACGTTCCGCGCGGGGCTCCGAACCGCGGGTGCCGAACCGACCTCGACGGAGCGCTTTTCGCGGCATCCCGGCGAAACGGAGCGGCAACGTGAGACCGGTAGGTTGGTCCGCATGCCCACGCCCGAAACCGACCTTCCCGAGGTCGTCCGGATCGCGCAGGACCTCATCCGCTTCGACACGACGAACTTCGGCGGAGGGCGCGCGCACGGCGAGCGCGAGGCCGCGGAATACGTCGGCGCCTACCTCGAAGCCCTGGGCCTGACAGTCGAGTTCTACGAGCCGATTCCGCGGCGGACGAACCTCATGGCCCGCGTTCCCGGACGCGACCCGAGCAAGCCTGCGCTCGTCCTGCACGGGCACCTCGACGTGGTCCCGGCGATCGCCGAGGACTGGAGCGTCGACCCGTTCGGCGGCGAGATCCGCGACGGACTGCTGTGGGGACGCGGCGCCGTGGACATGAAGGACATGGACGCCATGATCCTGGCCTCGGTGGCCGAACTGCTGCGTGCGGGGGAGCAGCCGGAGCGCGATCTCGTGCTGGTGTTCTTCGCCGACGAGGAGAACGGCGGCATCGAAGGCTCCGCGCTCGTCGTCCGCGACCGGCCGGAATGGTTCGCCGGTGCGACCGAGGCGATCAGCGAGGTCGGCGGCTATTCGATCTTCGCGGGCGACCGTCGGGCGTACCTGCTGCAGGTCGGCGAGAAGGCGCTGGTGTGGATCCGCCTGGTCGCGCGCGGTCAGGCGGGCCACGGGAGCCGGTACCACCCCGACAACGCGGTGACCCGCCTCGCCGAGGCCGTCGCCGCCCTCGGACGCACCGAGTGGCCCGTCCGCCTCACCGACACGACGCGCCAGCTGCTCGACGGGCTCGCCGAGCTCACCGGCGGCGACCCCGGCGAACCTGACGCGCTCGCCGATGCGACGGGCGCGGCATCCGGATTCCTCCGCTCGACGCTGCGGACGACCACCAACCCGACCGGGCTCACCGCCGGTTACAAGCACAACGTGATCCCCGACCGCGCTGAGGCCCTCATCGACGTGCGGGCGCTGCCCGGCACCGAGGAGCAGGTGCTCGCGGACATCCGGCAGATCGTCGGAGCCGATGTCGAGGTGGAGGTCGTGCACGGGGACATCGGGCTCGAGGTGCCGTTCGAAGGGGATCTTGTCGACGCGATGGTGGCGGCTCTCGGGCGTCACGATCCCGGCGTGCCGGTCATCCCGTATCTCATGGGCGGCGGCACAGACAACAAGGCGCTCGCGGCGCTCGGCATCGCGGGCTACGGCTTCGCACCGCTGCGGCTGCCGGCCGATCTCGACTTCACCGGAATGTTCCACGGCGTGGACGAGCGGGTGCCGCTGGACGCGCTCATCTTCGGGCAGCGCGTGCTGACCGACCTCATCCGCACTTACTGAAAGGCTTCCATGCACCTCATCGAGGCGATCATCCTCGGACTCGTCCAGGGATTGACCGAATTCCTCCCGGTGTCCTCGAGCGCGCACCTGCGCATCCTCGGCGAGCTCCTGCCGAGCGCCCAGGATCCCGGCGCCGCGTTCACCGCGATCACGCAGCTCGGCACCGAGGCTGCGGTCGTGGTGTTCTTCTGGCGCGACATCGTCCGCATCGTCGGGCACTGGTTCCGCGCGCTCGTCGGTCGCATCCCGCGCAACGATCCGGACGCCCGGATCGGCTGGCTCATCATCATCGGAACGATCCCCATCGTCGTGCTCGGACTGCTCTTCCAGGACCAGATCGAGACGACGTTCCGGTCACTGTGGCTGATCGCAGGCACCCTCATCGTGTTCGGCATCCTGCTCGGGGTCGCGGACTGGGTGGGAGCCAAGCGACGCAAGCTCGAGGACCTCACCCTCTCGCACGGCATCTTCTACGGCCTGGCGCAGTCGCTCGCGCTCATCCCCGGCGTCTCACGCTCGGGCGGCACGATCACCCTCGGCCTCTTCCTCGGCTACGAGCGGGCGGCCGCCGCGCGCTACGCGTTCCTGCTGGCCATCCCCGCGGTGTTCGGCAGCGGCCTCTACCAGCTCGCCAAGAGCCTGGGCGAGCCGACCGTCTTCACCCTCGGCGAGACCGCGGTGGCGACCGGAGTCGCGTTCGTCGTGGCGCTCGGGATCATCGCCTTCCTGATGAGCTGGATCTCCAAGCACAGCTTCCTGCCGTTCGTCATCTACCGGCTCGCACTGGGCACGACGCTCATCGTGCTGCTGGCACTGGGCGTGCTCCAGCCCTACTGAGCCACGCGGTTCCTGAGCTTGTCGAAGGGCGCTTCGACAAGCTCAGCGACCGGTGGCGTCACCGGCGCGGCTCGTCCCGACCGGGCTTGGTCGGCCCGTCGCCGCCGCGGCGGAGGTACCGCTCGAACTCCTGCGCGATCGCATCCCCGGAGGCCTCCGGAGAGTCCCACGTGTCCCGCGTCCGCTCGAGTTGCCGGATGTACTCGGTCATCTCCTCGTCGTCGGCCGCGGCCGCGTCGATGGATGCCTCCCACGTCACGGACTCCGCGGCGAGGTCGCCGCGGTCGATCTTGGCGCTCGTGAGGTCTTCGAGCCGGTCGAGCAGAGCCAGCGTCGCCTTGGGCGAGGGGGTGTGTCCGGCCACGTAGTGCGGCACGCTCGCCCACAAGCTCGCGGTCGGGATGCCGGCGGCCTCTGCCGCGTTGGCGATGACGCTGAGGATGCCCACCGGGCCCTCGTACGTGCTGCGCTCGAGCTTGAGGCTCTGCCGCAGCTCTTCGTTCTCGCTGCCGGCGAAGATCGAGATCGGCCGGGTGTGCGGAACGTCCGACATCATCGACCCGATCGCCACGAAGCCGGTGATGTCCTCGCTCAACGCGAAGTCGATGAACTCCGCAGCGAACGCCTGCCAGGCACGGGCAGGCTCGACGCCGGTGAGCAGCCACAGCTGGGTGCCGCGTGCGGAGCGGACCGGGCGATGAAGGGTCGCTTCGGGCCACTGCAGCAGCCGCCGCCCATCGGCCTCGGCGGCGATCTGCGGGCGCGTGTACTGGTAGTCGAAGTACAGCTCGGGGTCGACCGAGAACGCGGGTTCGTAGGATCCGCCCTCGCGCAGCTGTGCCAATGCGGCCGAGGCAGCCTCGCCCGCGTCGTTCCAGCCGTCGAACGCGGCCACGAGCACTCGGCGTCCCAGTCCGTCCACACAGCCTCCTCATGACCTCGCGGTGAGCTGATTCCAGGATAGGCGCCCAGTCCGGCGGACGGGCGACGGGCACGCGCAGGGGCCTCGGTACGATGGAGCAGTGACTCCGCCAGCTCCAGCCGCCGTTCTGTGGGACATGGACGGCACCCTCGTCGACACAGAGCCCTACTGGATGGCCGCCGAGACACCCCTCGTCGAGAGGTTCGGCGGCACCTGGTCGCACGAGCAGGCACTCCAGCTGGTCGGCATGGGCCTCGAGGACTCCGCGCGCATCTTTCAGGACGCCGGCGTCCGGATGGGGGTCGGTGCGATCGTCGACCATCTCACCGACGATGTGATGGGACAGCTCGCGACCAAGGGGATTCCCTTCCGGCCGGGCGCCAAGGAACTGCTCGCCAGCCTGCGCGCCGCAGGCGTCCCGACCGCGCTCGTGACGATGTCGCTGCGCCGGATGGCGACCACGGTCGTCGACCTCATCGACTTCGACGCCTTCGACCTGATCATCGCCGGCGACGACGCCACCCGCCCCAAGCCCTTCCCCGATCCCTACCTGCAGGCGTGCGAGGCACTCGGGGTGGACCCGGTCGACACGGTCGCCATCGAGGACTCGCCCAACGGGCTGCGTTCCGCCGTGGCGTCCGGCGCCGCGGTCATCGGTGTGCCGCTCATGGTGTCGATCGCCGGGGCCGGCGCCCATGCCGTCTGGCCGACCCTCGAAGGACGAACTGCCGCGGATGTCGCGGCCTTCCACGCCGCGCACACCGCGCGCACCCAACAGCGGAGGACCGCGCGATGACCGTCGACCGACCGAGCGGGCCCTTCCGGATCGGCGACCGCGTGCAGTTGACCGGCCCCAAGGGCCGGCTGCACACGATCACCCTCAAAGCGGACGGCGAGCTGCACACCCATCACGGCGTGCTCAAGCACACGTCCCTCATCGGCCAGCCCGACGGATCGGTCGTGACCGGCAGCGCCGGCCACGAGTACCTGGCGCTGCGCCCGCTGCTGCGTGACTTCGTCATGTCGATGCCGCGCGGGGCGGCGATCATCTACCCCAAGGACGCGGCGCAGATCCTGGCCGAGGCCGACATCTTCCCCGGCGCGGTCGTGGTCGAGGCCGGTGTCGGCTCGGGTGCCCTCTCGCTGTGGCTGCTGCGGGCGATCGGCACGGAAGGGCGACTCACCTCGTTCGAGCGGCGTGCCGACTTCGCCGAGGTCGCGAAGGCCAACGTCGAGACGTTCCTCGGCGAGGTTCCGACCAACTGGGATGTCCGCGTCGGAGATCTCGGCGAGGGCCTCGCCGCGGCGACGGGCGAGGCATCCGTCGATCGTGTCGTGCTCGACATGCTCGCGCCCTGGGAGTGCATCGACGTCGTGGCCGACGCGCTCGTGCCCGGCGGCGTCGTGCTCTGCTACGTCGCGACCGCCACCCAGTTGAGCCGCGTCGCGGAGTACATCCGCGCCACCGGGCTGTTCACCGAACCTGAGGCGAACGAGACCATGGTGCGCGGGTGGCACGTCGAGGGCCTCGCGGTGCGCCCCGACCACCGGATGATCGCGCACACCGGCTTCCTCCTCTGGGCTCGCCGGCTGGCGCCGGGCGCCGTCGCGCCCGAGGTCAAGCGGCGGGCATCGAAGTCCAGCTACGGCGACGAGGATGTCGAGCTGTGGACGCCTGGAGCGGTCGGCGACCGCGACATCACCGACAAGAACCTGCGCAAGCGGGTGCGCGAAGCACAGCGTGCCGCGGACGGCGCACGCACCGCCGCACAGGCGTCCGGGGACGACGAAGCCACCGCCTAGACTGTTCCGGTGCGCAAGATCCCCGCTGTTTTCGCGGTCCTCGGACTGACCGCGGTCGGACTCGCCGGCTGTGCGATCCCGGCCCCGTCCCAAGCCTGCCCGCGACCGGCATCGACCGACTCGGCCGTGACCGATCTGGTCAGCGTGTCGGGCGACATCGGCGACAAGCCCACCGTCTCGGTGAGCACCCCGTTCCACACCGACGAGGTCGCCTTCGAAGACGTCGTCACCGGCACCGGTCCGGCGCTGGTCTCCAGCGGACAGCTCATGGTCGTGGACATCTACATCGTGGGCGGCGAACCGGACGCCAAGCCTGTCGACACCGGCTACACCGGCGATCTGTCCAAGGTCGGCACCTTCGACGGCTGGACGAGCACGATCCCGGCGTTCAAGACCGCTCTGGAATGCGCCACCGAGGGCTCCCGCACCGTCGTCGCGATTCCGCCCGGCGGCATCGCTGCCGAGACCGCCACGAGTCTGGGCATCGCAGAGGACGAGTCCGCCGTCGCGGTGGTCGACCTCCACAAGGTGTACCTCCCGCGCGCGACCGGCTCGCTCGTCTACAACGACGCGCTCGGCCTGCCGACCGTCGTGCGCGCACCGGATGGTCGCCCTGGGGTCATCATCCCGGACAATGACCCGCCCAAGGACCTCGTGGTGCAGACCCTGATCAAGGGCGACGGCCCCGAGGTCACGGGGGACCAGGCGGCGTTCGTCGCGTACACCGGCGTGAACTGGGACGACCATAGCGTGATCGACACCACGTGGGACGCGACCCCCGCATCGATCTCCTTCGGCGACGATGCCCCCGAGTTCGCCGATGCCCTGAAGGGCGCCACCGTCGGCTCGCAGGTTCTCGTCGTGCTTCCGCCCGCTGAAGGAGCGGACGGCCCGGCGCACGTCTACGTCGTCGACATCCTGGGGCTGGTCGAGGCTTCGGCCGGTTGAATCCAGCGGATTGCGCTCCGCCTAGGATGAGGGAGTGCCCGCCAACTCCCCCCCGAAGAGCCCGCCCGAGGAGCGTCTCGTCAACCTCGTCGTCGCCCTCATGGCGACCGAGCAGGGGCTGACGAAGGACACCATCCTGTCCTCGGTCTCGGGGTACCGCGAGCAGAGCGAAGCCGGCGCATCGAAGGACGCGCTGGAGAAGATGTTCGAGCGCGACAAGGAGAGTCTCCGCGGCCTCGGCGTGCCCATCGACACGATCGGCGACTGGGCCGACCCCGACGACCTGCGCGAAGCCCGCTATCGCGTGCCGACCGCCGAATACGCCCTCCCCGAAGACATCGAATTCACCCCCGCGGAGATCGCGCTGCTCAACCTCGCCGGCGGCGTCTGGAGCGAGAGCTCGATGTCGGCGCAGGCGCGCAGCGGGCTGCGCAAGATCCGCGCGCTCGGCATCCCGGTCGACGAGCCGATCATCGGCTACTCGCCGCGCATCAGCCTCCGCGACCCCGCCTTCCCCGCCCTGCAGCTGGCGATCGAGCAGAGCAGGGCGGTCACCTTTCCCTATCTGAAGCCCGGCGGGCAGAAGCCGCGCACGCGTCGCATCCAGCCGCTGGCCCTCGTCGAGTACGAGACGCGCTGGCATGTCTTCGGCCGGGATCTGGATGCCGCGGCTGAACGCACCTTCCTGCTTTCGCGGATCGTCGGCGACGTCACCGTGACCCGCGACTCGTTCGACACCGCGCTGCGCGAGGACGCCGGCGAGCACGCGCTCGCCGGGCTCGAGGAGCTCGCCGCCCGCCAGCGGGCGCTCCTGGAGGTCGACCCCGGCACCGAGGCCGCATTGCGCCTCAGCCGCCGCGCGACGCCCGCGGACCAGGGCATCCACGTGCCGTATGTCGACGTCCATGTGTTCGCGGACGAGCTCGCCTCGTACGGTCCCGAGGTGCGCGTCGTCGCACCGGATGACCTCCGGCAGCACGTCATCGCGCGGCTGCAGGCCACGCTGGACCTGCACGGAGGTGCCGCATGACCGCGCGCAAGCCGCTCATCGCCACCGACCGGGCCGCCCTCATCCTGCAGCTCGTGCCCTACCTGATCGGCAAGGGCGAGGTCTCGGTCGAGGAGGCCGCCGACGAGTTCGAGGTGACGCCCGACCAGATGCGCGGGATGGTCGAGAAGCTGACCGTCATCGGACTGCCCGGCGACGGCGGCTATTGGCAGATGGCGAACGACCTGTTCGACATCGACTGGGACCTGCTCGATGAGCGCGGCATCATCGTCATCACCAACTCGGTCGGCCTGGAACGGTCGCCGCGGCTCACCGCGCGCGAGGCCGCCGCGCTGCTCGCCGGTCTGCAGCTCGCCAGTACGATTCCGGGCGTCGGCGACACCGATCTCTTCGCCGGGCTGCTCGCGAAACTCGCGCGCGGGGCGTCCAGCGCTCCGGCCGAGATGATCCTCGCGTCGGCGCCGGTGGATGAGGCGCGCAACGCCGTGTCGGAGGCCCTCCGCGAGCGGGTGGCGGTCTCGTTCACCTACAAGGCTCCGGATGCCCCGGCCACGACGCGCACCGTCGACCCGGTGAAGGTGCACATCGCGACGGGGCAGTGGTACCTGCAGGGCTGGTGCCACCTCCGTCAGGCGATGCGCACCTTCCACCTCGACCGGGTGAGCGACCTGCGACTCACCGACATCCCCATCACCCACGCAGGGGATGCGGTGAACGGCTGGTTCGAGTCCGTCGACACCGACATCGTCGCGCGCGTGCGGTTCCCCGACGCGGTCACGTCCCTGTTGGGGGACTATCTCGACCGCGCCGACGTGGAGACGGTCAACGGCGAGTCGACCGCGACCATGCACGTCGCCGATGAAGTGAGCCTTCGGCGGCTCGCCGCTCGGCGAGGCGGCGAGCTGGAGATCCTCGCGCCCGAGGGCGCCCGCCGCGCGGCCGCCGAATGGGCGGCGGCCGGACTCGCGCAATACCGCTGACCCACCGCTCCGCCGAGATCTGGCCGGTGGCCAGGGGTAGACTGAGCTGACCTTTCACCTGATACGACGGAGCGCAAAATGTTCGGAAACCTGAACGGCTGGCACCTCCTCATCCTGCTCGCCGTCATCCTCCTCCTCTTCGGTGCTGCGAAGCTTCCCGCACTGGCCAAGAGCGTCGGCCAGTCCGCACGCGTCTTCAAGGGCGAGATGAAGGCCATGAAGGACGAAGACGAGAAGACGGCGACCGCCGATGCGACCGCCGCCTCCGTGGTCGCCGACCCGGCGGTGACCGCCTCGGCGCCGCCCGCGCCGGCGGACGGCACCGCAGAGCACAAGCCCTAGTTCTCGTGGTCACGACCGGACCGCCGCGCATCGAGGGGCCGGACACGCCGAAGCGCGACAAGCGCATGTCGCTCGCGCAGCACCTCATGGAGCTGCGCCGCAGGCTCGTGATCGCCGCGGCCGCGCTGGTGATCGGCATGGTGGTCGCGTTCTTCATCACGGGACCGATCATCGAACTGCTCAGCGTCCCCATCACGACGATCGCCTCGCAGGAGGGCCGCGAGTACACCGCGCTCAACATCGACACGGTGACCGGCGGCTTCGACCTGCGGATGCGCATCGCCTTCGCGATCGGCCTGCTGATCTCGGCGCCGGTGTGGATGTGGCAGATCTGGGCGTTCTTCATGCCCGGCTTGACCCGCAAGGAGATCCGCTACACCTGGGGTTTCCTCGGTGCGGCCATTCCGCTCTTCTTCGCCGGCTGCGTCGTCGGATTCTTCATCATTCCGCACGTCATCGAGCTCATGGCCCAGTTCGTGCCCGCGGGCACGGCGCAGTTCTACAAGTACGACGTGTACTACGACTTCGTCTTCAAGTTCCTCATCGTGATCGGCGTCGCCTTCGTGCTTCCGGTGTTCCTGGTGGCGCTGAACGTCGCCGGCATCATCAGCGGGCGGGCGATCGTGAAGGGCTGGCGGGTCGCGGTGCTCATCGCCGCGACGTTCGCCGCCCTCGCCACTCCCGCGGCCGATGTCACCTCGATGCTCCTGCTCATGGGGATCATGATCGTGCTGTACTTCGCCGCCGCCGGGCTCTCGCTCCTGTTCGATCGCCGCAAAGCGAAACGCACCGCCGCCTTCCTGGCGTCCGAGGCCAGCGCGTGAGCGAACCCGGGCCCGCCGAACGATATGCGCGAGCACGGGAGGATCAGCGACATCCGATCACGGCCGCGTTCGCGGCATCCCAGAAGTTCACTCTCGACCCCTTTCAGATCGCCGGATGCCACGCCCTGGAGGACGGCGGCAGTGTGCTGGTCGCAGCGCCTACAGGTGCGGGCAAGACGATCGTGGGGGAGTTCGCGATCCATCTGGCGATGCGCGAATCCGCCGCCGATCCGCACCCGCCCAAGGCGTTCTACACGACCCCGATGAAGGCCCTGTCGAACCAGAAGTTCCGCGAGCTCGTCGAGGTGTACGGCGCGGATCAGGTCGGCCTGCTCACCGGCGACACGAACATCAACGGCAACGCGCGGGTGGTCGTCATGACGACCGAGGTGCTGCGCAACATGCTGTACGCGGGATCGTCGGCGCTGAAGGGTCTGCGCTACGTGGTGATGGACGAGGTGCACTACCTCGCCGACCGCTTCCGCGGCGCGGTGTGGGAAGAGGTCATCATCCACCTGCCCGCGGACGTGCGCCTGATCTCCCTCTCCGCCACCGTCTCCAACGCCGAGGAATTCGGCGACTGGCTCGACACGGTCCGCGGCGACACCGAGGTGATCGTCTCCGAGATCCGCCCCGTGCCCCTCGAGCAGCATGTGCTCGTGCGTGGCGACCTGCTGCCGCTGTTCGACGACCGCGCCGGCATCGCCACCGCGCAGGTCAACCAGGAGCTCATGCGCATCCGGTCGTTCAAGGGAGCGAACTTCGAGAACAACCGGCGCACCCAGGCGATGCGCAGCGCCGCGAACCGAAACGGCGGCTACGAGGCCGCGCGGCACCGCCCGAACAAGGGCGGCACCCGCCCGGTGCGCTCGGCGAACGTGCAGCGCATTGAGCGGCTCGACCGCCCGGATGTCGTCAAGCTCCTGGAGCGCGCCAACCTCCTGCCGGCCATCTTCTTCATCTTCAGTCGCGTGGGGTGCGACGCCGCCGTGCAGCAGGTGCGGCGGTCCGGCATCCGACTCACCACCCCCGAGGAGCGCACCGAGATCCGCGCGGTCGTCGAAGAGCGCACCAGGGCCCTGCTTGACGAGGACCTCGCGGTGCTCGGCTACTTCGAGTGGCTGGACAACCTCGAGCGCGGCGTCGCGGCCCACCATGCCGGCCTCCTCCCGGCCTTCAAGGAGGTCGTCGAGGAGCTCTTCCGACGCAAGCTCGTCAAGGCCGTCTTCGCGACCGAGACCCTCGCGCTCGGCATCAACATGCCGGCCCGCACCGTCGTGCTCGAGAAGCTGGAGAAGTTCAACGGCGAGGCGCGCGTCGCGATCACGTCGGGGGAGTACACCCAGATCACCGGACGCGCCGGACGGCGCGGGATCGACGTCGAGGGCCATGCGGTCATCCAGTGGACCGAGGGGCTGGATCCGCAGGCCGTCGCAGCACTCGCCTCGCGCCGCACCTATCCGTTGAACTCGAGCTTCCGGCCCACCTACAACATGGCCGTGAACCTCATCGACCAGTTCGGCCGGCCGAAGGCGCGCGAGATCCTCGAGTCGTCGTTCGCGCAGTTCCAGGCCGACCGTGCGGTGGTAGGTCTTGCCCGCCAGGTGCGCGAGCAGGAGGCGTCGCTGGAGGGCTATCGCACCGCGATGACCTGCGACCGCGGCGACTTCACCGATTACGCGGAGATCCGGCGCGACCTGAGCGACCTCGAGAAGCTCCACCGCAAAGACGCGAACGCGTCACGGGGCACCCGCGAGAAGCGCCAGAGCGAGATCGCCTCGCTGCGCCGGCGCATGCAGCGCCATGCCTGCCATCAGTGCCCCGACCGGGAGCAGCACGCCCGTTGGGCCGAGCGATACTGGCGGCTGCACCGCACCGTCGAGGGGCTGCGTCGCCAGATCGACAACCGCACCGGCACCGTGGCCCGGATCTTCGACCGCGTCGTCGACGTGCTCGACGAGTTGGCGTACGTCGAGTTGAAGGACGACGGGACCACGTCGCTCACCTCAGCCGGGCGGATCATGCGCCGCATCTACGGCGAGCGCGATCTGCTCGTGGCGGAGTCGCTGCGGCAGGGTCTGTGGAACGGGCTGGATGCCGCGTCCCTCGCCGCCCTCGCCTGCAGCCTCGTGTACGAACCCCGTCGCGACGACGCCGGTCCGACGGAGCACGGACTTCCGCGCGGTGCGTTCCGCGCCGCACTCGGCCAGACGCAGGAGCTGTGGCAGCACCTCGACGACCTGGAGCGGGCACACAGCCTCCCCGGCACTGAGCCGATCGCCGCGGGTCTGGCCGGCGCGATGCACTCGTGGGCGCGCGGAATGGCGCTCGACCGCGTGCTGATCGAGGCGGACATGGCCGCCGGCGACTTCGTGCGCTGGACGAAGCAGACGATCGACCTCCTCGACCAGCTCTCGCTCGTGGCCGACGCCCCGCTCGCAACGGTGGCGCGGAAGGCGCTGGACGCCGTCCGCCGGGGCATCGTCTCGTATTCGTCCGTCTAGGGTTGATCCGTGCCCGAGCCCGTCGCCTCCGCGCGCCGACCCGACATCGGCGGCCCCGCGGCCCTGCTGCCGCTCTGGGCCGCGCTGCTCGTCTCGGCCGCGGGCGGGCTGGTGCTGACGACCGCCTTCCCGGCACTGGGCTGGTGGCCGACCGTGTTCGTCGCCGTCCCGATGGCGCTCATGGCCCTCATCGGCCGTCGGACGTGGAGCGCGCTGCTCGTGGGATTCGCGTTCGGTGCGGCCTTCTACCTCGTGAACGTCTCGTTCACCGCCCGGTACCTGGGGCCGGTGCCGTGGCTCGCGCTGTCGATGCTCGAGGCCGTCATCACGGCGGTGTTCGCCATACCGATCACGCTCGCCTACCGCTGGCTGCCGCGCGCGATCCCCGGGCGCTGGGCGCGCCTCATCCTGCTGCCGATGCTGGTCGCCGGGCTCTGGACGATGCGCGAGCAGGTGGTGGGCTCCTGGCCCTACGGTGGCTTCCCCTGGGGGCGCGTCGGCGTGACGCAGTCGACGAGCATCCTCGGCCACCTCGCGTCGTGGGTCGGGATCTCGGGCCTGACCTTCCTCATCGTGCTGTGCTGTGCTGCCGCGATCGAGTTCGTGCGGCTGCGCCAGTTCCGCAGCATCCGGTACGCCATCCCCACGATCGTCTTCGCGCTGCTCCTCCTGCTCGTGCCGCAGTTCCCGACCACGGATGCCGGCACCATCCGCGTCGGCGCGGTGCAGGGCAATGGACCCGCCGGCTACTTCGACGAGCGCGCGCCGCACGCCGTGCTGGACGCCCAGCTGGAGGCGACCAAGCCCCTCGTCGGACAGGAAATGGATGTGCTGCTGTGGCCCGAAGGCGGGATCGACTCCGACCCGACGACCGATGCCAGGACCGCGGCGGTGCTCGACGACCTCGCCCGGCGGATCAACGCACCGCTGCTCGTGAGCGCGGTCACCACCCGGGGCGAGGAGTACTTCAATTCATCGCTGCTGTGGGAGCAGGGTGCCGCCAATCCGACGCAGACCTATGACAAGTGGCATCCGGTGCCGTTCGGGGAGTACGTCCCTGATCGCTGGTTCTACAATCTGCTCGCCCCCGACCTCATCGGTCTGATCGGTCGCGGCTACACCCCAGGCAGCTCGTCGCCGTTCTTCGACATCGACGGCACCGGCGTGGGACTCGCGATCTGCTTCGACGTCATCTACGACGACGTCATCTGGACCGGGGCGCGCGACGGCGCCGAGGTCTACATGTTCCAGACGAACAACGCCGACTTCCGCGGCACCGACGAGAATCTGCAGCAGCTGGCGTTCGCGCGGATGCGCGCCCTCGAGACCGGCCGAGCAGTGGTGAACCTGTCGACGGTCGGCACGAGCCAGGTGATCTCACCGGACGGCACGACGATCGACGGCCTCCCGGCGGACACCGCCGGTCAGATGCTCACGACGGTGCCGCTGCGCACCGGGCTGACGCCCGCTGTGGTCATCGGGCAGGCGCTGCAGGCGCTGCTCTGCTGGGGAAGCCTCGTCGCGATCAGCGCGCTCGGCGTCTTCGCCTGGATCCGGCGTCGCAACACGAAGACGGCGCCCGCTCCCGAAGGAACAGGCGCCGTCGAAGTCGGCTGACGGGCGTCAGGCGCTGATCTTGTCGACCTTCTGAGCACTGACGTCCTCGCCGGCGCCACGGCGCGCCCGGACGTAGGCGAGGCGCTCTTCGAGGAGCTCCTCGAGCTCGGGAAGCGTGCGCCGCTCCAGCAGCATGTCCCAGTGACTGCGGGCGACCTTGTCGCCGCTGTGGTCGACTGTCGCGGTGCCTTCGCCGATGCGCAGCAGAGACTCGGCGCCGCAGACGCGGCATTCCCAAGCGTCGGGCACTTCGGCGTCGGCCGCGAAGGTCATGGTGGTGTCACGCCCGCACGCCGTGCAGGTGTAGGTGTGCTGTGCGCGTTCATGGAACACGACGCCCTCTTCGCTCTGTAAGCTCTGGGCGCCGAGTCGGATGCCGCGAAGACTGCGGTCTGCCATTGTGGGGTCCTCTCGTCGCTTCTCAGGTATAACGAAGTGACCTGGGCATCTCATCCGAAGTAGGCGATGCACGGCGGCATTCACAGTGGATGCACAGGGCCGAGCTGTGCCCGTTTCCTGCTATGAAACGTCAGCGCAGGGCGGCGAGCGCGACGTCCGCTCGATCGGTCACGACACCGTCGACGCCCATCGCCACGAGGCGCTTCATGTCCGCCGGATCATTGACCGTCCACACGTGGACCTCAACGTCGGCGCGGTGGGTCAGGTCGATGAATCTCGGGGTCACGATCCGCACACGGCCGTGCCGCTCGGGCACCTGGACCGCGTCGATTCCGGCGAGCGCGCGCCGCACCATCCGCTCCGATCGCATCGACACAGCGCCGATCAGACGGGCGATCGTGGAAGTCCCAGGCGACGTGGCGGGACGGATGCCGGGAGCCGCCGCAGCGGCCGCGTCGAGCGCCGCGCGGCGGCGGTCGTCCGAGAAGCTCGTGACGAGCACGCGAGCGCCGTGCTCCGCCACCTCGCGGCCCACGGGCACGGCGGCGGCAGTCGCCTTGACGTCGAGATTGAAGCGCAGCACGGGGAAGGTGTCGAGGGCCTGCGCGAGGGTGATCAGGCCGCCATGGCCGGCCATGATGCCCTCCAGCTCGCGGACCGTCACCTGGTCGACGCGACGCGCATCACCGGTCACGCGGGAGAGATCGTCGTCGTGGAAGAGCACCACGGCACCGTCGCGGGTCAGGTGGCAGTCCGACTCGACATAGGTCGCCCCGGCGGCTTCCGCGGCCGCGACGGCTGCGAAGGAGTTCTCGGCGACGCCGTGGGACTTGCCCTCCGCCGTCACAAGGCCACGGTGCGCGAGCACCCGCGGTGTCGCGGCGCGCGCGAACCAGGGGTGCGTCACGACTGGTCGGTGGGAGCGGGTGACGGCGCCGGCGGGATCGCGGCATCCGTCCGTCGTGCCATGTCGTTGACCGAGCCGGCGAAGGCGCCGCTCATGCCCTTGAGTGCGTCGGTGAACTCGCTCGGGATGATCCAGAGCTTGCTGGAGGCGCTCTCGGCGATCTTCGGCAGGGTCAGCAGGTACTGGTAGGCCAGGAGCTTCTCGTCGGGATTGCCGGCGTGGATCGCCTGGAAGACGGTGGCGATCGCCTCGGCCTCGCCCTGCGCGCGCAGCACGGCAGCCTGCTTGTCGCCCTCGGCCCGCAGGATCTCGCCCTGGCGGTGGCCTTCGGCTTCGAGGATCGCGGACTGCTTCGTGCCCTCGGCGGTGAGGATGAGCGCGCGGCGGTCGCGCTCGGCCCGCATCTGCTTCTCCATCGAATCCTGGATCGAGTGCGGCGGATCGATCGCCTTCAGCTCGACGCGACCGACCCGGACACCCCATTTGCCGGTGGCCTCATCGAGTACGACACGGAGCTGGCCGTTGATGTTGTCTCGGCTCGTCAGCGCCTCTTCGAGGTTGAGACTGCCCACCACGTTGCGGAGCGTAGTGGTGGTGAGCTGCTCGACCGCACCGAGGTAGTTGGCGATCTCGTAGGTCGCGGCGCGCGCGTCGGTGACCTGGAAGTAGACCACGGTGTCGATGGAGACGACCAGGTTGTCCTCGGTGATCACCGGCTGCGGCGGGAAGGACACCACCTGCTCGCGCATGTCGATGAGCGGCCGGACCCGGTCGATGAAGGGCACCAGGAGGTTCAAGCCGGGCATAAGGGTCTTGTGATACCGGCCGAGGCGCTCCACGACCCCCGCGCTCGCCTGCGGGATGATCCGGATGGAGCGGACGATGATCACCAGCACGAAGACGAAGACCGCGATCGCGAGGATCCAGCCGATCGCGGTGGGAACGATCTGCCCGACATTCATGAATTGGACTCCTCGGATTCGGGCCGGACGAACGCGGTCGCGCCGTCGATGCGAGAGACCCGGATCGGCGTGCCGGGGTCGAGCGTCCGCAGGGCTTCGGACCGTGCGGTCCAGATGTCGCCGTTCGTCAGCTTGACCTGCCCGCCGTCGGGGGAGACGGTCGATACGACGCGACCGGCGAGGCCGATGAGCGCCGCGACATTCGAGGGCGTCGGATCCTCGCCGCGCTGCAGCCGGCGCAGGAGCGGGGGCCGCAGGATGAGCACCAGCACTGCGGCGACCACGGCCGCGACCACCGCCTGCAGCCACAGCGGAGCGCCGAGCAGATCGGCGACGAGCCCCGCGACGCTGCCGATGCCGAGCATCAGGAAGGTGAACGTGAGCGTGAGCATCTCGATCACCAGGAACGCAAGGATCAGGACGACCCATGCGATCCATGACCAGTCCTCGATCGTCTGGATGAGCTCCACGATGTGCCTCCTGGCTTGAACTTATCACGCGTGGTGGGCCCTGGATCCGGGCCGAGAAGGGGCTGCTTGGTAGGGTCGAGTGGCGCCACGCGATCCCGCGCGGCGGGCGCGGAACCTCCGCCCACAGTCGCCCCGCAACACCCTGGAGTACCCGTGTCCGAATCCCTCGTTCCCCTGGCCCCCGGATCGCTCAGCGGCAAGACCGCGCTCGTCACCGGCTCCTCGCGCGGCATCGGCGCCGATACCGCGCGGTACTTCGCACAGGCCGGCGCCGACGTCGTGATCAACTACCGCAACAAGGCGCCCCGCGCCGAGAAGCTCGGCGCGGAGCTGCGCGAGCTCGGCGTGCAGGCGCTCGTCATCGGAGCCGATCTCACCGACCCCGAGTCGGTCAAGGCGATGTTCGACGAGGTCGAGCGCACCTACGGCGGCCTGGACATCCTCGTCCTCAACGCCTCCGGCGGCATGGAGTCCGGCATGGCCGAGGACTATGCGCTGCTGCTCAACCGCGACGCCCAGGTGAACGTGCTCGAGGCGGCCGGCCCGCTGCTGCACGAGGGCTCGCGGGTAGTGTTCGTCACGAGCCACCAGGCGCATTTCATCCGCACGACGCCGACCATGCCCGAGTACCTGCCGGTGGCGCTGTCCAAGCGCGCCGGCGAAGACGCCCTGCGCGAGCGGATCCCCGGCCTCACCGGCCGCGGCGTGGGCTTCGTCGTCGTCTCCGGCGACATGATCGAAGGCACCATCACCGCGACCCTGCTCGAGCGCGCGAACCCGGGCGCGATCGCCACCCGGCGCGAAGAGGCCGGCAAGCTCTACAACGTCGGCGAATTCGCCGCCGAGGTCGCGCGTGCCGCGCTCGACCCCGTGCCCGCCGACAACACCCGTCTGGTCGGCGACACCGGCTCGTTCGCCGCGGAGTGAGTCATGCGCGCTGAGGACATCGAAACCCTCATCTCGGTCGGACGGCCCGAGATCGCACCGGACGGCTCGTTCGCCGTGTTCGCATGCTCGCGACCGGACGTGGCCGCCAACCGCGCCGTGGGTCAGCTGTGGCGTGTCGAGCTGCCGGCTGGCGCTCCGCGCCGGCTCACGAGAGGAATCTCGGACTCCGCGCCCCGGTTGTCGCCGGACGGCACCCGCCTCGCCTTCCTGCGGGGCGACGGCAAGGACAAGAGCCAGGTCTTCGTCGTGGACGCCGGGGGAGGGGAGCCGGTGCAGGCCACCGACGCCCCGCTCGGGGTCAGCGAATTCGCGTGGTCACCTGACGGCGCCGCGATCGGCTTCATCGCGCGCGTCGCCGAGCGCGGGCGGTACGGATCCGTCGAGGGCCTCGATGCCTCGGCCGAGGCACCGCGACGGATCACCGCGGTGCGCTGGCATGCCAACGGACTCGGCTACCTCGCCGACCGGCCCGCGCAGCTGTTCATCGTTGCCGCTCCTGCGACGGACGCCGAGCCGTTCTACGAGCCCGCAGCGCGGGTGCAGCCAGAAGGCGACACCGCCCCGAAGAAGCCGGTGATCGCCGATGAGCCCCGCCAGCTGACCACGGGGAACGCCTCGCACTCCGGTATCGCCTTCGCCGGCGCCGAGATCGTGACGATCCGGAAAGAGCTCGAGATCGGGCGCCGCGACCTGCGCACCCCGGTGATCGCGATCGCGGTCGACGGCAGCGGCGAGCGTGAGCTCGTGCCGCTGAGCGCCGATCTCTCGGTCGAGGATCTCGCGATCGCCGCAGACGGCACCATCGCCCTGCTCGCCCATGACGCCGGACCAGAGGGCACTGACTTCGTTGCGTCGAGCACCGCGCTCTGGCTGATCGACGGCGAGGGCGTCCGCCTGATCACCGATCCCGAAGCGCTCGATCTCGGTGATAGCCACATCACCCCGGTCGGCGATGACTTCCTCGTCCAGCACAGCAGCCGCGGCCGCGTGCCGCTCATCAGGGTCTCCCGCACTGGCGAGGTGAACGAGGTGCTCGGCGGCGATGTCGAGGTGAACGGCCATGCCGCCGCCGCGGGCCGGATCGTCGCGGCGCTGGCACGACCTGACTCGTTCGGCGAGCTCGTGCTGGTCGAGGGCGATGGCAGCCGCACGCTGACGGCGTTCGGCGCCGGGGCCGCGGCATCCGGGATCGTCATCCCTCGCGAGCTCAGCGTCACCGGCCGGGACGGCTATCCCGTGCACGGCTGGGTCGCCCGCCCGGAGGGCGAGGGGCCGTTCCCCGTCATCCTGCAGATCCACGGTGGGCCCTTCGCCTCCTACGGCATTCATCTCTTCGACGAGACGCAGGTGCTGGTAGACGCCGGCTATGCCGTGGTCTACAGCAACCCGCGCGGCTCGGCGGGCTACGGTCCCGCACACGGACGCGCCATTCGCCAGGCCATGGGGACTGTCGACTTCACCGACGTGATCGACTTCCTCGAAGGCGCGATCGGCGACGACCCATCGCTGGACGGCGGCCGGGTCGGGATCATGGGCGGGTCGTACGGCGGCTATCTCACCGCGTGGATCATCGCCCACGATCACCGGTTCGCCGGCGCCATCGTGGAGCGCGGCTTCCTGGATCCGATCTCATTCCAGGGCACCAGCGACATCGGCTCGTTCTTCGGCGACGAGTACGTCGGAACCGCGGCGGACGACATCATGCGGCAGAGTCCGATGGCCGTCGTGGAGCAGGTCACCACCCCGACCCTCGTCATCCACTCCGAGCTCGACTACCGCTGCCCGCTCGAGCAGGCGACACGCTATTACGCGGCCCTCAAGCGCCAGGGAACCCCTGCCGAACTGCTCGTCTTCCCCGGTGAGAACCACGAGCTGACCCGGTCGGGACAGCCGCGGCACCGCATCGAGCGGTTCGACGCCGTGCTGGACTGGTGGCAGCGGCACCTTCCGGTGAATTGACGGCAGACATGCGAAAGGGGCTCCGGACGAATCCGGAGCCCCTTTCGTATGCGTCGATCTAGAGGTCGCGGCCCGAGAACTTGAAGGCGCGGACGACCTGGATGATGCCGAGCACGATGAGCGCGATGCCCAGGAGCCACCAGAGGACGGCGACACCGTAGAGCGGCGTGAACAGCAGGACGATACCGGCGATGATGCTGATGATCGCGAAGGTGATCGTCCAGCCCTTCGACGCGGCGTCGCCGAGCGTCGACAGCGACACGACTCCTTCGACGATCCACAGGATGCCGATCAGGATGCCGAGGAACACGCCGAACCAGGCCGTGGCGGCCTGCAGGTTGAGGAAGGCGTAGATGCCGGCCACGATGAAGAGCAGTCCGAGGACGATGTGGCCGATGCGGGCCCACCCGCCCTTGGACTTCGAGAAGATGCCGAGCCCGCCGTAGACGAGTCCCGCGGCGATCGCGTAGATCGCCACGATCGCCGTGACGACGATTGCAGTCTTGCCCGGCCAGGCGAGGATGAGGATTCCGAAGATGATGGAGAGGACGCCACCCACACCGAAAGCGGTGCGGATGCCGTTGATCGCCGACTTCTCGGCAGATGATGAGGTGGACATGGAGTCCCTTTCTGAAAGTTCCCTGGGAGGTTGGAACCAGCCTAGACCTCCCGCGCGATACCCCTCGGACGATCGGGGGAGTGTTGCGCGAGGTGTCACCCTCCGTCATCACCCCAGCAGGAGCGTCGCGAGCAGCAGAACGGGCACGCAGCCGAGGGTGGTGAGGAACACGGTGTCGCGGGCGATCGTCTCGCCGACGCCGTAGCGCTGGGAGTAGTTGAAGACGTTCTGGGCCGTCGGAAGGGCTGCGAGCACGACGACGATGAGCACCTGATCCCGAGGCATGCCGAACACGAACGTGCCGAATGCCCACGCGATGGCGGGCATCACCACGAGCTTGAGGACCGTCGCCAGTACGACGTCACGACGACGGCCCGACGCGGCGAGCACGCGCTGCCCATGGAGCGAGATGCCGTAGGAGATCAGCAGCACCGGCACGCACGCGTTCGCGATGAGGATCGCCGGCTGCAGAACGATCGGGGGCAGGTCGATACCGGACACCGACACGAGCGTTCCGAGCGCCGCACCGATCACGATCGGGTTGCGCAGTGTCCGCAGGACGGAGCGGCCCAGCGACCCCTGCCCGGACGTCGCCGCCTCGAGCAGGGTCATCAGGATCGGGGTGAACACCAGTATCTGCATGAGGATCACGGGCGCCGGGAAGGCGGCCGAGCCGAGCAGGTAGAGCGACAGCGGAATGCCGATGTTGTTGGCGTTCACGAGGCCCGCCGACGCCGCCCCGATGACCGTCTCGCCGAGGGGGCGCCTCCAGAGCAGCCTGGCGAACACCGCGAACACGGCGATGACAATTGCCGCCGCGATCGCCGACACCGGGAGCAGCGCCGAGAAGAGCGTCCGCACGTCAGCCTGCGAGAGGACCACGAACAGGAGGAAGGGAGAGAGCACGAAGAAGGTCAAGCGGCTGAGCACCGGCCGGGCATGCTCGCCCAGCAGATCGATCCGGCCGATGATCCAGCCGACCAGGATCGCGAAGCCGACGACTGCGAACCCGGTGAGCGATTCGATCATGCCGAGCGCGCTTTCACCAGGACGGATGCCACGGTCCCAGGGTAGCGAGGCATCCACTCGCCATCAGCCGCGATCTGTCGCAGCCGCACCACGCTTCGCTAGCCTGAACGCGAGTGCCCCACGACCGAGGAGCTGCCATGGCGATATTCACCCGCGGATTCGGCGCCAGACGCCGCGAGTCCGACCCGCGCATCCCGCCCGGCCAGTACCTCACCGAGGACTTCCCTGTACTGTCGGCGGGCCCGACGCCCCGGATCGACCTGGGGGACTGGCGGTTCACGATCCGCACCGAGAAAGGGCTCGACACGACCTGGACGTGGGATGAGTTCCAGGCGCTGCCGATCGAGGACGTGCACACCGACATCCACTGCGTCACGCGCTGGTCGAAGCTCGGAACGTCCTGGCGCGGGGTGTCGCTCGACACGCTGCTCGAAGCCGTCGACAGCGACGTCGCCTATGCCATGGCCCAGTGCTACGGCGGCTATACGACGAACGTGCCGCTCGCCGATCTGCTGGGCGGGAAGGCCTGGATCGCGTTCGAATTCGACGGCAAGCCCCTCGATCCGGAGCACGGCGGCCCGGCGCGGCTGCTCGTTCCGCATCTGTACTTCTGGAAGAGCGCGAAGTGGATCCGGGCGCTCGTCCTGCAGAAGCGCGACGACCCAGGGTTCTGGGAGCAGAACGGCTACCACCTGCACGGCGACCCGTGGACCGAGGAGCGGTATTGGTGAGCACCGTGGCCGCAAGCGGTGTGACATGGCGCGAGGCGCGGGTCCTGGAGTCGGTCCCCGTGACCGCGCACGCTCGCATCCTGCGCATCGCGGCACCCGGCTGGCCTGGGAGCCTGCCGGGACAGCACGTCGACGTGCGCCTCACCGCGGAGGACGGCTACCAAGCCGTTCGCTCCTACTCGCTCGGGCTGGCCGGAACGGGCGACGTGATCGAGCTGGGCATCGACGAGGTGCCGGACGGCGAGGTGTCGCCGTACCTCGTCCATGATGTGCGCCCCGACGACGCCCTGGAGGTGTTGGGCCCGCTCGGCGGCTACTTCGTCTGGCACGCGGACGATCCCTCGCCGGTGCAGCTCATCGCGGGCGGCTCCGGCATCGTCCCACTCCGCGCCATGGTTCGCGCGCGGCTGTCTGCGCCGAATGCGGCGCCTTTCCGGCTCCTGTATTCCACGAGGTCGCAGGAGAACGCGATATATCGCGAAGAGCTCGAGGCCGTGGACGATGGGGGAGTCGAGGTGGCGTGGGCGTACACCCGGTCGGCTCCGTCCGGATGGCCTGGTCGCGTCGGGCGGCTGGATGCGCAGGCGCTGGAAGCCGCGGTCTGGCCGGTCGCCGACGATCCACTGGTTTTCGTGTGCGGCCCGACCGGATTCGTCGAGACTGTCGCGAAAGCACTCGTCGCGCGCGGGCATCCGCCGCTGCGCATCAAGACGGAACGATTCGGGGGTGCGTGATGGCGCTGCATGAGGTGGTGCGCGTGGACGGGAATGCACTGGCCGGGATCCTCGCGCCGGTGTTCGCGGGTGAAGTCACGTCGATCGTGGGCAGGTGCCGGGAGTGCGGCTCGACGGCCCCGCTCGCCGAGGCGGTCGTCGAGCTCGATGACCTGTGCGCAATCGTCCTCTGCCGAGGCTGCACTCATACGCTCCTGACCGTCATGCGCGACCGGGACGGCGTACGGCTGACCTTCGGGGCACTGGGGCGCCTGGACGTGCCGGAGGCAGAGTGACGGACGAGACCGAGTTCGCCCATCTCGCGCAGCTTCATGCGCTCGGCGAAGACCCGATCCCACCGGTCGTATCCGAGATCGCCGGCGCAGACGAGCCCGACCTGGTCTGGCGCAACGAACTCGGCGGGCTGACCTTTCAGATCGGATCCCGCTTCGTGAAGTGGAATCCGCGTCGCACCGGCATCGACCTGGCGCGGGAGCGGGAGCGCCTCGAGTGGATCGGGACGCGGCATCCAGCTCCTCGGGTGCTCTCGTACGGCGCGTCCGAGGACGCGCAGTGGCTGGTGACGGCCGCACTGCCTGGCGTCTGCGCTGTGGGCGACGAATGGCGGGCGCGACGGCCCGAGGCGATCCGGGCGATCGCCCAGGGGCTGCGGGCGATCCACGCGATTCCCATCGACGACTTTCCGGCGGCCTTCACCGCGCAGTCCTGGGTCGGGCGGAGTCCGCAGGCGCTCGGTGCGCGGCCATCGGTGGTCGACCCGGTGCTCGTGCACGGCGACGCGTGCGCGCCGAACACGCTCATCTCGGCATCCGGTCACTGGACGGGAAACGTCGACTTCGGCGACCTCGCCGTCGGAGATCGGTGGGCCGACCTTGCGATCGCGTCGCTGAGTCTGGACTGGAATTTCGGCGAAGGTCACCAGGACGAGTTCTTCGCCGCCTACGGCATCGCTCCCGACGAGGAGCGGATCCGCTACTACCGCGCGCTGTGGGAACTGGAGTCGTGAGAGACCGCCCCGATCACCCCACTCGGAATCGCCGATAATGCACATTATGTCAACTCGGTCGGCTGCCGCGCTTCCGACCGCTACGAGTAGATGTGTTTCCGATGCCCTAGCGTGACGACGACGATCAGGAGCAGATCATCCTCGATCGTGTAGATGATCCGGTAGTCACCGACTCGCACCCGGTAGCCGGGCCGCCCCAGCAGTGCCTTGGCGCTCGGCGGTCGCGGATCAACTCCAAGCAACGCAATCGCACCATGGATGCGCTTCTGGTCCTGTGGGTGGATTCCGCGCAACGCCTTGAGCGCCGCTGGGCGCAACTCGATCCGGTATTGGCTCACCAGCCGAGGTCCGCCTTGGCCTGCTCCCAGGGGATGTTGTCCCCCTCCTCCGCCATCGCTGCGTCGAACTCTCGGACATCTTCGGCATCCTCAAGAGCCTCGACCATCCGCGCATACTGGGCAGGCGCCACGACCACAGCCTGGACTTCACCGTGACGCTCCAGGAACACCGGCTGCTGCCGCGCCGCATCGATGACCTCGCGCAAGCGAGCTCGCGCATCGGTGATGTTCATCGAAGTCATGCTCAAACTGTACACAACTGGCACTCTTTTGTACATAAATTGGCCTAACTCCCTGCAATCCACGTTGGGGTCTTGGTGGAGACGAGCCAGCTCAATCCGAAGGCGAGGATGTGCTCGGGCTCGATGCGTGCGGCCTCCGCGAGATAGCCCATCGCGATCGCCCGCTTTCCGCGGGCCCACTGCAGCCACGCGATCGCGCAGAGCAACGGAGGTCGCAACGGCGGCGGCACGAGCGATGCGATCCTGCGCAGCAGAGCGATCCCCTGCGCCATCCGCTGGACGTCCGGTGTCCGTCGCGTCTCGCCATGGAACAGTCGGATGATCTTCCCGCGCGGTATTGCGTCGGCCGCAGCGAGTTCGGCGATGTATTCGTCGGCGCTGAGCCCGCGCCGAGTCGCGCGTGCGATCAGGCGTGCGATCTCCCGCATCTGCTCCTCGCCGGCCTCCCGTCCGAACGCGATCTGCAGAGCGATCGTCTCGGGTATCGCCGGGAAAGTGCCCATGGAGGCGACCTGCGCGACCAATGCCGGCGAGAGTGCTTCCGGTACGTCTTCCAGGCACGTCTCAAGCAGGGGGACGATCAGCGCGAAAGCCTCGACATGGGGAGGAACCTCGTCCAAATCGAACGCCGTTACCTGACGCATCGACACGGGGACGCTGCGCATGGGCAATGCGTCCACGATTCGGAGAAACTGATCCACCACCTCCGCGCTGACCGTCTCGTCTACAGCGGGGAGATGGAAGATGCCATCCGAAGTGGCGCCAGAAGGTGGGAGCATGCGGCCACTGTGAACGGGCGGCACTTGAACGCGAGGCGATGGGTGCTGATCTGTTGAGAGCTCCGTAGGTGTGCCGCCTGAGGAGGCGAGCGGGGCGGCATTTCCGAGTAATCGTCCGCGTCACGGACGAAGGCCGGCACAGCAACTCCCTCGAGGAGCGCCGTACCGGCCTTCGGTGAACTGACGGTCAGAGTCCTGCGGTGTCATCCGTCGTGCTGGATGCCGAGCGCGTGACCCGCTCGTTCGCGACCGGGTCGACCGCGCTCCGCGTAACGACCTCAGTCCGGCGACGCCGCGCAAGCAGCACGATGCCGATCAGAGCGACCACGAGGCCGGCGCCCATCAGGATGTAGCCGACGAGCTGGATGTTCACCCAGTCCACTTGGACGTTCAGGGCGAACGCGAGGATTGCTCCGATCACGAAGAGGACGATTCCTGCGCCGATGCTCATGGATGATTCCTTTCAGCGGGTGCGGGGAACGGGCATCCCCACTCCAGGAATCGTGCCAGCGGGTCCCCCTGCGAGGCAGGGGGTTGACAACGACCAGCGAGGTCAGGATGCCTGGATGCGCGTCAGGATGTTCTGGATCTCGTCGATGAAGGCGTTGTAGCCGCCGATCGTGGCGGCGACCTGCTCGTCGCTGAAGTCCGCGCGGTCCTGCCGGATGGTGAGGCGTGTGCCGCCGGGGATCTCCTCGAGGTCGAAGAGGACGGGCAGCCCCGCGTAGGCGTCCGGATTGTCGGTGAGGGTCATCGCGAGGTGCGCCGGCGGGTCGACCTCGATGTACTCCCCCGCCCAGTTGATGCGATTGCCGTCCGGCAGGTGCATGACCGCGCGGAACCCGCCGCCCGGTCGCACGTCCATCGAGAGCGTGTCCTGCGGCACCTCGACCGCGGCGGTGCCGAACCAGACGGCGAAGTGCTCGGGCGCGGTCAGGGCCTCGAAGACGAGCTCGCGCGGAGCGGTCAGCTCGCGCGTGATCGTGAAGTAGTCAGCCATGGGGATTCTCCTTGTCGTGTGGATGTATTTCGGTGGATGGGTCGAGCTGCTGCAGTGTGTTCAAGTACGCGTCGAGGGCGTCGGCGCTGTCGTTCCAGAAGCGCTCGTAGCCCTTGATCCAGCGGGATGCCTCGGCCAGGGGTCTCCCGGCGATGCGCGCGGGACGGAACTGCGCATCGCGTCCGCGCGTGACCAGCCCGGCCCCCTCGAGCACGCGAAGATGCTTCGAGACGGCGGCGAATGTCATGTCGAACGGTGCGGCCAACTCCCCCACCGTCGCCTCGCCCTGACTGAGCCGCGCCAGGATCGCCCGACGGGTCGGATCGGCCAGGGCGGAGAACGTCGCACTGAGCAGGTCGGTGGTCATTGCGGCGCTCCTTTGTATTCAACCTATCAGTACAATACCAGTCGGTTGAATAAACGTCAACAGTCTCCGCCGACGGTGTCTGTCGCCTGCGTTACGGTATCGCCATGACCAAGGTCATCTACAACACCGCGACGACCCTCAACGGCTTCCTGGCCGACGACGAGGACTCGCTCTCCTGGCTGTTCGCCGTGCCGGGGGCCGACACCGCCGAGAGCGAGTTCGGCCGGTTTCTCGAGGGCATCGGTTCGATCGTGATGGGCTCCACCACCTACCAGTGGCTGCTAGACCACGAGAACCTCCTGGAGCACCCGGAGAAGTGGTTCTATCCCGGCAAGGCGGCCTTCGTGCTGAGCTCACGCCCACTGCCGGTCGTGCCCGGAGCCGACGTCAGGCTGCGCGTCGGCGACGTGGCCGACCTCTGGCTCGAGATCCTCAGCGCCGCCCAAGACCGCGATGTGTGGCTCGTCGGCGGCGGAGACCTCGTGGGGCAGTTCGCGGATGCCGGGCTGCTCGACGAGGTGCGGGTCTCGGTGGCTCCTGTAACTCTCACATCCGGTCGGCCGCTGCTCCCCCGCCGCCTCGAGTCGGACCGGCTCCGGCTGGAGTCGGTGCGGCAGGCCGGGCAGTTTGCCGAACTCGTCTATTCAGTGCGCCGGCACGGCTGAGCCGCCTCAGGCACGGCATCCGGTGCGCGTCAGTGCGCTTGCGGCTCGAATCGGGTCCACTCGGCGAACTTGGGCTCGCGGCCGTCGCCGGACGAAGTGCCCTTCAGCCTGCGCTGCACCCAGGGGCCGACATGCTCGCGGTA
Organism: Microbacterium sp. P5_E9; assembly: GCF_054049175.1. Lineage (NCBI taxonomy): Bacteria > Bacillati > Actinomycetota > Actinomycetes > Micrococcales > Microbacteriaceae > Microbacterium > Microbacterium sp. P5_E9. The sequence continues at coordinate 550,355 of NZ_JBFUMV010000001.1, read as the reverse complement.
GTAGGCGCGCGTGGAGGTGCGCTCCCGCTCTGCGAGCGCCGGCAGCGACCACCACGACGAAGGCGGCTCGATCCCCAGCGTGTTGAGCACGCGCGCCGCGACGCGGTGGTGTCCTCGCACATTCATGTGGAGACGATCGTCGGACCAGTAGCCGATCGTGGAGAGCTCCTTGTCCGGCCAGTTGAAGGCGCGCAGCACCTCGGGGCGCGAATCCAGCCGCGCGGTCACCTCGGCGCTCAAGACATCTCCGCGACGCTGGAAGACTCGGCTCAGCGGCAGATGGTCGGACGGGTTCGCACCGGACAGCGCGATGAGGGTCACGCCTTCTTCGGCGCACCGCTCCAGCACCCGTTCCCAGGCCGCGACGATATGCGCGGTCGAGGCCTTGGGCCGGAGCATGTCGTTGCCGCCGCCGTTGAACGACAGATGGGTGGGCTTCAGTGCGAGCGCAGGCTCGAGCTGCTGCTCGACGATGGGCCAGATGAGCTTTCCCCGGATCGCGAGGTTGGCGTACTCGATCGCCTCCCCCGAGGCATCCGCCCATCCCTGCGCGACGAGATCCGCCCAGCCTCGAACACGGCCGTCGGGAAGGTCGTCGCCCACGCCCTCGGTGAAGGAGTCGCCGATCGCGACGTAGCGGACTGTACCCATCCGGCAAGCCTACGATCTCGTGCGACCGGGTTCAGCCGAGCATGTCCCGCACGAGCGGGGCGACTTGGGTGCCGTAGAGCTCGATCGAGCGCATCATGTGTGCGTGCGAGAGGGTGCCCGTCGAGAACTTGAGGTCGAACCGCTGGACCTGAAGCGACCGCACCGTCTCGGCGATCTTCCGCGCGACGGTCTCGGGCGACCCGACATACAGCGCGCCCTCGGGTCCGACGTCGTGCTGGAAGCGCATCCGGCTGTACGCCGGCCAGCCGCGCTCGCGACCGATGGTGTTGTTCATCGCCTCGAAGCCCGGGTACGCCTCGTCCCATGCCTGCTGATCGGTCGCGGCGATATGCCCGGGCGAGTGCACGCCCACCGGGAGCACGTCTCGGTCGAACGATGCGAGCGAGCGGTGGTACAGGTCGACGAACGGGCGGAACCGGTGGGCAGGTCCGCCGATGATCGCGAGCATGAGCCCGTACCCGTAGCGGGCTGCCCGCACGACCGACTCGGGCGTGCCGCCGACACCGACCCACGCCTTCAGGCCGGACTCGGTCTTCGGGAAGACGTCGGCGCCGTCGAGGGCGGCCCGCGTCGTCCCCTGCCAGGTGACCGGGTTCTCGGTCAGCAGCTGCGAGAACAGGTCGAGCTTCTCCTCGAAGAGCACTTCGTAGTCGCGCAGGTCATAGCCGAACAGCGGAAACGACTCGACGAACGAGCCTCGCCCGAGGATGACCTCGGCGCGTCCGTGGGAGACCGCGTCGAGTGTCGCGAAACGCTCGTACACGCGCACCGGGTCGTCGCTGGAGAGGACCGTGACCGCGGTGCCGAGGTGGATGTCCTTCGTCCGGCCGGCGATCGCCGCGAGCACGATCTCCGGGCTCGACACCGCGAACTCGGGACGGTGGTGCTCCCCCACCCCGAAGAACTTCAGACCCACCTCGTCGGCGAGGACTGCCTGGTCGACGACATTGCGGATCGTCTGCGCGTCGCTGAGCAGGGCGCCCGACTCGTCGCGGGTGACATCGCCGAAGGTGTCGAGTCCGAGCTCGATGGCGGATAGCGCGTCGTGAGGCATGGGATCCCTTCCTATTCACCTGCATGAAACCGCGGGGCCCAGTGGTCCATTCCCGGCGGGAGTCCCGCGGCGTAGCGTGTGCCCGTGGCCATTTTCGTCGATCGAGCGGATGCCGGGCGACAGCTCGCCGCCGCGCTCGAGGCCTGGCGCGGTCAGGACGCGGTCGTCCTCGGCATCCCGCGCGGCGGTGTGGTGGTGGCGGCCGAGGTCGCCCGTGCGATGAAACTTCCGCTCGGCGTCGCGGTGGTGCGCAAACTCGGCGCGCCCACGCAGGAGGAGTACGCCATCGGCGCGATCGCGGAGGGCGTGCGGGTCGTCAATCCCGACGCGATCCGGGGCGTGACGCCCGAGGAGCTTGCGGTCGTCGAGGACCTCGAGCGGATCGAGCTGCGCCGGCGCACCCGGCTCTTCGCGCCGGTGTCGATCGAACTCACCGCACGTGTCGCCGTGATCGTCGACGACGGCGTCGCGACCGGAGCGACGGCCACCGCCGCCTGCCGCGCGATCCGCGCGGCGGCACCGGCACAGATCGTGCTCGCTGTTCCGGTCGCGCCCGCGCACTGGCGGCCGGAAGCGGCGGCGGCGGATGCCTTCGTCTGCCCGCATCCGATGCGCGACTTCTGGGCGGTCGGCCAGTTCTACGAGGACTTCACCCAGACGACCGACGAAGAGGTTGCGCGGCTCCTCCGGCACGCTTCGACAGGCTCAGCGACCGAGGATCCCTGAGCCCGGCTCAGCGACCGACGGTCCCTGAGATCGGATTCTCGGGGAACTGCACATCGCTGGTGGGCCGCTCTTCGTTCGGCGCCAATCTCTCGATGCGGATCAGCAGGTCGCGCAGGAGATCGTTACAGGCCGTCAGCCTTGCGATGACCGCCGCATGGTCGCCCGTGAGCGTCTCTGCACCGGCATCCGGTGAGCTGCCGAACGACCAGGTGGTCTCGACGCGATGCAGCTGCACCGGCGCGAGGGCCGGAATGAAAGGCCGCATCGCCCGCAGCGCTGCGACATCGGACGTCAGCAGCACGAGCGCGGCCCGGAAGAAGCGCCCGCGATCGATCGCCGTGAAATCGCCCAGCAGCAAGGTCGCCGTGAGCGCGAGCGAGCCCCGGACGTCGTCGATCACGCGGTCGAGGTCAACGATCCGCTGATCGAACTGCGCCGCGTTCCCCTCGAAGTCGACGGTGCCCCGATTGGGGGCGGCGCCCGGCGTCCATTGGGTGAGCACGTCGTGCTGCTGTACTCGACCGATGTCGTCGGAGACCAGGCGCGACACGAGCGCTCTCCTGTTCGCCTGGACCAGGTCCACGGCGTCGGTGCAGAAGCGCACTTCGTCGGCCGTCTGCTGTGCGGCCAGGATGGCCGGGGTCAGCGGACGCCGGATGACCGGCCGCCGTCGTGCGTCGTCTCCCCGACCACCGAGAGGATCGCTCACCACGCGCTGCTACTCAGCCGATCAGCGCGGCGCGCAGCGTGTCGAGTCCGACCCCGCCGATCTCGAGCGCGCGCTTGTGGAAGTCCTTGATCGAGAAGGCGTCGCCCTGCGCGTCCTTCACATCGTCGCGGACCTGCTCCCAGATGCGCTGGCCGACCTTGTACGCCGGGGCCTGTCCGGGCCACCCGAGGTAGCGGTTCACCTCGAACTTGATGAACTCGTCGGGCATGTTGACGTTGTGGCGCATGAAGTCGAGCGCGTACTCGGCATCCCACACGCCCCTGCCGTCCAGGCGCGGCTTGCCCAGATGCACGCCGAGGTCGAGCACCACGCGCGCGGCGCGCATCCGCTGACCGTCGAGCATGCCGAGCCGGTCTGCCGGGTCGTCGAGGTAGCCGAGCCCCTGCATGAGCCGCTCCGCGTACAGCGCCCAGCCTTCGGCGTGCCCCGACGTGCCGGCCAGCAGCCGGCGCCAGGAGTTCAGCTCCGCGCGGTTGTAGACCGCCTGGGCGATCTGGAGGTGATGGCCCGGTACACCCTCGTGGTAGACGGTGGTGAGCTCCCGCCAGGTGTCGAACTCGGTGACACCCTCGGGCACCGACCACCACATCCGGCCGGGCCGCGAGAAGTCGTCGGTTGGCCCCGTGTAGTAGATCCCACCCTCCTTCGTCGGGGCGATCATGCACTCCAGGCGGCGGATCGGCTCCGGGATGTCGAAGTGAGTGCGCCCGAGTTCCGCGACGGCCCGGTCGCTCGTCTCCTGCATCCAGCGCTGCAGCTCGGCCGTGCCGTGCAGCTTGCGCGCGGGGTCCTGCTCCAGGAAGGCGACGGCTTCCTCGACCGAGGCGCCGGGCTTGATCTCGTGCGCGATCGACTCCTGCTCGGCGACCATCCGGGCGAGCTCCTCGATACCCCACTCGTAGGTCTCGTCGAGGTCGATGGTCGCCCCCAGGAAGCGCCTCGAGTGCAGAGCGTACAGTTCACGGCCCACGGCATCCGTCTCCGTCGCCGCCGGCGCCAGCTCACCGGTGAGGAACGCGGCCAATTCGTCGTAGGCAACCCGCGCGGCATTGGAGTTGTCTGCCAGTTCGCGGGCGAGGGATGCCGGGAGCTGACCTTCCGCGGGCGCAGCCTCGCCGGTGAACGTGGCGAAGAAGCCGGTGTCGGCGGAGTAGCGGGCGATCTGGGTCGCGACCTCCTCGACCTGCCGACGTGCAGGGACGATGCCGGAGGCGATGCCCTCGCGCAGCGAGGCGGCGTACCCGTCCAGCGCGGCGGGGAGAGCCTTGAGTCGCCGTGAGATGACGGACCAGTCATCGGCGGTCGCTGTCGGCATGAGGTCGAAGACCGCACGGACGTCCTGCGCGGGCGAGGCGATCACGTTCAGGTTGCGCAGGTTCCAGCGCGCGTCGTGCAGGTCGAGGGCGAGCTTCAGCTCCCGGGTGAGGTCGAGCTTCGTCACCTCGTCGATCGCGTCTGCCGGCGCGGTCGCCTCCAGCGCGTGGAGCGTCCGGCGCGCCTCCTCGGCGACCCGGTCGTGCCCCTCCGGGGTGAAATCGGCGTATCGGTCGTTGTGCTCGAACCGGCCGATGTACGTCGCCAGCGCCGGATCCAGTTCGGCGAGGGTGTCCACCCACGCGTCGGCGATCGTGTCGATCGGAGTGGCCGTGCGGGCGGGGGCGCGCAGTGCGTCAGTCATGTCATCGAGCCTAGGCAAGCGACGCGGTGTCGGCCAATCCGGATCTCAGTGTCCGGCCTCGTTCCAGTCCTGCCCGCGCCCGATCTGCACCTCGAGCGGCACCGTGAGGTCGGCGGCATCCCCCATCCGGGCCCGCACGATGCGCTCGGCCTCGTCCCACTCCCCCGGCGCGATCTCGACGACCAGTTCGTCGTGGATCTGCATGAGCACCCGGGACTGCAGAGCGTGCGAGCGGAAGTCGTCGTGGATGCGGTAGAGCGCGATCTTCATGATGTCGGCCGCGCTCCCCTGAATGGGCGCGTTCAACGCGGCACGCTCCGCGTTCTCACGCAGCACACGGTTGGGACTGGCGAGATCCGGGAACGGCCGGCGCCGGCCGAAGATGGTCTCGGTGTAGCCGTCGATCTTCGCCTGCTCGACGGACGACCGCAGGTAGTCACGCACGGCGCCGAACCGCGCGAAGTACTCCATCATGAGCTGCTTCGCCTCCGACTGCTCGATCCGCAGCTGCTTGGAGAGGCCGAACGCCGACAGGCCGTACACGAGGCCGTAGGACATCGCCTTGACTTTGGTGCGCATCGCAGAGGTCACCTCGTGCGGGTCGACCCCGAAGACGCGGGCGCCGACGAAGCGGTGCAGGTCCTCCCCCGAGTTGAACGCCTCGATGAGCCCTGGGTCCTCGGAGAGGTGCGCCATGATGCGCATCTCGATCTGCGAGTAGTCGGCGGTCAGCAGCGTCTCGTAGCCTGCCCCGACCTCGAAGGCCTCGCGGATGCGACGGCTCTCTTCGGTGCGGACCGGGATGTTCTGCAGGTTGGGGTCGGTGCTGGACAGGCGGCCGGTCTGGCTGCCGGTCTGCACGTAGGTCGTGCGGATGCGGCCATCCGTGGCGATGGCGACGTCGAGCGATTCGATGATCTGACGCAGCTTGGTCGCCTCGCGGTGCTGCAGGAGCAGATCCAGGAACGGATGCGGGCTGGTCTCCTGCAGGTCGGCCAGCACCGCGGCATCGGTCGAATAGCCGGTCTTGGTCTTGCGGGTCTTGGGCAGCTGGAGCTCTTCGAAGAGCACCTCCTGCAGCTGCTTGGGCGAGCCGAGGTTGACCTCGCGCCCGATGGCCGCATAGGCCTCCTGGGCGATGAGGTCCGCGCGCTGGGCGAGCTCGCCGGAGAACCCGGAGAGCTTCTCGTGCGAGACGGCGACTCCGGCGAGCTCCATGTCGGCGAGGCCGAGGAGCGTCGGCAGCTCGATGTCGGTGAGGACGGACGCCACGCTCGGCGGCAGCTCCGCGCGCAGCGCCGTCGCCACCCGGAGCGTGTACCAGGACAGCTGACCGGGAGTCGCACCCTCGGTCTCGGGGATGAGCTGGGTGGGATCGGCCTCGGGGAGCTTCTCGTCGAGGTACCGATCCACGAGGTGCGCGAGGGTCTTGTCGGGAAAGCTCGGACGCAGCAGCCAGCCCGCGACGATCGTGTCGAAGGTCAGGCCGCCGAGCGTGACGCCCGCCCGGCGCAGCGCCTTGACCTGCGATTTCGCATCGCTCAGCACCTTCGGTGCGTCGGAGGCGAGCCATCCACCGACGGATGCCTCGACCTCGGGGGTCCACGTCGCCTCGGCGGCGGCATCCCTCGACGCGAATCCGATGCGTCGCGGCGTGTCGCCGTCGATGGCGATGGTGACGGCCACCTCGCCGTCGGCCTTCGCGAGCCAGGCCGCGAGCTGCTCCGGCGTGAGTTCGCTCGCCACCGGCGCCAGCTGCGCGGCGGCGGAGGTCACGGCGGCCATCTGCTGCTCGATGCCGGCCAGCTCGGCGACCCGCGGGATCAAGGTCTTGAACTCGAGGCGCGCGAAGATGTCGCGCACGCCCTGGGCGTCCATCGGCTTCACTTCGAGCTCGGTGATCGTCACCGGCAGCTCGACGTCGCGGAGGAGCCGGTTGAGCGTGCGGTTGCGGCGGACGTCATCCAGGTGCTCGCGGAGGTTGCCGCCCACCACGCCGCCGATCTTGTCGGCGTTCTCGAGCAGCGCGTCGAGGGTGCCGAACTGACCGAGCCACTTGACGGCGGTCTTCTCCCCCACCTTCGGCACGCCGGGGAGGTTGTCGCTCGTCTCGCCGACCAGCGCGGCGATGTCGGGGTACTGCTCGGGTGGCACCCCGTAGCGCTCGATGACGGCCGCACGGTCGTACCGCTTCAGCTGCGACACGCCCTGGACGTTCGGGTAGAGCAGCGTGACATCGTCGGTGACGAGCTGGATCGTGTCGCGGTCGCCGGAGCACACCAGCACATCGAAGCCCTGCTCGGCGCCCTGCGTCGCGAGTGTCGCGAGGATGTCGTCCGCCTCGAAGTCCTCCTTCTGCAGGACCGTGATGCTCATCGCCGCGAGGCACTCCTGCAGCAGCGGAATCTGCCCCTTGAACTCGGACGGGCTCTCGGAGCGATTGGCCTTGTACTGGTCGTAGGCGCGCGTGCGGAACGACTGCCGAGAGGTGTCGAACGCCACCGCGAGGTGGGTGGGCTTCTCGGCCTTGAGCAGGTTGATCAGCATCGCGAGGAACCCGTAGATCCCGTTCGTGTGCTGCCCGTCCTTCGTCGTGAAATTGTCGACCGGAAGGGCGAAGAACGCCCGATATGCGAGCGAATGGCCGTCGACGACGAGAAGGGTAGGCTTTGCGGAGTCCGTCACCCTGTCAGCCTAGACGGGGGTTCAGACCCCAACACCTCCCGGAAGCTTGCGATGACAGACCAGCCCCCCGCACACGTCAACGGCATGGAATGGGCGGCCCGCCGCGGCATGGGCGCCCTCGCCGAGAAGATGGGCATGGAGTTCCTCGAGTTCTCCGTCGACCGCTGCGTCGCGACCCTTCCGGTCGAGGGGAACACCCAGCCCGTAGGGCTCATGCACGGCGGCGCGTACGTCGTGCTCGGCGAATCGCTCGGGTCGATGGCGGCGAATCTGCACGCCGGCCCTGGACGCCTCGCAGTCGGTGTCGACATCAATGCCACCCACACGCGGGCCGCGACCTCCGGCGTCGTGACCGGCGTCTGCACGCCGATCCACCTCGGACGCAGCATGACAGTGCACGAGATCGCGGTCAGCGACGATCAGGGCCGCCGCCTCTCCACGATCCGGATCACCAACCTGATAAAGGCTCAGCCCGCACAATGAGGAACGGATGCCGCGGCCCAGGGCCACGGCATCCGTTCGAAGTAAGGGGGCTTACGATTTCTTGGGCGCCAGCTGCTCGATGATGGCCTTCGCGACGTCCTGCATCGTGAGCCGGCGGTCCATCGATGCCTTCTGGATCCAGCGGAACGCCTCGGGCTCGGTGAGGCCCATCTTCTCGTTCAGCAGGCCCTTGGCGCGGTCGACGAGCTTGCGCGTCTCGAACCGCTCCACCATGTCGGCGACCTCAGCCTCGAGCGTGATGATCTGCTCGTAGCGGGCCAGGGCGATCTCGATCGCCGGCAGGAGGTCGTTCGGCGTGAACGGCTTGACCACGTACGCCAGCGCTCCCGCCTCACTCGCCCGCTCGACGAGCTCCTTCTGGCTGAACGCCGTGAGGAGCACCACCGGTGCGATGTGGTTCTTGCTCAGCTTCTCGGCGGCGCTGATGCCGTCGAGAAGCGGCATCTTGACATCCATGATGACAAGGTCGGGGCGCAGCTCCGTAGCGAGCGCTACAGCGGTCTCACCGTCGCCGGCTTCGCCGACGACGTCGAAGCCGTTGTCTCGAAGGATCTCGACGATGTCGAGTCGGATAAGGGATTCGTCCTCCGCCACGACAACGCGACGCGGGGCGGTGGCCGAGGAGGCCTGCTCTTGCTCAGTCACATTTGAATCCTACGGTATGGTCGTTCGCGGAACGTGCCGGGCCGGTGTGGCGGAATGGCAGACGCGACCGACTCAAACTCGGTTGCCCGCAAGGGCGTGTGGGTTCGACTCCCACCACCGGCACGATCTGGACAGGGAGAAGCGGATGCCTCGAGTCGAGGCATCCGCTTTCTCATGCCGGCTGGTCAGCCGAAGTACTGGTTGCCGAGCGCCTTGCTCTTGAGCGCGTCGTACTCGCCCTGCGAGATCGACCCTGCATCGAGCAGCGCCTTCGCGCGAGCGATGTCCTCGGACGGGCTCGCCGACGCGGAGGGCTTGTAATCGTCCTGCTCGGGTGCCCGCACACGCGTCGCGTACTCACGCTCGGCGATGCCCTTGCCGTTCACGAGGACGTAGATGATGCCCGTGAGGAACGGTACGAAGACGAGCGCGATGATCCACAGCGCCTTCAGCCACCCGTTTACCGAGTCATCGCGGAACAGGTCCCTGACCACGAAGATGATGACATACAGGTAGGCGAAGAAGTAGAACGCCCAGAGAATCCACCAGAAGAACATTGCACGAACCTTTCGTCAGCGGCTTGAGCCGTGCTCAGCCTAGTGACATCCGGAGCCGCCCAGCGGTGCGTGTCGTCCTTTGCAGGTGAACCGGCTACTCGCGGTAAACGGGAGCTGCGCCGTGCACCGCGTCGCCGACCTTGTGCACCCGGATGTCGTTGGTCGAGCCGACGATTCCGGGAGGGGAACCGGAGATCACCACGACCTTGTCGCCGACCTTCGCGAGATCGTTGGTCAGCAGATAGTCATCGACCTGGATGAACATCTTGTCGGTGTGCGTCACGTGCTCGACGAGGGTCGACTTCACGCCCCAGGTGAGGGCCATGCGGCGACGGATCGCGGGCAGCGGCGTGAAGGCGAGCATCGGGATCTTCGAGCGGATGCGCGACAGGCGGCGTGCGGTGTCACCCGACTCGGTGAAGATGCAGAGGTACTTCGCGTCGACGAAGTCGGCGACCTCGACGGCGGCGAGCGTGATCGCGCCGCCCTGGGTACGGGGCTTGGCGGTGAGCGGCAGGATGCGCTCGAGGCCGTGGTCCTCGGTCGACTCGACGATGCGAGCCATGGTCTCGACGACCACGACCGGGTACTTGCCCACGCTCGTCTCGCCCGAGAGCATGACCGCGTCGGCGCCATCGAGCACAGCGTTGGCGACGTCGCTCGTCTCGGCGCGGGTGGGCACCGGGTTCTCGATCATCGACTCGAGCATCTGGGTGGCGACGATGACCGGCTTGGCCATGCGGCGGCACAGTTCGACGGCGCGCTTCTGGACGATCGGGACCGCCTCCAGGGGCAGCTCCACGCCGAGGTCGCCACGGGCGACCATGATGCCGTCGAAGGCGTCGATGATCTCTTCGAGGTTGTCGACCGCCTGCGGCTTCTCGATCTTCGCGATGACCGGGATGTACCGGTTCTCCTCCGCCATGATGACGTGGACGCGCTGGATGTCCTTGGCGCTGCGCACGAACGACAGCGCGATCAGGTCGGCGCCGATGCGCAGGCCCCAGCGCAGATCTTCTTCGTCCTTCTCCGACAGGGCGGGCACGTTGACCGCGACGCCGGGCAGGTTGATGCCCTTGTTGTTGGAGACCGGACCGCCGACGATGACCTTGGTCGTGACGACGGTGTCGTCTTTCTCGATGACTTCGACGCGGACCTTGCCGTCGTCGATGAGCAGGAAGTCGCCGGGGTTGACGTCGGCGGTGAGGCCCTTGAACGTCGTCGAGCAGATCTCCTTGGTGCCGGCGATGTCGTCGATGGTGATCTTGAAGATGTCCCCGACTGCGAGGTCGTGGGGGCCGTCGGCGAACTTGCCGAGGCGGATCTTCGGGCCCTGCAGGTCGACGAGGATCGCGACGGCGCGGCCGGAGTCCTCAGCTGCCTTGCGGACGTTGGCGAAGTTGTTCTCATGCACGGAGTAGTCCCCGTGGCTGAGGTTCAGCCGCGCGACGTCGACACCTGCATCGATGATCGCTCGGACCGTCTCGTAGGTCGATGTTGCAGGCCCGAGGGTGGCCACGATCTTGGCGCGTCTCATCCGTGTGTGCTCCGTGAAGTCGGGGGAAAGTGGGTCGAAGGACCGGTCCCAGCCTACGCGGGCTGCAACCCGATCGCGACTTCGGAGGCCCGCACCGGCGCCGGCAGCGCGGTCTCGCCCATCAGGTACGTGTCCACGTGCGCGGCTGCTGCACGGCCTTCGGCGATCGCCCAGACGATGAGCGACTGACCGCGCCCGGCATCGCCGGCAACGAAGACGCCGGGTGCCGTGGTGTGGAAGTCGTCCTCGCGCTGCACCGCACCGCGGTCGGTGAACTGCGCACCGAGCTGACCTTCCAGAAGCTCGCGCTCCGGACCGGTGAAGCCCATCGCGATGAGCACCAGATCGGCCGGGATGTCCCGCTCGGTCCCGCTCTTGGGCACGCGCCTGCCGTCGACGAATTCCGTCTCGGCGACCCGCAGCGCACGGACCTCGCCGACCTCGTTGCCGACGAACTCGACGGTCGAGGAGAGGTAGGAGCGCTCTCCACCCTCTTCGTGCGCGGACTGGATCTCGAAGAGCGTCGGCGACATCGGCCAGGGCTGGTGGTCGGGGCGCTCCCCTGGGGGGCGGCGGCCGATCGCGAGGTTGGTGACGCTGAGCGCACCCTGGCGGTGCGCCGTCCCGATGCAGTCGGCCCCGGTGTCGCCGCCGCCGATGACGACGACGTGCTTTCCCTCCGCCGTGATCTGGTTGGCGACGGAGTCGCCGGCGGTCGCGCGGTTCGATTCGACCAGGTACTCCATGGCGAAGTGGACGCCCGCGAGGTCCCGGCCGGGAATGGTGAGCTCACGAGGCACCGTCGCGCCGGTCGCGATGACCACCGCGTCGTAGCGAGCGCGCAGGTCGCTCCACGAGATGTCCTTGCCGATCTCGACTCCGGCGCGGAATCTGGTGCCCTCATCCTGCATCTGCCGCAGGCGCGACTCGATGTGGCGCTTCTCCATCTTGAAGTCCGGGATGCCGTAGCGGAGGAGCCCGCCGATGCGGTCGTCGCGCTCGTAGACCGCGACGGTGTGACCGGCTCGGGTGAGCTGCTGCGCGGCGGCGAGGCCGGCAGGCCCGGACCCGACCACAGCGACGGTCTTGCCGGTCAGGCGACCCGGGGGCTCCGGCTCGACCCAGCCGCGGCCGAACGCCTCGTCGACGATCGACACCTCGATCTGCTTGATCGTGACGGCGGGCTGGTTGATCCCCAGCACGCACGAGCTCTCGCACGGCGCAGGGCACAGGCGCCCGGTGAACTCGGGGAAGTTGTTGGTCGCGTGCAGCCGCTCGCTCGCGGCACGCCCCTCCCCCCGCCACGTGAGGTCGTTCCACTCCGGAATGAGATTTCCGAGCGGGCAGCCCTTGTGGCAGAACGGGATGCCGCAGTCCATGCAGCGTCCGGCCTGCCGACGCAGCACCGCCCCGTCACCGGGCTCGTAGACCTCTTTCCAGTCCATGATGCGCACCGGAATGGGCCGCCGCGGGGGCAGCTCGCGATCCGTAACCTTCAGAAAACCTTTCGGGTCAGCCACCCGTCACCTCCAGAATGCGAGTCCAGACGACGTCGCCGTCGGGGTCCAGCCCCTCGGCGACCGCGTCTTGGCGGGTCTGCAGCACCGCTGCGTAGTCGCGCGGCAGTACGCGCACGAAGTCATCGAGCACGCGATCGAAGTCGGCGAGCATCGACGACGCGAGGGCCGAGTCGGTTTCGGCGACATGCTGCTCCAGCAGGTCGCGCAAGATCTCGGCATCCCCCGATCCCAGCTCGCCCAGCACCAGTTCCCCGGTGGCGAGCGCCTCCCGATTGACCAGCGCGCGGTCGAGTCGGTAGACGTAGGCCGTCCCGCCGGACATCCCGGCGCCGAGGTTGCGGCCGGTGGCGCCGAGGATCACCGCGAGGCCACCCGTCATGTACTCCAGCGCGTGGTCGCCGACGCCCTCGACCACGGCGGTCGCGCCGGAGTTGCGGACGAAGAACCGCTCCCCCACCACGCCGCTGAGGAACAGGGTGCCCTGCGTGGCGCCATACCCGATGACGTTTCCGGCGATGACGTTCTGCGATGCCTCGAAGTTCGCTCCACGGGGCGGACGCACGACGATCTGGCCTCCGGAGAGACCCTTGCCGACGTAGTCGTTGGAGTCGCCTTCGAGGCGCAGCGAGATGCCCGCCGGCATGAAGGCGCCGAACGACTGGCCGGCCGAGCCGGTGAGGTTCACCACGATGGAGCCGGACGGCAGTCCGTTCTCACCGTGCGCCAGCGTGACGTGGTGGCCGAGCAGCGTGCCGACGGCCCGCTCCGTGTTGCGGATCGGGAGGTCGATCGTGACGTGGCCGCCGTGCTCGATGACGTCGCGGGCGCGCTCGATGAGCGCCACATCGAAGTGCTGGTCGAGCTCGTGCTCCTGACCGCGCAGGTTGCGACGCGGCTCGTCATCGGCGAATTCAGGTCCCTCCAGAATCGGCGACAGGTCGAGCCCGTTCGCCTTCCAGTGGTCGATCGCGCCGTTCACGTCGAGCAGCTCGACATGACCCACCGCCTCCTCGAGACTGCGGAATCCGAGTTCGGCGAGGTATTCGCGAACCTCCTGGGCGATGAACTCCATGAAGTTCACAACGAATTCGGGCTTGCCGTTGAAGCGGGCCCGCAGGACGGGGTTCTGCGTCGCGACGCCGACGGGGCACGTGTCGAGGTGGCAGACGCGCATCATGACGCAGCCCGAGACGACGAGCGGGGCCGTCGCGAAGCCGAACTCCTCGGCGCCCAGGAGGGCTCCGATGATGACGTCGCGGCCGGTCTTGAGCTGGCCGTCCACCTGGACGACGACCCGGTCGCGCATGCCGTTGAGCATGAGGGTCTGCTGCGTCTCGGCGAGGCCGAGCTCCCACGGCGTTCCGGCGTGCTTGAGCGAGTTGAGCGGGCTCGCGCCGGTGCCGCCGTCGTGTCCCGACACGAGGATCACGTCGGCCAGGGCCTTGGCCGTGCCGGCTGCGACCGCGCCGATCCCGGACTGGCTCACGAGCTTCGCGTGCACTCGCGCGTCAGGGTTGGCGCGCTTGAGGTCGAAGATGAGCTGCTTGAGGTCTTCGATCGAGTAGATGTCGTGGTGCGGCGGGGGCGAGACCAGCCCGACGCCTGCCGTGGAGTGCCGCGTGCGCGCGATCCACGGATACACCTTGGTCGACATCAGTTGGCCACCCTCACCGGGCTTGGCGCCCTGCGCGAGCTTGATCTGGAGGTCGGTCGCGTGGGTCAGGTACAGGCTCGTCACACCGAACCGGCCCGACGCCACCTGCTTGATGGCGCTGCGCCGCTCGGGGTCCAGGAGCCGGTCGACGTCCTCGCCGCCCTCGCCGGTGTTCGACTTGCCGCCGATGCTGTTCATCGCGATAGCGAGCGTCTCGTGCGCTTCCCGCGAGATCGAGCCATAGCTCATCGCGCCAGTCGAGAATCGCTTCACGATCGACGCGACCTCCTCGACCTCGTCGATCGGCACGGGCGGGCGTACGCCGGTGCGCAGCGCGAACATGCCGCGCAGCGTCTTGAGTTCGCCGGCCTGGTCGTCGACCAGCTTCGTGTACTCGCGGAAGATGTCGTACCGACGCGTGCGGGTGGCGTGCTGCAGGCGGAACACCGTGTCCGGGTTGAAGAGGTGCGGCGAGCCGTCGCGGCGCCACTGGTACTCGCCACCGGTCCACAGGCGCTCGTGCGCCCGGACGGCGGCGTCCTCGGGATACGCGTACGCGTGGCGCGCAGCGTTCTCCTCGGCGATGGCGTCGAGTCCGACTCCGCCGAGCTTGGACTCGGTGCCCGTGAAGTAGCGGGCGACGAATTCCGGCGCGAGGCCGACGGCCTCGAAGACCTGCGCGCCCGCGTACGACGACACGGTCGAGATGCCCATCTTCGACATGATCTTCAGGACGCCCTTGCCGAGCGCGTAGATCAGGTTGCGGACGGCCTTCTCGGGCGTGATGTGCGTGATGAAGCCGGCGCGGACGAGGTATTCCACCGTTTCCATCGCCAGATACGGGTTGACGGCGGATGCCCCGTACCCGATGAGCGTCGCCACGTGATGCACTTCGCGCACGTCGCCCGCCTCGACGACGATCCCGACCTTCATGCGGGTCTCGTTGCGGATGAGATGGTGGTGCACGGCCGCGAGCATGAGCAGCGACGGGATCGGGGCGAGGTCCTTGTTGGAGTCTCGGTCGCTGAGCACGATGAACTCTGCGCCGTCCTCGATCGCGTGGTCGACCTCCTGGCACATCTGCGCCAGGCGCTTCTGCATGCCCTTGTGGCCGGCCTCGACGCGGTAGAGGCCGCGGATCGTCACCGAGGAGCGGCCAGGCAGAGCCGTGTCGATGTGCTGGATCTTCGCGAGCTCGTCGTTGTCGATCACCGGGAAGTCGAGCGTGACGTTCTGCGTGTGGTCGGCACCCCACGCCAGCAGGTTCCGCTCCGGGCCGAGGCCGAGCGACAGCGAGGTGACGACTTCTTCACGGATCGAGTCGAGCGGCGGGTTCGTGACCTGCGCGAACTGCTGCGTGAAGTAGTCGAAGAGCAGACGCGGGCGCTCGCTCAGCACCGCCAGGGGTGTATCGCTTCCCATGGCGCCCAGCGGCTCCGCGCCGTTCTGGCCCATCGGGGTGAGGAGGATGCGAACTTCCTCCTCGGTGTAGCCGAAGGTGCGCTGGCGCCGGGTGATCGAGGCGATCGGGTGCACGATGTGCTCGCGCTCGGGAAGGTCGGCGAGGCGCACGCGCCCGGCGTCGAGCCACTCCTGCCACGGCTGGAGGGCGGCGAGGTCCGCCTTGATCTCGTCGTCCTCGACGATGCGCTGCTGCGCGGTGTCGACGAGGAACATGCGCCCGGGGCGAAGGCGTCCGCGGCGCTTGATGCGCTCGGGCTCGAAGTCGAGCACGCCGGTCTCGCTGCCGATGACGATCAGGCCGTCGGTGGTTTCGGTCCAGCGGCCGGGGCGCAGCCCGTTGCGGTCGAGCGTCGCGCCGACGACGGTGCCGTCGGTGAAGATGAGCGCCGCCGGACCGTCCCAGGGCTCCATCTGCATCGAGTGGTAGTCGTAGAACGCGCGGAGGTCGCCGTCGATGTCGACCTGCTTCTCGTAGGCCTCCGGCACCATCATCATGATCGCGTGCGGCAGGCTGCGGCCCGTGAGGGTGAGCAGCTCCAGCACCTCGTCGAACGAGGCGGAGTCGCTCGCGCCCTCCGTGCAGATCGGGAGGAGCGGGCGGATGTCGCCCAGCAGCTCCGACTCGAGCTGGGACTGGCGGGCGCGCATCCAGTTGCGGTTGCCGTTCACGGTGTTGATCTCGCCGTTGTGGGCGAGCATCCGCAGGGGCTGGGCGAGCGGCCAGGACGGGAAGGTGTTGGTCGAGTAGCGGGAGTGCACGACCGCGAGCTCCGAGGCGAAGCGCTCATCGGAGAGGTCGGGGTAGAACGGCTCGAGCTGCAGGGTCGTGACCATGCCCTTGTAGCCGAGCGTGCGGCACGACAGCGACACGAAGTACGCGCCGAATTCGCGGCGGGCGCGCTTGCGCAGCCGGTAGACGCGCCGGTCCAGAGCGATGCCCGACAGAGCGGGCTCGGCGCCGAAGCCCGGGCGTGCGACGAACAGCTGCTCGAAGACCGGGCGCGCGGCGTAGGCGAGCTTGCCGAGGTGGGTCTCATCGACCGGCACCGCGCGCCAGCCGAGGATGACCAGGTTCTCGCTCGCCGCGATCTGCTCGACGCCGGCCTTGAGCGCTGCGCGCTCTTCGGCGTCGTGCGGCAGGAAGGCCATGCCTGCGGCGTACTCGCCGACGGGAGGAAGGTCGAAGTCCACCACCGCACGGAGGAAGGCATCCGGCATCTGCGTGAGGATGCCCGCGCCGTCGCCGGTGCCCGAGTCGGACCCGATCGCGCCGCGGTGCTCGAGGTTGCGCAGGGCCGTCAGCGCCAGGGCGATGATGTCATGCCCTGGCTCGCCGCGAAGTGTCGCGACCATCGCCAGACCACAGGCGTCCTTTTCGAACGCAGGGTTGTACATCCCCTGCTTCGGCGGGAAGGCGCCAAGGTCCGATGGACCGGCGCCGCGGTGGGGGCTCGAAAGCATTCCTACCGTCCTCACATTGATGCTCAAGATGGGACGACGTCGGCCCGGCTGCTGTTACTTCGCGGCGAGTGTGCTTGTGGCGGTGCCCTCGGCGACGTCGTCCGTCGGCGGCTCGCTGACGTCGACGAAGTCGTCGGTGTCCTGCGATTGTACAGCCCCGAGGGCCGTCCACTCGCGGCCGGGCACGTACGGAGAGGGCTCGAGCCCGGGGTGCCGGCGCCTCTGCACGATCAGGATGACCAGACCAAGGATGACGCCGAGGATCGCTGCCCACACGTTCGTGCGCAGGCCGAGGTAGATCTCGCTCTGGTCGATGCGGATGGACTCCCACACGATCCGTCCGCCGCTGTACCAGACGAGATAGAGGCCGAAGAGGCGGCCCCACTGGAGCGTGAAGCGTCGGCCGGCCCACAGGAGCACCGCGGCGCCGAGCAGGTTCCAGATCACCTCGTACAGGAACGTGGGGTGGAACAGGGTTCCGTCGGCCAGTCCCGGCGGGAAGGCGGGGTTGGTGCTGGAGATCTCGAGGCCCCACGGCACATCCGTGGGAAGGCCGAACAGCTCCTGGTTGAACCAGTTGCCGAAGCGTCCCAGCGCCTGCGCAATGAGGAGACCGGGCGCGAGGGCGTCCGCGAACGCGGTGAACCGGATGCCGGTCCACCGGCAGCCGAGCCAGGCGCCGATCCCGCCGCCGATGAGGGCGCCGTAGATCGCGATGCCGCCCTCCCAGATGTAGAAGATCGCCCAGAGGTTCGTGCCCGGCCCGAAGTAGAAGCCAGGATGGGTGGCCACGTGGTAGATCCGTGCGCCGATGATCGCGAGCGGCACGGCGAGCAGGGCGATGTCGATGACGACCCACGGCTCGGCGCCGCGCTTGGTGAGGCGGCGGTTGGTCAGCAGCGTCGCGACGATGATCCCCGCGATGATGCACAGCGCGTAGTAGTGGATCGTGAAGGTCCACGCGAGGATCTGCACGTCGAACGAGCTATCGGGCGGGCTCGGGATGCTGGCGACCACGCTCAGGGCGGCGTTCATCATGGGGGTGGTGTCCTTCAGTGCGGGGGCGGCGGTCGCGACGACCTGAGAAGTCTAGTTCGGGTGCGTCGGACGCGTGCCCGCGACGAGCGCCCTGGTCGTCTCAGCGAGACCTTCGACCCCGCCGTCGCGCAGCGCCCGGACCAGGGCCGTTCCGACGATCGCGCCATCGGAGTAGGCGAGCACCGAGCTGACCTGGTCGGCGGTGGAGATGCCGATCCCGACGCAGGCGCGGATCGCCTCGCCGTCCGATCCCCGGTGCTCCCGCAGACGTGCGGTGAGGGTGCGGGCCGCGGCATCCAACTCGGCCCGCTCGCCGGTGATCCCCATCGTGGAGACCGTGTAGACGAAACCCGTGCTGCTCGCGGCGATGAGCGCGAGTCGCTCGTCGGTCGAGGTCGGGGCGGCGAGGAAGATCCGGTCGAGCCCGGTTCGACGGCTCGCGGCGACCCATTCGCCCGCGGCGTCCGGCGTGATGTCCGGTGTGATCATGCCGGCGCCGCCGGCCGCGAGGAGGTCGTCCGCGTAGCGGTCGACGCCGTACTGCAGCACCGGGTTCCAGTAGGTCATCACGACCACGGGCACGTCGACGCGCTCGGTGATCGCGCGCACGGCCGTGAACGTGTCACGCAGCCGGAAGCCGGCGGCGAGAGCGGTCTGCGTCGCCTCCTGGATGACGGTGCCGTCCATCACGGGATCGGAGTAGGGCGGCCCGAGTTCGAGGATGTCGGCGCCGTTCTCGGCGAGGGCGACGGCAGCCTCGATGCTCGTGGCGAGGTCGGGAAAGCCGATCGGAAGGTAGCCGACGAATGCGCCGCGGCCTTCCGCCTTGGCGGCATCGATGGCCGCGGCGACGCGGGAGGTCATGCCTGCTCCTCCTGGTCGTAGAGGCCGAAGTACTGGGCGGCGGTGTCCATGTCCTTGTCGCCGCGCCCGGACAGGCACACCGCGAGCACGGCGTCGGGTCCGAGCTCTCGGCCGAGCCGCAGCGCGCCGGCGAGCGCGTGCGCCGACTCGATGGCGGGGATGATCCCCTCGGTCTCGCTCAGCAGTCGCAGTGCCTGCATCGCCTCGTCGTCGGTGGCCGGGATGTACTCGGCACGGCCGATGGAGGCGAGCCAGGCGTGCTCGGGTCCGACCCCTGGGTAGTCCAGCCCGGCTGAGATCGAGTGGGATTCGACGGTCTGGCCGTCTTCGTCCTGCAGCACGAAGGTCTTCGCACCGTGCAGCACGCCGGGTCGGCCGCGTTCGATGGATGCCGCGTGCCGAGGCGTGTCCACGCCGTCGCCGGCGGCCTCCACACCGTAGAGCTTGACGTCTGCGTCATCGAGGAAGGCGTCGAACATGCCGATCGCGTTCGAACCGCCGCCGACGCATGCCACGACGGCATCCGGGAGTCGACCGATCTCCTCCAGGAGCTGCGCCCTGGCCTCTTCGCCGATCACCTTCTGGAAGTCGCGGACCATGGCGGGGAACGGATGCGGTCCTGCGGCCGTCCCGAAGATGTAATTGGTCGTCTCGACGGTGGCGACCCAGTCACGGTAGGCATCGTTGATCGCGTCCTTGAGGGTTCGGGAACCCGTGCGGACGGGGATCACTTCGGCCCCGAGCAGGCGCATCCGGGCGACGTTGAGCGCCTGGCGCTGGGTGTCCACCTCGCCCATGTAGATCGTGCAGTCGAAGCCGAAGAGGGCTGCCGCTGTCGCGGTCGCGACGCCGTGCTGGCCGGCTCCTGTTTCTGCGATCACGCGCGTCTTGCCCAGACGCTTGGTCAGCAGCGCCTGGCCGAGCACGTTGTTGATCTTGTGCGATCCGGTGTGGTTGAGGTCTTCGCGCTTGAGGAACACCCGGGCGCCGCCGGCGTGCGCCGCGAATCGCGGCACCTCCGTCAGCACCGACGGTCGCCCCGCGTAGGAGCGCAGCAAACCGAGGAACTCCGCCTGGAACGCGGGGTCGGACTTGGAGGCCTCGTAGGCGGCGGTGAGCTCGTCGATCGCGGCGATCAGCGACTCCGGCATGTACCTGCCGCCGAATTCCCCGAAGAAGGGCCCGGTGACATCTCGCAGACTGCTCACTTCGACTCGCTCCTCGATACTTCGGATGCCCCGGCCGCCAGGAACGCGCCGAGTGTCGCCACCGGGTCCCCGGTGACAAGGGCCTCGCCGATGAGCACCACGTCGGCGCCCGCGGCGCGATAGTGCGCGACATCCTCCGGGACGAGCACTGCTGACTCGGCGATGCGGACGGCGCCGGCGGGAATGCGCTCAGCGAGTCGGCCGAACAGATCCCGGTCGAGCGCGAAGGTCGACAGGTCCCGGGCATTGACGCCGATCAGCCGCGCGCCGACGTCTGCGGCGCGATCGACCTCGTCCGCCGAGTGCGTTTCGACGAGGGGCGTCATGCCGAGGTCGAGGGTGAATGCGTGCAGCCGCGCGAGCACGTCCTGCTCGAGCGCGGCCACGATCAGCAGCACGAGGTCGGCGCCGGATGCCCGCGCCTCGAGCACCTGGTACTCGGTCGCGATGAAGTCCTTGCGCAGCACGGGCAGCGAGACCGCGTCACGGACCGCCTCCAGGTCGGCGAGGCTGCCCTTGAATCGCCGGCCCTCGGTGAGGACCGAGATCGCGGATGCGCCGCCCTGCTCGTAGCGGCGGGCCTGCAGGGCCGGGTCGGGGATCGCGGCCAGGTCACCGCGCGAGGGGCTCGCGCGCTTGACCTCGGCGATGATCTTCACCCGATCGGCCGGAGCCAGCGCAGCCAGGGCATCGCGGGCCGCCGGGCGCGCGAGCGCAAGAGACTCGACGACCGCGAGCGGCCGCAGCGAGGCGCGTGCCTCGGCATCCTCCACCGCGCCGGCCGTGAGGTCGGCGAGCATGCTCAATGCTCTTTCGGCGCGTACTTCGGCCCGTTGACGCCGTATCCGGCCTTCTTCATGCCCCAGCCGACGAGCAGCCCGACCACGAGGAGTCCGGCCGAGACCCACACCATGGCCGGGATCTCCAGGAAGAAGAAGAAGGTGCCGATGGCGATGGCCACCAGCATGATGATGATGGCCGTCCACGCGGCCGGCGAGTGTCCGTGGCCGGGATCGCCGATGGGATTGCTCATGGATTTCCTCCGAGTACGCGAGTTCGGCAAGTCTAGCGGGGCGCCGCCGTCGGATCGTCGCCGCGGGACAGGTCGTCCCACGAGTCGACGGCATCACGCGGACGGGATGGTGCGGGGCCGGCCGGCGGCACGGCGTCGGATCGGTAGCGCCGGTCGCTGCCTCGCCAGCCGCGCGCGGTCACGATCGTGAACAGGCCGGCCGCGAGGAGCAGCACCCAGGCGATCAGGGTGCAGATCGGCCACGGGGTCGCCGAGATGCCCGACACGAGTTCGGAGATCGCGGCCGTGCCGGTGATCCCGGTCGCGTCGGTCACGGTGCGGGCGGCGGCGTCGAGCGGCTGGGCGAAGGCGATCTGCGCGGTCAGGACACCGAGCACGAGGGCGATCGCGACCGTGAGCACGCCGAAGATGTACCGCAGCACGAGTCCCACGATCGACAGCGCCCCGCCGAGGGCGAGCACGGCCAGGCTGAGCGGCGCGAGGACGGGAACCGCGGCGGCTCCCGCCACGGTGAGCTCGTGCTCGGCGTCCGCGAGGGTGACGACGAGCCAGGTCTGGGTCGACGAGATCACGCCGATCGCCCCGGCGAGCACGATGGCCGCCACGCACAGCAGACGTGCCCGTGCGGTCATCGGTCCAGTCCGGTCACCGGCTCGAGGTCGGTGGTGTCGAAGCACGTGCGCGTGCCGGTGTGGCAGGCCACGCCGACCTGCTCCACCTGCACCAGGATGGCGTCGCCGTCGCAGTCCAGCCGCGCGCCTCGCACGAACTGGACGTGGCCGGAGGTGTCGCCCTTGCGCCAGTACTCCTGCCGCGACCGCGACCAGAAGGTGACGCGGCCGGAGGTGAGCGTCCGGCGCAGGGCCTCGGCATCCATCCATCCGAGCATGAGCACCTCGTGCGTGTCCCATTGCTGGATGATCGCCGCGACCAGCCCGTGGGCGTCGAAGGTCACCTGCGCGATGCGCTGCTCGATCGTCTCGCTCACGTCGCCGCCTGACCTTCGCGCACCGGGATCCCGTCGGCGAGCAGTGCGGCCTTCACATCGCCCACGGTGAGCTGACCGGAGTGGAAGACGGATGCCGCGAGCACCGCGTCGGCGCCTGCCGTGATCGCCGGCGCGAAGTCGCCGACCTTGCCTGCACCACCCGACGCGATGACCGGGACGCTCGAGATCTCCCGCATGAGGGAGACCAGCTCGAGGTCGAAGCCCTGCCGGGTGCCGTCCGCGTCGATGGAGTTGACCAGGAGCTCCCCCGCCCCGCGCTCGATCGCCTCGCGTGCCCACGCCAGCGCGTCCAGCTCGGTCTCGGTGCGGCCGCCGTGCGTGGTGACGACGAAGCCCGAGGGGATCCGCTCGCGGAGCGGCCCGGTCGCACGCTTGACGTCGAGCGAGAGCACCAGCACCTGCGCTCCGAAGCGGTCGGCGATCTCGTCGATGAGGGCGGGGCGGCCGATCGCCGCCGAGTTCACCCCGATCTTGTCGGCGCCGACGGACAGCAGCCGGGCGACGTCGTCCGTCGTGCGGACTCCGCCGCCGACGGTCAGGGGGATGAAGACCTCTTCGGCGGTGCGGCGCACGACGTCGTAGGTCGTCGCGCGGTCGTCGACGGTCGCCGTCACATCGAGGAAGGTCAGCTCGTCGGCGCCCTGCTCGTAGTAGATCCGGGCAAGCTCGACCGGGTCGCCCATGTCACGCAGGTTCTCGAAGTTCACGCCCTTGACGACGCGTCCGGCGGCGACGTCCAGGCACGGGATGACGCGGCAGACGACGGCCATCAGAGCCTCGCGTTGTGGATGGCGCTGACGAGGATCGCGCGCGCGCCGATCGCGTAGAGCGCGTCCATGACCTGGTTGACGCCCTTGCGCGGACTCATCACCCGCACGGCCACCCACTTCGGATCGCGGAGAGGCGAAATGGTCGGCGACTCGATGCCGGGAGCGATCGCGACCGCTGTGTCGACGAGATCGGCGGGAAGGTCGTAGTCGATCAGCACGTACTGCCGCGCGACCATGACGCCGCGCAGGCGCCGCAGGAGGGTCTCGGCGCCGTCGACCTCGGCCGGAGAGCCGATCAGGACGGCCTCGGACTGCAGGATGACGGGGCCGAAGATCTCGAGGCCTGCCTGCCGCAGGGTCGTGCCGGTCTCGACGACGTCGGCGATGGCATCCGCCACACCCAGCCGGACAGCGGATTCCACGGCGCCGTCGAGCGGCACGAGATCGGCCGCGACATCGTGCTCATCGAGGAACCTGTCGACGAGGCCCGGGTACGAGGTCGCGATGCGCACGCCGTCGAGATCGGAGACGTCAGCGAAGCGTCCTGGGGGCGCGGCGAAGCGGAACGTGGAGGCGGCGAACCCGAGAGCCTCGATCTCGCGGGCGCCCGGCATCCGTGCGTCCAGAAGCAGGTCGCGGCCCGTGATGCCGACATCGAGGGCGCCGGACCCGACGTACGTCGCGATGTCCTTGGGGCGCAGATAGAAGAACTCGACCTCGTTCTGAGGATCGATGATGTGCAGGTCCTTGGGGTCGCGCCGACCCACGTAGCCGGCCTCGGAGAGCATCTCCGCGGCGGTCTCGGCGAGCGATCCCTTGTTCGGCACGGCGATTCGCAGCATGACGGCGTGGCTTTCGGTGTGGGGTTGGCCGGAGGAACGGGGGTGACGCTCAGAGATGTCGGTACACGTCCTCGAGCGTGAGCCCCTTCGCGATCATCAGGACCTGCAGGTGGTACAGCAGCTGCGAGATCTCCTCGGCTGCGGCATCCGATGACTCGTACTCGGCGGCCATCCACACTTCGGCGGCTTCCTCGACGACCTTCTTGCCGATGGCGTGGACGCCGGCGTCGAGCTCCGCCACCGTGCCCGACCCTTCGGGGCGCTCGGCCGCCTTGGCGGTGAGCTCGGCGAACAGGGCATCGAACGTCTTCACCGTTCCAGGGTATCGAACCCTCGGCTCGGCGCGGTCCGCGGGGCGCCTCAGTGGCTGTGACGAGCGGCCAGTGCGGTCGACCGCAGAGCGGCGATCGCTTCACCCGGGTCTGCGGCGCCGAAGACGGCTGAGCCGGCGACGAAGGTGTCGGCACCGGCCAGAGCGGCCTGCTCGATCGTCGAGGCCGAGATGCCCCCATCGACCTGCAGCCACACCGCGGATCCGCGCCGACGGGCCTCGTCGGCCAGGCGGCGGAGCTTCGGCATGGTCTCGGCCATGAACGACTGCCCGCCGAAGCCGGGCTCGACCGTCATCACGAGGATCTGGTCGAAATCGTCGAGAAGGTCGAACAGCCCCTCGACCGGGGTGGCCGGCTTGACGGCGACGCCGGCTCGCGCACCGATCGCGCGCAGCCGCCGGGCAAGGGCGACCGGCTCGGTGGCGGCCTCGAGATGGAACGTGACCGAGGCGGCGCCGAGGTCGGCGTACTCCGGCGCCCAGCGATCGGGATCGGCGATCATCAGGTGCACGTCGAGCGGAATCGGGCTGGTGGCCTGGATGCGCTCGACCATCTGCGGGCCGAAGGTGAGGTTGGGCACGAAGTGGTTGTCCATGACGTCCACGTGCACGAAATCGGCGGTGGCGATGCGGGCGAGGGCGGCCTGCATGTTCACGAAGTCCGCGGCGAGCACGCTCGGGTTGATGCGGACGCCGCCCGAGCCGTGTTCCGTTAGCACGCGTCCATTATGGTCGAGCCGTGGACCCCATCATGTCGCTGCTGCACGGTGTGCTCGAAGACGCCCGTCCGCTCGGGGGTGGGGCTCCGGCCAGCTACATCCCGCAACTCGCCGAGTCCGACCCGGAGCGCCTCGCGCTCGCCATCGTCGGTTCACGCGGTCGGGTGCGGTCGGTCGGCGACGACCACAGCGACTTCACGATCCAGTCCATCTCGAAACCGTTCGTGCTCGCGCTCGCGCTCAGCGACCTCGGGCTCGACAAGGTCCTCGAACGCGTCGGCGCCGAGCCCAGCGGAGAGCCGTTCAACGCGATCAGTCTCGAGGCGGGCACGGGGCGTCCGTCCAACCCGTTGGTCAACGCGGGCGCGATCGCCACGACGGGTCTCATCCGCGGCATGGACATCGAGGAGCGCACATCCCGGATCGTCGCGACGATGTCGGCGTTCGCGGGCAGGTCGCTCTGGATCGACGAGGCCGTATACGCGTCGGAGTCCGCGACGGGCGATCGCAACCGTGCGTTGGCGTATCTGATGCGATCGCACGGCATCGTCGATGCACCGGTCGAGCTCGCGGTCGAGACCTACTTCCGGCAGTGCTCGGTGCTGGTCACGGTGCGCGATCTGGCGACGATGGCCGGCACGCTCGCGTTCGGCGGGGTGAACCCGGTGACGGGCGAGAGAGTCGTCAGCGAGCGGGTCGCCCGAGACGTCATCTCGCTCATGTCCAGCTGCGGCATGTACGACTTCTCCGGCGAGTGGATGCTGCGCGTGGGCCTGCCCGCCAAGAGCGGGGTCGCGGGCGGCATCCTCGCCGTCGCTCCGTCGCAGTTCGGAGTGGCCGCGTTCAGCCCACGGCTGGACGCGCACGGCAACACCGTCCGCGGAAGCGCGATCGTGGGCGCCCTGTCCACAGAGTTCGGGATGCATCTGCTCGAGCCGCACGAGAATTTCTCGGAGCCCGCGATCTCGGTCGAGCACACACCGGCCGGGCGCGTCATCCGACTGGGCGGTGAGCTGGGCTTCGCGGGCACCGAGCAGGTGCTGGCGGTCTTGAGCGAACTTGCCGCGTCGGCCCCGCCCGGCGCGGAACTGCTGCTGGACGTGCGCGCGCTCGCGCGCTCGCACCCCGCCGCACTCGTCGCCCTGCGCACGCAGTTCGACCTGGCTGCCCCCGGATTCCGGATCCTGGAGTGAGCCTGGGCGTCACACCCGCCGAAGCAGGCTGATCGACATCGCGTCGGTGTTGTGCCGGTGCGGCCACAGCTGGGCCCGCCCGGAGCCGTCCGCCGCCGGCACGAGGTTCGGGGAGGTTTCCGACAGCGACTCGATCACGGCCCGCGTGTCGAGCTCCTCGATCACGTCGCCGAATGCCCGGCGCACTTCGGCGACGACGCCGACGGTCTCGGCGAGATGGGGCGAGCAGGTCACGTAGGCCACGATGCCGCCCGGCCGCAGCGCCACGACGGCGGCGCTCAGCAGCTCGGTCTGCAGCTCGACGAGCGACGGCACGTCGGCGGGTGACTTGCGCCAGCGTGCTTCGGGCCGGCGACGCAGCGCGCCCAGCCCTGTGCAGGGGGCGTCGACGAGGATCCGGTCGTAGAGGCCGGGAGACTCCATGGCACGCAGCCGGCCATCCTCCTCGGAGACGTCGACGTCGAGCGGAATCCCCGCGATCGCACGCCGAACGAGACCGGCGCGTGCGGGCGAGACCTCATTGGCCTCGAGGATCGCTCCCCCAGCCAGCGCCTCGGCAGCGAGCACGGCCGTCTTGCCGCCCGGACCGGCGCAGAGGTCGAGCCACCGCTCGCCGGGTCGCACCGGCTCCGCGCGCGACAGGGCGAGTGCGGCGAGCTGCGAGCCTTCGTCCTGGACGCGCAGCAGCCCGTCCGATTCGCGGATGATCGACTCGGGATCTCCACCGCCGAGGCGGAAGCCGATCGGAGAGTACGGGGTGCGGCGGGCCTCCTCCGGCACGTCCGCAAGGTCGGGAAGCGCTGCCATGGTCACCCGGGGCGACGCGTTGTCGGCGGTCAGCAGGGCCTCCAGCTCGTCGGCGCGGCCCTCGGCGGCCAGCGCGCGCCGGAATGCCCGGACGATCCAGACCGGATGAGAGAAGACCACGCCGAGCCGCTCGTCGTCGGAGCGGGCGGACTGCTCGACCCGCGTCATCCAGTCCCCCGGCGTGTCGCGGGAGATGCGCCGCAGCACGGCGTTGGTGAAGCCCGAGGCGCCACGCCCCGCATTCCGGACGAGTTCGACGGATTCATGCACCGCGGCATGGGAGGCGACCCGCGTCGACAGCAGCTGGTGCACGCCCAGGCGCAGCGCGTCACGCACGGCCGGGTCTATCTCGGCAATGGGACGATCCGCGGCGATCGCGATGATCGCGTCGTAGGTGCCCTGCTTGCGGAGGGTGCCGTAGGTCAGCTCGGTCGCGAGCGCTGCGTCGGCCCCGGTGAGTCCGGCGCGCTCCATCGTCCTCGGCAGCAGCAGGTTCGCGTAGGCATCGGACTCGTGCACGGCGCGGATGACGTCGTACGCGACCTGGCGTGGCGCGCTCGCGCTCATGAGCCGGCCACCGGCGCGTCGCTGCGTAGCCCGCGCCACCAGTCGGCGGCGGCCATCGCACCCTTGCCGGCCGGCTGCACCGTCCGCAGGGCGATCGGGGCGGTTGCGGTGCCCGCGATCACGGCCTTCTCGTGCAGCGCGAGGGCTCCGGGAGCGAGAGCGGGTGCTGCGTCGGGGGCAGGCGCGGCACTCAGCACCTTGACGCGTGCGCCGTCGAGGGTGGTGTGCGCGCCGGGCTCCGGGGTCACACCGTGGATGCGGGCGAGCACGCTCTCGCGCGGTTCATCCCACCGGATCCGGCCGTCTTCGAGGCCGAGCTTCGGCGCGAGGGTCGGCGCGCCGACCTGCGGGACGGCGACGGCGGTGCCGGCCGCGATCGCCTCGACGACTTCGAGAAGCAGGTCCGCGCCCTCATCGGCGAGCAGCGCGAGTAGGGACGCGCTGGTCGCATCGGCGGGGATCTCGCGGCGCAGCTGAGCGAACACGTCGCCCGCATCGAGCTCGGGCACCAGCTGGAAAACGGCGGCGCCGGTCTCGGCATCCCCCGCGATCAGCGCGTGCTGCACGGGCGCCGCCCCGCGCCAGCGCGGCAGCAGCGAGAAGTGCAGGTTGATCCAGCCGTGCAGCGGTGCCGACAGCAGCGGCTCCCGCACGAGACCGCCGTAGGCGACGATCACCCCGAGATCCGGCCGCAGGGCGGTGATCCGGGCGGTGGCATCGGCATCCAGGCGATCGGTCTTGATCGTCGCGTAACCGAGGTCCTCGGCGGCGACGGCCACCGGCGATGGAGTCAGGATCCGTTTGCGGCCCAGCGGAGCGTCGGTGCGCGTGACGACGGCGACGATGTCGTGCGCGGATGCCGCGATCCGGTGCAGCGAGGGAACCGCTGCGTCCGGCGTCCCGGCGAAGACGAGACGCATGGGGCTCCTCACAGGTCGAGATCGGGCACATCCACCCGCACTCTGAGTGTATTGCGCGCGCCCGGCGCCCTTCCCTTCGCCTTGGCGCGGGCGCTGAGGGACTGCTGGACGACCGCCGCGCGCAGGGCTTCGGCCACGTGCGGTCCGCGGGCGTAGTCGAACCGCACGAGTGCGCGGGCAGCCGCCTCCGGGGTCGCGACCGGGCCAAGGACCGCCTCGTCGTCGAGCTCCGGCACCGCCCCGCGGAGAGCGGCCAGCGCCGCGCTGACGACGGCGGGCGGGCCCTCGAGCGCCGCGACCCGGACGGTGGGAGGCATCCGCAGCGGCGCGCGGTCCTGCAGCTCGGCGCGCGCGTAGGCCGCCTGGGTCCAGGTGGCGAGGGCGCGGGCGACCGCGCCTGCAACCCCGACGAGGTGGACGGGCGCATCCGGGGCGGCCAGCGCGGCGGCGTTCGACCACCACCGCAGGCACGACTCGCCGATCCGCAGATCCTCGGCGAGCAGCATCCGCTCCCCGTCCAGGAGGATCACCGCACGGTAGCCGCCGTCGGCGATGGGTTCGGCACCGCGCGTCGCGACGACGAGCGCGGGACGCGCGTCTATCCGAGCGACCGGGTGCTCGCCGTCGGCGACGATCACCCGCACTCCGGGGAAGGCGCGGCCGAGCTCGTCGGCCGTGCGCTCGCTGCCCGAGGCGGCCATCCGCACCCGTTCGCTGGAGCAGTGCGGGCAGGTCCAGGCGGTGGCCGTGCGTCCGCACCACGAGCAGTGCGGGACCGCCCCCGGTCGCTTCGCATGCAGCGGACCCGCGCAGTGCGCACAACGCGCGGGCCGTCGGCATTCTGCGCACACGAGCACGGGGGCGTAGCCGGGTCGCGCCACCTGCACGAGCACGGGCCCCGCGGCAAGCGCCGTCCGTGCGGCGGCGAAGGCCGCAGAGGGGACGCGAGCGCCGCGCGACTCCCCCTCCCGGGTGGCGCTCAGCACGACGCGCGGGCTGACGCGACGCGCCGTGGTCACTTCGCGCACCCAGCCGACCTGGACGAGGCGCTCGACATCCGTCGTGCGGGTGTGGCCGGCGAAGATCAGGGCGCAGCCGTCGAGCTCCTGCCGCAGCAGCGCGGCGTCGCGTGCGTGCACCCCGGGGCTCAAGGGCTCGGCGAGCAGCGGATCGCCGTCGTCCCACAGGGCGAGGAGGCCGAGGGCGTGCACCGGCGCGTACACCGCCGAGCGATTGCCGATCACGATGCACGGAACATCGGCGAGACCGCGCAGGAACGCCGAGTACCGCGCCGGAGAACTCTGCCGGGCATCCACCCGCAGCAGCGCGTCGGCGGGCACGCGGCCGGTCAGCGCTGCTTCGAGCTGGCTCTGGTCGCGATGGTCTGGAACGACCAGAATCGCGCTGCCGCCCGCGGCGAGCGTGCGCACCGCGGCCGCCGCGAGCAGTTCCGCCCACGCGCCGATGACGGCGCCGTCGGCGGCGCGGGCCAGCCGTGGCGGCGCATCCACCGCCACTCGACCTCGATCGTCGATGGCGTCGGCGAGCCCGGCGAATTCGCCGAGCACGCGGTTCGCGTCGTCGAGCGCGGTCGCATCGACCACGGGCGTCTCGAGCGGTCCACGGGCCAGCCACGCCTTCTCGGCACGGACCATCCGCTTGGGCAGGGCGAGGCGGAGGATGTCGGATGCCGACCCGGCGGCACGATCGGCGGCCCGACGGGCCAGTGCGTACAGTGCAGGCGTCAGGACGGGCTGCGTCGAGACGACGGCGTCGACCTCGGAGAGCGGCCGATCCGAGGCATCCGGCTCCCCTCGTTCGACGATGAGCCCGTCGACGACGCGGCCGGCGCTGCGCAGCGGCACGCGCACGCGCACGCCCGGCTGCGCGACGGCCTCGAGGTGTTCCGGAATCGCGTAGTCGAACAGCCGGTCGAGCTGCGGCAGCGGCGAGTCGAGCAGCACGCGGGCCACCGGCCGCGCGATCACCTCAGAGACCGGCGGCCGCGCGCAGGTCGTCGACGCGGTCGGTGCGCTCCCAGGTGAACTCGGGCAGCTCTCGGCCGAAGTGACCGTAGGCGGCGGTCTTCGCGTAGATCGGGCGCAGCAGATCCAGGTCTTCGATGATCGCCTTGGGGCGCAGGTCGAAGACGCTCCGGATCGCCCGGACGATGACGTCGTCCGCCACGTGCCCGGTGCCGAAGGACTCGACATAGAGACCGACCGGCTTGGCCTTGCCGATCGCGTAGGCGACCTGCACCTCGAGCCGATCGGCGAGGCCGGCGGCGACGGCGTTCTTGGCGACCCAGCGCATCGCGTACGCGGCGGAGCGGTCGACCTTCGATGGGTCCTTGCCGCTGAACGCCCCGCCACCGTGCCGGGACGCACCGCCGTAGGTGTCGATGATGATCTTGCGACCGGTGAGTCCTGCGTCGCCCTTGGGCCCGCCGACGACGAACGGACCGGCCGGGTTGATGTAGTACTTCACGCCGGGCAGGTCGAGGCCGGTCTCGGCCAGGATCGGGTCGATCACGTCGGCCCGCACCTGGGCGCGCAGGTCGGCCTGAGAGATATCGGGGTGGTGCTGCGTGGAGAGCACGACCGAGTCGACCGTCTTCGGCACAGCACCGTCGTAGCCGAGCGTCACCTGCGTCTTGCCGTCGGGCCGGAGGAACGGCAGCGTGCCGTCGCGGCGCACCTCGGCGAGGCGCTCGGCGATGCGGTGGGCCGTCCAGATGGCCATCGGCATGAGCTGCGGCGTCTCGGTCGTGGCGTAGCCGAACATGATGCCCTGGTCGCCCGCGCCCTGGAGATCGTGCGGATCCTCGGAGCCGTCTTCGCGCCGCTCGAACGCCTTGTCGACGCCGGCGGCGATGTCGGAGGACTGCGCGCCGATCGAGATGCTGACGCCGCACGAGCTGCCGTCGAAGCCGGTGTCGCTCGAGTTGTAGCCGATCCGGTTGACGACGGCCCGCACGATCGCGGGGATCTCGACGTACGCGCTGGTGGAGACCTCGCCCGCGACGTGAACGAGACCGGTCGTGACGAGCGTCTCGACCGCGACCCGCCCGCGGGGGTCATCGGTGAGGATCGCGTCGAGGATGCTGTCCGAGATCTGATCGCAGATCTTGTCGGGGTGCCCCTCGGTGACGGACTCGGACGTGAACAGGCGCAGCTCGGACATCATGTCTCCAAGTCGGGTGCGGACGCGCACCAGTATGCCCGAAACGGCCGACACCGCCCCGGTGGGCCGCCTCGTGGCGACACAGCGGGATCAGGCCGACCGTTCGGAACGGAGGACTTACTCTGCGACGGGGCGCAGGCGCAGCTTGTCCTCGTGGATCTCGTGCAGCGCGATGGTCAGCGGCTTGTCTTCGACCGTCGAGTCGACGAGCGGGCCGACGTTGTCGAAGAGGTTGCCCTCGTGCAGATCCGAGTAGTAGTCGTTGATCTGGCGCGCACGCTTGGACGCGAAGATGACGAGCTGGTACTTGGAGTCGACCTTCTCGAGCAGGCTGTCGATGGGGGGCTCGATGATGCCCTGGTTCGTTCCGGCCATAGCGAAGAAACCTCCTGGTTAGGCGACGGATGTCGGTGGGAGCGCGGAATGCGTCGAGGACTCCGCTCAGGCGCGCGCAGACGGAAGCGCAGGCGCCATCACCAATTCTACGACCTCTTGGGCCGCTTGGGCGACATCGTCGTTCACGACACGGAAGTCGAACTCGTTCTGGGCCGCGAGCTCGACCTTCGCGGTGCGCAGGCGCCGGTGGCGCTCCTCTGCTTCCTCGGTGCCGCGGCCCACCAGGCGCTGCACGAGCTGGTCCCAGCTCGGGGGCAGCAGGAACACCAGAGTGGCGGACGGCTCGGCCGCGCGCACCTGGCGCGCACCCTGCAGATCGATCTCGAGAAGCACCGGCCGGCCGGCGTCCAATGCCGCCTCGATCGGGCCCCGCGGCGTGCCGTAACGGAAGCGGTTGTGCACCGTCGCGTGCTCGAGGAGCTCGCCCTCGGCGATGAGCCGGTCGAACTCGGCATCGTCGACGAAGTAGTAGTGCTCGCCGTCGACCTCGCCCGGTCGCGGCGCGCGCGTCGTCGCCGAGACGGACAGGTGGATCTCCGGGTGGTGGTCGCGGATCTGCGCGGCCACGGTGCCTTTGCCGACCGCGGTCGGCCCCGCGAGGACGACCAGCCGGCTTCGCGCGCCGCGCGGCTGCAGCTCGGGCCAGCGCTCGTCGAGCAGGTGGGTCAGCGCACGTCGCTGCCGCGCACCCAGTCCGCCGAGTCGCTTCACCGGTGAGATGGCGAGCTCGGCCAGCAGGCGGTCGCGCTTGCCCTCGCCGATCGCCGGGATGCTCGTGAGGAACTCCGTCACTCGCATCGTCCCGGACGGGGATGCGGCATCGGCGAACGCGCGCCGCAGCACCTCCTGGGGCGTGACGACGCGCATGGCGATGTCCTTCTTCAGCGCGGCGCGGGCGCGCCGCGCTGCGACGGCGCGACGGGATGCCGCGGCGCGGTCGACCTCGGGTGGGTGCTGTGCGTCAGCCATGGGCTGCCTCCTCGAGCTGGTCGAGACGTGCCTGGATTCGATCGGCGACCTCGGCCGCACCGCCGGCGAGGATGCCGCGACTCTCGCTGGCGACGACCGCCGGAGCGAGCGACCCGAAGAGCGCGGCGAGGTCGGAGAGGGTCGCGCCCTGGTGGCCGAAGCCCGGCGCGAGGATCGGCGCGGGGGGCGTGATGGTCTCAGGGAGCCCGAATGTGGCACGGTCGACGGTCGCGCCGACGACGAGCCCGACGCTCCCCCACTCCCCCGGTGCGGTGTTCCTGGCATTGACCTCGGTGACGTCGTGGACGACGCGGCCGGCGACGGTCTGTGCTCCCACCCGTCCGGTCTGCAGTTCGGCTGCCTCCGGGTTGCTGGTGGCGGCGAGGACGAACAGACCCTTGCCGTGGGCGAGGGCGAGCGTCACGGTGTCGCCGAGGGATCCGACGCCGAGGTACGGGTTGACCGTCAGGGCATCAGCCTCGAGCGACGAGCCAGGGGTCAGCCAGGCGCGCGCGTACGCGTCCATGGTCGAGCCGATATCGCCGCGCTTGGCGTCCGCGATCACCATCAGGCCGGCTGCCCGGGAGGCGGCCAGCACATCCTCGAGGGCCGCGTACCCGGCGGAGCCGTACCGCTCGAAGAAGGCCACCTGCGGCTTGACGATGCCGGCCCGACCCGCGGCCGCGTCGACGACGCGCAGCCCGAACTCCCGGGCGCCGGCGGCCGAGGCATCCAATCCCCACTGCGTCAGCAGATGCTCGTGCGGATCGATGCCGACGCACAGGCGTCCGCGCTCGGCGATCACTGCGCGCAGCCGCTCCCCGAACCCTCCGCTCATGCGCGCGCCGCCCGATCGGCGGCGTACTCCTGCAGGCTCCGCACGGCGAAGCCCTGGCGGAGCACCGGAAGGGCGCTCACTGCGGCGCCGAGGACGGCCATCGTCGTGAAGAGCGCCTTGTCGGCCGCGACGGCCGCCGCGCGGATCTCGTAGCCGTCGGCGCGCGCGGAGCCGCCGCTCGGGGTGTTCACGATCATGTCGATCTCGCCCGCGTTGATCAGGTCGACGATGTTCGTCGCCCCGCTCTCCTGCGTGGCGGAGTACTTGTTCACCACCTCGACGGCGATGCCGTTGCGGGCGAGAATCTCGGCGGTGCCCTCGGTCGCCACGAGGGTGAAGCCGAGTTCCTGCAGCCGGTGGGCGGGCAGGATGACGGCGCGCTTGTCGGAGTCGGCGACCGAGATGAACACGGTCCCGGTCAGCGGCATGCCGCCGTAGGCGGCTTCCTGGCTCTTCGCGAAGGCGGTCGGGAAGTCGCGGTCGATGCCCATGACCTCGCCGGTCGAGCGCATCTCGGGTCCGAGCACGGAGTCGACGGTGAGGCCCTCCTTCGTGCGGAACCGCTTGAACGGCAGCACGGCCTCCTTGACGGCGACCGGCGAATCCAGCGGCACGCGCGAACCGTCGGACGGCGGCAGAAGGCCGTTCTCCTTCAGCTCGGCGATCGTCTCGCCGGCCATGATCCGGGCGGCCGCCTTGGCGAGCGGAATGCCGAGCGCCTTCGAGACGAACGGCACCGTGCGACTCGCCCGCGGGTTCGCCTCGATGACGTAGAGCACGCCGGCGCTCACCGCGAACTGCACGTTGAGCAGGCCCCGCACCCCCACCCCTGCCGCGATCGCCAGGGTCGCGTCGCGCACCCGGTCGATCTCGGTGCGGCCGAGCGAGATCGGCGGCAGGGTGCAGCTGGAGTCGCCGGAGTGGATGCCGGCCTCCTCGAGGTGCTCCATGACGCCGCCGATGTACAGCTCGTCGCCGTCGTACAGGGCGTCGACGTCGATCTCCACGGCGTCGTCGAGGAAGCGGTCGACGAGCAGCGGCTTGCCGGGCTCGACGATCACCTCGCCGGCGGTGCGGACGAAGTAGTCGCGCAGGGCGGCGGTGTCGTAGACGATCTCCATGCCGCGCCCGCCGAGCACGAAGCTCGGCCGCACGAGGACGGGGTACCCGATGTCCTCGGCGACCGCGACGGCGCCGTCCGGGTCGGTCGCGGTGCCGTGCCGAGGGGCGATGAGACCGGCGGCGTCGAGGATGTCGCTGAACAGCTGGCGCTCTTCGGCGAGGTCGATGGCCTCGGGGCTGGTGCCCAGGATGCGGTAGCCGGCATCCTGGATCCCCTTCGCGAGCCCCAGCGGCGTCTGGCCGCCGAGCTGGCAGATGACGCCCAGGATCTCACCCGACTGCGCCTCGGCGTGCAGCACCTCGAGGACGTCCTCGAGGGTCAGCGGCTCGAAGTAGAGGCGATCCGAGGTGTCGTAGTCGGTCGAGACCGTCTCGGGGTTGCAGTTGACCATGACGGTCTCGTAGCCGGCCTCGGACAGCGCGAACGACGCGTGCACGCAGGAGTAGTCGAACTCGACGCCCTGGCCGATGCGGTTCGGGCCGGAGCCGATGATGACGACCTTCGTGCGCTCGGACGGCCGCACCTCGGTCTCGAAGTCGTAGCTCGAGTAGTGGTACGGCGTCAGTGCAGGGAACTCGCCCGCGCAGGTGTCGACCGTCTTGAAGACGGGCCGCACACCGAGCGCGTGACGGATGCCGCGGACCTCGATCTCGCTGACTCGGCGGAGCTGTGCGATCTGGGTGTCGCTGAAGCCGTGCTCCTTCGCGACGCGGAGGGTCGCGGCATCCAGCTCCCCCGCGGTGCGGACGAACTCGGCGACCTCGTTGATGAGGACGATCTGATCGAGGAACCAGGGGTCGATGCCGGTCGCGTCGAAGAGCTGCTCGATCGTCGCGCCGGCGCGCAGCGCCTGCTGCACGTGGATGATCCGACCATCGGTGGGGGTCTTCGACAGCTCGATGAGCTCCTCCACCGACGCCTCGGTCCCTGAGCCTGTCAAAGGCTCCCAGTGGAACGAGGAGCCGCGCTTCTCGAGTGACCGCAGCGCCTTCTGCAGCGCGGTCGCATAGTTGCGGCCGATCGCCATGGCCTCGCCGACCGACTTCATGGTCGTGGTCAGCGTCGTGTCGGCCGCCGGGAACTTCTCGAAGTTGAACCGGGGCACCTTGACGACGACGTAGTCGAGCGTGGGCTCGAAGCTCGCCGGCGTCTCCTTGGTGATGTCGTTCGGGATCTCGTCGAGCCGGTAGCCGATCGCGAGCTTCGCGGCGATCTTGGCGATCGGGAACCCGGTCGCCTTCGAGGCGAGCGCCGACGAGCGCGAGACGCGCGGGTTCATCTCGATGACGATGATGCGGCCGTTCGACGGGTCGACGGCGAACTGGATGTTGCAGCCGCCGGTGTCCACGCCGACGGCGCGGATGATGTCGATGCCGATGTCGCGGAGCTTCTGGTACTCGCGGTCGGTGAGCGTGAGGGCCGGGGCAACGGTGATCGAGTCGCCGGTGTGCACGCCGACGGGGTCGACGTTCTCGATCGAGCAGACGACGACGGTGTTGTCGGCCGTGTCGCGCATGAGCTCGAGCTCGTACTCCTTCCACCCGAGGATCGACTCCTCGAGGAGCACCTCGGTGGTGGGCGAGTCGCGCAGGCCGGCGCCGGCGATGCGACGGAGGTCGCGCTCGTCGTACGCGAACCCGGAACCGAGGCCGCCCATCGTGAAGGAGGGGCGGACGACGAGCGGGTAGCCGAGCTGTTCGGCGGCGGCGAGGCAGTCGTCCATCGTGTGGGCGATGCGGGATGCCGCGACATCCGCTCCCGCGTCCAGCACGAGCTGCTTGAAGATCTGGCGGTCCTCGCCCTTGTTGATCGCCTCGAAGCTCGCGCCGATGAGCTCGACGTCGTACTTCTGAAGGATGCCGTGATTGTGCAGGTCGATCGCCGCGTTCAGCGCGGTCTGGCCGCCGAGGGTCGGCAGGATCGCGTCGGGCTTCTCCTTCGCGATGATCGTCTCGATGACCTGCCACGTGATCGGCTCGATGTAGGTCGCGTCGGCGAAGTCCGGGTCGGTCATGATGGTCGCCGGGTTGGAGTTGACGAGGATGACGCGCACGCCCTCTTCGCGGAGCACCCGGCAGGCCTGGGTGCCGGAGTAGTCGAACTCGCAGGCCTGACCGATGACGATCGGGCCGGAGCCGATGACCAGGACACTCTTGATGTCGTCGCGCTTGGGCATTACTCGGCGTCCTTCTTGTCGAGGTGCGCGATGACCATGTCGCGGAATCGGTCGAAGAGGTAGTTGGCGTCGTGCGGGCCGGCGGCCGCCTCGGGGTGGTACTGCACCGAGAACGCCGGGATGTCGAGGGCACGGAGCCCCTCGACGACGTCGTCGTTCAGCCCGACATGGCTCACCTCGACGCGGCCGTAGCCGGCGGGGCTGTCGAACTCGCCCGCGATCGGAGCCTCGACCGCGAAGCCGTGGTTGTGCGCGGTGATCTCGACGCGACCGGTGGCCTTGTCGAGCACCGGCTGGTTGATGCCGCGGTGCCCGAACGGCAGCTTGTAGGTGCCGAGTCCGAGGGCCCGGCCGAGGAGCTGGTTGCCGAAGCAGATGCCGAAGAACGGCAGCCCGTCGTCGAGCACGCTGCGCAGGAGCGCGACGTGACCGTCCGAGGCCGCGGGGTCGCCAGGGCCGTTCGAGTAGAAGACCGCAACGGGGTCGACCTCTCGGATGCCCTCGATCGTGACGTCCTGCGGCAGCACGTGCACGTCGAAGCCGCGGGCGGCGAGGTTGTCGATCGTGGACTGCTTCACACCGAGGTCGAGCACGGCGAGGCTGCCGATCCGCTCGCTCGTCGCCACGGTGACCTCGGTTGCCGCGACCGAGACCTCGGCCGAGAGGTTGCGGCCGGCCATCTGCGGCGCCTCCCGGACGAGCCGGAGCTGTTCGGCCTCTCCGACGCCGGCCGCGGCGCCGGAGAAAATCCCGCCGCGCATGCTGCCCGCCGAGCGGATGTGACGGGTGACCGCGCGCGTGTCGATGCCGCTGATGCCGACGACGCCGTCCGCCACGAGAGCGTCGTCGAGCGAGGCATCCGCCCGCCAGTTGGAGACCACGCGCGAGGGGTCGCGCACGATGTAGCCCGACACCCAGATGCGGCGGGATTCGGGGTCTTCACGGTTCATCCCCGTGTTGCCGATGTGCGGTGCGGTCTGCAGCACGATCTGTCCGGCGTAGGAGGGGTCGGTGAGCGTCTCCTGGTAGCCGGTCATGCCGGTGGCGAAAACCACCTCGCCGAGCGTCGTGCCGCGCGCGCCGTAGGCGCGACCCGGGTGGCGGGTGCCGTCCTCGAGAACGAGGACGGCAGGGTCGGCGTGGAACTGGGAGGTCATGCGTCGGATCCCATCGGGGTCGAGGTCGAGGTCGAAGTGGGGATGCAGAGCGGCGCGATCGCATCCGCGACGGCACGGGTCGAGGCATCCTGCGGTCGGAAGTAGGAGTCGACGATCGTCACGTCGTCGGTGCGCCATTCCAGGCGCACGAGGCCGCCGGGCTCGACGACCCGGTCGATCGCGACGGTCGCCTGCGCGACGCCGACCAGGCGGTCAGCGGCCAGGAACACGCGCGGCGCTCCGGTGACGTCGAGGGCGACCCCGGCGTCGGTGACGAAGAGGTCGGCGCGGGAGCGGAAGGCGAGCCCGCGGATCGCGAGGCGCTCGAGCGGCTCACCGTGGCGGGTCGTGGCGACGTACAGCCCCGAGAACGACGCACGGACCTGGGCGTCGGCGGGTGCGGCATCGGTCGGGGCGGTGAGGGCGGCGTCGCGCCGCGTGCGGCGCACCCAGCCCCACACGACGAGCGCGATGATCAGAGCGGCGACCCCGATCATCACCAGGAGGGCTCCTTCGGTGGTCATGCGCGCACCCCCGAGAGGTCCTGGAGCACGCCGTCGACCACGGTCGGCCGGCCGCGGTGCACCGTCCAGCGCACCTCGCCGGGCAGTTCGCGCCCGAGGTAGGGCGAGTTGACGCTGCGACCGTGCAGGTCGGCGACCGAGAAGGTGCGCACCGGCGCCGGGTCATAGAGGGTGAACGATGCCGGGTGCCCGTCGCTCAGCGGCGTGCCGTGGCCGTCGAGCCGCCCGATCCGCGCGGGGGTGCGGGACATGATCCGCGCGACATCAGCCCACACCAGCAGGCCGGTGTCGATCATCGCCTCGTGCACCACCCGGAGCGCGCTCTCGAGCCCGACCATCCCGTTGGCCGCGGCCTGCCACTCGCACGACTTCGCTTCGTCGGGATGCGGGGCATGGTCGGTCGCGACGATGTCGATCGTGCCGTCGGCGAGTCCTTCGCGGACCGCCAGCACGTCCTCGTCACGGCGCA
Organism: Microbacterium sp. P5_E9; assembly: GCF_054049175.1. NCBI lineage: Bacteria > Bacillati > Actinomycetota > Actinomycetes > Micrococcales > Microbacteriaceae > Microbacterium > Microbacterium sp. P5_E9. Next base: position 511,332 of record NZ_JBFUMV010000001.1, on the reverse strand, counting down.
GCGGCGGGTTCACCTTGAACCGGGCGTCGTACCCGCGGGCGAGCTCGTCGGTCAGCAGCAGGTGATGCGGGGTGACCTCGGCGGTGACGTTGACGCCACGGCGCTTGGCCCACCGGATGATGTCGACCGATCCGGCGGTCGAGAGGTGGCAGACATGCAGCCGCGAGCCGACGTGCTCGGCGAGCAGCACGTCGCGGGCGATGATCGACTCCTCAGCCACGGCGGGCCAGCCGGCGAGGCCGAGCTCCGCGGAGACCGAGCCCTCGTTGAGCTGCGCGCCTTCGGTGAGCCGGGGGTCCTGGGCGTGCTGGGCGATGACGCCGTCGAACGCCTTCACGTACTCGAGCGCGCGGCGCATGATGAGCGAGTCCCACACGCAGAAGCCGTCGTCGCTGAACACCCGGACGCGGCCACGCGAAGACGCCATCGCGCCGAGTTCGGCGAGCCGCTCGCCCTTCTGCCCGACCGTGACCGCGCCGATCGGCTGGACGGTCACGTATCCGGCAGCTTCACCGAGCGCGAGCTCCTGCTCGACGACACCAGCGGTGTCCGCCACCGGCGAGGTGTTCGGCATCGCGAAGACCGCCGTGAAGCCACCGGCAGCAGCGGCACGCGATCCGGAGAGGATCGTCTCGGATGCCTCGTACCCGGGTTCGCGCAGGTGCGTGTGGAGGTCGACCAGACCGGGCAGTGCGATCAGGCCGGCAGCATCGACCACGGTCGCGCCGGCGCGGCTCAGCCCGGTGCCCACTTCGGCGATGAGGCCGTCTTCGACGATGAGGTCTGCGGCCTCGCCGCCCTCAAGGTGTGCCCCCTGGAACAGGAAGACCTCGCTCATCGTCTGTCCTCCTTCTCGTCTGCTGCTCCCGCGAGCAGCAGATACAGCACGGCCATGCGCACCGAGACGCCGTTGGTCACCTGGTCGAGCACGGTCGACCGGGGCGAGTCGGCGGCTTGCGCCGAGATCTCGAGACCGCGGTTCATCGGTCCGGGGTGCATCACCATGCTATCCGGACCGAGCGCCGCGAGCCGCCCGGCGTCGAGCCCCCATCGACGGGAATACTCCCGTTCAGTGGGGAAATATGCGGCGTTCATGCGCTCCAGCTGGATCCGCAGCATCATCAGCGCGTCCGGCTGCTCGGCGACCGCTTCGTCGAGGTCGTAGCGCACGCGCACCGGCCAGTGCGAGACATCCTGCGGCACCAGGGTCGGCGGCGCGACGAGGGTGACGTCCGCTCCGAGCGTGTTGAGGAGCCAGACGTTCGAGCGGGCGACACGGGAGTGCAGGATGTCGCCGACGATCGTGACGCGAAGACCGGCGAGGTCGCGGCCGCGGCTGTCGGCGCCGAACCGGCGCTTGCGGATCGTGTAGGCGTCCAGGAGCGCCTGGGTGGGGTGCTCGTGGGTGCCGTCCCCCGCGTTCACGACGCCCGCGCTGATCCACCCGCTTGTGGCGAGCGTGCGTGGTGCACCGGACGCGCCGTGACGGATGACCACGGCATCCGCTCCCATCGCCTGCAGGGTCTGCGCGGTGTCCTGCAGCGACTCCCCCTTGGAGACGCTGGAGCCCTTCGCGGAGAAGTTGATGACGTCGGCGGACAGGCGCTTGGCGGCCGCCTCGAACGAGATGCGGGTGCGGGTCGAGTCCTCGAAGAAGAGGTTGACGACGGTCTTGCCGCGCAGCGTCGGCAGCTTCTTCACCTCGCGCTGCTGGGTGTCGGCCATGTCCTCGGCGACATCGAGGATGCGCAGGGCCGCCTCGCGGTCGAGGGTCTTGGTGTCGAGCAGATGCCTCATGACTCGATCGTCACCTCCTCGGCGCCGTCGACTTCGTCGAGGCGCACGTTGACGCGCTCGTCGCGCGAGCTCGGCAGGTTCTTGCCCACGAAGTCGGGCCGGATCGGCAGTTCGCGGTGTCCGCGGTCCACCAGCGTCGCGAGACGCACGGCTGCCGGACGTCCGATGTCCTGCAGGGCGTCGAGGGCGGAGCGGATGCTGCGACCCGAGAACAGCACGTCGTCCACGAGAACGACGACCTTTCCGTCGATCCCGCCGGCGGGGATCTGCGTGCGCTGCGGCGTGCGGGTGGGATTGCGGTGCAGGTCGTCGCGGTACATCGTGACGTCGAGCGCCCCGACCGGGATCGCCGCACCGTCGAGCTCGACTGACGCGATTTCGCCGATCAGTGCGCCGATGCGATGGGCGAGGGCGACGCCGCGGGTGGGGATGCCCAGAAGCACCAGATCCTGCGGGCCGCGATTGGACTCGAGGATCTCGTGGGAGATCCGAGTCAGGGCCCGGGTGATGTCGGCTGCGTTCAGCACAGTGCGCGTGCTCATCCGCTGCTCCCTTCTCCGCCTCACAGGACGGGGTTAAAGGTTGCTGTGGTTCGCTCCCAGCCTAGCCGATCAGCTCGCGGGGGCGAGTGCCTCCATGGCCAGGTCGCCCTCGACCTGGGACGCCCGGATCGGGTGCCCCTGGCTCGAGATGCAGCTGCCGCTGGCGAGGTCCCACTTCCAGTCGTGCAGGCTGCAGGTCAGTACGCCGTCCTCGATCTTGCCGGTCTTGGACAGGTCGGCACGCAGGTGCGGGCAGCGGCGCTGCACGACCCAGTCGCCGAGCTGCACGTCCTCGGACACATCGGACTGCTCGGCGTACCAGTTCTCGACGTACTCGATCCGGTCTCGGGACAGGCACTTGAGGAACGTCGTGAGGAACTCGTTGAACTTGCCGCTGCGCCCGACCTCGAACTGCATCGAGAGGAAGATCGAGTTGGACCAGTCGATCTCGTGGTCGGCGATGTTCGTCGAGACGAGGTCGGCCGGAATCGTGTACCAGTAGATGCACTCCTCCCCCGCGTACTCCCGCACCTTCGCCTTGGGGAAGTCGACGACCATGTCGAGCTCGCCGATGCGGAAGCGCACATTCCCGCCGACGCCGTCACGGAAGATGCGGCCGCGCCGCAGCAGCGGCTCCCACCACTCCTTGAGCGCGGCCAGCATCTCGTCCGGCTGCAGGACTGGAGCGCGGGATGCCTCTTCCGCGGCGATCTCGTCCTGCCGGGAGTCACGCTGCTCGGCGAGGTAGGTCCACTTGTCGCCGAAGATGTGCTCGATCTCGGCATCCGTGTACAGCGACTGCTCGACCGAGATCTCGCCGTGGTTCACCTCGACCACCGTGCCGGGGAGGAACATGTGCCCTTGCTGCTCCGGGCGCACCTCGTGCATGTGCTCCAGGAACTGGCGCTGATCGGTGAAGATCGAGTCGTTCTCCAGCCCCAGCCCGTTGTAGCGGAACAGTTCGTCGCGCAGGAACATGGGCGGACCTGCCATCGGGAAGACGTGCGGGGCATCCACCTTCTCGATGTAGTACATCGCCCGCTTGTTCTGCGCGTCGCGCTTGAGCTTCGCGAAGTTCTGCTTCGACTCCTGCGGCAGGTCGTAGACCATCGGCCACCAGATCGCGCCGGACACCTGCGTGAAGTAGGCCTCGGGCTTGCTGAAGGAGAGGAGCTTGTCGAGGTCGAGCGGGTGCGAGTCGTTCTGGTTCAGGATGCTGGCGGTGCCGTCGTCGACGCTCAGCGACGAGTCGCCGATCGGGCCGTCGCTCGGGGCCCGCAGCGGGGTGACCATGAGCGTGAGGTCGCCGAACTCGAGCGGCACACCCGCCTGGGTGAAGACGATGTTGTCGTAGCCGAGTCGTCGCAGGTCCTGCTCGAGGTCGTCGGTCGGGTAGTCCGGCAGCAGGACCTTGATGTCCTTGGGGACGAATCGCTGCATGAGCGCCGGGTCGAAGTGATCGCGGTGCCGGTGCGAGATGTAGAGGAAGTCGGCCTTGCCGAAGCGCTCCCAGTCGAGGCCTCGGTTGTCGGGGAACGGGAACCACGAGCCGAAGAACGTCGGTCCGATGACCGGGTCGCAGAGGATGCTGCCACCCGCCGTCTCGATGAACATGCCGGCGTGGCCGAGACCCGTGATGCGCATGGATTCCTCCCGTGTCGAACGGCTTTCGAGTCTACGACGTGGCCCGAGCCTGACCCGTGCGGGCCGCCGCGTCAAACCGGATCAGGCGTCGAACAGGCCGCGGATGTCATCGGCGGTGAGGGCCTGCGAGAAGAGCGCGTCGTCGTCCATGACGGCGCCGAACAGGCGCGCCTTGCGCTGCTGCAGGGCCATCACCTTCTCCTCGATGGTGCCGGCGGCGATGAGCCGGTAGACGTTGACCGGGCGGGTCTGCCCGATGCGGTGCGCCCGATCGACGGCCTGGGACTCGGCCGCCGGGTTCCACCACGGGTCGAGGAGGAAGACGTAATCGGCTTCGGTGAGCGTGAGCCCGAATCCTCCCGCCTTGAGGCTGATGAGGAACACCGGCGCGTCGCCTTCACGGAAGGACGCGATCGCGGCATCCCGGTCCCGGGTCGAGCCGTCGAGGTACGCGTAGCGGATGCCGCGCTCTTCCAGCCGCGCCGCCACAAGCCCCAGGAACGACGTGAACTGACTGAACACCAGGGTGCGGTGCCCCTCGGCGAGGATCTCGTCCAGCTGCTCGAACAACGCGGTCAGCTTGCTCGGGGTGATGTGCGCGTACTCCGGATCGATGAGCTCGGGGGCGAGACTCAGCATCCGGAGCAGGGTGAGCGAGCGGAAGACGATGAACCTGGTGCGGTCGAGATCGTCGAGGAGGCCCAGCACCTTCTGCCGCTCACGCTGCAGGACCGCGTCGTACAGGGTCCGATGCGCGGCGCCGAGCTCGACCTGCACCTCCTGCTCCTGCTTGGGTGGCAGGTCCGCGGCCACCAGCTCCTTCGTGCGGCGCAGCACGAGCGGACGGATCCGCCGTCGCAGCCGGGCGAGTCGCACGGCGCGCTGCGGCGCGCCCTCCTGGTTCTCGGCCACCTTCCCCTGCTCGATGGGGCCGACGTACTCCTCGCGGAAGCGTCTCGCCGAGGGGAACAGCCCGGGCGCCGCGAGCGAGAGCAGCGCCCACAGTTCGGTCAGGCTGTTCTCCATCGGCGTGCCGGTGATCGCGAACGTCACATCCGCCCGCAGGTCCCGCGCCGCACGGTAGGCCTTGGTCTGGCTGTTCTTGACGAACTGGGCCTCGTCGAGCACGAGCCCCGCCCACTCCACGGCGGCGAACTCCGGTTCGTCGAGACGCAGGAGCGTGTACGAGGTGATGACGAGATCTGCGGATGCCGCGGCATCCGTCACCGTGATCCCCCGCTTCGCGCGCGTGGCGTCCACGACCGCCACCCGCAGGCCCGGGGTGAATCGCGCGGCCTCGGTGCGCCAGGTGGAGAGCACGGACGTCGGCGCCACCACGAGGAACGGCCGCCGTTCGCCGGCCTCGCGCGTGTGCGCCATCAGCGCCAGCATCTGGATCGTCTTGCCGAGACCCATGTCGTCGGCGAGGATGCCGCCGAGGCGGTGCTGCCAGAGGAACGCGAGCCACTCGAAGCCGGTGCGCTGGTAGGGGCGCAGTTCCGCCAGCAGCCCCGCCGGCAGCGGGGTCGGCGGGATCCGGTCGATGTCGCGGAGTGCCTCCGCGGTGGCCCGCCAGCTGACCGCGGGCTCGGACTGGTCGGCGACGTCTTCGAAGTCGGCCCAGAGTGCGGTCTGGTAGCGGCTGATGCGCGGACCGGTCTCCCACTCGGTGAGCTCCCCCGCCTCCTCGATGAGATCGCGCAGCCGCTGCAGCGAGGGGTGCGAGAGCGAGAAGTAGCGCCCGTCGCTGAGCAGCAGCTTGCGGCGCCCCCTGGTGAGGGCGGTGAACAGCGGCGCGAACGGGATCATCCGCCCGTCGATCGTCACGATGACCCCGAGATCGAACCAGTCCGCATCGGTGGTCTCGAGCGTGGAGACCGTCACGTGCGGGTCCGCGGTCAGTTCGCGATAGCGCGGCCGCTCCCCCTCGATCTCGACCACGACATCGGGGAGCGCCTCGAGGGCGGGCAGCAGCCGGGAGGCGAACTCGGCGGCGTCGATCCCGGAAAGCTGACCGGAAGCCGCGAAGGCGACGGGCGAGGCATCCTCCCAGACCGCTTCGACCCGTGTGCGGATCGCATCTTCGGTCTCAGCGTCCCGGTCGTCGGACATCGGAGACCGATACGGCATCGGCTCGCGCTCGCCGTAGCGCCAGTGAAGAGCGAAGTCGAGGCGGTGCGCGGGTGAGAATCGCGCCGTGACGACGAGGGCGGGGCGTTCGGGCGCCGGCAGGGCGATCCCGGGTGCCTCGACGACGACCTGCCGCAGGAGCCGGGGCAGGTGCTGGGTCAGGAACTCCGGGGTGTCCTCGACAGGCACGGTGATCGCGGCGCGGGCCGTCACGAGCGCGTGCACCGGAACGGGAAGCGGCACCGGGGCGAGGGTGAGCTCGATCCGGTCGCGGCGCACCTGGAAGCGGTAGATCCCGATGTGGCCGATCGGACGAGCTTCGTCGGCGGCGACGGGGTCCTCGCCGATCGAGAGGCGCGCGGCGAGCGTGAGCCCATCGGGCGTCTGCTCGGCGCGCACGACGGCATCCGCCGCCCCGGCGATGGCGACGGTGGTGTGCTTCTTGGTGGGCACGACGGCGATGCCGTGCTCTGCCGCGGTCGCCAGGTGCGGCCAGAGCAGGTGGGACTGGATGTCGTCGAGCGTGACCCACTCGGAGATGTCCGAGAACGCTCCGAACAGGCGCATGTCCCGCGCGATGCTGTACAACTCGGCGAACCAGCGCGCCTGGGTCGGCACGTACGGGTGCCCCAGCCGCCGGACCGCCTCCCACGAGACGGTGCCCTTGATCCAGGCGTCGCTGCGCGCGCTGCGCTCCAGCGGTCGCAGCCCGACCAGGACATCGGAGCCGTGCAGATGCAGACCCCGCGGCGACGCGCTCTCGACGCGGGTCGGTGCCCACTGCGAGCTGCTGCGCCGCACGCGCTGGCGCAGCTCGACCCCGAGAGCGAGGGCGGTCGGCGGGGCCGATCCGGTGCTCGGTGGCGCGAGCAGCGCGCGCCACGTGGCCGGCTGCGCGGCGGCGGCCGGGCCGTCGGCGACCGGGCGATCCGCGAGCCGATTGCTCGCGAGCAGGGTCGCCACCGTGTGCTTGCAGTCGCGCTCCACCGGGCAGGTGCAGAAGGTCGAGACGATCGGCTGGTCGCCTCGGGCCGGGTCGAGGCGGATCCGGCATCGATAGGCGGTCCTGCCGCTGCCCTCGACCACCGACTCGAGCACCGCCGCGACCGGATCCCACGCCACGGACTGCACGGCCCCGTCGCGGAAGTACGCCATCCCGCGTTCGTACGCGCCGCCATCGGCCCGGCGCCGGATGTGCTCGGCGTCGACGAACGGCGGGGTCATGCTCACCATCCTCGCAAGGTTCCGCGAGGCCTGGTCATGGGCGTCAGGACGAGCGGGCGATCTTCGCGAGCACGGCGTTCACGAACGCGCCGGAATCGTCCGTCGAGAACTCCTTGGCGAGCTCCACGGCCTCGTCGATCGCCACGCCGGTGGGCACCTCGTCGTTGAAGAGGATCTCCCAGACGCCCATGCGCAGCAGCGCCCGGTCGACCGCGGGCATGCGCGCGAGCGACCAGTCCTTCGCGAAGGTCGTGATCTGCTCGTCGATCTCGTCGCGGTTGTCGATGACGCCGTCGATGATCTCGCGGGCATACAGCCAGGACGATTCGCGCGACGGCTCGTTGGCGGCGCGCTTCGCCTCGGCGGCGAGGATCGCGCCGAGGTCGTCGCCGCGGACGTCAGCCTGGAACAGGATGTCGAGCGCGCGTTTGCGGGCCTTCGTACGTGCGCTCATCGGCTCGCAGCGCTCAGTTCACGCGGCCGAGGTAGTCGCCCGTGCGGGTGTCCACCTTGACCTTGGTGCCGGTCTCGACGAACAGCGGCACCTGGATCTCGTAGCCGGTCTCGACCGTGGCGGCCTTGGTGCCGGCCGACGAGCGGTCGCCCTGCAGGCCCGGCTCGGTGTAGGTGATCTCGAGGACGACGGAGGCCGGCAGCTCGACGTACAGCGGGTTGCCGTTGTTGAGCGCGATCTGCACCTGCTGGTTCTCGAGCAGGAAGTTCGCCGCGTCGCCGACGGTGGCGGAGCCGACGGTGATCTGGTCGTAGTCCGCGACATCCATGAAGACGAAGCCGTCGCCGTCGTTGTACAGGTACGTGAAGTCGCGGCGGTCGACATTCTCGATCTCGATCTTGGCGCCGGCGTTGTAGGTGCGGTCGACGACCTTGCCGGAGACGACGTTCTTGAGCTTGGTGCGGACGAACGCACCGCCCTTGCCGGGCTTGACGTGCTGGAACTCGATGACGTTCCACAGCTGTCCGTCGATGCTGAGGACGACGCCGTTCCTGATGTCTGAGGTGGATGCCATGGCTGAAGAGTTCCGTTTCGTGTCAGGGGGTCAGGCTGCTTGATCGCTGAGCGTGTCGAAGCGCCGACATTCGATTCTACGGGATGCCGCGTCCCGTGCCGGGATCTAAGACAGCGGGCGCACCAGCGGCAGGAAGATCTCATCCACGATCTCGATGATGTCCGCGTCCGGCAGGGGCTTGAGGGTCATCAGCAGATCGTGACGGAACAGATCGAATGCGACGGTGCGCACGCGAGAGGTCAGCCGGGCGGGGTCGATCTCGCCCCGCACGATCGCGCGTTCGATGATCTCGTCCATCGCTCCATGGGTGCGGCCACCGCCGAGCATCTGCGCGCGGATGTCGGCGAACGAGACCCCCGTCTCCGAGAAGTAGGTGCCTACCATCACGCTCAGCAGCGGGGCGAGCGGTGCGCGGGCGCCGCTCGAGCGCCGCAGCAGTTCGATGACATCTCCTCGCAGCGAGCCTGTGTCGGCCGCTTCCACCCGACTCCGGCGCAGGCCGAATGCGATGGCCGCGCTGACGAGCGTGTCGCGGTGCTCCCATCGGCGGTAGACGACCGACCGACTGGTCTCCGCGCGCTCGGCGACAGCATCCACCGTGAAGTTGCCGTAGCCCCCGTCGACGAGCTGCTGCCATGCGGCCTCGAGGATGGCATCTTCGAGCTCCTGGCCGCGTCGACGGCGAGCCGGCTTTTCAAGAGTCATTTGTGTATCTTATCGGGTCGGCCTACACTCGGCGATTAGATACACATGCGTATCTTGAACGAAGGATCAGGATGAGCTCGACATCAGCCCCAGCCGTTCCCCGCGCGGCGATCATCACCGCCCTCGTCCTGATGGTCGGCGGCCTCGCCGTGATCTTCGACAGCACGATCGTGAGCATCGCGCTGAAGACGCTGGCTCAGGAGCTCGCCGTTCCGGTGAGCACGATCCAGTGGGTGAGCACGGCCTATCTGCTGGCCCTCGGCGTCACGATCCCGGTGGTCGGCTGGGCCCAGGCGCGCATCGGGGGCAAGCGGCTGTGGATGATCGCGCTCACGATCTTCCTCGCGGCCTCGATCGCGTGCAGCCTCGCGTGGAGCGCACCGAGCCTCATCGCCTTCCGGGTGCTCCAAGGCGTCGGAGGCGGCCTCATGATGCCGCTCATGGCGACCCTCGCGATCCAGCAGGTGCCCCGCGGAGTGGGCCTCGGCCGCTTGATGGCCGTGGTCAGCCTGCCAGCGGCACTCGGGCCGATCCTCGGCCCCACGATCGGCGGACTCATCCTCAACTGGCTGGACTGGCGCTGGCTGTTCTGGGTGAATGTGCCGTTCTGCCTGGTCGGCCTCGCCCTGGCCTGGCGCTTCCTGCCGGCGGATCCGCCGACCGGTCGACCCAAGCTCGATCTCGCCGGGCTGCTTCTCGTCTCCCCCGCCCTCGTCGGGATCCTCTACGGCCTCACCAACGTGAGCCAGGAAGGCGGCTTCTCGCGGCCCGATGTCTGGATTCCCGTGGCTGCCGGCGTCGCGCTGTTTGTGGCGTTCGTGCTGGTCGAGACGCGGCGGCCGGGCACCGCGCTGGTCGACATCCGACTGCTCAAGCGCCGGCCGGTCGCCTCATCGTCGGCCGTGCTGTTCCTGTCCGGCGCCTCCCTCTACGGCTCGATGCTGCTGCTCCCGCTGTTCTTCCAGACCGTGCGCGGGCTGGATGTGCTTGCTGCGGCGCTCGTGCTCATTCCGCAGGGCGTGGGTGCGCTGTTCAGCCGCACCCTGGCGGGGCGCCTCACAGATTCCCTCGGCGCGCGCGTCGTCGCGATCGGCGGGTTCATCGTCATGGGGCTCGCAACCGTGCCGTTCGCGCTGGCGGACGCGTCCACCAGCGACTGGTGGCTCGCCGCTGTCCTCCTCGTGCGCGGCTTCGGGATGGGCGCCGTCATGATTCCGGTGATGTCGGTCGCCTTCCTGGGGCTGGAACGCGACGAGGTCCCGCACGCGAGCATCATCACCCGCCTGGCCCAGCAGGTCGGCGGCGCCTTCGGCGTCGCATTGCTCGCCGTCATCCTGGAGACTGCCGTGGGCGGTGCCGCAGACCTGACGAGCGTCACCGCCGGCTTCGCCGTCGCGTTCTGGTGTGCGGTCGGCTTCACCGTGGTGGCGATCGGCGTGTGCGTCGCGCTGCCGGCCAAGCCCGTTGCAGTCGCTGAGCCCCCCGCGGCTGCTGAGCCCCCCGCGGCTGCTGAGCCTGTCGAAGCATCCGCGGACCCTTCGACAAGCTCAGGGACCGAAAGCGCGTCAGCGAGCGAGAGCGCTCCGGTCAGCCCTCCGCGTGCCCGGTGACGACCTCGATGAGCCGGGTGATCGCCACGGCATAGCCGGGCACGCCCTCGCCCACGACGTGCACGACCGCGACGTCTTCGACATAGGAGAGCTGCCGGAACGGCTCGCGCGCCTTGATGTCGGAGATGTGCACCTCGGCGACCGGCAGGGACACGCTCAACAGCGCATCGCGCAGCACGACCGAGGTGTGCGTGAGCCCTCCGGGGTTGATGACGATGCCTGCGCAGTCCGTCCGCGCCGCGTGGATCGCATCGATCAGCACGCCTTCGTGATTGCTCTGCACCGCGCGGATCTCGAATCCGAAAGCGGCGGCCGTCTCGATCGCGAGCGCCTCGACATCCTGCAGCGACTGGGTGCCGTAGGTGGCGGGGTCGCGGATGCCGAGAAGGTTGAGATTCGGCCCGTTGACGAGCAGCAGGCGGCGGGGAGCACTCATGTCTCGCACGATATCAGCGCCGGTATGAGTGGATGCCGCGGTCATGGCAACGGCCGCGACATCACGATCTCCGGCCCGATGGGCCCGGTCAGGGTCTCGCCGGTCGGCAGGAAGCCCGCCCGGCGATACGCGCCCTGGGCCCGCAGGTTGTCGCGATGCACGTCGAGGTGGAGCTGATCCAGCCCCTGCGCCGCCGCCCAATCCGCCGCGGCGGCGAGCAGCAGATCCACGGCCCCAGAGCCGCGGCGATCGGGCCGGACCCACACGCCGACCACGAAGCCACGCCGGTCGTCCACGTACCGGCCCAGGTGATCCTTCTGCCCGGTCGCCCTGATCAGGACCGACAGACTGCCCACCGCAGCACCCTCGATCTCCGCGACGAGCTGAGCGACCGTCTCGCTCTCGGCGGCTGTCTGGGTCCGCTCGCGCCAGAACGACTCCGGCCGCGTGGCGACCTCGTCGTGATCCTCGAGGAACGCGATCGCGGCATCCGGATCGGCGGTCGCCTCCAGGCGGAGCGCCCGCACGAGCTCCCACTCGTCTGACCGGACCCGCCGCACTGAGAGCGACGGGTCGGGCTGCGGAGTCATCCCGCGACTTCCTGGTACGCCGCGAACAGCAGCGATTCGTCCGGCGCCGGGAGCACGGTGGGGCGCGCGATGTCGTCGAGCACGATGAAGCGGAGCATCCCGCCTCGACTCTTCTTATCGCGCTGCATGGACGCGAGCAGCGTCGGCCATGCGCCGGCGCGGTAGGTTGTGGGCAGGCCGAGGAGGGTGAGGATGTCGCGGTGCCGCTGGGCCGCGGCATCCGGCAGTCGCCCGGCCAGGCGCGACAGCTCGGCGGCGAAGACCATGCCCACCGAAATCGCCGCACCGTGGCGCCAGCGATATCGTTCGGCGTGCTCGATCGCGTGGCCCAGTGTGTGCCCGTAGTTGAGGATCTCGCGGAGCCCCGCCTCACGGAGATCCTGCCCGACGACGTGCGCCTTCATCCCGATCGCGAGTTCGATGCTGCGCCGGAACGCGGCGCTGTGCGGGTCCACCGCGGCCACCGGGTCGGCCTCGATGAGCTCGAGGATCTCGGGGGCCCAGATGAACCCGGCCTTGACGACCTCGGCGAACCCGGCGACGAGTTCGTGTGCCGAGAGGGAGTCGAGCAGGTCGAGGTCGCACAGCACGGCGCGGGGGGCCCAGAAAGCGCCTACGAGGTTCTTCCCCTCGGCAGTGTTCACCCCGGTCTTGCCGCCCACGGCCGCGTCGACCATGCCGAGCACGGTCGTCGGCACCTGCACGACCGCGACACCGCGCAGCCAGGTGGCGGCGACGAAACCGGCGAGGTCGGTGACGGCTCCCCCGCCGAAGCCGACGACCGCGTCGGTGCGCGTGAAGTCCGCCTGGCCCATGACCTGCCAGCAGAAGGCGGCGACCTCGATGCGCTTGCCCTGCTCCGCGTCGGGGATCTCGGCCAGCAGCACCTCGCGGTCACCGGCGAGCGAGGCGCGCAGCGCTTCCGCCTGCACGGCGAGGGTCGGCGGATGGATGACGAGCACCTTGCGGGCAGCCGGCGGGAGGAGCTCCCCGAGGGACGAGAGGATGCCGCGTCCCACCGTGATGTCGTAGGTGGCATCGCCGCTCACCGAGATCGTGGTCGCATCGCTCATGCGCGTTCCCCTGAATCCTCTTGGGCCCAGGCGACGATCGCCTCGACGACGTGCTGCAGCGGTCCGTGCGAGGTATCGAACGTCGCGCCGGCGAGCCGCTCGTAGATCGGGCGACGCGCTGCGGCGATCTCGCTCCACCGCGCGAGGGCATCCTCTGCCTGCAGCAGCGGGCGGTCGGTGGCGTGGATGCGGCCGGCGACGACCTTCGCGTCGACCGTCAGCAGCGCGACCCGGTGCGTGGCCAGGTCGGCCTGCGTCTGCGGGTCGAGGACGGCGCCTCCGCCGAGCGAGACCACACCGCCGGCGGCGAGACCCTGCGTGACGGCCGCCCGCTCGAGGGCCCGGAAATGAGCTTCGCCGTGCTCGGCGAAGATCGCCTCGATCGGTCCGTGGGCGCGGACTACCGCGATGTCGGTGTCGAAGAAGCCGACGCCGAGCGCTTTGGCGACCTTGCGGCCGATGCTCGTCTTGCCGGCGCCCATGGGACCGATCAGCACGAGGGCTCGCGCGGTCATGCCTCGGTGAGCGCGGTGTCGCTGACCGTGGCCGTGCGCAGGCTCTCCGGGATCGCGGCGAGGTACGACTCGAGGTTGCGGCGGGTCTCACCGACGCTGTCGCCGCCGAACTTCTCCAGCACGGACTCGGCGAGGACGACGGCGACCATGGCCTCCGCGACCACGCCCGCCGCGGGCACCGCGCACACGTCGGACCGCTGGTGATGGGCGGCCGCGGTGTCGCCGGTCGCGACATCCACCGTCCGCAGGGCGTGCGGGATGGTCGCGATGGGCTTCATCCCGGCGCGCACGCGCAGGACGGTCCCGGTCGACATGCCGCCCTCGGTGCCGCCGGCGCGGTCGGACGAGCGCGTGATGCCGCCGTCGGTCGCGAACAGCTCGTCGTGCGCCTGGGAGCCTCGGCGCGTGGTGGTGAGGAAGCCGTCGCCGACCTCGACGCCCTTGATCGCCTGGATGCTCATGAGCGCCTGCGCGAGCTTGCCGTCGAGGCGCCGATCCCAGTGCACGTGCGAGCCGAGTCCGGGCGGGAGTCCGAACGCGAGCACCTCGACGACGCCGCCGAGCGTGTCGCCGTCCTTGCGTGCGGCATCGACCTCGGCGACCATCAGCGCGCTCGTCGCGGCGTCGAAGCAGCGCAGCGGATCGGCGTCCAGCGCGTCGACATCATCCGGCCCTGGCAGGGCGGAGTCCTCGGGGACGCGCACGGGGCCGATCGAGAGGGTGTGGCTGACGAGACGGATGCCGAGCTCGGCCAGGAACGCGCGCGCCACGGCGCCGAGCGCGACGCGCGCGGCGGTCTCGCGGGCGCTCGCACGCTCGAGGATGGGCCGCGCCTCGTCGAAGTCGTACTTCTGCATGCCGACGAGATCGGCATGTCCCGGCCTCGGCCGGGTGAGGGCGGCGCTGCGTCCGCGGGACTTCTCGGTGAGCTCGACCGGTTCGGCGCTCATCACCTCGACCCATTTGGGCCACTCGGTGTTGCCGATGCGCAGCGCGATCGGGCTGCCGAGGGTGAGTCCGTGGCGGACGCCGCTCGAGATCGTGAGCTCGTCCTCCTCGAACTTCATGCGCGAGCCGCGGCCGTAGCCGAGCTTGCGACGAGCGAGGTCGGCCTGGATCGCGGCACGGGAAATCGGCACGCCGGAGGGCAGGCCTTCCATGATGGCGACGAGTTCGGGGCCGTGGGATTCGCCGGCCGTGAGCACGCGGAGCATTGCTCTAGTCTCCCACGACCGCCTGGCGCATCGCGGCCAGGACGGCCGACTCGTCATCGAGCGGAACATCGACCTCGCCGCCGACGAAGATGCGCACCTGCAGGAGCGCCTGGTGCACCAGCATTCCGAGACCCGAGTGGGCGGTGCCGCCCGCGCGCTGCCACGCCTGGGCGAGCACCGTCGGCCAGTGTCCGTACACCACGTCCAGCAGCAGTCCACCGGAGTCTGCCAGCGCGCCGGCCGCGGCATCCGGGATCTCCGCATCACCAGGGACGGTCGAGATCGTGAGGGGCACCGGCGCGTGCCCGGGCGCGGCGAAGGGCACTGCGAGCACGACGACGCCGAGCGCGTCGCCCAGCGCCTGCAGCGGCGCGACGGCGGCGGGTCTGCGTGCCACCACCTCGACGTGGTGGGCGCCGAGTTCGGCGACCGCCACGATGGCGGAGGATGCCGTCGCACCGGCGCCGACGACCCGCACCCGATCGACGCTCTCGATGCCCGCCTCGCCGAGTGCGCGCACGATGCCGCCGATGTCGGTGTTGAAGCCGCGGAAGCCCTCGGGCTCGAGAAGCAGCGTGTTGACCGCGCCGGTGAGCTCGGCGCGACGGTCGCGAATGCCGGATGCCGCAAAGGCGCAGGCCTTGAGCGGATACGTCAGCGACAGCCCGCGGAACGATGCGTCGAGGCCCGCAAGCTCACGGTCGAAGGTGTCGGCGGACACCCGTCGCCGGGCGTACGACCACGGCATGTCGAGAACCGCGTAGGCGGCGGCGTGCAGGGCGGGCGACCGGCTGTGCTGGATCGGGTCGCCCCATACCTCGAGCTGCCGCCTACGCGCAGTAGGAGGCATTCTCGCTCTTCGCGCACCACTCCCGCAGTTGATCGACGGCCTTGAGATGCTCGTTGTACGTGTCGGAGAAGATCGTCTCACCCGTGGCCAGGTTGACGGCGACGAAGTACAGCCAGTTGCCGTCGGCCGGGTTGCGGGCGCCCGTGATGGCATCCTCACCGGGGTTGCTGATCGGCCCGGGCGGTAGCCCGAGGTGCACGTACGTGTTGTAGATGTTCGACTCGTCGGCGCGCTGCTCGTCGGTCGTCCACACCGTGCCGGTCACCCCAGCCCCGTAGGCGACGGTCGCGTCGGACTGGAACGGCATTCCCTCGTCGATGCGGTTGAGGAACACCCGGGCGATCTTGTTCATGTCAGCCGTGTCGGGGCCGGATTCCTTCTGGATCACGGAAGCGAGAGTGAGCACCTGGAGCCGGTCGGACTCCGGCACCCCGAGGGCATCGAGACGGGCGAACGTCTCATTCACCATCCGGGCGAGCACATCGTGCGCGGTGACGCCCGGATCGAAGGTGTAGGTCGCAGGGAAGAGGAAGCCCTCGATGCTCGGCGCCTCGGCCGGAACGCCGAACTGGGTGTAGTTGGCGGCCTCGGCCGTCAGCTCGTCGAGGGAGATTCCCGTCACATCGGCGATCCGCTGCAGAGCATCGGCCGCGATGAGCCCCTCGGGGATGACGACGGTGTTGTCGATCTTGTTCGCAGGATCCTGCAGCGCCGCGAGGGCGGCAGCGGACGTCATCTGCTTCTGCAGCGTGTAGACGCCGGGATAGAAGGTCGGATTCTGCGCGGTGTCGACGAGCATCGCGTAGAACGCGTCGGGCGTCTTGGTCACCCCGGCTTCGTACAGCGAGTTCGAGATCGTATTGCCGTTGTCGCCTGAGGCGATCGTGACGAGGGCCTCGCCATTGGCCTGCCCCTCGGCATAGTCCTTCGGCTCTTCCCAGCCCATGAACTCGCGGATCTTGGCCTCGTACGTGTTCCATACCCAGAGGCCGCCCGCGGCCACGCCGCCGAAGAGCATCAGCACGACCGCGAGCGCGATCCATCCGCCGATCCGGCGGCGTCGCTTGTTCGGACGGGGTGGCACCTGGCCGAGGGTATCCGAAGAACCCGTGCCGTTGAACAGATCGTCGAAGTCGTCGCGGTGCGGCGTCGCGTCGGGCGCCTGCTCCGTGATGACGCGGTTCCCGCCGGTCCGGCTGTACGGCAGCGCAGGCGCTGCGCCGTTCGCGCCCGCGAACGGCCAATCGTCCGGGTCGGACTCGGTCGACAGCACCGTGGTCGTCGCAGACTGGGGTGCGGCCGTGCGGGCCGCGGCTGCGGCGTGCGCGGTGCCTGCGGCGGCCGTCGGGCCTGCCGCGCCGGCGTGAGCGGGCACATCGATCGGAGCGGAGATGGGAGGGGGCGACATCGAGGTCGCGCCGGTTGCCGCGGCCGCGCGGGCCGCGCGACGCGAGCTGGGGACCGCCGGGGTGGCCTGATCGGGTGTCACCGCTGCGCCGGCGCCGTCGGTCGAGTTCGACGGGACCGCTCCCGTGCCGCGCGTGCGGGGGTCGGGCAGCTTGCCGAACAGATCCGCGAACGGATCATCGATGGGCGAATCGGGCATGGTCAGGCGAGCTCCTGGGCCGGAGGGACGGGTGTTCCGGGTGGGCGGCCGCTGTTCTTCTCGACATCGAGCGCCTGCTGAAGCAGGATCACGGCGGCGACCTGATCCACAATGCTACGAGAGTTTCGCTGAGATCTCCCCGAACCCCGCAATGCCGAGTGCGCGGTGACCGTGCTGAGACGCTCGTCGATGAGACGGACGGGAAGTCCGGATGCCTCGGCCAGCGCCGCGGCGAACTCCCGCGCATCGGTGGTCGAGGGAGTGTCGCCGCCGCTCAGGCTGAGCGGGAGACCGACGATGAGCTCGATGGCGGAGTGCTCTGCCGAGAGCTCCACGATCCGCGCGACGGACCTCTCATCGCGCGCCACGGTCTCGACCGGGGTGGCCAGCATCCCGTCAGGGTCGGAGCGAGCCACCCCGACGCGGGCCTTGCCCACATCGATGCCGAGTCGCGATCCACGGCGGAACCCGGTCACGCGGCCTCGAGGGCGTCCTTCACAGCGGTCAATGCCGCCGGCAGGGCCGCGGCATCCGTTCCGCCACCCTGAGCGACGTCGTCGCGACCACCGCCACCGCCACCGAGGGCGACTGCCGCGGCCTTCGCGAGCACGCCCGCCTTCGCTCCGGCGGCACGCGCCGCCTCGTTGGTCGCGACCACGACGAGGGGCCGGCCGCCGACGTCGGCACCGAGCGCGACGATCGCCGCGTCGGAGCCGAGTCGATCGCGCACCTGGAGGGCGAGTGACCGCACGTCGTCGGCGGACGAGGCCATACCGAGCGACTGGGCGACGATCCGGTGTGCCCCCACGCGCGTGGCCGTGTCGGCCAGGGCGGGCAGTCGATCGCCGAGTGCCTTCGACTCGAAGGCGGCGATCTTCTTCTCGGCGGCCTTCAGGCTCGCGGTGAGCTCGGCGATGCGGGCAGGCAGCTCGTCGCGGGGGGTCTTGAGCGTCGAGGTGAGCTGCGAGACGATCGCGCGCTCGGCGGCGAGCGACCGGAACGCGTCCAGACCGACGAGGGCTTCGACGCGGCGACTGGATGCACCCACGGAGGATTCCCCGACGAGGCTGATCAGTCCGATCTCGGCGCTCGCGCCGACGTGCGTGCCGGCGCAGAGCTCGCGCGACCAGGGACCGCCGATGTCGACCATGCGCACGGTGGTGCCGTACTTCTCGCCGAACAGCGCCATCGCCCCGAGGGACTTCGCCTCGTCGAGCGGCAGCACGCGGGTCGTCACCTCGAGGTTGTCGCGCACCGCGTTGTTCGCGATCTCCTCGATCTCGGACTTGGTCGCGTCGGAGAGCGCCTGGCCCCAGCTGAAGTCGAAGCGCATGTACCCCGCGCGGTTGAGCGAGCCGGCCTGAGTGGCGGTGCGGCCGAGCGTGTCGCGCAGGGCCGCGTGCACGAGGTGCGTGGCGGAGTGCGCCTGGCGGGCGGCGCGACGGTTCACGGCATCGACGACCGTTGTCGCCGGCTGCCCGACGCCGACTTCGCCCGTGGTGACCTCGACAGTGTGGCTGACGAGCCCCGGCACGGGCTTCTGCACGTCGAGGACCTCGAGTTCGAAGCCTGGACCGACGATCACGCCCTTGTCGGCGACCTGGCCCCCGGACTCTGCGTAGAGGGCGGTCTCGGCGAGGATGACCTCGGCGATCTGGCCCTGGTACGCGCGGTCGACGGACACACCGTCGACGAGGACGCCGAGAATCGCCGACTCGGACTCGAGGTCGGTGTAGCCCGTGAAGACCGTCTCGCCCTTGGCGCGGAACTCGCGGTACACGCTCTGGTCGGCGATCGCGCGCTTGCGCGCCTTGGCGTCGGCGCGCGCCCGCTGGCGCTGTTCCTGCATCAGGGTGTCGAACGCCGCGCGGTCGACGGTGAGACCGGCTTCTTCGGCCACCTCGAGCGTCAAGTCGATCGGGAAGCCATACGTGTCGTGGAGGAGGAACGCCTCCGCGGCGGGAATGCTCGATCCGCCACTGCGCTTGGTGTCTTCCACCGCGAGGTCGAGGATCGTCGAGCCCGACGCGAGCGTGCGCAGGAAGGTCTCCTCTTCCGCAAAGGCGTACTGCGAGATGCGCTGCCAGTCGTCGGCGACGACCGGGTAGGCGGACTTCATCGCGTCTCGCGATGCCGTGAACAGCTCGGGGAACGTCGCGCCGTCCACGCCGAGCAGGCGCATCGCGCGCACGGATCGGCGCATGAGGCGACGAAGGATGTACCCGCGACCCTCGTTGGAAGGCGTCACCCCGTCGGAGAGGAGCATCAGCGAGGAGCGCACGTGGTCGGAGATCACGCGGAAGCGCACGTCGTCTTCATGGACGGCGCCATAGCGGCGACCCGACAGCTCGACGGCGCGGTCCAGAACGGGACGCAGCTGATCCGTCTCGTAGATGTTGTCCACACCCTGCTTGATGAACGCGATGCGCTCCAGGCCCATGCCGGTGTCGATGTTCTTCGCCGGCAGTTCGCCCACGATGTCGAAGTCGACCTTCGATCGCACGTTGGAGAGAAGGTCCTGCATGAACACGAGGTTCCAGATCTCAGTGAACCGGTTGTCGTCGGCGGCGGGACCGCCATCGCGGCCGTACGCGGGGCCACGGTCGAAGAAGATCTCGGAGTCGGGACCGCCGGGCCCCGGCTGCCCGGTGTGCCAGTAGTTGTCGGCGCGCCCGAGCCGCTGGATCCGCTCGGGCTTGAGCCCGATGACGTCGCGCCAGATCGCTTCCGCCTCGTCGTCGGTCTCGTACACGGTGACCCAGAGATCCTTCTCGTCGAAGGCGAGCCCGCCATCCGCTTCGGAGGTTGTCAGGAGGTCCCACGCGTAACGGATCGCACCTTCCTTGAAGTAGTCGCCGAACGACCAGTTGCCCAGCATCTGGAAGAAGGTGCCGTGGCGCGCGGTCTTTCCGACCTCTTCGATGTCGTTGGTTCGGATGCATTTCTGCACGTCGGCGATCCGCGGATGCGGCGCGGGAACGACGCCCGTCAGATACGGGATGAACGGCACCATACCGGCGACCGTGAACAGCAGCGTCGGGTCGTCGCTGACGAGCGACGCCGACGGCACGATGACGTGGTCGTTCTTCTCGAAATAGGCCAGGTAGCGCTGCGCGATCTCAGCGGTCTTCATACGTGTGGGATTCCTCGATGCAAGAGCGTCACGACCCTGAAGGGTCGCGGGCGCGGAAAAAAGTCAGTCGGTGAGCTTCTTGGCGGCGTCGGTGGCCGTATCGACGACGTCGGCAGCGGCACTCTTCGCTGTACTCAGGGCGTCGGATGCCGCATCCTTCGCAGTTCCGAGGGCATCGGATGCCGCATCCTTGGCGGTCTCGAGAGCCTCGGAGGCATTGGCCACGACCTCGGACGCGGCATCGCGGGCGGCGTCGACGACGTCGGAGAGACGCGCCTCCTGCTCGCGGTATGCGTCGCCGATGCGGTCCGTGAATTCGCCGATGCGGGCGTCCACCTCAGCCAGAAGCTCGTGGCCGCGGGGATCCTTGTTCACAAGATGCGCGATGACGAATCCGCCGATGACCCCCATCAAGAACCACAGGGCGTTCTTCATGTCATTTCTCCTCGGCCGCCGGGCGCGGCATCCCTCCATGGTATGCGGAAACGACGAAGGGCGCCGGGTTGCCCCGACGCCCTTCGTATCGTTCTACGGGCGACTAGCGCGCGGCGTAGTACTCGACGACGAGCTGCACGTCACCGGTGACCGGGACCTCGGCGCGCTTGGGGCGACGCACGAGCGTTGCGTGCAGGGTGGAGAGGTCGACCTCGAGGTAGCTCGGGACCGGGGGCAGCACCTCGGCGTGACCGCCGGCTGCGGCGACCTGGAAGGGCTCGAGGCCCTCGCTCTTGCCCTTGACGTGGATGAGCTGACCCGGCTTCACGCGGAAGGACGGGCGGTCGACGGTCTGGCCGTCGACGAGGATGTGGCGGTGCACGACGAGCTGGCGTGCCTGTGCCGTGGTGCGGGCGAAGCCGGAGCGCAGGACGAGGGCGTCGAGACGCATCTCGAGCAGCTCGACCAGGTTCTCACCGGTCAGGCCGTCCTTGCGGCGGGCTTCGTTGAACGTGTTGCGCATCTGCTTCTCGCGGATGCCGTACTGCTCGCGCAGACGCTGCTTCTCGCGGAGACGGACGGCGTAGTCGCTGTCCTGCTTGCGCTTGGTGCGGCCGTGCTCACCCGGAGCGTACGGACGCTTCTCGAGGTACTTGGCGGCCTTGGGCGTCAGCGGGATGCCTAGCGCGCGGGAGAGGCGGACCTTGCGGCGGTCCTGGGACTTCGTGGGCACGAAGGTGTCCTTCCGAACTACGTGGCCGCGTCTTTCGCGGCTCACGGACGTATCGATTTCCCTGCCGATCGGCGCGCACGTCGGGGCATGCCGATGGTTATGTGGGGGAAGAGGATGCCCGAAAACTGTGTTTCGAGCCGGTCAAGTCTATCAGACCGGGGTCAGGCTCCCGATTGCGGGCGCGCGGCCGCGTCGAGCGCCTCCGCGTAGCGGATCATTCCGGCCGGGTAGAGCGGTGGGTCGTCGGATCGCAGCGCGCTCAGCGCCACCCAGCGGACCGTCGTGTGATTGTCCAGCACGCGCAGTTCGCCGTCGAGGGGCAGTTCGTCGAGTTCGGGACTCTCGATCGCGAAGACGTGCACGACCTCGTGACCGGACACCGCGCCCGACGTGAAGATGTTCTCGGTGATCGCGATCGGATCCGCGACCGCCAATTCGGCCGCGAGCTCTTCTGCGAACTCACGATGCACGGCCTGCAGCGCTGTCTCCCCGAACTCGATTCCGCCGCCTGGCACACGTGCGAACACACCGTGCCGAGCAGTTGCGGGGTAGATCTCCACAAGGACGTGGCCATCGCGGACCACGAGGCCCACGGCGATGTTGCGGATGCGGTCAGGTGGAGGGGTCACCCTCCCATGGTGTCAGCGGGATGGCAGGTTCGCTCGCGCAATCGCCTGGCCCTACTTGCCGTCGAGGATGCGGCGGATCTTCTCCAGCCGCGCCTGCACGTCGCGCTCCTGCCCGTGGTTCGTCGGCTCGTAGTACCGGCGGCCGCGCAGCTCGTCGGGAAGGTGCTGCTGCGCGACGACGCCGACCTCGCTGTCGTGCGGGTAGACGTAGCCCTTGCCGTGCCCGAGCCGCTTCGCTCCCGGGTA
Source organism: Microbacterium sp. P5_E9 (assembly GCF_054049175.1). Taxonomy (NCBI): domain Bacteria; kingdom Bacillati; phylum Actinomycetota; class Actinomycetes; order Micrococcales; family Microbacteriaceae; genus Microbacterium; species Microbacterium sp. P5_E9. The sequence continues at coordinate 489,192 of NZ_JBFUMV010000001.1, read as the reverse complement.
GTGCGCATCGCGCAGCGGCGGTGGCACGCGCCCGAACCCGCCGCCGCGGACATCGGCGATGGCCTTGTCGATCGCGAGGTACGCCGCGTTCGACTTGGCGGTCGTCGCGAGATACGCCGTGGCCTCGGCGAGTGGAATGCGACCCTCCGGCATGCCGATGAACTGCACCGCGTCCGCGGCCGCGACGGCGAGCGGAAGGGCAGCGGGGTCGGCCAGGCCGACATCTTCGGCCGCCGAGATGATGAGCCGGCGGGCGATGAACCGCGGGTCCTCCCCCGCCTCGATCATGCGCGCGAGGTAGTGCATCGCAGCGTCCACATCCGAGCCTCGGATCGACTTGATGAAGGCGCTGATGACGTCGTAGTGCTCATCGCCCTGCCGGTCGTAGCGCAGCAGTGCCCGATCGACCGCGGAGGCGACCTGATCCGCATCGATCTGCGGCGTTGCCGCGTCATCATCGTCACCTGCGGCACTGGCCGGGACGAGGGATGCCGCGGCCTCGAGCGCCGTCAGCGCGCGGCGGGCGTCGCCGGAGGCGAGGCGGACGAGCGCGGCGCGAGCCTCCGGCTGCAGCACGGCGCGCCCAGCGAGGCCCCGCGGGTCGCTGACAGCGCGATCGATGAGCAGCCCGAGGTCGTCGTCCGTGAGGGGCTTGAGCGTCAGCAGCAGGGAGCGTGACAGCAGCGGTGAGATCACCGAGAACGAGGGATTCTCGGTGGTGGCGGCGATCAGCACGACCCAGCCGTTCTCGACACCCGGCAGCAGGGCGTCCTGCTGCGCCTTCGTGAACCGGTGGATCTCGTCGAGGAAGAGGATCGTGGATTGGCCGTACAGGTCGCGCTGGGTCAGCGCCTCCTGCATGACCTCGCGCACATCTCGCACCCCCGCCGTGACCGCGGAGAGCTCGACGAAGCGCCGGCCCGAGGAGCGGGCCACGGCCTGGGCGAGCGTCGTCTTGCCCGTGCCGGGCGGCCCCCAGAGGATCACCGAGGTCGCCCCGGCCGCGGCATCCGGATCCGCGAGCGTGACCAGCGGAGAGCCAGGACGAAGCAGGTGCCCCTGGCCGGCGACCTCGGCGAGAGACATCGGACGCATCCGCACCGCAAGCGGTGTCTGCCCTTGGAAGAGGGCGGTCGGAGTCGTCACGATGTCCAGGCTAGTCGCGGCATGCGACCCGGCGGCCGGATCGGGTTTGGACGGTCGAGTGCGCGGTCATAGGATCAACCCGGCCCGGGAGCGGCCGGATGACAAGGGAGATCTCGTGGCGGCAGGTGGCAAGGACCGTGGGACACGCGAGACGCGGGAGCGGTCGCGGATCTATCAGGCCCGCCGGAAGTTCCACGACGACCAGGCCCGCCGTAGGCGGCGGGACAATCTCCTCGCCGGCATCGTCGGCGGCGCCCTCATCCTCGCCGTCCTCGGCGGTCAGGTCGCGTACTTCACGATGGGCCCCGGCGCACCGGAGCCTGCGCCGTCGCCTTCGCCGTCGGTGAGCCCGACCTCCACCCCGGCGCCGACCGAGTCGCCCAGCGCAGCGCCGTCCGCCACCCCGACTCCGACTCCGACTCCCTGATCGGCTCGCGCCGCCCGTACTAGGCTTGAAGCCGTCCAATCTCCCCCAGGCGGCAAGAGAGCCGCGCATGAGGTGCACCCGTGACTGCCGAAGCAGAATCCACTCCCCCGACCACCGTCGAACCCCAGCCGTGGGGCCGCGTCGACGACGACGGCACCGTATCGGTGCGGGAGGGCGATGCCTGGCGCGTCGTCGGTGAATACCCGGACGGGTCGAAGGAAGAGGCGCTCGCCTACTTCGAGCGCAAGTACGCCGATCTGGCGGGCGAGGTCGGGCTTCTCGAAGTGCGTCACCGCCGCGGAGGGGCGTCGGCCGCAGATCTGCGGTCCACGGCACGCACGGTGGCCGGCAAGATCTCCGGCGCCTCCGCGGTCGGCGACCTGGCCGCGCTCGAAGCGCGGGTCGCCCTGCTCACGGCGGCGCTCTCCGCCGCGACCGAGACCGAGGCAGCCGCGGCGCGCGAGGCCGTCGATGAGGCCGTCCAGGTGCGCACCGCGCTCGTGGAGCAGGCTGAGGCCCTCGCCGCACGCGATCCCAAGGGCGTGCAGTGGAATCAGGCGTCGGCCGAGATGAGCACGCTGTTCGATCAGTGGCAGTCCCAGCAGCAGAACGGTCCCCGGCTGCCGAAGGCCGCAGCCCAGCAGCTCTGGAAGCGGTTCCGCGACGCCCGGGCGACGGTCGACAAGCACCGTCGCGAGTTCTACGCCGAGCTCGACGAGGCGCACAAGGTCGTCCGCGACCGCAAGACCGCGCTCGTCGAGAAGGCCGAAGCGCTCGCACCGAAGGGCGAGGACGGCATCGCGACGTACCGCGAGCTGCTCGACCAGTGGAAGACGTCCGGTCGCGCGGGCAAGAAGGTCGACGACGCGCTGTGGGCGCGGTTCAAGGCCGCCGGTGACGCGCTCTACGGCGCGCGCATCGAGCGAGAGGCCGCGGACGTCGAGGAGTCCCGCGAGAAGATCGTGGCCAAGCGCGAACTGCTCAGCGAGGCGAAGGCCGTCGCCGACGAGGCCGACATCGTCAAAGCGCGCGCCCTGCTCACCGGCATCCAGCGTCGCTGGGATGAGATCGGCCGCATCTTCCCCCGCGACACCGAGCGTGGGCTGGACGACGAGCTCCGCAAGGTCGAGACCGGCCTTCGCACGCGCGAGGAGGCCGACTGGAAGCGGAACAACCCCGAGACCAAGGCGCGCGCCAACGACATGACGCGTCAGCTGACGGACGCCATCGAGAAGCTCGAAGAAGAACTCGCGGCCGCACAGAAGACCGGCAACAAGGCAGCGGTGGCGAAGGCGAGCGAGGCGCTCGAGGCACGCAAGAGCTGGCTGCGGGCGCTCGGCGGCTGAGGCGTCCTCCTCCGCGGTGCCGTCCTCGGAGCGGGTTGTCCACAGCTCCGCCCCGGCGGAGCGCCGGCACGACCACGGTGGCGCACACTTCGTGTCATGCGCTCCCCGTTCCTGTACTTCACCGACGATCGCCTCTCGCCGGCAGAACTGTCCGCGGCGAGGCTCGACGGACACCTGGTCGAGCTCGGCGACGCCTACATCCCGGCGGACGCCGTCGAAACGGCGGCGCTGCGCGCGGGTTCCCTGCGGATCCTCCTCGGCGAGACCCTCGCCGCGACGCATCTGAGCGCCGCCTGGGTCCACGGTGCCCTGCACGAGCCCCCTGCGCGCCACACCGTGCAGCGGGCCGTGTCGCGACGCGTCCACCAGGTGATCGACCGCCGCGTGGTCTATCGCGATCCGCAGGTCGACGACGATGATCTGCAGCGGATCGGCGGGGTGCTCGTCACCTCGCCCCAGCGCACGCTGGCCGACCTCGCACGAGTGCCAGACGATACCTACGCCGAGGCAGCCCGCCTGCTCAGCGATGCGGAGCCGGGTCTCGCGGCCCACGCGATCGAGTGGTTCGGCATCCGCGGCGTCGTACCGAACAAGCGGACGGCCGTGGCCTTCCTCCGCGGCATCGCCGCGCGCGAAGGTCAGGACGACGTGACGCGGTAGACGTCGTAGACGGTGTCGATGCGCCGCACGGCGTTGAGCACGCGGTCGAGGTGGACGATGTCGCCCATCTCGAAGACGAACCGGCTGAGCGCCAGCCGATCGTTGGTGGTCGACACCGTCGCCGAAAGGATGTTCACATGGTGCTCGCTGAGCACGCGGGTGACGTCGCTGAGCAGCCCGGAGCGGTCGAGCGCTTCGACCTGGATCTGCACCAGGAAGATGCTCTTGGTCGTCGGCGCCCACTCGACGTCGATCAGGCGCTCGGGGCTGTCCTTCAGGGACTTCACATTCGTGCAGTCGCCACGGTGCACCGACACTCCGCTGCCGCGGGTCACGAAGCCGACGATCGGATCGCCCGGCACCGGCGTGCAGCACTTCGCGAGTTTGACCAGGATGTCGGGCGCCCCGCGCACGAGGATCCCGGAGTCGCCGCCGCGCGGCTGGCGGGGCTTGCCGAGGAACGGGAGATCGATGGGGCCCGTGCTCGTGTCGTTCGCGCTGACCAGCGCAGTGACCTTCTCGATCACCGACTGCGTCGAGACGTTGCCCTCGCCGACCGCCGCGTAGAGCGCCGAGACATCCTCGTAGCGAAGGCTCTGCGCGACCTCCGAGAACGAGTCCTGGCTCATCAGCTTCTGCAGCGGGAGGTTCTGCCGGCGCATCGCGCGTGCGATCGCCTCTTTGCCCTGCTCGATGGCCTCCTCGCGACGCTCCTTGGTGAACCAGCCGCGGATCTTGCTGCGTGCGCGGGTGCTGCGCACGAAGCCCAGCCAGTCCTGGCTGGGTCCGGCATCCGGATTCTTCGAGGTGAACACCTCGACCACGTCGCCGCTCTTCAGCTCGGATTCGAGCGGCACGAGCCGTCCGTTCACCTTGGAGCCCATCGTGCGATGGCCGATCTCGGTGTGGACGGCGTAGGCGAAGTCGACGGGCGTCGCGCCGGCGGGCAGCCCGATCACGCGGCCCTTGGGCGTGAAGACGTAGACCTCCTTCGCGCCGATCTCGAATCGGAGCGAATCCAGGAACTCACCAGGGTCGGCGGTCTCGGCCTGCCAGTCCGAGATGTGCGCGAGCCAGGCCATGTCGGCGTCCACCGACTTCGGGTCGGCCTTGCCGCCCGCCATCTGCTCCTTGTACTTCCAGTGCGCCGCAACGCCGTACTCGGCCTGCTGGTGCATCTCGTTCGTGCGGATCTGGATCTCGACGGTGCGGCCGCCCGGTCCGATCACCGTCGTGTGCAGCGACTGGTAGAGGTTGAACTTCGGGGTCGCGATGTAGTCCTTGAATCGACCGGGCAGCGGCGTCCAGCGGGCGTGGATCGAGCCGAGCACCGCGTAGCAGTCGCGCACGCTCCCCACGAGCACGCGGATGCCGATCAGGTCGTAGATGTCGTCGAACTCGCGACCGCGAACGACCATCTTCTGGTAAACGGAATACAGCTGCTTCGGACGGCCCATGACGCGGCCGCGGATGCGCAGCTCGCGGAGGTCGGCGTCCACCGAGTCGATGACGTTCTGCACGTACTGCTCACGCTGCGGAGTGCGCTGCCGGACGAGGCTCTCGATCTCGGCGTACAGCTTGGGGTGCAGCACGGCGAAGGAGAGATCCTCGAGTTCGGACTTCACCGTCTGGATGCCGAGCCGGTGCGCCAGCGGCGCGTAGATCTCGAGGGTCTCGGTGGCCTTCTTCTGGGCCTTCTCCGGAGGCACGAAGCCCCACGTGCGCGCATTGTGCAGTCGGTCGGCGAGCTTGATCAGCAGGACACGGATGTCGCGCGACATCGCGACGATCATCTTGCGGACCGTTTCGGCCTGGGCGCTCTCGCCGTACTTGACCTTGTCGAGCTTCGTGACGCCGTCGACGAGCATCGCGACCTCGTCGCCGAACTCGGCGGTGAGCGTCTCGAGCGAGTAGTCGGTGTCTTCGACCGTGTCGTGCAGCAGGGCCGCCGCGATCGCCCGCGGCCCCAGACCGAGATCGGCCAGGATCTGCGCGACCGCGAGCGGGTGCGTGATGTACGGCTCGCCGCTCTGGCGGACCTGCCCGGAGTGCGCGCGCTCCGCGACCGCGTAGGCGCGCTCGACGATCGTCAGATCGCCCTTCGGATGGTGTGTGCGCACCGTCCGCATCAGCTGCTCGACGTCGTCGCGACGGGCCGAGCGGGAGAAGATCCGCGGCACCAGCCGTCGCAATGACGACGACTGCGCCGACGGTGCCTGGGCGGCGGCCGAGGGCGTGGGGACGGTCTCGGTCATGGCCGTCGTCCCCCCTCCGCTGGATCCATCAATCCTACGCCCGCGGGAAACCGCGCCGGTCAGGCCGGAACGCCCGCCTTCGCCCTCGTCTCGAGCGCACGCTGGTCGCGCGCCTTGACTCCCGGCTCGTTCTCACGCAGGAGCGAGTAGAGCGGGGAGGCGACGAAGATCGTCGAGTACGCGGCCACGATCGTTCCCACGAAGATCGCCAGCGAGATGTCGGTCAGCGTCTGAGCACCGAGCCACAGTGCACCGATGAACAGGATCGCCCCGGTGGGCAGGATCGCCACCACTGTCGTGTTGATCGAGCGGATCAGGGTCTGGTTCACCGCCAGGTTGACGGACTCGCCGAAGGTGCGACCGGAGATCTCGCCGTCCTCGCTGGTGTTCTCGCGGATCTTGTCGAAGACGACAGTGGTGTCATACAGCGCGTACGACAGGATCGTGAGGAATCCGATCACGGCCGCCGGTGAGATCTCGAAGCCGAAGAGCGCGTATACGCCGATCGTGATCACGAGCACGTCCACGAGGCCGATGATCGCCGCGGCGGACATCTTCCAAGTGCGGAAGTAGAGGCCCAGGATCAGGAAGGTCAGCGCGAGGAAGATCACCAGGCCCCACAGGGACTGGCGGGTGACGTCGGCCCCCCAACTGGGACCGATGAACGAGGCCGTGACCTCGCTTTCGGCCACGTTGTACGCGTCCGCGAGGGCCACGCTCACCTGTCGCGTCTCGTCGGCGCTCATCTGGTCGGTCTGGACGCGGATCGTGTCCGTGCCGATCGTGGTGACCTTGGTCGTGGCATCCGGCACCACGGTGTGCACAGCATCCGTCGCGACGGATTGATCGGTCGTCGAGACGCCCGAAACCGTGAACTGCGATCCGCCGGTGAACTCGATCGAGAACTGGACGGGGCGGAACAGCGGCACCAGCAGCGAGCCGAGCACCAGCAGCGCGGCGATGATGAACCACAGGTTCCGCCGCCCGACGAACGGGAGCGAGGTTTTTCCGGTGTAGAGGTCGTTGCCGATCTGACTCATGGAGCGCATCAGTCGTCCCCCTCCGTGCCGGGCGTGCCCGGTTTGTCCGCGACCGCGGTCTTGGTCTTGGCGGGGTCTCCCCCGGACAGCTGGGCCTGTTTCCGCTCGGCGATCGTCTGACGTCGCTCAGCCTCGCCGCGCGACTTCGCATTGCGCCGGCCTGAGGGCGTGTTCGCCTCGGCGACCGGGGCGCGGAACTGCGCACGTCCGCGGTACACCGCACCGAGCGCATCCGGGTCGAGTCCGGAGAGCGGATGCCCCGACCCGAAGAACCTCGTCCGGGCGAGCAGCTGCATCACCGGGTGGGTGAACAGGATGAAGATCACCACGTCGATGACGGTCGTGAGTCCCAGCGTGAACGCGAAGCCCTTCACCGTGGCGTCGGCGAGGATGTACAGCACGACGGCCGCGAGGAGGTTGATCGACTTCGAGATGTAGATGGTGCGCTTGGCGCGACCCCAGCCGTCCTCGACGGCGCCGGTGATCGACTTGCCGTCGCGGAGCTCGTCTCGGATGCGCTCGAAGTACACGATGAACGAGTCCGCCGTGAAGCCGATCGAGACGATCAGACCGGCCACACCGGCAAGCGACAGGCGGAAGCCCATGCGCCATGCCAGGATGCAGATCGTGATGTAGGTCAGCACGCCCATGACCACGAGCGACGCGATGATCACGAAGCCAAGCGCCCGGTAGACGATGATCGAGTAGATCGCGACCAGCGCGAGCCCGATGAGCCCCGCGATGAGGCCGATGGCGAGCTGCTGCGAGCCGAGGGTCGCCGAGATCGTGTCCGCCGAGACGACCTCGAAGCTCAGCGGCAGAGCACCGTACTTGAGCTGATCGGCGAGCGTCTTCGCCGTCACCTGGGTGAAGTCGCCGGTGATGCTCGGCTGACCGTCGAGGATGACGCCCTGCATCGCGGGCGCCGAGAGCACGAGCCCGTCCAGGACGAACGCGAACTGGTTCAGCGGCGCCGTTTGGCCGTACAGGCGCTGGCTGATCTCGCCGAAGGTCGTGGTGCCGCCGTCATCGAACTTCAGGGTGACGGCCCATTGCCCGTTGTTCTGCTGGAGGCCGTAGCTGGCGTCCGAGATCGAGGAGCCGTCGAGCTCGACCGGACCGAGGATGTACTTGACCGTTCCGGTGACGTCGCAGGTCACCAGCGGCTCGTCGGTCGGCTCACTCGCCGGATCGTTCGCCGGATCCGCGCAGTCGTAGGCGAGGAACTCCGCCTGCAGCGCCTCCGTGATCCACGCCGGGTCGCTCGCATTGGTCGGTGCCGCGGTGGGCGTCGAATTCAGCGTCGGGTCGGGCGTCGGGTACGGGGTCTCCTTGCCATCCTCGCCGGCGAACGTGTTCGCGGGCGCTCCGGCGTACAGCACGGGGCGCAGCTGCAGCTGGGCGGATGCCTCGATGCGCTGGCGGGTCTCGTCGTCTGCCTCGCCCGGGATCTGGACGACGATGTTCTTGCCGCCCTCGGTCGTCACCTCGGCCTCGCCGACGCCCGAGGCGTCGACGCGCTGACGGATGATCGTGACGGCCTGGTTCATCTGGTCGGTCGTCGGGTCAGAGCCGTCGGCGGTCTGCGCCTCCAGGATGATCTGGGTGCCGCCCTGGAGGTCGAGTGCGAGTGCGGGCGTCCAGGAGGACGCCTGGAACACGTACACGCCGAGCGCATTGATTCCGAACAGGACGGCGATGATGGCCGCAAGGCCGATCAGCGCACGCCAGGCATGCCGGACGGGGGAGGATGTCGCCACGAGGGTCAGCTTTCTCGGGTGCCCGAAGGCGAGGTTCAGGCGTTGGGCTTGGCGTCCGCGTCGGAGTCCGGGTCCGACGTGTCGGTCACGGCCTCGGCCGCGGTCTCGGGCTCGGTCTCGGCGGACTCGGAGCCGAGGTAGTCGTCACCAGGCACCGTCTCTTCGCCCGGGGTCACGACGCGCAGGATGGCCTGGCTGTGCACCTTGATGTCGACGCCCGGTGCGATCTCCACGATCGCGGGCTTGTCGAGATCGGTCGGGTCGTACTCGACGATCGTGCCGAAGAGGCCGCCCTGGAGCAGCACCTCAGCCCCGGGCACGGTCTGACGCGCCTTGGCCTCCTGCTCGAGCTTCTGCTTCGCCTGACGGCGGCGCGAGCTCCAGAACATGAAGACGAGGAGCACGACCAGAAGGATGATCAGTCCGTAATCGGAGAGGAGTTTGGTGAAGTCCATGGCGGTCTGAGCACCTTTCGGGTGAGGCGCACGCCAGTGGCGGCGGTGCCTTTGTAAGGAGGGAGGGTCGGCGAAAGCCTTCAGCGATTATAAGTCATCGAATCGGAGCACCGATTCGGCATGCGGAACGCCCAGATGAGCGTACGCCGCTGCGGTTGCGACGCGGCCGCGCGGAGTGCGGCCGAGGAACCCGATGCGCACCAGGTAGGGCTCGACCACGGACTCGATGGTGTCGGCTTCCTCGCCCACCGAGACGGCGAGCGTACTGAGGCCGACCGGGCCGCCGCGGAAGCGGCGGACGATGGTGTCCAGCACCGCACGGTCGAGCCGGTCGAGACCGATCCGGTCGACGTCGTAGAGCTCCAGCGCGGCTCTCACGGCCTCGATGTCGGCGTGGCCGGACGATGTGCCATGCACGACGACGAAGTCGCGCACGCGGCGCAGCAGGCGGTTGGCGATGCGCGGAGTGCCGCGTGACCGTCGGGCGATCTCGGATCGGGCCGCGGGCGGCAGGACCACGCCGAGCATCGCCGCAGACCGCTCGACGACGCGCTCGAGCTCTTCCGGCTCGTAGTACTCCAGGTGCGCGGTGAACCCGAATCGGTCGCGGAGCGGGTTCGGGAGCATCCCGGATCGCGTCGTGGCGCCCACCATGGTGAACGGAGCGAGGTCGAGCGGAATGCTCGTGGCCCCTGCGCCCTTCCCGACCATGATGTCGATCCGGAAGTCCTCCATCGCGAGGTAGAGCATCTCCTCGGCGGAGCGGGCCATGCGGTGCACCTCGTCGATGAAGAGCACCTCGCCCGGCGTCAGGCTGGACAGCAGCGCCGCGAGATCGCCGGCGTGCTGGATCGCCGGACCGCTCGACATCCGGAGCGGCCGGCCGCTCTCATGCGCCACGATCATGGCGAGCGTCGTCTTGCCGAGGCCTGGCGGACCCGACAGCAGGATGTGGTCGGGTGAGCGCTGCTGGATGCGCGCCGCGTCCAGCAGAAGCTGGAGCTGACCCCGCACCTTCTGCTGCCCGACGAACTCGGCGAGCGAGGTGGGGCGCAGTGCGCCCTCGATCGCGAGCTCCACCTCGTCGACCGGCTCGCCGGTCTCCCTGAAGTCATCCACCGGCGGGCTCCCGACGGGCCGGTCCGAGCATGGCCAGCGTCAGTCGCAGCAGCGTCTGCACCGAGGCGCGGTCGGTCTCAGAGGCGTCATCGGCGACGGATGCCACGGCTTCGGCGGCGGTCCGCTCCGACCAGCCCAGCCCGACGAGGGCCTGCGTGACCTGCGCCGAGACAGCGGGCGCGGCATCCGGTCGCGTGGGCACGGTGGCGAGCGACGGCGCGAGCTTGCCGGCCAGCTGGACCACAATGAGCTTCGCGGTCTTCGGGCCGATGCCCGACACGCGGCGGAACGGGGCGTCGTCGTCCGCGGTCACCGCGGCGGCGATCTGTCCGACCGTCAGGGTCGAGAGGATGCCGAGCGCAGACCGCGGGCCGACGCCGGTCACGCCGAGCAGCTGGGTGAACACGCCCAGCTCGTCGCGGGTGTCGAAGCCGAACAGCGACAGGGCGTCCTCGCGGACGATGAGGGTCGTGTGCAGTCTCAGCTGGTCGCCCAGGTGTGCCGCGGCGGAGAGCTGCGGGGTGACGGAGACGCTGAGTCCCACGCCGCCGACTTCCACCACGAGGAGGTCGGTGTCGATGTGCACCACGCGACCGTGGACAGACGAGATCATGGTTCGAGCCTACGGAGGCGGTTCGCAGTTTTGTTCGACCGACACGCAGGCGTGTCAGCGCCGCGCGGACCGCTCTGCGTCGGCCCAGGCCCGCTGTGCAGGCGTGAGCGCGGCCGCGGGAGCCGTAGCTGCTCCCCCGCCGCGCCACGCGTGGCAGAGCGCGATCGCGAGGGCGTCGGCGGCATCTGCGGGCTCGGGCGGGGCGTCCAACCGCAGGATGCGCGCGATCATGGTCTGCACCTGACTCTTGTCGGCGGTGCCGTAGCCCGTGACGGCCGCCTTGACCTCGGAGGGTGTGTGCGTCGCGGCGGGAAGCCCGTGCTCGGCGGCCAGCAGAAGGGCGATGCCGCTCGCCTGCGCGGTGCCCATCACGGAGTGCCGGTTCTGCTGCGCGAAGACCCGCTCGACGGCCACGACATCCGGCTGATGGCGTGCCAGCACGTCGCGGATCCCGGCCGCGATCAGCGCGAGGCGCTGCTCGATCGGCAGTGCCGGGTCGGAGCGGATCACGCCCACGTGCACCAGCGTGGCCGAGCGGTTGCCGGCGACGTCGACGACGCCCACGCCGCAGCGGGTGAGCCCGGGGTCGACGCCGAGGACGCGAAGGGATGCCACTCCCCCACGCTAAGCGCGGGTGCGGGCAGCGAGGCCCAGGCGCGCCCGCGAGGGCCCGCTGGTCAGTCCTCGGTCTCGAGCTCGGCCTGCACCTCGGGGCTGAGGTCGAAGTTGCTGAACACGTTCTGGACGTCGTCGCTGTCCTCGAGCGCATCGATCAGGCGGAAGATCCGGCGCGCGGTGTCGGCATCGATCTCGACCTTGAGGCTCGGGACGAACTCGACGTCCGCAGACTCGTAGTCGATCCCGGCCTCCTGCAGCGCGGAGCGCACCTTCACGAGGTCGGACGCATCGGTGATGACCTCGTAGCCGACGGCGTGCGGCTCGATCTCCTCTGCACCGGCCTCGAGGACGGCGAGCATGACGTCCTCTTCGCTGGTGCCCTCGCCGGCGACGACGATGACGCCCTTGCGCTGGAAGTTGTACGCCACGCTGCCCGGGTCGGCCATCGCACCGCCGTTGCGGGACATGGCCGTGCGCACCTCGGCTGCCGCGCGGTTGCGGTTGTCGGTGAGGCACTCGATCAGCAGGGCGACGCCATTGGGACCGTAGCCCTCGTAGAGGATCGTCTGGTAGTCCACCGACTCGCCGGTCAGGCCGGCGCCGCGCTTGACGGCGCGGTTGATGTTGTCGATCGGGACCGAAGTCTTCTTCGCCTTCTGAACCGCATCCTGAAGGGTGGGGTTGCCAGCAAGATCGGCACCGCCGATCTTGGCTGCGACTTCGATGTTCTTGATGAGCTTGGCGAAGGACTTCGCACGGCGCCCGTCGATGACGGCCTTCTTGTGCTTCGTCGTCGCCCACTTGGAGTGGCCGGACATGGAGTCCAGTCTACGATGCCGATCCGGCAGCGTCCGGTGCGCGGGAGCCCGCACGCACCGTGCTGCACGCGTCCTCGTGCGATGCGGTCTGTTGTGCCCGGGCGCGGCCGGGAGAACACTGGCCCCATGGATGAGCGTGAGCGCGCGCTGGATGCAGCGCGCCGGGGTGCCACCGACTTCTTCGCCGGCCTCGACGATCGGCCGGTATGGCCGCGAGCGAGCCTGGACGAGATGCTCGCCGAGTTCGGTGGCCCTTTCCCTGTGGCGGGGACGGATGCCGCGCAGCTGGTCGCCGACCTCGCGAGGCGTGCCGACCCAGGCCTGGTCGCGATCCCAGGCGGGCGGTTCTTCGGATTCGTGATCGGCGGGACCCTTCCGGCGGCGCTCGGAGCGGATTGGCTGGTGTCCGCCTGGGACCAGAACAGCGGATCGAGCACGATGACCACGGCCACGGTGGCGCTGGAACGCGTTGCCGGCCAGTGGCTGTGCGAGCTCCTCGGGTTGCCGACGGGCGCCTCGGTGGGGTTCGTGACCGGCGCGCAGGTGTCGAACTTCGTCTGCCTCGCCGTCGCGCAGCACGCGGTGCTGCGCCGGGTGGGCTGGGATCTCGCCGAGCGCGGGCTTCGCGAGGCACCTCACGTGCGACTGGTCGTCGGCGAGCACCGTCACGCATCCATCGACCGTGGGGCGCGGTTCTGCGGGATCGGCTCGCAGGAGCTGGTCGTCGTCGCGGCCGACGATCAGGGTCGGATGATCCCGACCGCGCTGGCGGCGGCGCTGGAAGGATCCGAGACCTCCCCGACGATCGTGTGCCTGCAGGCCGGTGAGGTGCACACCGGCGCGTTCGACCCGTTCGACGAGCTCATCCCGATCGCGCGCGCACACGACGCGTGGGTGCACATCGACGGTGCGTTCGGGCTGTGGGCCGCGGCATCCGCTCGCCTCCGCCCACTCGTCACGGGTGTCGCGGCCGCCGACTCGTGGACGACCGACGCGCACAAGACCCTCAACGTGCCCTACGACTGCGGCATGGCGATCGTGCGCGACCCCGCCGACTCGATCGCGATGTTCCGCACCGGCGGGGACTACCTGATGTACACCGGGCTCGACCCGTGGGACGTCACGCCCGAGCTCTCCCGCCGGGCGCGCGGCGTGCCGGTCTGGGCGGCCCTGCGGAGCCTCGGCCGGACGGGCGTGTCAGACCTCGTCGAACGGCTGCACGACAACGCCCTGGCGATGGCGGCTGGGCTGCGCGCGATCGACGGCGTGACGGTCGTGAATGACGTCCCGTACACCCAGGTCATGTTCCGGCTCGACGACGACGCCGCGACGCGCGAGCTCGGCGCCGCGATCCTCGCCGAGGGGACGGCGGCGCTCACCGGCGCGGAGTGGCAGGGGCACGCGGTGCTGCGCTGCTCGATGTCGTCGTGGGCGACCACGACGTCGGACATCGACCGGACCCTGGAGGCGTTCCGTCGGCTGATCGGCGCCGGCTGACGCCACGGGTCACGCGGCGATCTTGACCAGCGTGCGCAGGTTGCGGTTGGTGGTGCGGGACTTGTAGGCGGCCTTGGCCAGCACCTTCGCGAACGCCGTGTCGGTCGACGAGCCCTTGGGCGGGTTCCAGTACACGACACCGGGTCCGGGTGCGACAGGATCGATGGCACGGTCGACGGATGCCGCGGCCTCGGCCAGCTCGTCGCGTGTGGCCGTGTCCACGCAGAACACCACCCAGGGCTGGCGAGCAGCATCCGCCTCGTCGAACGGGAACTTCGCGATCGCCCGCTCGAGTTCGGCGAGGGTGACGAGCACGATCCACGCGTCGTACCCGAATCGCTCGCGCAGCGCCGTCTCGATCGACGATTTGAGCGCCGCGCGGGCGCCGGTGGCTGCGTCCGTCTCGAACCTGACGTTGCCGCTCGCGAGGAAGGTGCGCACCTCGGCGAAGCCGAGCGAGTCGCGGAACAGCGTGGCGAGATCGGCGCTGCGGATCGTGATGCCGCCGACGTTCACCCCGCGCAGGAGCGCGACCCAGCGGGTCATGTCAGAGGGCGAATTCGAAGCCGAACCGCGACGACAGCAGCGCGACGAGGTCGCGCGGCATCTTCGTGAGGTAGGCGGGCGCCGGTGCGAGGGTCTCCGCCGACCCGATGAACGGGAAGTAGATCGGCCCCTCGGTCGTAGCCTCGATCTGATCCCGCACGGCGACGATCTCCGAGCCGATCCGCCGCAGCGACCGCAGCGAGATCGGCGAGGCCAGGCGCAGCGCATCGCTGACCGGCATCCGCCAGTGCGGCATTGCGGTTCCGTGCCGTGACAGCACACTCTCGCCCATCGGTCCGAGCACCCGGCCCCACGCGCCGATACCAGGCGTCGCAAGGGTGCGGTCCCAGACGAAGAGCGTGTCGCCCGGCTCGGTGAACCCGACGAGTTCGTGCGACCACTCGAACCGCCGGTCGTCGGAGGCCTTCGGCGCGCTGAGGGCGTCACCCACGATTCCGCGGGACGGCGCGATCATCCAGTAGCGCTCTTCCGGGTGCTCGCCCCACCACTCGTTGATCGCCATGTGTGAAATGTAGTCGCTGTCTATGCCGTCAGATCACGCGGCCGCGCGGACTCGGGCGAGGAATCTTTCGTGGAAGCGCGTCTCGCCGGAAACCTCGGGGTGGAAGGACGTGCCGAGGAGGCTCCCCTGCTCGACGGCGACGACGCCGATCCCCGGAAGCGCGGCGAGCGTCGTCGCGCGCGGACCCACTTCGGTGACGAGGGGTGCGCGGATGAAGGTCGCCTGCACCGGAGCGCCGTCGAATCCGTCGACCGACACCTCCGTCTCGAACGAGTCGATCTGGCTGCCGAAGGCGTTGCGGGCGACGACGACGTCGAGGCCCCCGAAGGTCTCCTGCCCGTCGATCGCGCCGGTGATGCGGTCGGCGAGCATGATCAGCCCCGCGCACGTGCCGTACATCGGCATTCCCGCGGCGATCGCCGCCCGGACGGGCGCCTGCATGTCGAACGCGCGAGCGAGCTTGTCGATGACGCTCGACTCACCGCCCGGGATCACGAGGCCGTCGACGGCCGCCAATTCGGCCGGCCGCCGCACCAGGGAGACTTCGGCGCCGAGTCCCCGAAGGACCTGGGCGTGCTCGCGCACGTCTCCCTGGAGGGCGAGGATGCCGACGTGTACCCGCCTCGACATGCTCAGGGCGGTTACCAGCCGCGCTCGGCGAGGCGGTGGGGTGCGGCGAGGTCGGTGACGTTGATGCCGACCATCGCCTCGCCCAGGCCCCGTGAGACGTCGGCGATGACCTTGGCGTCGTCGTAGAAGGTCGTGGCCTTCACGATCGCGGCGGCACGCTCAGCCGGGTTGCCCGACTTGAAGATGCCGGAGCCGACGAACACGCCGTCCGCGCCGAGCTGCATCATCATCGCGGCATCCGCCGGCGTCGCGACGCCACCGGCGACGAAGAGCACCACGGGAAGCTTGCCGGTCTCGGCGATCTCGGCGACGAGGTCGTAGGGCGCCTGGAGCTCCTTGGCGGCGACGTACAGCTCGTCCTTCGTGAGCGAACGCAGCACGTTGATCTCGCCGAGGATCTTGCGGATGTGCTTGGTGGCCTCGGAGACGTCGCCGGTGCCGGCCTCGCCCTTGGAGCGGATCATCGCCGCGCCCTCGTTGATGCGGCGGAGCGCCTCGCCGAGGTTGGTCGCCCCGCAGACGAAGGGGACCGTGAAGCCCCACTTGTCGATGTGGTTCACGTAGTCGGCGGGAGAGAGCACCTCGGACTCGTCGATGTAGTCGACGCCGAGCTCCTGCAGCACCTGCGCCTCGACGAAGTGCCCGATGCGGGCCTTCGCCATCACCGGGATCGAGACGGCCTCGATGATGCCGTCGATCATGTCGGGGTCGCTCATCCGCGAGACGCCGCCCTGCGCGCGGATGTCGGCCGGCACGCGCTCGAGGGCCATCACGGCGACCGCTCCGGCGTCTTCGGCGATCTTCGCCTGCTCGACGGTCACGACGTCCATGATGACGCCGCCCTTGAGCATTTCGGCGAGGCCGCGCTTGACCCGGCTGGACCCCGTGGCGGAGGTGGAGCCGGACTGGGGGTTGCGGGAGGTGCTGTCGGTCATAACTCTCGATTCTAGTTCGCGCCGGATGCCGCGCCCGCCGTGCGGGCGGGCCGATGGGAGACGACTGGACCGGGTTTCAGTCCTGCCACGCGTCGGCGATGGCTCGACGCACGTCACCCAGCAGCTGAGGAAGCGCCTTGGTCTTCGCGATGATCGGGAAGAAGTTCGCGTCGGTGGCCCAGCGCGGCACGATGTGCTGATGCAGGTGGCCTTCGATGCCGGCACCCGCGACCTGGCCCTGGTTCATGCCGATGTTGAAGCCGTCGCAGTGCGATGTCGTTCGCACGACCTGCATCGCGCGCTGGGTGAGCGCGGCGATCTCGGCGACCTCCTCAGTGGTCGCCTCGTCGTACAGCGCGACATGGCGATACGGGCACACCAGCAGGTGGCCGGAGTTGTACGGAAAGAGGTTCAGCAGCACGTAGGCGGTGCGGCCGCGATGCACGATGAGGCCGTCCTCGTCGGATAGCCCAGGGGCTGCGCAGAACGGGCACGTCTTGCGCAGCGGCTCCGGTCCCGCCTGGATGTAGGCCATCCGGTGCGGGGTCCACAGTCGCTGGAATTCGTCGGGGACACCAGGCAGCTCGGCGGCGGAGATGAGCTCCGCGTCGTCAGTCACCTGCCGGTCCCTGAGCCGCAACCGGTCCCTGTGCGCCGACTGGTCCCTGAGCCTGTCGAAGGGTCACGCCAGATCCTCCGCGGTGTCCACCAGCGCACGCGTGCTGATCGCGCCGAGGATGCGCGCGACGGCCTCGTCGATCGGCACGCCGTTCTGCTGGGTGCCGTCGCGGAAGCGGAACGAGACGGTTCCGCCGGCACGGTCCTGCTCCCCCGCGATGAGCTGCAGCGGCACCTTCTGCGTCGTGTGCGTGCGGATCTTCTTCTGCATCCGATCGTCGCTGTGGTCGAGTTCGGCGCGCACGCCCTCGGCCTTGAGCCGGTCGACGACCGCGCCGAGGTAGTCCGCGTATTCCTCGGCGACCGGGATGCCGACGACCTGCACGGGCGACAGCCACACCGGGAATGCACCTGCGTAGTGCTCGAGGAGGATCGCGAAGAACCGCTCGATCGAGCCGAAGAGGGCACGGTGGATCATGATCGGCCGCTTTTTCTGGCCGTCGCGATCGGTGTACTCGAGCTCGAACCGCTCGGGCAGGTTGGGGTCGACCTGCACGGTGGACAGCTGCCACGTGCGGCCGATCGCATCCTTCGTCTTCAGGTCGATCTTCGGCCCGTAGAAGGCTGCCTCACCCGGGACTTCGGTCAGCTTGAGGCCGCTGGCGATCGCCACATTGCGGAGAGCGTTCGTCGAGTACTCCCAGAATTCGTCGCTGCCGATCCACTTCGCCTTCTCGTCGTCGCGCATCGAGAGTTCGAGCTCGAAGTCCTCGAGACCGAAGTCGCGCAGCATCGAGATGACGAAGTCGAGCACGCGGGTGGCCTCGCCTTCGAGCTGCTCGGGGGTGACGAACAGGTGCGAGTCGTCCTGCGTGAAGCCCCGCACGCGAGTGAGGCCGTGCAGCGCTCCGGAGAGCTCGTTGCGGTAGACGGTGCCGTTCTCGGCGAGGCGCATCGGCAGGTCGCGGTAGCTGCGGGCGCGCTCCTTGTAGATGAGGATGTGCATCGGGCAGTTCATCGGCTTCAGGTAGTAATCGACGCCGTGCTTGGTGATCTCGCCGTGCTCGTCCCGCTCCTCGTCGAGGTGAACCGGCGGGAACATGCCCTCCTTGTACGTCACGAGGTGGTTCGACTGCAGGAACAGATCCCGCTTCGCGATGTGCGGGGTGTACACGTAGGTGTAGCCACCGGAGATGTGGCGCCGACGAGCATGCTGCTCCATCTCGCCGCGGATGATCCCGCCGCGAGGGTGCCACACCGACAGGCCGGAGCCGATCTCCTCCGGGAACGAGAAGAGGTCGAGTTCACGCCCGAGCTTGCGGTGATCGCGCTTCGCCGCCTCTTCGAGCCGCTGCTGGTAGGCACGCAGCTCGTCTTTCGTCGGCCAGGCGGTGCCGTAGATGCGCTGGAGCTGGGGGTTCTTCTCACTCCCCCGCCAGTAGGCGCCGGCGACGCGGGTGAGCGCCCAGCCGTTGCCGATCATGCGGGTGCTGGGCACGTGCGGGCCGCGGCAGAGGTCCTTCCAGACCGTCTCGCCATCGCGGTTCACGTTGTCGTAGATCGTCAGCTCGCCGGCGCCGACCTCGACAGACGCGCCCTCGACCTTTGCGGTCGCTGAGCTTGCGCCGTCGGTCCCTGAGCCTGTCGAAGGGCCCTTGAGACCGATGAGCTCGAGTTTGAACGGCTCGGCGGCGAGCTCGGCACGGGCCTGCTCGTCGGTGACGACCCGGCGCACGAAGCGCTGGCCCTCCCGGACGATGCGCGCCATCTCCTTGTCGATCACCTTGAGGTCATCGGTGCTGAAGGGCTGTTCGACGCCGAAGTCGTAGTAGAAGCCGTCGGTGATCGGCGGGCCGATGCCGAGGTTCGCCTGCGGATTGATCCGCTGGACGGCCTGCGCGAGCACGTGCGCCGTCGAGTGGCGCAGGATGCCGAGACCGTCGGGGCTGTCGATCGTGACCGGTTCGACGGCATCCGTCGCGGCGACAGTCGTCGCGAGGTCTTTCAGTTCGCCGTTCACGCGCAGAGCGATGACGGATCGGTCGGGGAACAGGGCGAATCCGTCGGCGGGATAGGACACATCCGACGAGATGGGGGCGTCAGTCAAGGGGGCTCTCCAGAAGCTGGCTCGACCTCCAGGCTATCCTCCGCGGGGCATGCGGACATGCAGATCTCCTGCGTGCGCGGCTGCGAAGCCTTCGTCACATCATGGCGTCAGGTGTTTGAGTGCTTCACGACGGCTCAGCGGGCTGAGCTCGTGTGTGGCGACGTAGTCGCGGACCCAGTCCGGATCTACGCGTGCGTACTCGCGGAGCGCCCAGCCGATCGCCTTCCGGATGAAGAAGTCGCTGTCGGGCCGATTCGGCTCGATGAGCCCGGCCAGCAGCTCGCGGTCGACGCGGTCGCGGCGCCCCAGCTGGGAGAGGATCGCGATCCGCCGCACCCACAGCTCGGCATCCGTGCTCCAGCGGCGCACCAGGTCGGCGGTCTCGCGGGGCAGCACGTCATGCAGTTCGGCGAGGCGATGGGCGAGCTCGTCGGTGATGTCCCACCACCGGCCGGTGCGCACCATGTACTCAATCAGCGTGACGTTCTCCCACTGCGCTCTCGTCGGGCGCAGTCCGAGCAGCAGCATGCCCGCGTAGCGCTCTTCGCGGTGCGATGCGTCATCCCACAGTTCGGATGCCGCGGCCCGCAGGATGGCGGCATCCGCTGTCTGCGAAGCCGCCGAGCGGACGAGGCGTCGCACCTCCGGAAGAGTGACGCCAAGGAAGGGCATCTCGGACTTCATGTAGGCCTGCTGGCCCGGCGCCCGCGCAGGATCCGCCGCTGCCCGCAGCGCCTCTCTGACGACCTCGACGATCCCCGGCATGACGACGCCGCCTGCTACCCGTCCGTGGACAGGGTGTAGTCGCCCTCGGCGCAGCCGGTCACGCTCCAGCCGCCCGCGACCTTGGTCGTCTCGACCTCGGTGACACCGGTGGTCTCGACGTTCGGCTCCGTCGAGCCGGGCACCCACACCTCGAGTCCGCAGCCCCCGTCGTCCGTGGTGCCGGAGAGCGCGACATCCGCTCCCTCCGCGGTGAGCGACGTGAGCACCCCGGGGGCACTGCGCGGGTAGGCGCGGCTGAGGATCTCGAGCAGGTCGTCGCGGGCGGGCGCGTCGTCGCCGGTGGTGCAGTCCTGGCGCATGAGCGAATCGGTCATGTCGTTGATGCCGCCCTGCGGGTCACCACAGGCCTGCTTCCACACCCAGTAGGCGCTGCCGAGGATGTACTCGTCCTCGAGGTCGGCGTAGCGAGTGAGGCGCTGCACGCGATCGGCGTCGTCACCCCAGTAGCCGTACTCGCCCGACCACAGCGGCATGCCGAAGCTGTCCGCCGCGCGCGTAGCCAGCTCGAACTGGCGCTCCATCGAGACGATCGGCGGCAAGCCGAGCGAGCGGTCCATCGTGATCGATTCGGCGTACATGTGCGGCGAGTACACGAGGTTGGTGTCGCTGGTGAACCCGGGTGTGGGGCCGCTGTCGAACCCCAGCCCCGACCACAGGATGCTCGGCTCGATGAAGACGATCTGCGGGGCGCCCTCGGCGCGGATCGCGTCGATCGCCCGGTCGTAGAAGCGGCCGAGCAGGAAGGATGTCGTCACCGGCGCGGTCTCGCCGAACCCGGGCTCGTTCAGCAGGTCGTATCCGGCGACGGCGGGTTCGTCGTGGAACAGCGCCGCGAGCTTCGCCCAGGTCGCGACGAGGGAACCCTGAACTCCGTCGGTGTCGAAGTAGAAGTTCTGGAACGCCCGGTCACCGGCCGGTGAGATGTCGCGGCCCTGGAACTGGCAGCGCGGAGCCCCATCCGTGCGAGTCGCCCACACCGGTGCGCCGTCGTAGCCCCACATCGGGTCGGTGCCCGGTCGGCATTGCGTCCCCTCCGGCGTGCCCTCGTTCCACCAGCCATCCTGGTGCATGTCGAGCACGGTGTAGATCCCGTACTTCTTCGCCCAGTCGACAGCCTCGGTGATCTGGTCCACGTAGGTCTGATCCAATTCGCCGCGCTCGGGCTCGAGCGCCGACCACGAAAGCCCCAGCCGCACGACGTTGAAGCCCTGCTCGGCGATGGCGGCGAAGTCGTCCTCGGTGAGCGGCCGGGTGTCCTCGACGTCGGCACGGGGACGGTAGAAGTCCACGAGCTGATTCACGTTCACGCCGCGCAGCAGCACCTCGTTGCCGTTTCCGTCGGCGATGACATCGTCGTCAGCGCGCAGAAAGCCGACCGGGACGTCTTCGGCGGGTGCCTGCGGGGTGGCGGCCGCTCCCGGCACAGGGGCGATGAGCGTGACTGTCACCGCGAGCACCGCGACGACCCCGGCTGCCAGCTGAAGCACGCGGGTGCCTCGACGTGTGCGCATGCGATCCGCCAAGATTGCGGTCAGTCCGACGATCCAGCCGAGGCACGCGCCATAGGCGAGACCGTCGGCGACGGCGATGTACGCGGCCATGAGCGGCCAGATGTCGCTCTGGATCCCGTCGACCACGACGACCACGATCGCCTGGACGACGCCCACGATTCCACCCGCGACGAGCGCCGCAAGCCATCCGCCGAGCACACCGGGCACGCGAACCCGCATCCACCGCAGGCTGAGCGCGGTCACGACGGCGATGAGCACCATCGCCACGAGGACGGAAAGGATGCCGCGATCCGGCCGGGCAGCGGGAACACCAGGTGCGTACACGACGCCGGTCCACCACAGGCCGGCTAGGAGCGGTGTGACCGCCGCGAACAGGGCCGCCGGAAGCCAGATCGCGCCGGGCGCACGGCGCACTCGCTCACTCTTGCCGCCGAACCAGCGCGTCACCGCGGCGACGATGAGCGCCGCCGGCACCGCCTTGGCCGTGACATAGCCCGCTGCCCAGCCGGCGACCGAGAGATCCCACGACATCACCAGGCACGCGGCAGCCTGCGCGAGCAGTACGGCGAGCACCACTCCGGCAACGAGCGTCCAGTACCGGTCGCCCGCTCGGACGGCCACCCACCAGACGACGCCCAGCAGGACGGGCAGGTACACCACGTAGGGCGCGAACTGCCAGATGCCGACAGCGAGCGTCGGAATCGCCCCGGACCAGCCGACGAGGGCCAGCAGTCCGGTGGGGTCGGCGATCGCCTGGATCAGGACCAGGACCAGCATGGTGCCGAGCGCGACGGCAGGGCGGCGGACGGACTTCATGACACTCCATCGTGACAAGGTGCGGGGGGCCAGCACAGCATCCGTTATCAGGGGTCGCAAGTCAAACCGAACGCCGCTCGGTTCTATCTGGGGCAGCGCGGTCCATCGACAGATACCTGGCGAAACGAAAAAACCCCCGGATTTCCGGGGGTTTTCCTGTGCGCGATACTGGGATCGAACCAGTGACCTCTTCCGTGTCAGGGAAGCGCGCTACCGCTGCGCCAATCGCGCCCGTGAGGGCTTTTCAGTTGAAGGAGTGGAGGTGGCGACGGGATTCGAACCCGTGTAAACGGCTTTGCAGGCCGGTGCCTAGCCGCTCGGCCACGCCACCGTGTGTGGTTCGACCCACGCGTCGTGATCGACTTTCGGATTTCTCCGTGTGGCGATCTTCGCACTCGAGCGGATGACGAGACTCGAACTCGCGACCCTCACCTTGGCAAGGTGATGCGCTACCAACTGCGCTACATCCGCGTGACCCGAATCGCTCCGGGCACTTGAACGACTTTAGCCGACGAATCGACAAGCGCCAAACTCAGGCAGCCCGCGCGTGTCTCGGATTTGCGGATTCGTGGGAGGTCGCGGCATCCGGTAAGATCGTGACTCGGCCCCGCAGGGTCATGGGCGATTGGCGCAGTTGGTAGCGCGCTTCCTTCACACGGAAGAGGTCATCGGTTCGAGTCCGGTATCGCCCACCCCGACGCATGCGCGTCACTCCCCCCGACGATCTGACGTCAGTTGCCGACTGCCCAGCCATAACGTCGGTGCAGCGCGTCGGCGATCTTCACGAATCGCTTCAGATCGAGAGCGGATGCCTCGCGACGCATGCCTGCGGCGTGCACGCTGTAGAGCTGCTCGATGTCGACCCATGAGGGTCGCCCCCGCGAGTCCCAGGCGCCTGTTCCCAGGGCCAGGAAGTCGTGGTCGCCGTCGTGCGGCTTGCTGGTCAGTCGCACCGCATAGACGCGCTGCGCGTCCTGACGCCCGATGACCAGCACCGGACGGTCTTTGCCGCGTCCGTCGTTCTCCGTATACGGGACCCAGGTCCAGACGATCTCGCCCGCATCGGGATCGGCGTCGGTCTTCGGTGCGTAGGTGATCGTCAGCCCAGCGGGTCCAGGCGAGGCGACCTCGATCGTCGCGGTGTCCCCGACCCGGCCGGCGGTGTCCGGAGTGGCGACGGTGGATCGAGGCACGGTCTGGGGAGCAGGAGAGAAGAAGTCCGCGATGCGGGCGAGGATGCCCTGGCGTTTCGTCACAGGGTCACGATATCGGCCGGTGGATCATGCGCCGTGAGCAGCCGCCACAGTGCGGCTGGCACGCGAAAGGGGGGCCGCTTGCGCGACCCCCCTCCGCTGCTGTGCGAAGCCTGACTAGGCCTTTGCGTCGAGCAGGACGTAACCCTCTTCGCCGTGCACGACCGTGTCGATGCCGGCGATCTCGTCCTCGTTCTTCACGCGGAAGCCGATCGTCTTCTGGATGATCCAGCCGATGGCGTAGGCGAGGATGAACGAGTAGGCCAGGACCGAGAAGGCCGCGATCGCCTGGACGAGCAGCTGCGTGCCGTCACCACCCGTGAACAGGCCGACGTTGGTCGCGAAGAACCCGATGAACAGGGTTCCGATGAGACCGCCGACGAGGTGGATGCCCACGACGTCGAGCGAGTCGTCGAAGCCCCACTTGAACTTGAGCTCGATCGCCAGTGCGCAGACGGCACCCGCGATGAGGCCGAGGACGATCGCCCAGCCGGGCGTCAGCGACGCACAAGCCGGAGTGATCGCGACGAGACCCGCGACGGCACCGGACGCCGCGCCGACCGAGGTGGGCTTGCCGTCCTTGAACTTCTCGACGACGAGCCACGCGAGGAGCGCCGCTGCGGGAGCTGCGATCGTGTTGACGAACGCGAGAGCAGCCGTGCCGTCGGCGGCGAGCTCGGAACCGGCGTTGAAGCCGAACCAGCCGAACCACAGGAGGCCGGCGCCGAGGAGGACGAAGGGCGGGTTGTGCGGAACGGCGATGCCCTTCTGGAACCCGACGCGCTTGCCGAGGACGAGCGCAAGGGCCAGGGCCGCAGCACCGGCGTTGATGTGCACCGCGGTGCCGCCGGCGAAGTCGATCGCTCCGGCACCGAGCCATTCCTGGAGGCCGTAGGTGATCCAGCCGCCGTAAGCGAAGCTGCCATCCTCGGCGAGGCCGAAGTTGAACACCCAGCTCGCGACCGGGAAGTAGACGATCGTCGCCCAGATCGTGGCGAAGATCATCCACGAGCCGAACTTGGCGCGGTCGGCGATCGCGCCCGAGACGAGCGCGACGGTGATGATGGCGAAGGTGGCCTGGAACGCGACGAAGGCGAGCGGCGGATAGGCCGCGCCATCCGGTGTCTCGAGCAGGCTGGTGAGGCCAACCTCGCCGAGGTCGATGGTCCAGGGGGACTGGATGGTTCCTTCAGCGGTGCTGGGGAACGCGATCGCGTAGCCGTAGAGCACCCAGAGGACTCCGATGAGTCCCATCGCGCCGAAGCTCAGCATCATCATGCTGATGACGCTCTTGGCCTTGACGAGGCCGCCGTAGAAGAACGCGAGTCCAGGTGTCATGAGCAGCACCAGCGCTGCGCATAGGAGAAGGAATGCGGTGTTGCCTTGATCCATCTCGGGGAGAACCTCTCTGCAGGGACGCAGGTGAATCAGCGTCGGGTGCGCCCAGTCTCACCCGCCACC
The DNA here is from genome assembly GCF_054049175.1 of Microbacterium sp. P5_E9. NCBI lineage: Bacteria > Bacillati > Actinomycetota > Actinomycetes > Micrococcales > Microbacteriaceae > Microbacterium > Microbacterium sp. P5_E9. The sequence continues at coordinate 464,252 of NZ_JBFUMV010000001.1, read as the reverse complement.
GTTACCGTCGGTTCGAAGTGGTGTTTCGCATTGGTTACGCGAAGGCCCGTCCGGTAAACATCACGTTTCGCGCTGCCGCGAGTCATCCGCGCAGATGGGCTTCAGTCGTGCGTGAGGGCCAGCAGCCGTGAGATGGCGCGGAGGTACTTCTTGCGGTATCCCCCAGTGAGCATCTCGGGTGCGAACACGAGGTCGAGCGGCACCCCGGTGGCCCGGATCGGAAGCTGCGCGTCATAGGCACGGTCGATGAAGGCGACGAAGCGGAGCGCCGCAGACTGATCGTCGAGTTCGACCGCATCGCGGAGTCCGATCTCCGTGAGACCGTCGATCAGGCGCAGGTAGCGGCTCGGATGCACCTGGGCGAGGTGCGCGATGAAAGTCGGGAAGGCGTCGTCCGAGATGACACCGCGGGTCGCGGCATCCGAGATCGCCCGCTCGTATTCGTCATCGGTGAGCACCTTGGCGTGACCGTCGACGGTGCGGTGGCGGTAGTCGGTGCCGTCGATGCGGAGCGTCTGGAAGTTCGCCGCCATCGCGTGGATCTCGCGCAGGAAGTCCTGGGCCGCGAACCGGCCCTCGCCGAGCGCATTGGGCGGAGTGTTGGATGTCGCGGCCATGCGCGTGCCGCCGGCGGCGAGTTCGCCGAGCAGGCGGGTCATGACCATCGTGTCACCCGGATCGTCCAGCTCGAACTCGTCGATGCACAGCAGGTCCGCGCCGCGGAAGAGCTCCACGGTGTTCTGGAAGCCGAGCGCGCCGACGAGCGCGGTGTACTCGATGAAGGAGCCGAAGTACTTCCGGCGCACGGGCATCGCGTGGTAGATCGCCGCGAGCAGGTGGGTCTTGCCGACGCCGAAGCCGCCGTCGAGGTAGACCCCGGGCTTGAGCTCGGGCTCCTTCTTCGCCCGGCGGAACAGCCCGCCCTTCGGCGCCGCGCCACCCGCGCCGGCGAACGCGAGGAGCAGGTCCTTGGCCTCCTGCTGGGACGGGAACGCGGCATCCGCCCGATAAGACTCGAAGGTCGCGTCATCGAACTGCGGCGGCGGCACGAGGGAGGCGACCATCTCGAGCCCCGTCACCACCGGCGCCCGCTCGGTGAGGTGCACGATTCCGGCTGCCGTGGAGGTCATGTGATCCTGTGTCGCTGTCTTACCAGGGCGGTGCGTCGCTCTGCCCGGGAATCTATGGTCGAAGAGGCCGGTTCAACCCTACGCCGTCGCATCCGCCGGCCCTTCCCGAGGAGCCTTCATGCCTGTCGAAACCGACACCTCGTCCGCCAAGTTCGCCGAGTACGCCGATCCAGGACGGCTCGTCACCGGGCAGTGGCTCGAAGCCCGGCTGGGCGAACCCGGCCTCGTCGTCGTCGAGTCAGACGAAGACGTGCTGCTGTACGAGACCGGCCACATCCCGGGGTCCGTCAAGGTCGATTGGCACACCGAGCTGAACGACCCCGTCGTGCGCGACTACGTGGACGGCGCAGGCTTCGCGGCGCTGCTCAGCGCGAAGGGCATCTCGCGGGACGACACCGTCGTGATCTACGGCGACAAGAGCAACTGGTGGGCGGCCTACGCACTGTGGGTGTTCTCGCTCTTCGGGCACGAGGACGTGCGCCTGCTCGACGGCGGTCGCGACCGGTGGATCGCCGATGGCCGGCCCATCACCAGGGAACCCACCGTCCGCCCGACCACCGACTACCCGGTGGTGGAGCGCGATGACTCGCGGCTGCGGGCCTACAAGGATGACGTCCTCGCCCACTTCGGCGATCCGCTCATCGACGTGCGCTCGCCCGAGGAGTACAACGGCACCCGCACCTCGGCGCCCGCCTACCCCGAAGAGGGCGCCTTGCGCGCCGGGCACATCCCGTCGGCGCAGAGCGTGCCCTGGGCGAAGGCCGTGGGAGACGACGGCGGCTTCAAGACGCGTGCGGAATTGGACGCCGTCTACCGTGACGGTGCCGGACTGAAGGACGGCGACCGCATCGTCGCGTACTGCCGGATCGGCGAGCGCTCCAGCCACACCTGGTTCGTCCTCCAGCACCTGCTGGGCTTCGAGAACGTGCGCAACTACGACGGATCGTGGACCGAGTGGGGCAGCGCCGTCCGGGTGCCGATCGTCACCGGCGACGCACCCGGCGAGGTTCCCGCTCAGCGCTGACATCGTCCGGCGGGTTCCTGGTCATGGGAAACTGAAGGTGATGTCCGAATCACACCTTCCCGACTCCCTCGCCGGCATCCGCGACGACTTCCTCGAGCTCGATGAGCCCGACCGGCTGCAGCTCCTGCTGGAATTCTCCGAGGAGCTCCCGGCCATCCCGGCGGAGTACGACGGCCACCCGGAACTGTGTGAACGCGTCGTGGAGTGCCAGTCTCCCGTCTACATCGTGATCGATGTCGACGCGGACGGGCGGGTCGCCATGCACGCCACGGCGCCTCGGGAGGCGCCGACGACCCGGGGCTTCGCGAGCATCCTCGTCCAGGGCATCTCGGGCCTCACCGTCTCGGAGGTGCTCGGCATCCCCGACGACTTCCCGCAGAGCATCGGCCTCACCCGTGCCGTCAGCCCCCTGCGCATCTCGGGGATGACCGGCATGCTGCTGAGGGCCAAGCGGCAGGTTCGGGCCAAGCAGCCCACTCCCCCGACGCGATGATCGTCACCGAGGTGCGTCCGGCGACACTCGATCGCCAGGATGTCGCGACCGAGGCGGGCCGCGCGTGGCTCGCCGATCGGTACGCGCGCGCCGACGAGGCATACGTGCGGCTCAATATGATCACGAGCCTGACCGGGGCGGCGTCCGGGTCGGACGGTACGAGCGACACACTGACCAGCCGCACCGACCGGACCATCCTCGGCGTGATCCGCGCGGCCGCCGATGTCGTCGTGGTGGGCGCGCAGAGTGTGCGCGCGGAGGGCTACATCGTCCCGCGCAGCACCCGGCTCGCGATCGTCACCGCGTCGGGAGACCTCGAGGGTCACCGGCTCACGCTGGCTGAGGGCGCCTCGCCCGATCGGGTGCTGATCGTCTGCCCGGCGTCCCGAGCCGACGCGCTCCGCGCCGACGCGGTGTCGCATGGCGTGCAGATCGTGGCGGTACCGGGAGACGAGCGGATGTCGCCCTCGGCGATCCTCGCCGCACTGGCCGAGCGCGGCCTTCGGCGGGTCGTGTGCGAGGGCGGCCCTTCTCTGGCGTCCCAGTTCGCGGCAGCCGGCGTGATCGACGAATACTGCATCACTGTCGCTCCGTCGATCGAGCCGGTCGCACAGCCGTTCCTGCGACTGGACGCGCGGCCGGACACCGAGCCGACTGGCGTGCTGGTCGACGAGGCCGGGTTCAGCTATCTGCGTCTGCGGGCACGGCGGTGATCCCCTGGCGTTCCAGCCAGGAGCCGATGCTCGTCGACCAGCGCGCCTGGTCGTAGTTCCACAGCTTCGTGTGCCGGGCGACGTCGAAGACCTGCATCTCGACGAGGTCCGGCCGCGCGACGACCAGGTCGTGCGAGGCATCCGACGGCACGAATCCGTCGTCGTCGCTGTGCAGGATGAGGATCGGATGCTGCAGCTCGGCGGCGCGCGCGACCACGTCGAGCCGGTCGAAAGGGATGGCCGCGCCGGTGCGGACCACCGGGGTTGCCCACTCCGACCGCAATGCGCCGATGGCCATGCCGGCGACCAGGTGGGGAAGCCTCAGCAGGCGCGCTTGATGGTCGAGCACCACGCGCCAATCGATGACGGGCGACTCGAGGATCAGCCCGACCAGGATGTCGCGATGAGCCGAGTTCAGTGCGACCTGCAGCACGATGGCACCGCCCATGGACCAGCCCATGAGGATCACCCGCCGCGCCCCCCGCCGCCGGGCGAACCCCACGGCGGCATCGATGTCGCGCCACTCCGTCGCGCCGAGTGCGTAGGTCCCCGTTCGGCTGCGCGGGGCGTCGCCGTCGTTGCGGTAGGACGCGACCAGGGTCGTGATCCCGAGGGCGTGGAACACCGGGACGGCGCGGAGACATTCGCTGCGGGTCGTACCGCGGCCGTGCACCTGGATCACCCAGAGGTCACTGGAGTCTCCCGCCGGGAAGAGCCAGGCCGGGCACGGACCCACGGCGGAGCCGATCAGCTCGGGGGTGAACGGAAGCTGCAGCTCCTCTGGATCGGCGTAGTACCAGCCGCTGAAGGCGGCTTCCGACGAGATGCTCGCGTCGACCCCGATGTGCGTGAGCAGCTTCCGCTTGACCGTGTCGCCGTCCTGAGCGAGCACCGAGCCGAGCTTCACATACGAGGCGGTGCCATCGGTGAAGAGGCCGTATCGCCCGGGCAGCGCGGTGTCGGGTGTACGGGACAGCGTGATCGTCTGAGCAGCGGTGTCGAGCGACACGATCTTCGTGTCGGAGACGCGACCGCCGGGCGTCACGACCTTCCGTGCGATCCGCACCGACAGGACGCTCAAGACGGCGAGCACGCCGGTCAGACCGAAACCGATCGTGACGAGCGCGGCCCGGATTCCCGCCTCGAGAGAGGCGGATGCGCCGCGGGCCTCGGCGCGCCTGGGATTGACCATCGAGCCCTCACTCTAGTCTGTCCGCGTGGCTGAGCATCCTCCTCCGGCGGCACCCGCCGCCTTCGAGCGTGCCGCTGCGCTGGTGAAGGAGACGCAGTTCCGCGACGATCTCGTGGTGCGTGAGATCCCCGCGCCGACCGGCCTCGCGCCGTTCGCCCTCGCCCTCGCCGCCGACGTTCGTCCGGACGCCTCGGGCGCCGATTCGGAATACGGCACCGGCCGGTTCATCCTCCTCAACGACCCCGCCGAACCACCGCAGTGGGGAGGTCCGTGGCGCATCGTCTGCTTCGCCCAGGCGCCCCTAGAACCCGACATCGGGGTGGACCCGCTGCTGGCGGATGTGGCGTGGTCGTGGCTCGTCGACGCGCTCGCCTCCCGCGGCGCGGGCTACGATGCTGCATCGGGAACAGCGACCAAGACCCTTTCCAAGGGGTTCGGCTCGCTGGCATCCGAAGGGGATGGCGCGCAGATCGAATTGCGGGCATCGTGGTCGCCATCGGGCGACGTCGTCGCCCATGTGCAGGCCTGGGCAGAACTGGTCTGCATGCTGGCGGGTCTCCCGCCGGGGTCGGAGGGGATCACCGTGTTGGGTTCACGCAGGGTCGCACGTGGCTGAATATCTGGTCATCGACGACGTCGAGGGGCTGCGCGCGGCCGCGGAGCTGCTGGCTGCCGGCTCCGGTCCGGTCGCGGTGGATGTCGAACGCGCCTCGGGCTTCAGGTACTCCCAGCGTGCGTACCTCGTGCAGGTCTTCCGGCGCGGGGCAGGCGGCTTCCTGTTCGACCCGCCGGCGATCGGCGATTTCACCGCGCTTCAGGCCGCGATCGGCGACGTGGAGTGGGTGCTGCACGCCGCGAGCCAGGACCTCCCGTCGTTGCGTGAGATCGGTTTGCTGCCGCCGTCGATCTTCGACACCGAGCTGGCGTCGCGCCTCTTGGGACGCGAGCGGGTCGGCCTCGGGGCCGTCGTCGAGGAGACTCTCGGCATCACGCTCGCCAAAGCGCACTCGGCATCCGACTGGTCGACGCGTCCCCTGCCGCAGGCCTGGCTCGAATACGCCGCGCTCGATGTCGAACACCTCATCGACGTCCGTGACGTGCTGGCGGCCGACCTGGTCGAGCAGGGCAAGGTGGCTTTCGCCGCCGAGGAGTTCGAGGCGGTCCGCACCCGCCTCCCCAAACCCGTTCCCGCCGACCCGTGGCGTCGGCTCAGCGGCCTGCACACGGTGCGCGGTCGTCGAGCCCTGGCCGTGGCGCGTGCCCTGTGGATCTCCCGGGAGGATTTCGCCCGCGCCGAGGACGTGGCACCGGGTCGTCTGGTGCCCGACCGTGCACTCGTGGCCGCGGTGCTCGCCGACCCCGCGACCAAACAGGATCTCGCCCGCGTCAAGGAGTTCAACGGCCGCGCGAGCCGCAGCCAGCTGGATCGCTGGTGGGCCGCCTTCGAGGAGGGTCGCGCCGCGACCGATCTTCCCCCGGAGCGCGGCACCGGGGGCGACTCCCTCCCGCCGCCGAGGGCGTGGGCCGACCGCAACCCGGCCGCCGACAAGCGGCTGAAGGCCGCGAGGCCCGTCGTCGAGGCGCACGCGGAGCAGCTTGCGATGCCGACCGAGAATCTGCTCACGCCGGAGCTGCTGCGCCGTGTGGCGTGGAGTCCGCCTGAGCCCGTGACCGCGGAAGGGGTCGGACAGGCACTCGCCGACCTCGGCGCCCGCCCTTGGCAGATTGCGGAAACTGCACAGATGATCGCCGATGCGTTTGTCGAATCCGTGCAAGCCGTTCCGGAGGCGCTCGAACCGCCGTCGTAGGTTTCCGCCACCCGATTCCGGGGCCTGTCACCGCCCTCCTAGGCTTTCGACACAACAACTTCTGGAGGCAGAGTGGCCGAGATCTCGGACGTCTTCTTCGTCGATGGCGCGCGCACACCGTTCGGGCGCGCCGGCGAAAAGGGCATGTATTGGAACACGCGATCGGATGACCTGGCCGTCAAGGCCACCATCGGACTCATGGAGCGCAATTCCGGCGTGCCGAAGGAGCGCATCGACGATGTCGCCATCGCGGCGACGTCGCAGACCGGCGATCAGGGACTCACCCTCGGCCGCAGCGTGGCGATTCTCGCGGGTCTCCCCCAGACCGTGCCCGGGTTCGCGATCGACCGCATGTGCGCGGGTGCGATGACGAGCGTCACCACGATGGCCGCATCCATCGGCGTCGGCATGTACGACATCGCCCTGGCCGGCGGTGTGGAGCACATGGGGCATCACCCGATCGGCACCAACGCCGACCCCAACCCCCGCTTCGTCGCGGAGCGCATGGTCGACCCGGGGGCGCTCAACATGGGCGTGACCGCCGAGCGCATCTTCGACCGCTTCCCGCACCTCACCAAGGAGCGCTCCGACCGCTTCGGCATGCTCAGCCAGCACAAGGCGCAGGCGGCGTACGACAACGGCAAGTTCCAGCCCGACCTGGTCCCCGTCGCGATCAAAGATGCCGAGGGCGCGTGGGGTCTCGCGACCGCGGACGAGGGCCGCCGACCGCAGACCACCATGGACGACCTCGCCGCTCTGAAGACGCCATTCCGGCCGCACGGTCGGGTGACGGCGGGCACGTCGTCCCCGCTCACCGACGGCGCGACGATGTCGCTCCTCGCCGGCAGCAGCGCCGTCAAGGAGCTCGGGCTGAAGCCCAAGATGCGGCTTGTGTCGTTCGCCTTCGCCGGTGTGCAGCCCGAGATCATGGGCATCGGACCGATCCCCTCGACCGAGAAGGCGCTGGCCAAGGCCGGCCTCACGATCAACGACATCGGCCTGTTCGAGCTCAACGAGGCCTTCGCGATCCAGGTCATCTCGCTGCTCGACCACTTCGGCATCGCCGACGACGATCCGCGCGTCAACCAGTGGGGTGGGGCCATCGCCCTCGGACACCCGCTCGCAGCCTCCGGCGTGCGGCTCATGATCCAGCTCGCCGCGCAGTTCGCCGAGCGCCCAGACGTCCGCTACGGCCTCACCGCGATGTGCGTCGGACTCGGCCAGGGCGGCTCGGTCATCTGGGAGAACCCCCACTACAACGGCAAGAAGCCCCACTACAACGGCAAGAAGAAGAAGTGAGCGCGCCCGCAATGACCAACACCCCTGCGGACCAGTACTCCGACATCGACTTCTCGCCCCTCGCCGCCCTCGCCGAGGGAGAGGTCATCACCCACTCGCGCGTGCGCGACATCCGCCTCGCCTCCGGCAAGGTCCTGGCGCTGCTCACCCTCGACAACGGCCGCGACCACACCAGGCCGAACACGCTGGGCCCGACCACCCTGAAAGAGCTCGGCGCGGCGCTGGACATCCTCAAGGCGCGCGCGGCCGCTGGCGAGATCCAGGCCGTCGGCATCACCGGGAAGCAGTACATCCTGGCCGCCGGCGCCGACCTCAGCGACATCTCGCGCCTCGGTTCGGCCGACAACGCCCGACTGATCGCCCAGCTGGGCCACCACGTGTTCGGCAAGCTGGAGGGCCTCGGCGTACCGTCGTTCGCCTTCGTGAACGGACTCGCACTGGGTGGCGGGCTCGAGATCGCCCTGAACTCGAGCTATCGGACGGTGGATGCCTCGGCCGCGGCGGTGGCGCTTCCCGAGGTGTTCCTCGGCATCATCCCGGGCTGGGGCGGCGCGTACCTGCTGCCGAACCTCATCGGCATCGAGAATGCGCTCGAGGTCGTCATCTCGAACCCGCTCAAGCAGAACCGGATGCTCAAGCCGCAGCAGGCGTTCGACTTCGGCATCTTCGACGCGATCTTCCCTGCGGCTAACTACCTCGAGGACTCCCTGAAGTGGGCCGACGGGGTGCTGAGCGGCTCCGTGAGGGTTGTTCGCAGGAATGAACCAGGCAAGATCGAGCGCCTCACGAAGTGGCCCATCGCGATCAAGATGGCCCGTTCGATGCTCGAGAGCCGCATCGGCACGATGCCCAAGTCCCCGTACGCCGCGCTCGAGCTGCTCGACAAGGCCAAGAGCGGCACGAAGGCCGAAGGGTTCGCGCGTGAAGACGAAGCCCTCGCCGCACTCGTGACCGGCGATCAGTTCGCGGCATCCATGTACGCCTTCGATCTCGTGCAGAAGCGCGCGAAGCGGCCCGTCGGCGCCCCCGACAAGGCGTTGGCGACGAAGGTCACGAAGGTCGGGATCATCGGCGCCGGTCTGATGGCGAGCCAGTTCGCGCTGCTGTTCGTCCGCAAGCTGCAGGTGCCGGTGCTGATCACCGACCTCGACCAGGCCCGCGTCGACAAGGGCCTCGCCTACATCCACGACGAGATCGGGTCGCTCGAGGCCAAGGGGCGCCTGGACGCTGACGCGGCCAACCGGCTCCGCGCCCTCGTGCGCGGCACGACCGACAAGAGCGAATACGCGGACTGCGACTTCGTCATCGAAGCCGTCTTCGAAGAGGTCGGCGTCAAGCAGCAGGTGTTCGGCGAGATCGAGGGGATCATCCGCGAGGACGCGATCCTCGCGACCAACACCTCGTCGCTGTCGGTCGAGGAGATCGGCGCGAAGCTCGCTCACCCCGAGCGTCTCGTCGGCTTCCACTTCTTCAACCCGGTCGCCGTCATGCCGCTCATCGAGATCGTCAAGACGCCGCAGACGACGGATGCCGCGCTCTCGACCGCCTTCGTCGTCGCGAGGGGTCTCGGCAAGAACGCCGTGCTCACGGCCGACGCGCCGGGCTTCGTCGTGAACCGGCTGCTCGCCAAGGTCATGGGCGAAGCGGCGCGGGCGGTCTACGAAGGCACTCCCCTGCTGACCGTCGAGAAGGCGTTCGCGCCGATCGGGCTGCCGATGACGCCGTTCCAGCTCATCGATCTGGTCGGCTGGAAGGTCGCCGCCCACGTGCAGGACACGATGGCGCACGCGTTCCCCGAGCGGTTCTTCGCATCGGAGAACTTCCACCAGCTCGCCGAGCTGACCGAGGTCGTGGAGAAGGACAAGAGCGGCCGCGTCACCGGCTGGTCGAAGGCCGCTGAGAAGGTGCTCAAGGGCGCCGTCGGCTCATCGCCGGCGTCGGAGACGGAGATCCTGCACCGCGTGCAGGACGGTCTCGCGAAGGAGATCTCGATCATGCTCGAGGAGGGCGTCGTGCCCGCCGTCGAGGACATCGACCTCTGCCTGATCCTCGGTGCCGGGTGGCCGTTCATCGACGGCGGGGCATCGCCCTACCTCGACCGTGAGGGCGCCTCCGAGCGCGCGACCGGCGACACCTTCCACCATCCCCCGATCCGCGGCATCGCGCGCTGAGTCCCCCCGAAGGGCCGCCGGTCGCTGAGCTTGTCGAAGCGTCCGGCGGCCCTTCGACAAGCTCAGGGACCGCCTGGGACATTCAGGGACCGCCTGGGAGACTCAGGGACCGCCGGGGACACTCACGGACTGCCCGGGACACTCAGGGACGCCGGCAGCGTCAGCCGTCGCGGCGCGCGGCCCATTCGGACAGCGTCGACAGCTCGCTGGTGGTCGGCCGCGCCACCGGGATGCGGGTGCCGAGTACCTGAGCCACGACGTCCTGGGCGATCTTCGCCGCCGTCAGTCCGGCATCCGCGAGGATCTGCTCCCGGGATGCGTGGGCGATGAACTCGTCGGGCACGCCGAGCTCGTCCACCGCGGTGTCGACGCCGGCTTCGCGCAGCACCTGACGCACGCGTGTGCCGATGCCGCCGACTCGGATGCCGTCCTCGATCGTGATGACGAGGCGATGGGATGCCGCGAGCTGCACGATGGACGGCTGCACCGGAATGGCCCAGCGCGGGTCGACGACGGTCGCGCCGATGCCCTGCGCACGCAGCCGCTCGGCGACGTCGACGGCGAGGTGCGCCATCGGGCCGATGCCCACGATCAGGACGTCCTGCGCATCGGAACGAACGAGCACGTCCACACCGTCTGCGAGGCGCTCCACAGCGGGCAGGTCGGGGCTGACGCTGCCCTTGGGGAAGCGGATCACCGTGGGGGCGTCGCCGACCGCGACGGCCTCGCGCAGCTCCTCGCGAAGCCGCTCCGCGTCGCGGGGCACGGCGATGCGGATGTGCGGGACGAGCTGCAGCATCGCCAGATCCCAGATGCCGTGGTGACTCGGGCCATCCGGGCCGGTCACACCGGCCCGATCGAGCACGAACGTCACGCCGGCACGGTGGAGCGCGACATCCATCAGCACCTGATCGAAGGCACGGTTCATGAACGTCGCATAAATCGCCAGGACGGGATGCAGGCCGCCATAGGCCAGGCCGGCGGCCGAAGCGACGGCGTGCTGTTCGGCGATGCCGACGTCGTAGACGCGGTCGGGGAAGCGCTGGGAGAAGGGCAGCAGCCCGGTCGGGCGGAGCATCGCCGCGGTCATCGCGATGATGTCGTCGCGATCTTCCGCGATCAGCGGAAGCTCCTCGGCGAAGACGTCGGTCCAGGAGGTGCCGGCAGCGGCGCCGAGCGCGCCGCCGGTCACCGGGTCGATGCGCCCGACGGCGTGGAACTGGTCGGCCTCATCGAGCAGAGCGGGCTCGTAGCCCCTCCCCTTCTCGGTGATGGCGTGGACGATGACGGGAGCGCCATACTCCTTGGCGAGCTCGAGCGTCTCGATGAGCATGCGCAGGTCGTGGCCGTCGACCGGACCGAGGTACTTGATGTCGAGGTTGGAGTAGAGGGCTTCGTTGTTCGTGAAGCGGCTGAGGAAGCCGTGCGTTCCACCCCGGACGCCGCGGTACATCGCGCGTCCCGCAGGGCCGAACTTGCCGAACAGCGTGTCGGAGTTTCGGCGCAGCAGCTCGTAGCCGCCTGCGGTGCGGACCCGATTGAGATACCGCGCCATGCCGCCGATCGTCGGAGCGTACGAGCGGCCGTTGTCATTGACGACGATCACGAGGTTGCGATCGTTGTCATCGGAGATGTTGTTGAGCGCCTCCCACGTCATGCCGCCCGTGAGGGCGCCGTCGCCGACCACCGCGACGACGTGGCGGTCGCGCCGGCCCGTGCGGATCAGCGCGCGCGAGACTCCGTCCGCCCAGCTCAGTGAGCTCGACGCGTGCGATGACTCGACCACGTCGTGCGGGCTCTCGGAGCGCTGCGGGTACCCGGCGAGGCCACCGCGGGCACGGAGCTGCGAGAAGTCCTGGCGGCCCGTGAGCAGCTTGTGGACGTACGACTGGTGCCCGGTGTCGAAGATGATGGGATCGTTCGGCGAGTCGAACACTCGGTGCAGGGCGATCGTCAGCTCGACCACGCCCAGGTTGGGGCCGAGATGGCCACCGGTGCGCGCGACGTTCTCGATCAGGAACTCGCGCACCTCGCCGGAGAGCTGGGTCAGCTGCTCGATCGACAGCGCGTCGAGGTCGCGCGGGCCGGAGATCGACGAGAGAAGCGACATCCCTGCTCCCTTCCCCGCCGACGATTCACGTCCCAGTCTACCTGGGCGGTTGCATGGTGAAGGGGCCGGGGATGCCCCCGGCCCCTTCGCTGGTGTGCTCAGACCAGGCTGCGCAGGACGTACTGGAGGATGCCCCCGTTGCGGTAGTAGTCCGCTTCGCCGGGCGTGTCGATTCGCACGACAGCCTCGAACTCGACAGTCTCCTTGCCGGGCGCCGAGAACTCGCTGGGGGCGGCCGTGACCGTGACGGTCTTCGGCGTGACGCCCTCATTGAGCTCCTCGAGGCCGGCGATCGAGACGATCTCGGTGCCGTCGAGGCCGAGCGAAGCCCAGCTCTCCCCCGCAGGGAACTGCAAGGGCACCACGCCCATGCCGATGAGGTTCGAGCGGTGGATGCGCTCGAAGCTCTCGGTGATGACGGCCTTGACGCCGAGCAGGCTCGTTCCCTTCGCCGCCCAGTCACGCGACGAGCCGGAGCCGTACTCCTTGCCGCCGAAGATCACGAGCGGGACGCCGGCAGCCTGGTAGTTCTGGCTCGCGTCGTAGATGAACGACTGCGGACCGCCCGCCTGGGTGAAGTCGCGGGTGAGTCCACCCTCGACCTCGGCGCCGTCGTTGACCGCGCGCACCAGCTGGTTCTTTAGGCGGATGTTCGCGAACGTGCCGCGGATCATCACCTCGTGGTTGCCACGGCGCGAGCCGTACGAGTTGAAGTCCTTGCGGTCGACGCCGTGCTCGGCCAGATACTGACCGGCGGGGCTGTCTGCCTTGATGTTGCCGGCCGGACTGATGTGGTCGGTGGTGACCGAGTCCAGCAACGTGGCCATGACGCGGGCACCGGCGATATCGGCGACCGGGGTCAGCTCCATCGTCATGCCGTCGAAGTACGGGGGCTTGCGCACATAGGTGGACGCGTCGTCCCACTCGAACACGTCGCCGGTCGGCGTCGGCAGCGTGCGCCACCGCTCGTCGCCCTCGAACACGCTCGCGTACTGGTGCGTGAACATCTCCTTGTTGATCGACGAGTCGATCGTCGCCTGCACCTCGGCCGAGTCGGGCCAGATGTCCCGCAGGAACACGTCGTTGCCGTCCTGGTCGGTGCCCAGCGCGTCGACCTCGAAGTCGAAGTTCATCGAGCCCGCGAGCGAGTACGCGATCACGAGCGGCGGGCTGGCGAGGTAGTTCATCTTCACGTCCGGGTTGATCCGGCCCTCGAAGTTGCGGTTGCCCGAGAGCACGGCGGTCACGGCGAGGTCGTTCTCGTTGATCGCCGCCGAGACCTCCTCGATGAGGGGTCCCGAGTTGCCGATGCACGTGGTGCAGCCGTAGCCCACCGTGTAGAACCCGAGGTCCTCGAGGTCCTGGGTGAGGCCGGCCTTCTCGTAGTAGTCGGTGACGACCTTGGAGCCCGGCGCGAGGGTGGTCTTGACCCACGGCTTGGCCTTCAGGCCCTTCTTCACCGCGTTGCGGGCGAGGAGGCCCGCGGCGAGCATGACGGAGGGGTTCGACGTGTTGGTGCACGAGGTGATCGCCGCGATCGTGACCGCGCCGTGGTCGAGCACGAACTTCTCGCCGTCCGCCAGCGTCACCGGCGTCGGCTTCGACGCCGTGGCCGGCGCATGGCTGTGGTGGTGATGCTGGTGCTGGCTGTACTCCTCCTCGGGCGAGTTGCCCGGGGGGTCGGATGCCGGGAACGATTCGGAGCCTTCGAGATCGACCAGGTCGTGGTCGACCTCCGCATAGTTCAGGAGATCGCTCTCGAACTGCTGCTTGGCGTTCGAGAGCACGATGCGGTCCTGCGGGCGCTTCGGACCGGCGATCGACGGGACGACCGTCGAGAGGTCGAGCTCCATGTACTCGCTGAACACGGGCTCCCGCGACGCGTCGTGCCAGAGCGTCTGCTCCTTGGCGTACGCCTCGACGAGCGCGAGCTGCTGCTCGTCACGGCCGGTCAGGCGGAGGTAGTCGACGGTCACGCTGTCGATCGGGAACATCGCCGCCGTGGAGCCGAACTCCGGGCTCATGTTGCCGATGGTGGCGCGGTTGGCGAGCGGGACGGATGCCACGCCCTCGCCGTAGAACTCGACGAACTTGCCGACCACACCGTGCTTGCGCAACATGTCCGTGATCGTCAGCACGACATCGGTCGCGGTGACGCCGGTCGGGATCGCACCGGAGAGCTTGAAGCCGACGACCTTCGGGATGAGCATCGAGACGGGCTGGCCGAGCATGGCGGCCTCGGCCTCGATGCCGCCGACGCCCCAGCCCAGCACGCCGAGTCCGTTGACCATCGTGGTGTGCGAGTCGGTGCCGACGCAGGTGTCGGGGTAGGCGCGGAGCGCGCCGCCGACGGTCCGGTCGTAGATGACCTTCGCGAGGTGCTCGATGTTGACCTGGTGGACGATGCCCGTTCCAGGGGGGACGACCTTGAAGTCGTTGAACGCGGTCTGGCCCCAGCGCAGGAACTGGTAGCGCTCGCCGTTGCGCTCGTACTCGATCTCGACGTTGCGCTCGAGGGCGTTCTCGGTGCCGAACAGGTCGGCGATGACGGAGTGGTCGATGACCATCTCGGCCGGCGAGAGCGGGTTGATCTTGGTGGCGTCGCCACCCAGTGCGGCGACGGCTTCACGCATGGTGGCGAGGTCGACGATGCAGGGAACGCCGGTGAAGTCCTGCATCACGACCCGGGCGGGCGTGAACTGGATCTCGGTGTTCGGCTCGGCCGCGGCATCCCACGATCCGAGCGCCTCGATCTGCTCCTTCGTGACGTTCGCGCCATCTTCGGTGCGCAGCAGGTTCTCGAGCAGGACCTTGAGGCTGAAGGGCAGCTTCTCGTAGCCCGCGACCTTGTCGATGCGGAAGATCTCGTAGTCGGTGCTGCCGACCGTCAGGGTGCTCTTGGCACCGAAGCTGTCAACCGTGGACACGCGTGTCTCCTTCGTCGGCGGCGGAGTGGTCGGATTCCGGATCCGACCTTCCCCATCTTCCCCCGCTGGTGCACCCTCGGCTAGTGAGGCTGGCCTTATCCGCGACGGGAGAATTTATCTTGATGTCAAGATAAATGTATCAGTCCTTGGCGCGGGGATAGAGCGCCCGCACCGCGAGCCAGGTCACCGCGACGAGCGGCGCGAAGAGGGGCAGCCCCAGGATAAGTTTCATGGTTCCGAGCGTCGTGACGTCGTTCGCGAGGTAGAGCGGCAGCTCGACGGCGAGGCGCAGGAAGAACAGGCCCGCCCAGGCGATCGTGAGCCAGAAGTAGACCCGGCGCTTGCGGCGGTCTTCGCGCCACGCGGTCGCCTCGCCCATGAGCCATCCGCCGATGAGGCCGATGAGCGGCCAGCCGATGATCGCCGAGACCAGGAAGGCCGTGCCGTACACCGCATTGGTGACGAGCCCGAAGAGGAAGTTGTCGGCCGCGCGACCGGTCCACAGTGCCAGTCCGGCCGCCGCTCCCGTTGCGATCAGCCCGCCGATGGCGGCGCTCGCGGGCGAGCGCATGATGAGACGGATGGCGGTGAAGACCACCGCGAGGCCGACCGAGAGGATGAGGGCGAGCCACAGGTCGCCCTGGTGGGTCTCCGGGTCGATCGTGACGGTGTAGGTGACGACGAAGACGAGGGTCGGCAGCACCGACTCCAGCACCCCGCGCCAACCGCCCATCGACCGCCATACGACGTGGCCGGTGCTCGCTTCGGATGCCGGATCCAGGCCGGCCCGCCGCGCCGCCCCGCCGAGCGCGGCGCCGATCAGCTCCGAGGCTGCCGGGGTGGCTTCCGCGTCCGAACCGGCGTCGCGGCTCGGGTCGTCGGTCACGCCGTCCCCGGAGTGGCCGGCATCTTCAGCGGGATGAGGTCCCGTGGCGGCATCGGCGAGCCGCCGCGCACGACCACGATCGACCGGAACAGGTCTTCGACCTGAGCCGCGGCATCCACGTCCGCCGTCGCGGCGCCGCCGATCACTCCGCGCAGGAACCACCGCGGGCCGTCGACGCCGATGAAGCGGGCGAGCCGCTTGCCGCTGGAACCGTCCGCGCCGGCGACCGGAACCTCGGCGAGCAGTTCGGCGCCCAGGGGGCCCTCCCGCTCCTCGACGCGGCCGCCCTGCTGGCGGATCTGCTGGCGGATCTGATCTCGGGTCTCGTCCCACAGACCGGTCGTGCGGGGTGCCGCGAAGGGCTGCACCTGCAGGGTCGAACCGGCGTAGTCCAGGCCGACCGCGACGATGCGCTTGGTCTGCTCCTCCACCTCGAGGCGGAGGTTGAGCCCCTCACGGGGAAGGATCTTGATGCCGCCGAGGTCGATGTAGGGGCGGACGGGATTCGCTTCCGACTCGTCGAAAGGTCCGGCCTGCTCCCGGTCGAGGGCGACGGGGCTCTCGTCCGGATCCGGCACTCCCCCTGAAGTGGCGTCGGTCATGACTGTGCTCCGTCCTTCTGGTAGCCGGTCGAGCCGAATCCGCCTTCGCCCCGCGAGCTGTCGGGCAGCTCCTCCACCGGGATGAAGCGGGCCCTCGGCACCGGCATGACGATCAGCTGTGCGATGCGATCGCCGACGGCGATGTCGTACGCGTGCTCGGCATCCGTGTTCAAGAGTGTGACCTTGATCTCGCCGCGGTAGCCCGCGTCGACCGTCCCAGGCGCGTTCACGATCGTGATGCCGTGCTTGGTCGCCAGACCGCTGCGCGGTACGACGAAGGCGACGTGGCCATCGGGCAGCGCGATCCGCACGCCCGTGCCGACGAGGGCACGCTGGCCCGGCTCGAGACGCAGCGCCTCGGCCGCGGTGAGATCAGCGCCGGCGTCGCCGGGGTGGGCGTAGACGGGAGCCTCGGGCGCGATAATGAGGACATCCACGGTTTCAGTCACTCAACGAGGGTAATGCAGAAGACAGCGCGCAACGACGGCACGATCGCCGGCACCGGGTACCGCGAGCGACTGAGTCCGTCGCTCTGGGTTCTCGCCAGTGCAGCGGTCGTCGCCCCCATGGCCGGACTCGTGTTCGTGCCCATCGATCACACGCTCTCGCTGGCCATCGGGATCACGGTCGGCGTGCTCACCGTGGCACTCCTGGTCGGCCTCTCCCCCGTCATCGCGGTGGCGGACGGCACGCTTCGCGCCGGCCGAGCCCGCATCCCCGTGGAGCTGCTGGGCGAGCCGACGGCGTTCGACGGAGACGACGCGCGCCAAGGGCGCGGGGTCGGCCTCGATCCGAGGTCGTGGCACGTGATCCGCGGCGGGATCGACGGTCTCGTCACGATTCCCGTGACCGATCCCGACGATCCGACGCCCGCGTGGACGCTGTCGACCCGCACGCCCGACCGCCTTGCGGCGGCGGTGCGGCGGGCCCAGTCCGTTGCTACGCCGCGCACTCCGCGCAGATAGGTCCGTCCTTGCGCTCGTGATCGAGCTGCGAGCGGTGCTTCACGAGGAAGCAGTTCACACAGGTGAACTCGTCTTCCTGCGGCGGGAGGACGACGACGTCGAGCTCGAGGTCGGAGAGGTCCGCGCCGGGAAGCTCGAACCCCGAGGGGTTGTCGGCGTCCTCGACATCCACCGCACCCGACAGCTTGTCGGGAACACGCTCCTTGAGAGCCTCGATCGACTCGCTGTCGTCTTCGGTCTTGCGGGGGGCGTCGTAATCGGTAGCCATTGCGTAAAAGTCTCTACTTCCGGGAGATCCTGGTGTCACCTGCCCTTGCGGGCGGGCGATAGTTTGCACGACCTCGGCGCATTTGGCAAATGCGCTCTCGTCCGATGTTGACCGTGCGACCCGTGAAACTCGCGGCGCGCCCGGGTTATTCCCGGTCGGCGCGGACGTGCTGTGTAAGCATGGGGCCACACGGCTGGATCGGGAAGGGCGGTTCGCATGGAACAGCTCAAAGTGATCGGAACCGAGGACGAAGCGATCGTACTCGCGACCGAGGCGGGCGAGCGCTTCTCGCTCCCCATCGACGACGTGCTGCGCGCCGAGCTGCGCAAGGTGCGTCGAGAACGCGACGGCGTCGATCGCGCCACGGAACGACCGAGTCCGCGCGAGATCCAGGCGCACATCCGTGCGGGCCTGTCCGCCGAAGAGGTCGCAAGCCTCCTCGGTGCGCGCGTCGAGGACATCGTGCGATTCGAAGGACCGGTGCTCGCCGAACGCGAGCACATCGTCGGCCAGGCGCTTGCGGTGCCTGTGCTGCTCGGCGTCGACCTCGATGGCGACAGCCACCCGACTTTCGGCACCGCGGTGCGGTCGAAGCTCGCCGAGGCGGGCTCCTCCGGAGAGCGCTGGACGAGCTGGAAAGAGTCCACCGGCTGGATCGTCAAACTCGAGTTCACCGCCAACGAGATCGATCACGATGCGCGCTGGGGATTCGAGCCTCGGCGGTCGACGCTCTCGCCGCTCAACGCCGACGCGATTCAGCTCTCCCGGCAGGGTTCCCTCCCGGACGGGCTCATCCCTCGTCTTCGAGCTCTCGACGCCACGGCCCAGAAGGACGAGTCCCGCTTCGACAGCGGCGCGTTCGGCCCACGCCGGCTGCCCGACCCCGAAGCGGATCTCGAGCGTCCCGACATGCCCGCTCCGACGACCCAGGCTGTGCAGCAGGCGGCGATCAAGCGCGCGGACGAGCCGAACTTCACCTCCCCGGAGACCGCAGACCTCCTCGAGGCCCTGCGCCGCCGCCGCGGGCAGCGTGAACCGCTCCCCGGCGTCGAAGAGCTGACGCAGCCGCGCGGGCAGACCCCAGTGGCGCTTTTCGATGCCCTCGAACCGGGCTACGACGAGCAGTCCAGGGAACTCGAGGTCGAGGCCGACTACGGCATGGAGCAGCCTGCTGTCGCAGAGGTCGCCGGTCGTCGCAAGGGGCGCACGTCGATGCCCTCGTGGGATGAGATCGTCTTCGGAGCCCGCGGCGACGATTAGGCGAACGCGCCCAGGCGGAGGAGCGGCACCGTTCGTTCCTCGTCCGTGAGCGAACCGTGCTGGCCGATCATCCGCTGCGCGGCCTTGTCGGCGAGCCGATCGTCGTAGTAGGCGACGCCGGCCCGAGCAGCCACGATGACATCGCCGATGCGCTCGCGAATCCCGGCATCCACCGCACCGAAGAGATTCGCCGCGATCGCCTCGTCGCGTGAGACCACCCAGGAGCGATGGGATTCGGATGCGCGCCACGCCTCGAGCACCTCGCCCTCGCGGCCGGGCTCGGCGTAGATGTGCAGCATCCGCGGCTCCCCGCCGAAGATGCGCACGTCGTCGGTGAGCCCATCCCCGTCGCTCAGCAGGAGGTGCTTCACGCGTGGCACGTCGACCATGCCGTGGTCGGCCGTGACGACCGCCCCGATGCGCGCTCCGAGAGCCTGAGAGAGCGAGCGGGCCGCGGCATCCACCGTCTCCAGCGCTGAGGCCCACTCATCGGACTCCCAGCCGTATCGATGCGCCGCCGTGTCCAGCTCAGGCGCGTACAGATACACGAGAGCGCCCGGATGCCGCGCCGCGATGTCGGCGGCGAGCTCAGCACGCTCGGCGATGGTGTCGGCGGACACGAGGGTGGCCCCGCGGAGGGTCGCCTCGGTGAACCCGGAGCCGACATACTCCCGTCGGGACACGACGAAGCACGGCCGACCGGTGAGCGACTCACGCTCCAGGAGCGGCTGGGCGCGCTGCCATGCGTGCGGGTCGAGCCCGTCGGTCTCCCAGCCCTTCAGCTGGTTCGGCGCGGAGTCGGTGCCGGGAATGCGCACCCGATAGCCGACGATGCCATGCACGCCTGGGTCGGTCCCGGTGAGCAGCGACGTCAGCGCGGCGGCCGTCGTGGACGGGAAGACCGTGCGTACGGTGTCCTTCTTCGATCCCGCTGCGGCGAGGAAGCGGCCGTGTCCGGCGCGGGCGGCGAGGTTGCGGGCGCCGAGTCCGTCGACCACGAACAGCACGGCGCTGGTGGCCGGCGCGAACCACTCCGAACGCCCGTTGAGCGCCGCGATCAGCTCGGGGACGACACGGGTGAGGCTCCGGGCCCTGGACGGCTCCGCGGGTAGGCTGAGGGACATCCGGGCCAGTCTCGCACACCTGCGGGAGGCCCCCGCCGGCTGAATCTCCGACGCCGGCCTGTCGTCACCCGAGGCCCGACTGCCATGCCCGCATCCCGCACCGACTCCACTCCCCCCATCGAAGAGCGCATCGAAGACGTCGACGTCTCGACCGAGATGCAGGGGTCGTTCCTCGAGTACGCCTACTCGGTGATCTACTCCCGGGCGCTTCCGGACGCTCGTGACGGGCTGAAGCCGGTGCAGCGACGCATCCTGTACCAGATGGCCGATATGGGCCTTCGTCCCGACCGCGGGCACGTGAAGAGCGCGCGCGTCGTCGGCGAGGTCATGGGAAAGCTGCACCCGCACGGCGACGCGCCGATCTACGACGCCCTGGTGCGCTTGGCCCAGCCGTTCTCGCTGCGCGTGCCGCTGGTGGACGGTCACGGCAACTTCGGCTCGCTCGACGACGGCCCGGCCGCGCCGCGGTACACCGAGGCCCGGCTCGCGCCCGCGGCGCTCGCCCTCACCGAGAACCTCGACGAAGATGTCGTCGACTTCATCCCCAACTACGACGGCCAGTTCCAGCAGCCCGCCGTGCTGCCCGCGGCCTACCCGAACCTGCTCGTCAACGGCGCCACCGGCATCGCGGTCGGCATGGCGACGAACATGGCCCCGCACAACCTCATCGAGGTCGTCGCGGCGGCGATCCATCTGCTCGAGAACCCGGATGCGACCGTCGACGACCTGATGGAGTTCGTGCCGGGTCCGGACTTCCCGTCCGGCGGGATCGTGCTGGGCCTCGAGGGTGTGAAGGATGCCTACACCCGCGGTCGCGGGGCCTTCAAGGTGCGCGGCAAGGTGGCGATCGAGTCGCTCGGACCCCGACGCACCGGCCTCGTCGTCACCGAGCTGCCGTATCAGGTCGGCCCCGAGCGCATCATCGAGAAGATCAAGGACGCGGTACAGGCCAAACGCCTCACCGGCATCGCCGACGTCACCGATCTCACCGACCGCAATCACGGTCTGCGACTGGTCATCGGCATCAAGACGGGCTTCGACCCGCAGGCCGTGCTCGACCAGCTGTATCGGCTGACGCCCCTCGAGGACTCGTTCAGCATCAACAACGTCGCACTCGTCGAAGGCCAGCCGCAGACGCTGGGGCTCAAGGAGCTGCTGCGGGTCTACCTCGATCACCGCATCCAGGTGGTCACCCGGCGCAGCCGCTACCGGCTCGCGCGGCGCGAAGAGCGGCTGCATCTCGTCGAGGGCCTGCTCATCGCGATCCTCGACATCGACGAGGTCATCCAGGTCATCCGCACCTCGGACGACAGCGAGCAGGCGCGCACCCGCCTGCGTGAGGTCTTCGACCTCAGCGAGGTCCAGGCGGAGTACATCCTCGAGCTGCGCCTGCGGCGGCTGACGAAGTTCTCGCGCATCGAGCTCGAGACCGAGCGCGACGCGCTCAAGGCGGAGATCGCCGAGCTGCAGACCCTGCTCGGCAGCGAAGCGCTCATCCGCGCGCAGGTCGCCCGCGAGCTCGAAGCGGCCGCCGACGCGCACGGCACGCCCCGGCGCACGATGCTGACGAACGCCAAGCCCGCAACACCCCGCCCGACCCGTGGTGCGCCCGTCCCCGATCTGCAGATCGCGGACTCCCCCACCGTCGTGGTGCTGTCGACCACCGGCCGCGCGGTGCGGGTCGACCTCACCGAGGGGCAGGAGCTCAGCGCGGCGACGCGTCGCAGCAAGCACGATGCGATCCTGGCCACGGCCTCCTCGACGACCCGAGGCGATCTCGGCGCCGTCACCACCGCGGGGCGAGTGCTCCGGTTCACCCCTGTCGACCTCCCGTCGGTGCCCCCCGCGTCGGTGCAGCTCGGTGCCGGTGTCGTGCTGCGCGACTACCTCGGGATCCAGGACAAGAACGAGCGTGTGATCGGCATCATCCGGTTCGACGACGACGCGCCGGTCGCCCTCGGCACCCGCGACGGCGTGGTCAAGCGCATCGTGCCGTCGGCGCTCGCGGTGCGGCCTGAGCTGGAGATCATCGGACTCAAGGCCGGCGATGCGCTCGTGGGCGCGGCATCCGCTCCGGACGGCTCTGAGCTCGTCTTCGTGACCAGCGACGCCCAGCTGCTGCGCTTCCCGGCCGCTGCCGTGCGCCCGCAAGGCGCGCCGGCGGGCGGGATGGCGGGCGTCAACCTGTCGGCAGGCGCGACGGTCATCCACTTCGCGGTGACCGAGGGCGAGGATCTCGTGGCCGTCACCATCTCCGGCGCCGACGGCGTGCTGCCTGGAACGGATGCCGGACGCGTCAAGGTATCGCGGTTCGAGGAGTTCCCGGCCAAGGGCCGCGCCACGGGCGGCGTGCGCGCGCACACCTTCCTGCGCGGCGAGAGCCGCCTCACCCTGGCCTGGGTCGGCCGAGCTCCCGCACTCGCGGTCGGACCGGACGGCTCGACGCGCACGCTGCCGGCCGCGACGGCGAAACGGGATGCGTCGGGGCAGCTCCTCGACGCGGTCATCGGCTCAATCGGCCGCCCGCTCGCCTGACCGGCCGCGGCAGCCCCGCGGGCGGGGTGCTACGCGTCGATGGCTTCCCGCGAGAGGCGGTGCGAGGACTCGACGATGAACTCGCGGCGCGGCGCGACCTCGTTGCCCATCAGGAGCTCGAAGACGCGGCCGGCGCCCTCGGCATCCTCGAGGCGCACTCGGCGCAGCAGCCGACCGCCCCGGTCCATCGTGGTCGTCGCGAGCTGATCCGCGTCCATCTCGCCCAGGCCCTTGTATCGCTGCACGGGCTCGTGCCAGCGCCGGCCGGACTTGGTGACCTTCGCGAGGAGCGTATGCAGCTCGGGTTCGCTGTAGGTGTAGATCGTCTCGTTCGGCTTGGTGCCGGGGTTCATGACGATCACCCGGTGCAGCGGCGGAACGGCGGCGAACACGCGGCCCGCCTCGACGAGCGGCCGCATGTAGCGGAAGAAGAGGGTCAGCAGCAGCGTGCGGATGTGGGCGCCGTCGACGTCGGCGTCGCTCATCAGGATCACCTTGCCGTAGCGCGCCGCGTCGAGATCGAACGAGCGGCCGGAGCCGGCACCGATCACCTGGATGATCGATGCGCACTCGGCGTTGGAGAGCATGTCGCTCACCGACGCCTTCTGCACGTTCAGGATCTTGCCGCGGATCGGCAGCAGCGCCTGGAACTCGCTGTTGCGCGCGAGCTTCGCGGTGCCGAGAGCCGAGTCGCCCTCGACGATGAAGAGCTCGGAGTGCGCGACATCCGATGATCGGCAGTCCACGAGCTTCGCGGGAAGCGACGAGGACTCCAGCGCGTTCTTGCGCCGCTGGGTCTCTTTATGCGTGCGCGCGGAGATGCGCGCCTTCATCTCGGCCACGACCTTGTCGAGCAGCAGGGCGGTCTGGTTCTTGTCGTCGCGCTTGGGCGAGGTGAAGCGCGCCGTGAGCTCCTTCGTGAGCACGTTGTTCACGATCTGGCGCACCGCCGGGGTGCCGAGCACTTCCTTGGTCTGGCCCTCGAACTGCGGCTCGGGCACGCGCACCGTGAGCACGGCGGTCATGCCGGCGAGGATGTCGTCCTTCTCGAGCTTGTCGTTGCCGACCTTCAGGCGGCGCGCATTCTGGTCGACCTGGGCGCGCAGCACCTTCATGAGGCCCTGCTCGAAGCCCTGCTGGTGTGTGCCGCCCTTGGGCGTCGCGATGATGTTGACGAACGAGCGCGAGACGGTGTCATAGCCGGTTCCCCAGCGCAGGGCGATGTCGACCTGGCATTCGCGCTCGACCTCGGTCGGCACCATCGCACCGGTCGGCTGCAGCACCGGGACCGTCTCCGTGAAGGTGCCGGAGCCGGTGAGTCGCCAGGTGTCGGTGACCGCGGAGTCGGGGGCCAGGAACTCGACGAACTCCGAGATGCCGCCGTCGAACCGGTAGCTCGTGTCGAGCGGTTCGCCGCTCTCGGACGCTGCGGTCCCTGAGCTTGTCGAAGGGCGTTCGTCGCGGACGACGAGCTCGAGTCCGGGCACGAGGAAGGCGGTCTGCCGCGCGCGCTGCGCCAGCTCGTCGACGTTGAAGGCGGCATCCTTCGTGAAGATCTGCCGGTCCGCCCAGTAGCGGATGCGCGTGCCCGTGACGCCCTTCGCGGCCCGCCCGGTGACGCGCAGCTCGGATTTCGTCTCGAACGGCGTGAAGGTGGAGTCGGGCGATCCGTTCGAGAACACACCGGGCTCGCCGCGGTGGAACGACATCGACCAGGTCTTGCCGTTGCGGTCGACCTCGACGTCGAGTCGCTCGGAGAGCGCGTTCACGACGGATGCCCCGACCCCGTGCAGACCGCCGGAGGCCGCGTACGACCCCCCGCCGAACTTGCCGCCGGCGTGCAGCTTGGTGAAGACGACCTCGACGCCGGACAGACCGGTGCGCGGCTCGATGTCGACGGGGATGCCGCGGGCCTTGTCGCGCACCTCGACGCTGCCGTCGGTGTGCAGGATGACATCGATCCGGGAGCCGTGGCCCCCGAGCGCCTCATCGACGGAGTTGTCGATGATCTCCCACAGACAGTGCATCAGGCCGCGGGAGTCGGTGGAGCCGATGTACATGCCCGGGCGCTTGCGGACCGCCTCCAGGCCTTCCAGCACCTGCAGATGATGAGCGGAGTACTCGGCGGTCACAATCCTCAAGCGTATCCGGGGGTCAGGACAGCGCACGGTGGACACGCGTTCGCACGGCTCACGGTACGCGCACAGCGAAATGTCACCCGTTCGCGGCATTCTCGAAACATGGGCATGGTTGTATCTAGTACACGCAACGGAGTTCTATCTTGACGAGAGTTCTGCACAACCGAGGGGGCACAGAGATGAACACGCTATCCACACCGACAGAGCCGGGTGTCGTCCTCGAGCACCGTCTGAGCGCTGCCGATCGCTGTGACTCCTGTGGCGCCCAGGCTTACATCGCCGCTGAGGTGAACGGCAGCGAGCTGCTGTTCTGCGCTCACCACGGTCGCAAGTACGAAGAGAAGCTCCGCTCGATCGCCACCAGCTGGCACGACGAGACCGCTCGCCTGCTCGAATCGGCCTGATCCGACGTCAGCGGTAGTTCCGAGGCACCAGCGGCGAGATTCGCAGCGCGATCTCCTCGCCGATGGTGCCGATCGTCTCGGCGAGGTCCGTCGCCGACATCGCCCCTGAGTCGGCGTCGCCGTACACCGTGACGAGGTCGCCTACGCGGGCCGCCCCCCATTCGCCGATCGTGCTCGCATAGAGACCGACGTCCACGAGTGGGCGTCGTCCCTGCGGAGTCGAGACCATGACCAGTCCGGCCAGCGGCGAGGGCAGTCCGTCGAGCGATCCGATGCCGATCGTCGCTGTGCCGTCGCCGACCGCGACCACCCCCGTCTCGAGGCGGCCGATCGGCCGGATGCCCAGGTCCGCATCGGTCGGGCCGTCCGCGGGACGGATGCCGTAGGCGAACGCTCCGACGCGGACGAGGTCGCAGCGGAACTCAGGTCGGGCGAAGGCAGCGGCGCTGGCCGCCAGGTGCCGCTGTGCGGGACGGAGCCCTGCCGCGTGCGCGGCATCGCACGCCGCATCGAACACCGTACGGGCGGCATCATCGTCGTCGTCGGACGCCTCCGCGATGTGGCTCCACACCCCGACGACTTCGATCGATCCCGCCTGCTCGAGCTCGCGTGCGCGGGCCACGAACGCCGGCCACTCCTCGGGTCGCACGCCGTTGCGGTGCAGCCCGGAGTCGATCTTCAGGTGCACGCGCGCGGTGGCCGAGGCATCCGTCGCCGCTCCTGCCACGTCCTCGAGGAGCGTGGCATCGCCGATACCGACGTCGAGCCGAGCCGCGACCGCCGATGCGGCCTCCTCGGGCGTGCCGATCACCCACACGAAGATCCGGGCATCGGGCCCGAGCTCCTCGCGCACCGCGCGGCCCGTGCTCACATCGAAGGCGCCGAACCAGCGGACGCCGTCGCGCCAGGCGCGCCGGACGATCGGCACGAGGCCGTGCGCATACGCATCGTCCTTCACGACGAGCATGTGGGTCGCCGGAGCGACGCGCGCGGCGATCGTCCGCAGGTTGGCCGAGAACGCGTCGAGGTCGACGGTGAGGACGCTCACGGGGCCCACCCCCGGACGGATCGCTGTCCGACGACCGTCACGAGCTCCGGTGCGCTCAGGCCGGTCGCGGTCACCCATTCGGCGATTCCCGGCGCGCCCGCTTCCGGGTCGCCGAGGAACACCGCCTCGGCGCCCCTCGGAATGTCCGCAGCGCCGATGTCGACGACGCAGACGTCCATGGCCACCCTTCCGACGATGCGGTGGCGCGCTCCGCCGATCACGACCGAGGCACGCCCCCCGAGGCTGCGGGAGATGCCCTGGGCGTAGCCGCCCGTGATGAGCGCGATGCGGGTGTCCGCCACCGCACGGTGCAGGTAACCGTAGGAAACCCCCTCGCCGCGCAGGAGCGGCTTCGTCGAGAGCACCCGTCCGCCCAGACGCAAGGCCGGCCGCGAGCCGGAAGCGCCGCCGGGCAGGCCGAAGACGGTGACGGGGTCGACGTTCGGCTCGCCGGAGACGGTCAGCCCGGTGCATCCGGCGTCGGTGAGCGCCGCAATGGCGGACGCGTCCACCCGTACCTCGCGGACGCCGGCCGCGTGCAGCGCGGCGATGGTCTCCGCCGCGCCATGACCCCAGGCATCCGCTCGCGCCTCCCCCAGGAGAGGACCTGGGCCGGTGTGCCCGGCGATCGCGAGGGCGATGTTGGCCGCGACAGCGCGGCGCGAAACCCGTGCGGCGGGGGCGCTGCGTCGCCCATGCGCCGCCGGGGCAGCCGTCTCGGGGTTCGCCGCAGTCACGCCATCTAGACTATCCGGGACCCCGTCCCCCACCCCGGAGCATGCATGCCTTCTCAGGGCCTCGGCCTCGCGCCCCGCCTTCGCTATCTCGCCGGACGCGCCCGTCGCATCGATGTCGGCTCCGTGTTCGAGCGTGCCAAGGAGGCGTCGGTCGAGCACGGCAAGTGGACTCCGGCGATCGTCGTCGACATGCTCTGGCAGGCCGGCCTGCGCAACGTGGGCTTCCAGGACTACATCGACTACGACTTCGCGATCCTGGGTCGCGCGGAGCGTGCGACGTACATGACCCACCCGGTGTCGAACCAGCTGTCGCAGAAGTACGACGACCCTGCGTTCCGCGGGCTCTTCCAGGACAAGGTCGAGTTCGACCGGGTGTTCTCCGACTACCTGCGGCGCGAGTGGATGGTCGTCGAAGACGGCAATGCCGACGCGGTGCGCGCGTTCGCGCAGCGCCAGGGCACCATCGTCACTAAGGAGCCCGTCGGACAGGCCGGCACCGGGGTGCACCGCTACCACGCGGCCGAAATCGAGGATTGGGATGCCTTCCACCGCGGCCTGCTGACGCGCGGCGAACTGCTCATCGAGGAGGTCATCGTCCAGCACGCCGACCTCGCGGCCGTGTGCCCAGGAACGGTCAACACGACCCGCGTGACGGCCTTCTTCGACGGCGAGCAGACGCACATCCTCGCTGTCGCGCAGAAATTCGGTCGCGGCGCGGTGAGCGACCAGATGACCTACGGCGGCTTCTACACGATGCTCGATGACGACGGGCATTCCGTCGGCGCGGGCTACGACTCGCACGGCCACATCCACGAGTTCCACCCGGAGTCCGGAGTGCGGATCGCGGACTTCCAGCTGCCGCTCATGGCCGAAGTTGTCGCGTTCGTCGACCAGGTCGCCCGGGTCGTGCCGCAGATCCAGTACGTCGGCTGGGACATCGTCGTGACGCCCGACGGGCCGGTGCTCGTCGAAGGCAACTGGGCGGCCGGGGTGTACGAGAACAAGCCGAGCGCAACCGGCATCCGCACCGGGCACAAGGCGCGCTACCGCGCCGCGATCGGCTTCTAGGTCCAGCAACGCGAAAGGGCAGATTCGCGCGGCGCGAATCTGCCCTTTCGGAGTTGGTTCTAAGCCGGGCGCACGACGCCGAGCGGCGTCGACTGGTGGCCCTGACCGAGCGGGTTGTCCTTCAGGATCGCCACGAGCCGCCGCTCCCCCGCCTTGTCGAGCGTGGAGCCGAGGATGTTGCCGCCGATGTCGTTGATGTCGACGACGGCGACCTCGGTCTTGCCGCCGAGGAGCGCCTTGAGTCGCTGGGCAACCTCGCGAGGACGGTCCGGCCCGAGCACGACTGCCTTGTTGTAGGGCGGGATCGTGCCGCTCGTGGGCCCATCGATCGCGCGGGCCTTGTCGCCGGCGATCCGGTAGAAGTCGCCCTTGCGCCCGAAAGCCTTCGTCACCGCTGCGACCGCGGCCGCGAAGAGGATCCGCAGCGTGCCGCACTCGCGGATCGCCATCTCCATCGTCTCGGGCATGCCGAGGCCGATGCCGTACGGAGTCTTCACGACGTACTTCGACAGGAAGAAGGCGAGCTTGCGCGGCGTGATCGAGTCGATCGGGAACGAGCGTCCCTGTGTGATCGCGACGATCTTCTCGGTCACGAACAGCGTGTCACCGGGCTGGATGACGTCCTGGGCGTATTCGCGCACGAACGCGTCCAGGTCGTCTCCGGGCATGACGACGCTCGTCTTGATCGGGATGCGCGCGAACGTCGTGCCTTCGAGGTCTACGGTCAGCGCCTTGCCGGCGTTGGCCTCGCCGGTCATTCGAGGTAGTCCCGGAGTGACTGCGAGCGGGACGGATGCCGGAGCTTGGCCATCGTCTTGGACTCGATCTGGCGGATCCGCTCGCGGGTGACGCCGAACGTGTCGCCGATCTGGTCGAGGGTCTTGGGCTGCCCGTCGCCGAGGCCGAAGCGCATGCGGATCACGCCGGCTTCGCGCTCCGAGAGGGAGTCGAGCAGGGACTCGAGCTGGCGCTGGAGCATCGTGAACCCGACCGCGTCGGCCGGAACGACCGCCTCGGTGTCCTCGATGAGGTCGCCGAACTCGCTGTCGCCGTCCTCGCCGAGCGGAGTGTGCAGCGAGATCGGCTCGCGGCCGTACTTCTGCACCTCGATGACCTTCTCAGGGGTCATGTCGAGCTCGCGGCTGAGCTCCTCGGGCGTAGGTTCGCGACCGAGGTCCTGCAGCATCTGCCGCTGCACGCGGGCGAGCTTGTTGATGACCTCGACCATGTGGACGGGGATGCGGATGGTGCGGGCCTGGTCGGCCATGGCACGGGTGATCGCCTGACGGATCCACCACGTCGCGTAGGTCGAGAACTTGAAGCCCTTGGTGTAGTCGAACTTCTCGACGGCACGGATGAGGCCGAGGTTGCCCTCCTGGATGAGGTCCAGGAACTGCATGCCGCGACCGGTGTAGCGCTTGGCGAGCGAGACCACGAGGCGCAGGTTCGCGCCGAGCAGGTGCGACTTGGCGCGCTGCCCGTCACGAGCGACCCACTGCAGGTCAAGGCCCAGCTGGTTCGACTTCTCGGCAGCCGTCATGTGCGACAGCTTCTCTTCGGCGAACAGACCCGCCTCGATGCGCATCGCCAGCTCGACCTCTTCGGCCGCGTTCAGCAGCGGCACCTTGCCGATCTGCTTCAGGTAGTCCTTGACCGGGTCAGCGGTGGCACCCGTGATCATCGTCGAGTAGACGGGGACGTCTTCGTCGTCGGAGGACGAGATGACGATCGCACCGGTCGGGAGCGGCTCGCTCAACGATGGCTTCTTGTCGTCCTCGTCGTCGTCGTCCTCTTCGGCGTCGGAGGCCTCCGTCTCGGCGTCGCTCTCAGCGGCGGCGACTGCCTTGGCGCGCGCAGCGGGCCGGGTCACGGGGGTGTCGTCCTCGTCGGGGGCGTCGATCTCGACGTCTTCGAGCTCGACTTCGGCGTCGATCTCGATGTCTTCGTCTGGCTCGTCGGCAACGGCCTTCTTGGCTCGCGAGGCGGGGGCCTTCGCGGGGGCCTTAGCCGGGGCCTTGGCCGGAGCCTTCTTGGCTGCCGCGGCCCTGGTAGGACGCTTCGCAGCCGTGGCGGTCACCTCCGCCTGCCCGGTCACGTCGGACTCAGTGTCCTCCGCGAGGGTGGGGGGTGTCTTCGTGCTCGGGGTCACGTTTCGCCTTTCGCCGGCGGGCGCGTGTCCCACGCCCCCCGATCGGATTTCGGACACTAGTAAGACCCTTGTCAAGTCCGCAGCCCAACGAGATGCCTCGAGGACCACGTTGACAACGGGTCAGAACATCCAGTATCTCACATCCGTCAGCGCACAACGGACTTGAGGGGATGAATCAGTGATAACGCACGAGGCGGCCCGTGCATTCCGCTCAGGACCCGCGCTTGTCCTCGTCGCCCGCCTGATGCCCCGCGAGGAAGCGCTCGAGTTCTGCGGCGAGTTCATCGGCGCTCGGCAGATCCCCGGTGTGGATGATCGGGGTCGCGAGCGTGGATCCGGCCATGTAGGCGTCGTAGCGCTCTTCCAGGCCGACGAGCATCCGCGCGAGCTCATCGCTGTTCGACAGCTGCTCGTCCACCTTGGTGAGGTACTCGCGGTTCTGGTCGCGCAGGTCGTCGCCGGAGAAGACCAGCCCGGTCGCCACGGTGATGCTGTCGAACGCGGCAAGAGTCGCCGCGGGGTACTCCGTGTCGCCCAGGTAGTGCGGCACGAGCAGGACGAACCCGGCGACGGCGAAGCCGGACTCGGCGAGTCGGTACTCCAGCAGGTGGCCGGCGGTCGCGGGAACCTGGGTCCGCGGCTGCCACACCGAATGAAGTCTCGTGAGATCCCCCCGGGTGCCGCTGACCGTCGTCCCGATCGGGCGGGTATGCGGCACCGGCATCGGGATGGCGTGGACCCAGGTGATCGTGGAGACGGCGTAGGACGTGGCGAAGTCGATCACCGCGGCCGTGAAGGCGTCCCAGGCGAAATCAGGCTCGTAGCCGGCGAGCACCAGGAACGGCTGCCCGAGCGCGTCGTGTGCGAGCGACAGCTCGAGCCGGGGCGGCCGATAGTCGGTCAGGTGGTCCTGATCGAAGGAGACGACCGGCCGGCGCGCGCGATAGTCGAGGAGCACATCGTTGCTGAAGACGGCGAGCGGGGTGGGATCGAGCTCTTCGCGCAGATAGTCCACAACCCCGCTGACGGCGCTGCCGGCGTCCGTGAAGCCCGTAAGCGCCATTACGAGGGGCAGCCCGGCAGGTACCGGCGGCGCCGACACGGCACGCTCGAAGAGGGGCACGGACAATGGCATGCCTCCATGGTACGAGGCGCATCCGACGGGCGGGTCACCGGCGTCCCGCTCACAGCGAACACCCGTATCCGTTGGGTTGAGTAGCGCCCCCACGGGGCGGGCATGGTGTTATCCCCGAAGGGGCGCGTATCGAAACCTAGGATGGAGATCATGTCGTTTCCCGACCTCGAAGTCAGCACCGTCCCGATTCAATCCTCCGACGCCGACGCGATCCTGCTGGCGCTCCCGGTCCTCGATTCCGATTCGCCCGCAGCGCTGGCCGACTGGCCGGGAGTGCGCGAAGCGCTCCTCTCCACCGGCTTCACCGGTGCGGCGTCGTCGTTCCAGCGCGTCTACGCGCCGGAGAGCACAGCGCTCCCCCTCGCCGTCGTGGGCACCGGCGCGGATCCGGATGCCGCAGCCGTCCGTGACGCCGTCGGTGCCGGCATCCGGCTGCTGACCGGGTTCGCGAGAGTGTCGGTCGCCGTCGTCGACGCGACGCCCGAACTCTCCCTCGCCGCCGCGGAGGGCGCCGCCCTGGGCGGCTACCGCTTCAGCGGCTACAAGTCGGAGGCGCCGAAGGCTCGGGCGACCACGGTGATCGTGCACTCTGCGACGGAGATCGAGCCCGCAGCGCTGGCCGCGGCAACCTCCGCCGCCTCCGCCGCCGCACTCGTCAAGGATCTGGTCTCCACCCCGGCGGAGTGGCTCGGACCGGCGGACTTCGCAGCGCGCGCCGTCGAGGCGGTCGCCGGGCTTCCCGTTGAGGTCGAGGTGCTCGACGAGCATGCCCTCGCCGAGGGCGGCTACGGGGGCATCCTGGGTGTCGGGCAGGGGTCGGACCGTCCCCCTCGGCTGGTCCGCCTGGACTACGCCCCCGCCGGTGCGGAGCGCCACGTGGCGCTCGTCGGGAAGGGCATCACGTTCGACACCGGGGGCCTCTCGCTGAAGCCGGCGGCCGGAATGGTCGGCATGAAGTACGACATGTGCGGCGCAGCGACTGCTCTCGCGGTGCTCCGGGCGATCGCCGAGCGCGGGCTCCTGGTCCGCGTCACGGCGTGGCTGTGCATCGCGGACAACATGCCGTCCGGTCGTGCGATCCGCCCGGGCGATGTCCTCCGGCAGCTCGACGGCACGACGGTCGAAGTCCTCAATACGGATGCCGAGGGTCGGCTGGTGCTCGCCGACGGCCTCGTGGCGGCCAGTCGCGAGCATCCCGATGTCATCGTGGACGTCGCCACCCTCACCGGCGCCATCACGGTCGCCCTGGGCACCCGCACCGCCGGGGTCATGGGCGACGACGCCACGGTCGCGACGTACCTGGAGGCGGCACGCGACACGGGCGAGCTCGCCTGGCAGCTCCCGCTGCCCGCGCACATGGTCGACGACCTCGACTCCCCCATCGCCGACCTGGCGAACGCGAAGATCGGCGATCCGGCCGGCGGATCGCTGTTCGCCGGCCTTTTCCTCCGGCACTTCGTCGGCCGCACCTCCGCCGATGCGGATGCGCCGCGCATTCCGTGGGTGCATCTGGACATCGCCGGAGTCGGCATGAACAAGGGCGGCCCGTTCGGATTCACCGACAAGGGTCCGACCGCGGCGACCGTGCGGTCGCTGATCCGCTTCACCGAGGGGCAGGCCGTCTGATGGTCGACCACCGTTTCGATCTCGTCGTGCTCGGGGGCGGCAGCGGCGGGTACGCCGCCGCGCTGCGCGCCGCAGAACTGGGCAAGACCGTCGCGCTGATCGAGAAGGAGAAGGTCGGCGGAACGTGCCTGCATCGCGGCTGCATCCCCACCAAGGCGCTGCTGCACGCCGCCGAAGTGGCCGAGAACGCGCGGTCCGCGGCATCCGTCGGCGTTCGCGCCACGTTCGAGTCGATCGACCCGGCCGGCCTGCGCGCCTACCGCGAGGGCATCGTCGCGAAGAAGTTCCGCGGGCTCGAAGGGCTGGTCAAGGCTCGCGGGATCACCACGGTCACCGGCGAGGGAGCACTCGAGGCCGGGCTGGCCGTGCGGGTGGGCGAGGATCGCTACGTGGGGACGGATGTCGTCCTCGCGACGGGCTCGTACAGCCGGACGCTCCCGGGGCTGGACATCGGCGGCCGCATCCTCACGAGTGAGCAGGCGCTCGAACTCGACGAGATCCCCGCCCGGGTCATCGTGCTCGGCGGCGGGGTCATCGGTGTCGAATTCGCGAGCGTCTGGCGATCGTTCGGCGCCGAGGTCACCATCATCGAGGCGCTCCCCCATCTCGCCCCCGCCGAGGACCCCGCGCTGTCCAAGGGCCTCGAGCGTGCGTTCCGCAAGCGCGGGATCGCCTTCTCGCTGGGCGTGCGGTTCGCCGCGGCGACGCAGACGGACGAGGCCGTCACAGTGACCCTCGAGGACGGCAAGACCTTCGAGGCCGACTATCTGCTCGTCGCGGTCGGCCGCGGGCCGGCCACCAACGGGCTCGGCTACGAGGCCGCCGGCGTCGGGCTCGAACGAGGATTCGTCGTCACTGACGAGCGGCTGCGCACCAGCGCCCCGCACATCTGGGCGGTGGGCGACATCGTCCCTGGCCTCCAGTTGGCGCACCGCGGCTTCCAGCAGGGCATCTTCGTCGCCGAGGAGATCGCCGGCCGCACGCCGGTGGTCGTGCCCGATTCGCAGATCCCCCGCGTGACCTACTGCAGCCCAGAGCTCGCCTCGGTGGGACTCACCGAGCCGCAGGCGGTGGCGCTGCACGGCGCGGAGCACACCGTCGCCTACGAGTACAACTTGGCCGGCAACGGCCGAAGCGAGATCCTCGGCACCTCCGGGATCGTCAAGGTAGTGCGGGTCAAGGACGGTCCCATCGTGGGCGTGCACCTGATCGGCGATCGAGTCGGCGAGCTCATCACCGAGGGGCAGCTGGCCGTCGCGTGGGAGGCCCACCCCGAAGACATCGCCCCGTTCGTCCACGCGCACCCGACCCAGAGCGAAGCGCTCGGCGAGGCTTTCCTCGCCCTCGCGGGCAAACCCCTGCACGCCCTGTGATCCCCGAGCCCTGAAGCTCATCACTAAGCTAGACACGACATTTGCATTCCGAAGGAGACACACCCATGAGCACATCCGTGGTCCTCCCCGCGCTCGGCGAGAGCGTCACCGAGGGAACGGTCACCCGCTGGCTCAAGAAGGTCGGCGACACCGTCCAGGCGGACGAAGGGCTGCTCGAGATCTCCACGGACAAGGTCGACACCGAGATCCCTTCGCCGATCAGCGGCGTGATCGAGGAGATCCTCGTCCAGGAGGACGAGACCGTCGAGGTCGGCGCCATTCTGGCCAAGATCGGCGATGGATCCGCGGCGCCTGCCGAGGCACCCGCGCCCGCCGCTGAGGAAGCCGCCGCCCCGGCCGCGGCCCCCGCGGAGGCCCAGCCCGAGCCGGCCGAACAGGCCGCCCCCGCCGCACAGCCCGAGCCGGCAGCACAGGCCGCCCCCGCGGCATCCGCCGGCGGCAAGGAGGTGCTCCTGCCCGAACTGGGCGAGAGCGTCACCGAGGGCACGGTCACCCGCTGGCTCAAGAGCGTCGGCGACGAGGTCGCCGTCGATGAGGCGCTGCTGGAGATCTCGACCGACAAGGTCGACACCGAGATCCCCTCGCCGTTCGCCGGCGTGCTCCAGGAGATCCTCGTGCAGGAGGACGAGACGGTCGCCGTCGGCTCCGCACTGGCTCGCATCGGCGATGCCGCCGCGACGCCCGCTCCGGCAGCGCCCGCACCGGCTCCGGCCGCGGCACCGGCACCCGCCGCTCCGGCACCCGCCGCTCCCGCTCCGGCACCCGCCGCTCCCGCACCCGCCGCTCCCGCGCCGGCTCCGGCCGCTGCTGCCCCGGCACCCGCCCCCGCCGCTCCGGCTGCGCCGGCAGCGCCCGCTGCCTCTGGTCCGTCCGCCCATGGACTGGGCGACGACGCGGACTCGGTCTCTTACGTCACTCCGCTGGTGCGCCGCCTCGCGCAGCAGCAGGGTGTCGACCTGAGCACCGTCAGCGGCACCGGCGTCGGTGGCCGCATCCGCAAGGAAGACGTCCTGCAGGCGGCGGCAGCCGCCGCTGCTCCGGCCCCTGCCGAGGCGGCGCCCGCTCCCGCCGCACCGGCGCCGGTGGAGATCTCGCCGCTGCGCGGGACCACCCAGCCCATGTCGCGACTGCGAAAGGTCATCGCGGAGCGCGCCGTGGCCTCGATGCAGGCGACCGCGCAGCTCACGACTGTCGTCGAGGTCGATGTGACCAAGCTGTCCTCGTACCGCGACAAGGTCAAGGCTGATTTCCAGTCGAAGACGGGCGACAAGCTGTCGTTCCTGCCGTTCTTCGCGGTGGCGGCGGTCGAGGCTCTCCAGGCCTTCCCGATCGTCAACGCCACCGTCGACGGCAGCGACATCGTCTACCCGGCGAGCGAGAACATCTCGATCGCCGTCGACACCGAGCGCGGCCTGCTCACGCCGGTTGTGAAAGATGCTGGGGGCAAGAATCTCGCGCAGTTCGCCCGCGAGATCGCCGATCTCGCTGCGCGCACCCGGGACAACAAGCTGAAGCCCGATGAGCTGGCCGGCGGAACGTTCACCCTGACCAACACCGGCTCGCGCGGCGCGCTGTTCGATACCCCGATCGTGTTCCTGCCGCAGTCGGCGATCCTCGGCCTCGGCGCCGTGGTCAAGAAGCCGGGTGTCGTGCAGGTCGATGGCAAGGATGCGATCTCGGTGCGCTCCTACGTGTACCTCGCGCTCTCGTACGATCACCGCATCATCGACGGCGCCGACGCGGCACGCTTCCTCGGTGCGGTCAAGGCCCGTCTCGAGGCCGCGCAGTTCGAGGCCGATCTCGGCATCTGACCGAACTGACTATGGCTGCTCCGCGATGTCGTGCACATCGCGGAGCAGCCATTTTCCATCTGTGCGGATCACCAGGACGAGCTGCGCGACCGGACCCGCGGTGACCGGTTCGACGCGCAGCACGGCGGCCCCGCCGAAGTCGTCCAGCAGCGTCACCGTGCGCTGATCGGTCGGGAGGTCGATCGCCCCTGCAGCGGTGACCGCAGACGGATCCTCCAGAATGCCCGCGAGGCAGGCGTCGTCTCCGGCGCACGCGATGCGCTCCGCGAGCAGGTCGGACGTGACGGCCGCAAGATCCAGCGGCGCAGGCGCCGTCGTGATCGGGGTCTCCGTCGCGCCAAGGGTCGCGGCATCCGTCGCGCCAAGGGTCGCGGCATCCGTCGCTGCATGGGCCGGCACCTCGGCGGTGGCCGGTCCTTCGCCACCCGCCGGCCACATCAGCCCCGCCGCGAGGACGGCAGCGGCGATGCACAGCGAGACGATGATCGGTCGTCTGCTCCGCCCCGTCGGCGCAGACTGCACGCGGCGCCACAGTCCGGTGGTCACGCGGGAAAGCAGGTCGGCGAAGTCCGCATCGATGTGCCGTGCGAGGGTCTGCCCGAGCCCCGTGCGCTCGGCGTGGCCGGGCGTCGCCGGACGGAGATCTTGTGTGCGGCCGTCGAGGTCGCGAACCCTGCGCGGCGCGAGGACGGCCGTGGCGAGCGGCTCGGGATCGGCCAAGCCGAACAGCCGCTCCTCTATGCGCGGCAGCGTGTGGGCGAGCAGCGCGGGATCGGTCAGCGCGGCGATGAGCTCCTCGATCGGCTCCGCCATCCTCCCCGCCCCATCGAGGAGGGCGCTGAGGACGCCAGACGACCCGCGTACGGCCGACTCCCCACCTTCGTGCGCAGCGAGCATGGGCTGACCGCCCTCGGTGAGCCACCACGTCCCAGGGCAATCGGCATCCGCGCCGCCGGCGGCGAGCTCGTGCGCGCCGCGCGCGACGCTCACCGCGAGCGTGAGCCGTTCACCGGCGCTGAGCGGGGTCGCCGCACGGCGCATGAGGAAATCGCTGAGCCGCTCCGTGCAGACCGGCAGGGCTACGTCGTGACCGTCCGCACGTCGGACGATGTCCGCCGGACCGAGCACGTGTCCATCGCGGGCCGCCCTCCAACCCGGCCAATCGTCAGGGAGCAGCTCCGCGTCGACGAGGAGGACGCTGCCGGCGCCCGGTGCACTCGCGAGGACGCCGGGCCACGGCGAGTCGGCGGGCGCCGCCACGGAGCGGAGGATCCGGTAGGAGCTCGCGAGGGGGGATTCGATCGACACCCGCCGAGTGTCGCAAGCGAGCAGTCCGCGCACCGCCCTGGTTTCTCATCCGCGCACGGAACCGCGATCCCGCTCACTGGGGAGGAACGGGCGGAGCCGCCCGAAAGGTATCCTGGAGGCATGTCCGCCCGCACCAACGCACCCGAGAAGCGACCGAACTTCTTCCGTCAGCTGCGCACCCTTTACACGTACACGCAGAAGGCGTACCGCTGGCTCCCCTGGCTGCTCGCGGGAATCCTGGTGCTCAGCATCGGTGCCGGC
The DNA here is from genome assembly GCF_054049175.1 of Microbacterium sp. P5_E9. Classification (NCBI taxonomy): domain Bacteria; kingdom Bacillati; phylum Actinomycetota; class Actinomycetes; order Micrococcales; family Microbacteriaceae; genus Microbacterium; species Microbacterium sp. P5_E9. The sequence goes on along the minus strand of NZ_JBFUMV010000001.1, from coordinate 426,666 downwards.
GTTGCCGTGGGTCTGCTGATCCCGCCCGTCGCGTGGTGGAGCGTCACGATCTGGGGAATCACCGGCGTCATGCTCGGCATCCTCATCTCCCTCATGACGATGACCCGGCTGTCGACCTCGGCGATGTACAAGCAGATCGACGGGATGCCCGGCGCAGCCGGTCACATCCTCTCGACTTCGCTCGGGCGCAACTGGTCCGCGAACGACACTCCGGTGGGCGTCAACCCGAAGACCCAGGACGCCGTGTACCGCGTCGTCGGTCGAGGCGGGGTCGTGATCGTCGCGGAAGGCGCCCGCGGGCGCTTGACGCGCCTCGTGAACGACGAGCGCTCGAAGGTGCAGCGGGTTGCCTCCGGCGTGCCCGTGACGGTCATCTACATCGGTCATGGCGAGGGCGACGTGACGATCGCGAAGCTCGCCCCGACCATCAAGGCGCTGCCGAAGAAGATCGACAAGACGACCCAGTCGGCGGTCATCAAGCGGGTCGACTCCGTGTCGCAGTCGCTGGCGTCGCTGCCGATCCCCAAGGGCATCGATCCCACGAAGGCACGCGCGCCGCGACCCCGCTGACCCGCGGGCCGGTCAGGCGCGGATCAGCACCGTGCCCGCGGCCTTGTCGTGCAGCCCACGGTTGTCGGCGTCCCAGATGACGGCGGGGATCACGAGCACGAGCAGTGCGGTGCGCACGATCGGCCGCCACAGACCGGTCCAGCCGCCGCCGAGACGGATGACGCGCAGGCGCATGATCCGGTGTCCCGGGCTGCCGCCCAGCGTGGGGATGAAGAGGATCTGCACGATGGCGAACACGACAGTCGTCGCGAGCGGATCGTAGTCGAAGAACGCGATCGAGATCAGGACGGCGCAGGCCCAGTCGATCGCCAGCGCCGCGGCGCGGCGGCCGAGCTTCGCGATGCTGCCCGAACCCGCGGGCGCGAGGCCGAGGCGCTGCCCCGCATAGTCGTTTTCTGGCTGGGTTCCGGGCACCGCACCAGCCTATCCGCGCACAAGTAACATCCCGGAAACATGGGAGATACTGTCGGGACACGCCCTTTCGGTACGGTCATCAAGACCGCCACGGCGGGCGGCACTGCCCGAAGCCCTACCTCTGGAGCCTTAATGTTCAAAGATTCATCCGAGGTGCTGAAGTTCATCAAGGACGAGGACGTCAAGTTCCTCGACATCCGCTTCACGGATCTTCCTGGTGTTCAGCAGCACTTCAACATTCCCGCCTCGACCGTCGATGAGGAGTTCTTCACCGTCGGCCAGCTGTTCGACGGCTCCTCGATCCGAGGCTTTGCGAACATCCACGAGTCGGACATGCAGCTCATCCCCGACGTGTCGACCGCGTACCTGGATCAGTTCCGCGAGGCGAAGACGCTCGTCATGATCTTCGACATCTACAACCCGCGCAACGGCGAGATCTACCACAAGGACCCGCGTCAGGTCGCCAAGAAGGCCGAGAAGTACCTCGCGTCGACCGGCATCGCCGACACTGCGTTCTTCGCTCCCGAGGCGGAGTTCTACATCTTCGACGACGTGCGTTTCGAAGTGAAGCAGAACTCGAGCTTCTACTTCGTCGACTCCGAAGAAGGCGCCTGGAACAGCGGTCGCGTCGAAGAAGGCGGCAACCTGGCGAACAAGACCCCCTTCAAGGGCGGCTACTTCCCGGTCAGCCCCGTCGACAAGACGGCCGATCTCCGCGACGACATCACGCTCAACCTCATCGAGGCGGGCTTCATCCTCGAGCGCTCGCACCACGAGGTGGGCACGGGCGGTCAGCAGGAGATCAACTACCGCTTCGACACGATGCTGCACGCGGCCGACGACATCCTGAAGTTCAAGTACATCGTCAAGAACACTGCCGAGCAGTGGGGCAAGGTCGCGACCTTCATGCCCAAGCCGCTGTTCGGCGACAACGGCTCCGGCATGCACGTGCACCAGTCGCTGTGGCTCGACGGCAAGCCCCTCTTCTACGACGAGAAGGGCTACGGCGGCCTCTCGGACGTCGCCCGCTGGTACATCGGCGGCCTGCTGGCGCACGCTCCCGCGGTGCTCGCGTTCACCAACCCGACGATCAACTCGTACAAGCGCCTGGTCAAGGGGTATGAGGCGCCGGTGAACCTGGTCTACTCGGCCGGAAACCGCTCGGCAGCCATCCGCATCCCGATCACGGGCTCGAACCCCAAGGCGAAGCGCCTCGAGTTCCGCGCGCCGGATGCCTCGGGCAACCCGTACCTCGCATTCGCGGCGCAGCTCATGGCCGGTCTCGACGGCATCAAGAACCGCATCGAGCCGCACGAGCCGGTCGACAAGGACCTCTACGAGCTTCCCCCCGAGGAGGCGAAGAACATCCCGCAGGTTCCGAACTCGCTGCTCGACTCGCTCGACGCCCTCGCGGCCGACCACGCCTTCCTCCTCGAAGGCGGCGTCTTCACGCCCGAGCTCATCGAGACGTGGATCGAGTACAAGATCGAGAACGAGATCAAGCCGATCGCGGCCCGCCCGCACCCGTTCGAATACGAGCTGTACTTCGGCGTGTAATACGTCGCGCTGGAGAAGGGCCCCGGGCGACCGGGGCCCTTCTTTCGTTCACCGCGGTCGATAACATGGCCGCATGTGGCCGTTCCACAGACAGGACCGGCCGGCGGGTCGGCAGTCCGCCCTGCCGGTGGTGCTCCGAGAGATCGGCGCCAACGCCCCGCGGCGCTTCTCCCTCGCTCTCGCCGATCCGGGCCAGGAAGCGCAGGCATGTGAGGTGCTGGCCGAGCGCCTGGGGACGGAGCTGACCGTCCACCCGGACGCGCGACTGCTGCGGATAGCCTCCACATTCCAACCCGGAGACGCTGCCGTCCTTCGCCCGCTGAACGTCCTGGATCAGGCGGGCATCGCGGTCGCCGACCTGGAGTTGGCGGACATCGTCACGGAGATCACCGACGGGGCGCTCCGCAGTATCGTCCACGACTGGGCCGTCCACGGCAACACGGGACCCTATCGGCGCCGAGTCGAGCGTCTGGCTGGACCGACGCTCCTCGACCGATGTCTCGCCGCTGCGGGGACGGCACAGGCGACTCGAGACACGGATGCCGCGGCGTGGTGGTTCGCTGTGCGGTGCGTCGCCTTCAACACACCGGGCGCCGAGGTGCGACTGATCGACGAGGCCATCTCCAGCGACGATCGCGTCGCCGAAAAGCTGGTGGGTGCCGCAGCCGAACGCGTGCAGCTGGCGCGCCTGGGCGGCCTCGTGATCGACGTGCCGGCAGAGAGCATTGCGGCGGCGCTTGGTCGCCGCGGCGTCGTCGCCGAGCGCGCCGCGGCGCTGACTGCGCTGCTGCCAGCTCACCTGGATGCCGTCGTCGCCGCCGCACTGTGCAACCTGGCCGATCGCGGCGGCGACGCAGCGCTCACCGCGCTGCGGGCGCTCGGCAACGCGGCGCCGACGGCACGGGTGCGCGCCACCTCTGAGGCCGCAATCTCCTCGGACGACGCGAACACTCGGGCGGCGGGCCTCGCCCTGCTCGCGCGCCACTGGCCAGGCGACGCACGGCCGGTGTGGCGCCGGTTTCTGGAGTCGAACTCCGCGCCGCTGCGGCAGATGGCCGAGACTGTCATGGGTGAGTGCGGCACTGAGGAGGACCTCCCTGATGCGGCCTCCCACCTCGCCATGCTGCTCCGGCTTCGGCACGGGATGTCGCAATCGCCACCCCGGGGCAGCGCCATCGTGAACCTTCTGATCCGATACCGCGACCACCCCGTTGCCCGAGAGGCGCTCGACGATCTCACGGCGCGCTGGCCGCGCCTGTCCGACGATATGCGCGCATGGGTATCGGGACAGCATCCTCAGCTCGTTCCGGTGGCCGCAGCCGCGGACGATGAGCCGTCAGAGCCGCCGTCCGAGGAACTCCTGACGTGGCCGCCGCCGTCGGTCCAGCGCGAGGGCTCGTCGTTCATGCTCGTCTTCGACGAGGAAGGCGCCCACCACCCCGTCAGAGGTCGGTTCGAGGAGCACCTCGACCGGCATCCTTCGGTCGAGGTGCTCGACGGTGACCGGGAATGGCTTTCGGTCATCATCGCCGCGGCGGATCCGGAGGCACTGGTCCGCACGCTGTGGTCTGCGGCGGGGGACGACAGTCACCCGTAGAAGAGCTTCTCGAACACGCGGCGGGCCCGCCGCGTCGCGCCGAGATAGTCCTCCTCGACCTGCGATGCCGAGCGCGGCGGGTACTCGAGGAGCCGGCCGATCCCATCGAGCCGGCGGCGGTCGGTGGGAAGGATGTCGCTGGTCTGCCCCGACAGAAGGGTATTGGCGGACCTGAGCCGGCTGGCCAGGCGCCACGCAGCCGCCAGTCGAGCACCGGCCGACTCGGGAATGAGGCCGGCGTCCTGCGCAGCACGAAGCGCGGTCATCGTCGAGGTCGTGCGCATGGCGGGAACGGCATGCGCGTGCTGCAGCTGCAGCAGCTGCACGAGCCACTCGACGTCGCTGAGCGAGCCCGGTCCGAGCTTCAGGTGGCGCGCGGGGTCCGCTCCCTGCGGAAGGCGCTCGTTCTCGACGCGGGCTTTGATTCGCTTGATCTCGCGCACGCCCTGCGGGTCTGCTGCCGCCGGATACCGCACCCGGTCGGCGAGCTCGGTGAACGCCCGAAGCAGTTTGACGCTGCCCGCGACACCCCGCGCCCGCAGCAGCGCTTGCGCCTCCCAGGACAGCGACCAGCGGCCGTAGTACTCCGCGTACGAGTCGAGGGATCGCACGATCGGGCCGTTGCGTCCCTCCGGTCGCAGGTCGGCGTCAAGATCGAGCGGGACGCGGTGATCCTCGGAGTGCTTGCGCAGGCCAGCCACGATCTTGTTGGCGAGTTCGTTGGCGTGCTGCGGCTCGATGCCATTGGCCCGATAGACGTAGAGGACATCGGCGTCGGAGCCGAAGCCGAGTTCCCGACCGCCGAATCGGCCCATCGCGATGACCGCGAAGTCCAGCGCGGCATCTTCCGGGGGCACCACCTCGCGGCGCACGGCCCGAAGCGTCGCCTGGATCGTGACATCTGTGATCGTGGTGAGCGACTCCGCCACCTGCTCGATGCTGACCGTGCCCAGCAGCGCGGCCATCGCGGTGCGGAGGAGTTCGCGTCGCCGCAGCGCCCGCACGGAGCGCATCGCGTCCGCGATCGTGGCATGGCGCGTCTGGATGGCACGTGCCTCCTCCTGGAGCGCGTGCCCGGAGCGCGGTGTCAGCAGCTCGTCATCGTCGAGCCACGCGGCCGACTCGGGGGTCCACTCCATGAGCTCGCCGACGTAGCGAGACCCCGACAGCACGCGGGTCAAACTCTCCGCGCCCGCCGATGAGTCCCGCAGCATCCGCAGGAACCACGGAGTGCTGCCCAGTCGCTCGCTGATGCGCCGGAAAGCAAGCAGCCCGTAGTCCGGGTCGACGCCGTCCGCGAACCAGCGGATCATGACCGGCATCAGGTGGCGCTGGATGGCCGCCTTGCGGCTCAGGCCGCTCGTGAGCGACGCGATGTGGCGCAGGGCGCCAGCCGGGTCGGCGAACCCGATCGCGGCGAGCCGATCATGCGCCTGCCCGGGCGAGAGCGCACGCTCCTCGGCAGGCAGCGCCGCGACCGCCGAGAGGAGCGGGCGATAGAAGAGGCGGACATGGATGTCGCGGACCTCGCGCTTGATCGACTCCCAGACCTCCCACAGCGCCTCACCGGTGTCGGCCAGCCGGGTGCTGCGGGCAAGGGTCCTCAGCTCCTCCGGTCGGGAGGGCATCAGGTGGGTGCGTCGCAGATTTCGCAGCTGCATCCGATGCTCGAGGAGCCTCAGGGCGCGGTAATGGCGGGCGAACGCGGCGGCCTCGGGTCGGCCGATGTAGCCTTCCGCGACGAGGGCGTCCAGCGCTGAGAGGGTGCCACGCTGGCGGATCTGGTCATCTGTCAGCCCGTGGACGAGTTGAAGGAGCTGCACGGTGAACTCGATGTCACGGATGCCGCCGGGGCCGAGCTTGATCTGGTAGGCGACCTCGCCGGCGGGAATGTGCTCGGTGACCCGCTCGCGCATGCGCTGCACGCTGTCGACGAAGTTCTCCCGCGCCGCGCTCGTCCAGATCTTGGGCTGGACCGCGGCCACGTACGCCTCGCCGAGCTCCAGGTCTCCGGCGATCGGGCGGGCCTTCAGCAGCGCCTGGAACTCCCAGCTCTTGGCCCAGCGGTCGTAATACGACAGGTGCGACGCGAGAGTTCGCACGAGCGCGCCCTGCTTGCCTTCCGGTCGGAGGTTGGCATCGACCTCCCAGAGCGGCGGCTCGATCTCCACGGACGAGATTCCCCGCATCAGCTGCACGGCGAGCCGGGTCGCGATGTCGACGACGCGGCTCTCGCCGATCTCATCGATGAGTTCAGGGTCGCCGCCCGCGACGAAGATGACATCGACGTCGCTCACGTAGTTGAGTTCGCGAGCACCGGTCTTGCCCATCCCGATTACCGCGAGCTGGGTCCGTGCGACCTGCTCCCGCGGGAACAGCGCGCCGCCCGCTCCCCCGCTGACGCGGGTGCGTGCCACGCTCAGCGATGCCTCGAGGGCCGCGCCCGCGGCATCCGCGAGCATCGCCGCCACCGCGGGGACCTCCTCGACCGGGTCCGCGCTCAGCAGATCGTAGGCGGCGATGCGCGCGAGCAGGCGTCGGTAGCGGGTGCGCAGGGCGACCCACGCCGCTTCGCCGGCCTCCTCCGCGAAGCCGTCCACGGCTCCGACCGAGTCCAAGAGGCCGACACGCAGCTCTTCCGGGGCGGGAAGGGCTCGGCCGGCGCCTTCGAGATGCGCGAGTTCATCCGGGTGACGCAGGTAGAAGTCTGCGAATCCCGTCGACGCCCCGAGCAGCGCCCAGAGGGCGTGCCACCCCTGCGGGTCGCGCTGCAGAGCTCGGACGGGAGCGGGGTCCCGCCGCACGATCCTGACGAGGGCGGTCAAGGCGGCATCCGGGTCTGCTGCGGAGGCCGCCTCCGACGTGAACGCCTCCCGAGGCAGCCCGAGTGCCTCCTGGAGCTCGCCCAGGCCGGACTCGGCATCCGCCAGTTGGCTGAAGCCGATCCGGGCGAGCCCGGTCAGGGCGGACGTGCGCTCGTTCGAGGACACCATGGGGCGCCCGGTCAGAGCATCTCGAGATTGCTCTTCAGCTCGAAGGGCGTCACCTGCGTGCGATACTCCTGCCACTCCTTGCGCTTGTTGAGCAGGACGTAGTTGAAGACCTGCTCCCCCAGCGTCTCGGCGACGAGCTCCGACTCCTCCATGTACTCGAGGGCGTGGTCGAGACTCGCGGGCAGCGGCGCGTAGCCGAGCGCGCGCCGCTCCGAATCAGTGAGCGACCAGACGTTGTCCTCGGCCTCGGGCGGAAGGTCGTAGCCCTCCTCGATGCCCTTGAGTCCGGCCGCGAGCATAAGCGCGTAGGCGAGGTACGGGTTGGCAGCCGAGTCGAGCGCGCGATACTCGACGCGCGAGCTCTGGCCCTTGCTGGGCTTGTAGAGCGGTACTCGCACCAGCGCCGAGCGGTTGTTATGACCCCACGTGATGAAGCTCGGGGCTTCGTCGCCGCCCCAGAGCCGCTTGTACGAGTTCACGAACTGATTGGTGACCGCGGAGATCTCGTTCGCGTGCCGCAGCAGTCCGGCGATGAACTGACGGCCGACCTTGGAGAGCTGGTACTGCGCGCCCTCCTCGTAGAACGCGTTCATGTCGCCCTCGAACAGCGACATGTGCGTGTGCATGCCGCTGCCGGGCTTGCCGCTCAGCGGCTTCGGCATGAAGGTCGCATAGACGCCCTGCTCGATCGCCACCTCCTTGATGACGGTGCGGAACGTCATGATGTTGTCGGCGGTCGCGAGGGCGTCTGCGTAGCGCAGGTCGATCTCGTTCTGGCCGGGACCACCCTCGTGGTGGCTGAACTCGACCGAGATGCCGAGATCCTCGAGCATGCGCACCGAGCGCCTGCGGAAGTCGTGGGCGGTGCCGCCTGGCACGTTGTCGAAGTAGCCGGCGGAATCCACCGGCTCAGGACCGTCCGCGCCGAACGACGACGACTTGAGGAGATAGAACTCGATCTCGGGGTGCGTGTAGAACGTGAACCCGGAGTCGGCGGCCTTGGCGAGGGCGCGCTTGAGCACGTGCCGCGGGTCCGCCACCGCCGGCTGCTCGTCCGGGGTGGTGATGTCGCAGAACATCCGCGCCGTCGGGTCGATCTCGCCCCGCCAGGGCAGGATCTGGAACGTCGTCGGGTCGGGGTGGGCCAGCAGATCGGACTCGTATGACCGGGTGAGTCCTTCGATCGCCGACCCGTCGAAGCCGAGGCCTTCGCTGAAAGCCCCCTCGACCTCGGCCGGCGCGATCGCGACAGACTTCAGCGTTCCGACGACGTCGGTGAACCAGAGCCGGATGAACTTGACCCCCCGCTCCTCGATCGTTCGCAGTACGAAGTCACGCTGCTTGTCCATCGCATCCTCTCCGGGCCCAGTCGGCCTGGTCAGTCTTCGCCGTCGACGTCGTCGTCCGGGCGCGGGGAACTCCCCCAGTCATCCTCGCGTGCATCGGCTTCCGCCCATGCCCGCGAGCGCTCGCGAAGGATCGAGGGAGCATTCGCAGCCTCCTCGGCCGTCTCGAACGGGCCCGCTCGATCGACCGCCGGAGATACGAATCCGAACTCGACCTTGCCCGTCGTCAGGTTGTACCAGTACTTCTCGCTGTCGCTCGACACTGCTGCCCCCTTCGATCCTCGTTCGATCCTACCGACCGGCCGCGTGCCGCTGGATAGGCTGAGGGCATGGCTTCCAAGGCGAAACGTGCAGTCGGAGTGGACATCGGCGGCACGGGCATCAAAGCCGGCATCGTGGACCTGGTCGGCGGCGTGCTCGCCAGCGACCGGGTCAAGGTTCCGACTCCCGTCGGCGCGCAGCCGAGCGACGTCCTGGAGGCCGTTCGCACCGTTCTGGAGGCGCTCGGCGTCGCAGACGACCACGACGTCCCGCTCGGGGTCGCGTTCCCCGCGATCGTCAAGGGCGGTCGCACGCTCTCCGCGGCCAACGTCTCGAAGGACTGGATCGGGTTCAAAGCCGAGAAGTTCTTCGCGAAGGGGCTCGGACGCGACATCCACTTCGCGAACGACGCCGACGTGGCCGGTGTCGCCGAACTGCGCTACGGCGCGGCGGCCGGACGCGACGGGCTCACGATCCTGACCACGCTGGGCACCGGCATCGGCTCCGCGATGCTCTACAACGGCGTGCTGGTGCCGAATACCGAGCTCGGTCACCTGCAGCGCGCCGGTGCCGAGACCGACGCGGAGGCGTTCGCCGCGTACTCGGCGATGGAACGCGAGAACCTGAGCTGGGAGGAGTGGGCGGCACGTCTGCAGTGGTATTACAGCCACGTCGAGTTCCTGTTCAGCCCCGACCTGTTCATCGTGGGCGGCGGCGTGTCCAAGCACGCCGACCAGTTCCTGCCGCTGCTTGACCTGCGGACTCCGATCGTTCCCGCGGTGCATCGCAACAACGCGGGCATCATCGGGGCTGCCGCCCTCGCGCTCGGCTGACCACACCGAGCTGCTGCTCGGCGGGAACCACCTAGTCGCCGGTCCGCAGCGGGTCGACGGCGTTCTCGATGAAGTGGCTGTCGCCGAGCACGCCCGCGTCGAACAGGACGCGGTACGCGGCCTCGACCTCGTTGAGTCGGTCCGCCCCGGCGGCAGCGCCGAGGTCGCCGGAGCGCACCTCGTCGAGCGACGCGATCGCCCATTTCGAGAACGCGGCCTGCAGGCCCATCGCCCGGTTATGGGGACCGGGGGTGTCAGCGACCCCGCGGCGGCCGGGGAACATGAAGCCGGTCGGGAGGGTCCACGGCCAGATCTTCGCGGAGGCGACGTAGAGCGCTTCGACGTCGGCGTGCGAAACGTGGGAGTCGAGCACCTCGTGCTCGCCGAGGCCGTTCGCGCGGAACAGGTCGTCCACGGTACCGGGGACGGTATCTATCGGCTCGACGGTGCCGGCCAGCGCGACCTGCACGCGGTCAGGCAGGAACGGGACGACGATGGGAGCGGCGAGGGCGACAAGCCCCACGGCGACAATGGCCACGGTTACCCCGGTCGTGATCTTGGCTGTGCGATTCATCATCGACAACCTACTCAGGGCGACCGACTCGAGGCCAACTGGCAGGTCACGTGGAGATAAGCGAATGGGCCGGCCTGTACGCCGGGTATAACTCACGGCGTGTCGGGCCGTTGCGGGTCGTTGAGGGATTCGTGTGTTATCCCCTGGTCAGAGCCTTATTTCTCACCCGTCGAACTCGTGGCGATTGCTGGCCGTTTGGGGCTTGGCGTGACTTCTTGTGTCCTACTCGTGTCCTGGTCAGAGCCTCGCGACTGTTACGCGAACATCTGGCGCAGAACGTCGAGGTCGCCCGCGTCGAGCGCCTTCGCGATCACGTCAGCGTCGGCCGGGTTCGGGAACAGGCTCGACAGGCGGTCCTCGAAGATCGCGCGCATGGAGTCGACGTCGCCCGCAGCGGCTGCGGTGCTCATCGCTTCGATCGCGTTCTGGTACGGGATCTGCTGGTAACCGGCAGGCGCGTCGTGCGGGTTGAAGTACGGAATCCACGGGATGGAGCTGTCAGGGTGCAGCAGCAGGACTTCGCCGGGCTGGATCGTCCGCGTGTGGTTGAGCGTCGCGATCTGCAGCGCGTTCGCGATGCAGAACCGGTCACCGATCGCGAACAGCGCATCGCCGGGCGCGACGGTGTAGGTCTTGACCCTGCCCTCGTCGTCCAGGCCCACGGTCCCCGCGGCGAGGTCGCGTGCGCCCCGGTCCACCAGCTCCCCGTGAAGGCCCGCGCCCATCGGATACTCGTGAAGCCAGGCCGGGTTCTCGCATCCGGCAGGACTGTTCTTCGGGATCGCAGTCCCGTTCCCGACGTACACGTAGCCGTCGCCCAGCTCTTCGAGCATCTTCTCGCCGACCGGGTCGGTCTTCGGCTCGGGGTCGGGCTCGACTGCAGCGGCGGCAGCTGTCTCGACGACCGGCGTGACTGCCTGGACGGTGGATGCGACAGCCGGGGCCGCGAGCGCGGCTAGTCCGACGACGGTGAGGGCTGACAAGCCCCAGGTGATCTTGGCTGCGAGGTTCATTGGCGACAGCCTGGCATCAGTGGCCCATCTGTAGCTAGAGAAATGATTGTCACTCAGACGGCACACCGCCCGCCTCGGACGAGCCGGGACGGGCGGTGAGAGTGCGGCGCCGCGAAGGGACCCATGCTTCACGGCCCCGCTGCAGGCGCGGACCAGCATGCACTGCGGCACTACTACGCGAGCTTGCTGATCCGGTACGGCGAGAGCGTCAGGACGGTGCAGGCCCGGCTCGGTCACGCGAGCGCCGCGGAGACGCTGGACACCTACTCGCACCTGTGGCACGACGCGGAGGACCGCACGCGGGACGCCGTGGACAGCGTGCTCGCTGGCGGATCGCGCGGTGCCCTGGGCGCGGTGCGCTGACCGTCCTGTGTCCCACTCGTGTCCTGGAGCGGGTGTCCCGAAGAGAAATCCCAGGTCAGAGGTACTAAGGCGAATGGGCCGGCCTGTACGCCGGGTTCTGTTCCGGGGCGAAAGCCCCTTCGACGGTCATCTATCTCGGCGACACGTTGCCGTGCCGCTCCAGCGGCCTACCCGGGGACTCGGCGGGCCGCGTCATCATCCCCTGTCTGGCCTTGCTCCGGGCGAGGTTTACCTTGCGAGTCGCGTCGCCGCGACCCCGGTGGTCTCTTACACCGCCGTTTCACCCTTACCGCATCCGAAGATGCGGCGGTCTGTTCTCTGTGGCACTGTCTCGCGGATCACTCCGGGTGGGTGTTACCCACCGCCCTGCCCTATGGAGCCCGGACGTTCCTCGGTGCGGGAAACCCCGCCACGCGGCCGTCCAGCCGACCCATTCGCGGGCCGAGTCTAGCCGCCGCACCTGACGATGCGGTGCGCGTCAGACCTTGTCGGCCGACTCCGCGATGCGCAGATCGAGCGGGAAGTCGATCGGGAAGCCGCCGAACAGCAGGCGACCGGCGGATGCCGCGGAGGCGCGCACCTCGGCGGCCACCTGTTCGGCGAACGCGGCGGGCGTGTGCACGATGATCTCGTCGTGGAGGAAGAACGCCAGGTGCGGCGACCGCTCGAACGCTGCGCCAGACTGGGGCGCGGCATCCGTCTGCGAAACAGGCGGAAGTGCCGCCAGCCGAAGGCGCAGGTCGGCGAGCCATGCCAGCGCCCATTCCGCCGCCGTGCCCTGGACGATGAAGTTGCGGGTGAACCGGCCGCGATCCCCCGCCCGCCGGCGGGCTCGCGCTTCATCGGCGCCCGAGGCGCCTGGCTCGCTCGCGTGCGCCTGCGCGGCGTGCCAGAGCAGATCGGGGGGCGGGGAGCTGCGCCCGAGCCAGGTCGTGACGATCCCGCCCGCCTCGCCGATCCGGGCTGCGTCGTCGACCATCGCCATCGCGCGCGGGAAGGTGCGGCGGAGCCGAGGCACGAGGCGCCCGCTGTCGCCTGTCGTCGACCCGTACATGGCGCCGAGCATCGCGATCTTCGCCTCGGCGCGGGTGGCTACCGCCCCGGTGTCCACGATGCCGGTGTACAGATCGCGGCCGCGCGCGGCCGCGGCGAGCGCCTCGTCGCGCGCCATGGCGGCGAGCACGCGCGGCTCGAGCTGTGCCACGTCGGCGACCACGAGGCGCCAGCCCGGATCGGAGCGGACCGCGGTGCGCAGCTGCCGGGGCAGCTGGAGCGCGCCCCCGCCGGACGAGGCCCAGCGGCCGGTGATGACCCCCGCCGGCACGTAGACGGGACGAAACCTGCCCCGATCGATCCACTCGTCGAGCCAGTTCCACCCGTTCGCCGAGAGCAGGCGGGACAGTTTCTTGTACTCGAGCAGCGGCTCGATCACCGGGTGGGTCTGCTCGGCGAGCTCCCATCGGCTGGTGGATTCGACCAGGATTCCGACCCGGTGCAGCGAACGCAGCAGCTTCGGCTGCGAGTCCAGGCTCGCCGTGGGATCCCCCAGGGCCTCGCGGACGCGCTGCGCCGACGCTTCGAGCTTGGCGGGCAGGCGGCCCGGATCGGGGCGCTCACCGAGGACGTCGGCGAGCAGCCGATCGTGCTCGGCGATATCCCAGGGCAGCCCGGCGGCGCGGAGCTCCTCGGCCACGAGGGCTCCGGCGGATTCCGCCGCCAGCAGCAGCCGCAGCCGGACCGGCTCTACCGCGGACGCCAGAGCTTCGCGCTGCCGCGCGAATTCGAGGAGCGCGCGGTCCAGGTCCACCGGGGGTCCGTCGGGCAGCGATGTGTCGTCCAGTTCGAACAATGCGGGCGCACGCGCCGGGAGCGATGAGGTCGCGGCATCCCACTCCGTCGCATTCCGCAGCAACTCCGCGGCGCCGGCGAGCGCGGAATCCCTCAGGATCGCGTGGCAGAGCCGCAGGTCGTGGCAGCGCTCGACCCGCACACCTCCTGCGAGCAGGTCGGGGTACCAGCTCGGCGTGTCGTTCCAGACCCATCGCGCGGCGTTTCCTGCCTCGCGCGACGCGACCCAGGCGATGAGATCGGCCCCTGCAATTCGCGTGCGCGTCCTTTCGGCGCCGTCGGCATCCAGCTCAGCGGCGAGGACGTCGCCGCCCGCGCGGCCGAGGGCGATCCAGGTCGCGGGCTCAGGCCGTTCCGCCATCGTGCTCCCGCAGGAAGCTCTCGCACCGATCCATCGATTCGTTCGCGGCCGCGTCGGCGCGCGCGTTCTCCACGCGCGGGATCCACTCGAGCGTGACTTCGCGGTCCGCGATGACGCCCTGCGCGCGGTGGGCGAGCACCTGCATATCCGGGTGCTTGATCTTCCAGCGGCCGGACAGCTGCTCGACCACGAGCTTTGAATCCATGCGCACGCGGACGGATGCCTCGGGGTCGCGCGCGAAGGCGGCTTCCAGCCCCGCGATCAGACCGCTGTACTCGGCGACGTTGTTCGTGGCGATGCCCATGAAGGTGCCGACCTCGACGAGGAGCTCGCCACTGCCCTCGTCGAGCACCACCGCGCCGCCGGCGGCGATGCCGGGGTTTCCCCGAGAGCCGCCATCGGCCTCGACGATGAACCGTCGGCTCACAGGCCGGATTCCTCCGTGCGGACCAGGATCGACCCGCACTCCGGGCAGTTGAGGATCGCATCGTCCGCCGCCTGGCGGATCGCCTGCAGATCGGTGCCGGCGAGCACCATGTTGCAGCCCTCGCAGGTGCCGCGGCGCAGCAGGGCCGCTCCGGAGCTGCGGACCGCCGCGCGGTCGTACAGCGCGAGGAGCGCTGGCGGGAGGGTCGCCGACACCGCGGCGCGATCGCGCGCAGCCTGGTCGTGGGCGGCGGTGGCCTCCGCGACAACCCGCTTGCCCTCGGCGCTGAGCCGCGCACCCTCGTCGTTGTTCTCCGCGATAAGCGCCTCCTGCTCGGCCACGGCGGCGTCGGCCTGCTCGAGCCGGTCCATGAGATCGAGCTCGGCATCCTCCAGGTCGCTCTTGCGGCGTGCGAGAGAGGCGAGCTCACTCTCGAGCCCCTGCACTTCCTTTGTGTTGCTCGACGTGGCCAGCCGCTCGGCGTCTCTGGTGCGGCGAGCGTCGACCATCTCGACGTCCGATTCGATGCGCGCCAGCTCGCGGCGCAGATCGTCCCTGGCGCCCAGGCGGGTGGAGAGCTCTGGCGACAGCTGCTGCCGGCGAGCGAGGAGCTCGTTCACCCGCGCCGCCTGGGGCGGGTTGCGGCGCGCCGCATCCGCGGTGCGGATGCGGGCATCGAGCTCGGCGACCTCGAGGAGGCGACGCTGGTCGGCGGGGGTTGCGTTCACGTGGGCCCCGCCGGGATCGAACCGACGACATCCACGGTGTAAACGTGGCGCTCTGCCAGCTGAGCTAGAGGCCCTGGCCCGCCCAGTCTACGAGGCGGGACCGGCTGGTCGGAGGCACCGGCCCGTGTGCGCCGACATGGGTAGGCTTATGCGCGGTGTGTTGTTGATGGCGAACAAAGCCGACCACACCATGCAGCCGAATGCCTGGCACGATCTGCCAGATGACGAAAGGTCCCCCGTGACTGTCAACGATCAGGATCCGTATTCTCAGGGCCCACTCGACAGCGACCCTGAAGAGACCGCGGAGTGGCAGGAGTCCCTCCAGCAGCTCGTTCAGGCAAAGGGGTCCGGGCGCGGGCGCGAGATCATGCTGAGCCTGCTGCAGACCTCCCACGAGCTGCAGCTGAATGTCCCCCAGGTTCCGACCACGGACTACATCAACACCATCGCGCCGGAGAACGAGCCGGAATTCCCCGGTGACGAGGAGATCGAGCGCCGCTACCGCCGCTGGATCCGGTGGAACGCCGCGATCACGGTGCACCGTGCGCAGCGCCCCGGGATCGGGGTCGGCGGCCACATCTCGACGTACGCGTCATCCGCCTCGCTGTACGAAGTCGGCTTCAACCACTTCTTCCGCGGCCTCGACGACCCGTCGGGCGGCGACCAGATCTTCGTCCAGGGCCACGCATCCCCCGGAATCTACGCCCGCTCCTACCTCGAGGGACGCCTGAGCAGCGACCAGCTCGACGGCTTCCGCCAGGAGAAGTCCAAGGCACCGCTCGGCATCCCGTCCTACCCGCACCCCCGGCTTCTGCCGGAGTACTGGCAGTTCCCCACCGTCTCGATGGGGCTCGGCCCGATCAACGCCATCTACCAGGCGATGTCGAACAAGTACCTGACGAACCGCGGAATCAAGGACGTGTCCGACTCGCACGTCTGGGCCTTCCTCGGCGACGGCGAGATGGACGAGGTGGAGAGCCGCGGCCAGCTGCAGGTCGCCGCGAACGAAGGCCTCGACAACCTCACGTTCATCGTCAACTGCAACCTGCAGCGCCTCGACGGCCCGGTCCGCGGAAACGGCAAGATCATCCAGGAGCTGGAGAGCTTCTTCCGCGGCGCCGGCTGGAATGTCATCAAGGTCGTCTGGGGTCGTGGCTGGGACGAGCTCCTCGCCAGGGACACCGACGGCGCACTCGTGCACCTGATGAACACCACCCCGGACGGCGACTTCCAGACGTTCCGCGCGGAGGACGGCAAGTACATCCGCGATCACTTCTTCGCCCGCGACGAGCGCACCGCGAACCTGGTCAAGGACTACACGGACGACCAGATCTGGGGCGACCTGCGCCGTGGCGGCCTGGACTACCAGAAGGTGTACGCCGCCTACAAGAATGCCGCGGAGCACAAGGGCCAGCCCACGGTCATCCTCGCCAAGACCATCAAGGGATACGGCCTCGGTCATCACTTCGAGGGCCGCAACGCGACACACCAGATGAAGAAGATGACGCTCGACGACCTCAAGCACTTCCGCGACTCCATGCGCGTGCCGGTCAGCGACGCGCAGCTCGAGGCTAACCCCTACGCCCCGCCCTACTACCACCCCGGCATGGAAGACGAGACGATCCAGTACATGGTGGAGCGCCGCCGTGCCCTCGGCGGGTTCCTCCCGGAGCGTCGCTCGCACCACGTGCCGATCACGCTCCCCGGCGATGAGGCGTACGCCCTCCCGAAGAAGGGGTCCGGCACCCAGGAGATCGCCACGACGATGGCGTTCGTCCGGCTGCTCAAGGATCTGCTGCGGGCCAAGGACTTCGGCCACCGCATCGTGCCGATCATCCCGGACGAGGCGCGCACGTTCGGCATGGACGCGTACTTCCCGACGGCCAAGATCTACAACCCCAACGGCCAGAACTACACGTCGGTCGACCGCGAGCTGCTCCTCGCCTACAAGGAGAGCCCGCAGGGTCAGATCATCCACGTCGGCATCAACGAGGCCGGTGCCGTCGCGGCGTTCACCGCAGCCGGCACGGCCTACTCGACGCACGGCGAGCCGCTCATCCCGGTCTACGTGTTCTATTCGATGTTCGGCTTCCAGCGCACCGGCGACGCCCAGTGGGCCGCCGGCGACCAGATGGCGCGCGGCTTCATCGTCGGCGCGACCGCCGGACGCACGACGCTGACCGGTGAGGGCCTGCAGCACGCCGACGGCCACTCGCACCTGCTCGCATCGACGAACCCCGCGACGGTCTCGTACGACCCCGCATACGGCTACGAGATCGCGCACATCGTCCGGTCGGGCCTCGACCGCATGTACGGCGGCAACCACCCCGATCCGAACGTCATGTACTACATCACGGTCTACAACGAGCCGCTCGTGATGCCCGCCGAGCCCGAGGGTGTCGACGTCGAGGGCATCGTGCGCGGCATCCACCGCATCTCCGCTCCGGAGGGCGACGGCCCGCGTGCCCAGCTCCTGGCGTCCGGCGTCGGCGTGCTGTGGGCGCTCGAGGCGCAGAAGCTGCTGCGCGACGACTGGGGTGTGCAGGCCGATGTCTGGTCGGTGACCTCCTGGACCGAGCTGCGCCGCGACGGCCTCGCCGTCGACGAGCACAACTTCCTGCACCCGCAGGAAGAGCCGCGCACCGCCTACATCACCGACAAGCTTCGGGATGCCGCGGGCCCGGTCGTCGCCGTGAGCGACTTCATGCACGCCGTGCAGGACCAGATCCGCCCGTGGGTGCCGAACCGGTTCGCGACGCTCGGCGCCGAGGGCTTCGGCTTCTCGGACACCCGGGCGGCCGCGCGTCGCTTCTTCAAGATCGATGGTCCCTCCGTCGTCGTCCGGACGCTCCAGGCCCTGGCCGAGGACGGCGTCGTCGACCGAGGACTCGCGGCACAGGCGATCGACCGCTACCGCCTGCACGACGTGTCCGCCGGCACCAGCGGAAACGCGGGCGGCGAGAGCTGACGCGGAGGATGCCGGTCACCTCCACTCCGATGGACAAATCCGAGACTCTCGCATGGCTGCGAAGGATCTCGGGAGACCTCGCGACGGCGACGATCAAGCGCCTCGACGACACGCTCCCGTGGTATTCCGACATGCCGCCCGCGCGACGCTCGGCCGTCGGGCTCGTGGCGCAGGCCGGCATCGCCGCGTTCATCCAGTGGTACGACGACCCCAAGTCGACACCGTGGATCGCCGCCGACATCTTCGCCGCTGCCCCGCGTGAACTGCTGCGCAGCGTCAGCCTGCAGCAGACGCTCCAGCTGATCCGCGCGACGGTCGAAGTGACCGAGGAGCGGGTGGCGAGCAAGGGCGAGCACGTCCGCGAGGCGATCCTGCTGTATTCGCGGGAAGTCGCCTTTGCGGCCGCCGATGTGTACGCGCGCGCCGCCGAGACGCGCGGCCTCTGGGATGCCCGGCTGGAAGCGCTCGTGGTGGACTCGATCCTCACCGGAGAAGCCGACGAGGAGCTCCCGAGCCGGATCGCGGCGCTCGGCTGGCACGGTCATGGCGAGGTGTCGGTGCTCGTCGGCACGACGCCACCGCAGTTCGACGTCGATCAGCTGCGCCGCACGGCGCGCAAGCTCGGCGTCGACGTGCTGATCGGCGTCCAGGGCTCGCGGCTCGTCCTCGTGATCGGCCGTGCCGAACTTCTCGCCCGCAGCGAAGAGCTGCCCTCCGAGCTCCCCTTCCCCGAGATCGCGAAGCGCCTCGAGCCCGGATTCGGCAGCGGCCACCTCGTGCTCGGCCCGCCCGTGCCGGCACTCGTCGAGGCGAGCCAGAGCGCCCGCGCCGCGCTGGCCGGATTCGCGGTGGCGAAGGGGTGGCGCAACGCTCCCCGACCGGTGGAGGCCGACGATCTGCTCCCGGAGCGCGCGCTGGCCGGCGATCCGCTCGCGAAGCAGACGCTCGTGGAGCGCATCTACCGGCCCCTGCAGGCTCATAGCGCAGACCTCGTCGCGACGCTGTGGAGCTACCTCGACAACGGGCGCTCGCTCGAGGCGACGGCGCGCGAGCTCTTCGTGCATCCGAACACCGTGCGATACCGCCTCAAGCGGGTCTCCGAGGTAATCGGGTGGGATGCGACGGGCCCCCGCGAGGCCCTCATCCTGCAGACCGCGCTCATCCTCGGCTCGATCGGCACCGAGTCCACTCGACGCCGGCCGTCGGCCGGACGCCGCGGAAACGGATGAATGTGTCCGACTCACACAAAGGATTGCGCGATTTCTGTGCGCTCATCGCCAGAGGACGCTCTCAGATCATTGGGAGGATGGAATGGTGATCATCGCTGTGTTCCCCGGGCAGGGCTCTCAGTCCCCCGGGTTCCTCGCACCGTGGCTCGAACGCGAGGGCGCCGCGCAGCGGCTGCAGCAGTACTCGGACTGGGCCGGGGTCGACCTCGTCGCCGCCGGCACCGAGTGGGACGCCGACCGCATCCGTGACACCCAGGTCGCCCAGCCGCTCATCGTGGCAGCGAGCCTGCTCTCCTGGAACGCGCTCGAGGACCGCGAGAGCATCGTCGGGGTGGCCGGGCACTCGGTCGGCGAGTTCGCCGCCGCCGCGGCCGCCGGCATCCTCTCCGAAGAGGACGCCCTGCGCCTCGTCGGTCTCCGCGGCCGCGCGATGGCCGAGGCGGCCGGCGCGCAGGAGTCCGGCATGAGTGCCGTGATCGGCGGCGACCAGGCCACCGTGATCGCTCGTCTCGAGCAGCTCGGACTCACCCCCGCGAACTACAACGGCGGCGGCCAGCTCGTCGCAGCCGGAGCGCTCGGCGCGCTGCAGGCACTGGCGGCCGAGCCGTCGCCCGGCACGCGCGTCATCCCGCTCGCGGTGGCGGGCGCCTTCCACACCGACTTCATGGCCCCGGCGGTCGAGACGCTGCGGCAGGCGGCCGCTGCGGTCGAGCCCCACGACCCGGCGCGGCGGATCTGGACCAACAGCGACGGCTCCACGGTCTCCAGCGGAGCCGCTTACCGCGATCTGCTCGTGGAGCAGGTGGCCTCGCCGGTGCGCTGGGATCTGTGCATGGCCGCGTTCGCCGAGGCGGGCGTCAGCGGCATCATCGAACTCGCCCCTGCCGGAACACTCGTCGGTCTCGCAAAGCGCGCCCTGCGCGGTGTGCCTGCGGTCGCCGTCAAGACCCCGGACGACCTCGTCGCCGCCGGGGCACTTCTGACCGGAGGAACAGCATGACTCCCGCGCTCGTGCAGCCCACGGGGCCTGCGCACACCCGGATCTATTCGTACGGCGCCGCCCGCGGCGAGAACTACGTCCCCAACGACGATCTCGTCGGCCCGATCGACTCCAGCGACGAGTGGATCCGCAAGCGCACCGGAATCATCACGCGTGTGCGCGCGAACAAGGAGACGACCGCGATCGAGCTCGCGACGGATGCCGCAGCCGAGGCGATCGCACGCTCCGGCGTCGACCCTGCCCTCATCGATGCGGTGCTGGTCGCCACGATCAGCAACCCGAAGCAGTCCCCGTCGGTCGCCGCCATCGTCGCGGACCGAGTCGGTGCGAACCCCGCGGCCGCGTACGATCTGAACGCCGCCTGCGCCGGCTTCGCCTATGGCGTCGCACAGGCGGATGCGCTGATCCGCGGTGGCGCGGCCCACTACGCCGTCGTCATCGGCGCGGAGAAGCTCAGCGACATCGTCGACCCGACCGACCGGAGCATCTCGTTCCTTCTCGGCGATGGCGCCGGCGCCGTCGTGATCGGCCCGAGCGACACCGTCGGCATCGGCCCCACCGTGTGGGGCTCGGACGGATCGAAGGCCGACGCCGTCGGGATGGATGCGACGCTGACGCAGTTCCGCGACGGTGAGGCGCCGTGGCCGACCCTTCGACAAGAAGGGCCGACGGTGTTCCGCTGGGCGGTGTGGGAGATGGTGAAGGTCGCCCGACAGGCGCTCGAGGCCGCCGGGGTCGAGGCATCCGATCTCGCCGCCTTCATTCCGCACCAGGCGAACATGCGGATCATCGACGAATTCGCCAAGCAGCTGCACCTTCCCGAGACGGTGCTCATCGCTCGCGACATCGAGACCACCGGAAACACCTCGGCGGCATCGATCCCGCTCGCGGCGCATCGCCTGCTCGAGGAGCACCCGGAGCTGAGCGGCGGACTGGCCCTGCAGATCGGCTTCGGCGCCGGACTGGTGTTCGGCGCGCAGGTCGTCGTTCTTCCCTGACGCCGCACGGCGCAACCCTAAACTTGAACACGGCCCGCCCCGGGCGTGAAAACCCCGAAGAACAGGAGAAAACCATGGCATTCAGCACCGACGAGGTCCTCGCAGGACTCGCCGAGCTCGTCACCGATGAGACGGGCATCTCGGCAGACGAGGTAGCGCTCGAGAAGTCCTTCACGGACGACCTCGACATCGACTCGATCTCGATGATGACGATCGTCGTCAACGCCGAGGAGAAGTTCGGCGTCACGATTCCCGACGACGAGGTCAAGAACCTCAAGACCGTCGGCGATGCCGTCACCTACATCTCGTCGAACCAGGCGTAACAGCTGTCCCGGTGGGGGCGCTGAGCCCCCACCGGCAACACTCAAGGACTCCATCACATGAGCAAACCGCGCATCGTCGTGACCGGCATCGGCGCGACCACCCCTATCGGTGGGACCGCCCCCGAGACCTGGTCGGCATTGCTGCAGGGCGTTTCGGGCACCCACGCGCTCGAATACGACTGGGTCGAGAAGTACCAGCTTCCGGTCCACTTCGCCGCGGAGGCCGTCGTTCAGCCGAACACCGTGCTGGAGCGCCCGGTGGCGAATCGCCTCGATCCTTCCGCCCAGTTCGCCCTCGTGGCGGCGAAGGAGGCCTGGGAGGACGCCGGCGCCCCCGACGTCGACCCCTTGCGGCTCGCCGTCGACTTCGCCACCGGCATCGGCGGCCTGCAGACGACGCTGAACGGCTGGGACGTCCTCAAGGAGAAGGGCCCTCGTCGCATCATGCCGATGAGCATCCCCATGCTCATGCCGAATGCGCCGGCCGCGGCGATCTCGATGCACCTTAACGCCCGCGCGTACGCGCGGACTGTGGCGTCCGCGTGCGCCTCGAGCACCGAGTCGCTCGTCAACGCGTTCGAGACCCTCCAGATGGGCCGCGCCGATGTCGTGATCACCGGCGGATGCGAGGCCACCATCCACCCGCTCGCCATCGCCGCGTTCGCCGCGATGCAGGCCCTCTCCAAGCGCAACGACTCCCCCGAGACGGCCTCGCGCCCGTACAGCATCGATCGTGACGGCTTCGTCATGGGCGAGGGCGCCGCGTGCCTCGTGCTCGAGACCGAGGAGCACGCCAAGGCCCGTGGGGCGAAGATCTACGGCGAGATCGTGGGCGGCGGCGTCACCGCCGATTCGTACCACATCACCGCTCCCGAGCCCGAGGGCCTCGGCGCGTCCCGCGCCGTGCGTCAGGCGCTCGAGCAGGCCGATGCGACACCAGACGACGTGACGCACATCAACGCGCACGCGACGTCGACGCCGACCGGCGACATCGCCGAGTACAAGGCGCTGCGCTCGGTGTTCGGAGACCGCATCCACGAGATCCCCGTCTCGGCCACGAAGGCCTCGACCGGTCATCTTCTCGGCGGCACCGGCGCGCTCGAGGCGATCTTCACGCTCCTCGCGCTCAAGGAGCGTCAGGCTGCCCCGACGATCAACCTCTCGACGCAGGATCCGAACATCCCGCTGCGCATCTCGGGCTCGCCGATCCCGCTCGGCGGAGGCCCGCAGCTCGCGATCAGCAACTCGTTCGGCTTCGGCGGCCACAACGCCGTCGTCGCGTTCCGCTCCATCTGACACCCACCGGCCGCTAGTCGGTCGACGCACACGAAGACGCCCCGGGACCCTTCGACAAGCTCAGGGACCGACCGGGGCGTCTGTCGTGTCAGGCGGACGATTCGCGGTCCCGACGCCCGGGAATTAACTCTCCGAGATTCGGTAATGGCGCCTCGTGCCGCCCAAGTATGGAGTTATCGGATGTCGCGGCCGCGGCATCCGGTCAGCCGACCTTGTGAAGCCAGACGACCGGTGCCTCGTCGCTTGCATGCCGGAACGGCTCGAGCTCCTGGTCCCAGGCCGAGCCGAGCGCGACCTCGAGCTCGCGCTGGAGCTCGAACGCGTCACCGGCGGCGACCTCGAGGGCGTAGCGCACCCGATCCTCGCCGACCACGATGTTGCCCGCGGTGTCGGTCTGCGCGTAATGGATGCCGAGACCCGGGGTGTGCATCCACCGGCCGCCGTCGCTGCGCGGCGTCGGGTCTTCGCTCACTTCGAAGCGGAGGTGCTCCCAGCCGCGGATCGCGGTGGCGAGAGCTGCGCCGGTTCCGGCCGGGGCCTCCCAGTAGAACTCGGCGCGACGACTGCCGCTCAGCACCGGCTGGTCGATCCAGTCGAAGTTCACTGCGCGGCCCAGCGCGCGGCCGACCGCCCACTCCAGGTGGGGGCACAACGCGCGTGGCGCGGAGTGAATGTAGATCACTCCACGCGCCTGTGGTGTCGCCATGGTCTCTCCGTTTCATTAGGTGCGTCTTCCCCAACGACCTGACAGAGCGATCCGGCGTGTGTTCGATTGTGCTGGGGCCAATTATCGCCCAGGGTCTGGCGAATCACAAGGATGTGATTCCGTGGGGCGGGTGGGACTTGAACCCACGATCGTCGGGTTATGAGCCCGCTGCCTTGACCAGCTTGGCCACCGCCCCGTGCACTGTCGAAACGGCGCGAATCGAGCCTACAACGTGGTCGGCCTCACCCTCGCAGGCGCTGTGCGGAGCGGAATGCGAGAATATCGGTGTGGATGTGTGGGCCTGGTCTCTCCTCGTCGCCGCGCTGGTCGCGGTCGTCGTGCTGATCGCCTTCGCGCCGGCCATCAAGCGCGACCACCGCAGGCGTCAGCTCGCGGGCGGCGGGGGCATGGCCGGATTGGGCGGCGGGATGGACGCGGTCTGGCGTCCGAGCGCCGAGGAGGCGCATGCCGATTGGCAGGCCCAGGTGGAGGTGCCGGCGCCCTCGCCGGCACCGGGCGACAAGAGCCGCCTCACGGACGGGCGCATCGTCATCGACACCCCCCGGGCGGACTGAGCGCGTCAAGCGTCGGTGACATCCCCGGTGGACGCGCCGCCGGTTTCGCTCGCCTCGGCTGCCGCGGCGGCCTCAGCGGCGTCCTCGGCCCGCTCGATCTCGAGAATCGGATGGTGTTTCGCCAGAGTGACCACGCCGTAGATGGCGATCAGCCCGGCGACGGCGAAGCCGACGAAGGCCCACGGCGGCGCCGTGGCCGCCTCCTGCAGCACGGTGAGTCCGATGGCGACCGCGACGATCGGGTCGATGACGGTGAGGCCGGCGATCACGAGATCCGGCGGGCCGACCGCATAGGCCGTCTGCACGAAGTAAGCGCCGATCGCGACGGCGGCGATCAGGGCGATCAGGCAGAGCAGCGTGAGCCACTCGAACGCGCCGTCCTTGACCCGCTCGATGACCACCTTCGCGAGAGTGGCCACGAAACCGTAGATGACGCCCGACGCGACGATGTAGAACAGCGCCTGGCCGCGCTTGCGCAGCCACAGCCAGAGTCCGGCGAGCACGACGAGCACCACACCCAGCAGGGACAGGATGATGACGAGCTCGCGGACGGTGACCGGGTTCTCAACGGCGAAGAAGGCCGCGATCGTCACGAAGATGAAGATGCCGCCGACACAGGCGATGATCGCCCGGATCGACTGCTTCGTCGGCTTGACGCCGGTGACCCGCGAGTTGAGCAGGGTGGTGATCACCAGCGAGACGGCGCCGATCGGCTGGACGATGATCAGGGGGGCGAAGGCGAGAGCGGCCAGCTGACAGCCGATAGCCAGGCCGAGCATGACTGTGCCGGACACCCACGATGGCCGCCGGAACAGGCTGCCGAGCTGACTGAGGCTCAGGCCGGTCGCCCCCGATGCGCCGCTGAGTCGTGCGACCTTGGCGACTCCCCGGTGCTGATACTGCGCACCGAACGACATGAACACCGCGCCGAGCAGCGCGAGCGGAATGCCGAAGAGAATCGCCGGGTCCTTGAAGAAGCCGATGAGGCCATCGGTCATGTCGTTGAGGGTCACCCCGGCCGCCCAGATCACCCTTTGACACTAATCGCAGTGAGCCCTCGGTAGGCTCAAGGCGTGGCCGTTCTGCCGATTCGCATCATGGGAGACCCCGTCCTGCACGCTCCGGCGGTGCCGGTCGGGGACATCACCGAGGAGGTGCGCACCCTCGTCGCCGACATGTTCGAGACGATGGATGCCGCGCCCGGCGTGGGGCTCGCCGCCCCGCAGGTCGGGGTGGCATTGCGCATCTACACCTACTCGTATCAGGACGACGAAGGCCGGCCATGGCGCGGGGTGCTGATCAACCCAGAACTGTGGATGCGCCCGCTCGAGCCCGGCGACCCCGACCCGGACGACGAGTCGGAGGGCTGCCTGTCGTTCCCCGGCGAGCGGTTCCCGCTGCGTCGGTCCGAGGCGGTGCAGGTCACCGGCACGGACCTCGACGGCGAGGCCGTGCGGATCGAGGTCGACGGCTGGCGTGCGCGCATCATGCAGCACGAATTCGATCATCTGGACGGCATTCTGTACGTCGACCGGCTGAGCGACGGCGATTGGAAGACGGTGCAGAAGATCGCGCGCAAGCGCGGCTGGGGGCGGCCGGGACAGGCCTGGACTCCCGGGATCGACGACATCGAGGCGTGACCGCCGCTGCCTGACGCAAAAGCCGCAGGAAAAGGCAAAGGCCCGGGGTGGAAGCCCGGGCCTTCATTTGAGAGCCGCGCAGATGACGCGGATTTCTCGCTCCCCCACTTGGACTCGAACCAAGAACCTATCGGTTAACAGCCGATTGCTCTGCCAATTGAGCTATGGAGGAATGCGCCCCCGCTTCGCGAAGGCAACCCGACTATCTTAGCAAATCCCGACGGCACTTCACGACGCGATGAGCCGACGGTCTGCCTCGGCGCTCGGTGTCCACAGCAGATCGTGCGTTGCGCCGCCGTAGGCGATGGGGTGCCCGGCCCGCAGGACCAGCACGTCGGCCGCCAGGTCGCGGACGACCTCGGGATCGTTCGTCACCGCGACCACCGACATCCCACGATCGCGACGACGCAGGATGGCATCGCGCGTCGCGATTCGCACTTCGGGGTCGAGATTCGCGAATGGCTCGTCTGCGATCAGCAGGCGTGGCTGCAGCACCAGTGCCCGTGCCATGGCGACACGCTGACGCATCCCGGCACTCAGTTCGTAGGGATACTTGGCGACCGCTCCGAGCGGGAGCATGAGTTCGTCCAGCAGCGTCGCCACTCGCACGGCAAGCGCCTGCCGATTGACCCGGTGGTCGCGTGAAGTGATCGGCGCGCCGATCACATCGCCCACCGTGATCCGGGCGGGCAGGGTCGCGCCGGCGGACTGGGCGAGGTAGCCGGTCAGGTAGGTGAGCTCCCGCTGCGCCCGGCCGGGCCGGCGGACGGGGATGCCGAGCACATACGCGTCACCGCCGACGACGGCCAACCCAGGAGCGTCGACACCGGAGAGGATCGTGGCGAGACTCGACTTGCCTGCACCGGTCGGCCCCATGATCGCGAGGGCCCCGGCATGCGGAAGCGTGAAGCTCACGCCGTCGACCACGCGCACATCCTTCGCGGCGCGGGTGGTGCGCGCGACACTGAGGTCGACGGCGCGGATGGCGACATCGGCATCGCGACGGCGGGACATGCCCTCATCCTGCCGTGCGCGCCTTCCTGACGCCAGCGACTCGCGGCGATCAGCTGTCGAGGACGAGTCGCTGCCGCTGGGCGTCGAGCTCGCGCAGGCGGATCCGGATGCGTCGTCCTTCGTCGGAGTTCGGAGGAACGCGCTGGATCGCGCCGAGCAGTTCGCTCTTCTCCTGATCAACCATCCGGGCGATGAGGCGACGGGCGAGATCGGAGGCCGAGGCGACGGCGTGATCGTCGTCGCGGGCCGGGAAGTCCGAGGTGAGCAGTTCGGCAGCCAGCGAGCGGAACGGCTCGCGCACGGTCCCCACGGCGTCCGCCGCCCATCCGGGCCGATCCATGTCGGGGGCGGCCGCGACGGCGCTTCGGACGGCGTCGAGGGCCGGATGCCGGAACGGCAGGTCGACCGCCTGCCGGCGCAGCTCGGGGTCGAGGCGATGCCCGAACTGCAGGAAGCCCATCAGCGCGTCGCGCTCGAGCGCGACCTCGGCCGTCCGAGGCAGCGATCGCATGGTCACGCGGACGATCGGCGCGCCGTCGGACTCGTCGCCGACAGGTTCGACGGCGGCCTCGGGAGCGTGCCGCGCGCCGCGACCGGCGCGTTCGACCTCGCGCCGGACATCCTCCGTATCCATGCCGAGTCGCCGCGCAAGCACCCGCACGTACTCCGGCTGCAGGAGCGGGTCACGCAGCTCGGCGACGACCGGAGCGGCGGACCGCAGCGCGCCGACGCGGCCCTCCACTGACGCGAGGTCGAAGCCCGTGATGCGCTGGTCGAGCACGAACTCCACCATCGGCACCTTCTCGTCCACGATGGTGCGGACCGCGCCGTCGCCGCGGCGCAGCCTGAGATCGCAGGGGTCGAGCCCGTCGGGTCCGACCGCCACGTAGGTCTGGGCGTTGAACCGCTTGGCATCGGCGAACGCGCGGATCGCGGCCTTCTGGCCCGCGGCATCCGGATCGAAGGTGAAGACCACTTCGCCGGCCGTCGAGTCGTCGCCCATGACGCGGCGGAGCGCAGTGATGTGATCTGAGCCGAAGGCGGTGCCGCAGGTGGCGATGGCGGTCGTGACGCCGGCCAGGTGGCAGGCCATCACGTCGGTGTACCCCTCGACCACGACCACCCGATGGCTTCGGGAGATCTCGCGCTTGGCGAGGTCGAGCCCGTAGAGCACCCCCGCCTTCTTGTAGAGCGGCGTCTCGGGGGTGTTGAGGTACTTCGGCCCGTTGTCGTCATCGAACAGGCGGCGGGCGCCGAAGCCGATCACCTGGCCGGTGACATCGCGGATCGGCCAGACCACGCGACCGCGGAAGCGGTCGTAGACGCCGCGCTGGCCCTGCGAGACGAGCCCGCTGGTGATGAGCTCGTCCCGGGTGAAGCCCTGCACGGTGAGTGCGTCGAGCATCGCCGACCAGCCCTTGGGGGCGAAGCCGACTCCGAAATGCGCGGCAGCGCCCGCGTCGAACCCGCGCTCCCCGAGGAAGCGGCGGGCGATGTCGGCCTCTGCCGTCGGCAGCTGCGACCGGAAGAACTCCGCCGCTGCCGCGTTGGCGGCGTACAGCCGCGTGCGACCGGTGTTCTCGGGAGCGGCCCCGCCGTCCTCGTAGTGCAGCGTGTAGCCGATCCGCCCGGCCAGCCGCTCCACGGCCTCGGTGAAGGACACGTGGTCCATCGCCCGGAGGAAGGAGTACACATCGCCGGACTCGCCGCAGCCGAAGCAGTGGTAAAAGCCTGCCTGCGCGCGCACGTTGAAGCTCGGACTGCGCTCGTCGTGGAAGGGACACAGGCCCTTCATCGCGCCGACCCCGGCGGATTTCAGGGCGACCCGCTCGCCGATGATGTCGGCGATGTTCGTGCGGGCCTTCACCTCATCGACGTCGGCCTGCCGGATGCGCCCGGCCATCAGTGCCTCTCCGGGATGGCGATGGCGGATGCCGCGAGGTGGCCGGGACGCGACGCCCCGGGTGCCCACACGCCGATCGACGCCGCATCGATCTCGCCGACGAGGCGGCCATGCCACGCGATCGCCAGCTGGTCGGTCAGGCTCGCGACCTGATCGACGACGACACGGCGGCGCGCGGCATCCGTCGTCGCCACAGCGAAGTCCTCGGCGTACAGCGCATCGAGCGCGTCCGGCTTCTCCCAGAGTGCCGAGGCGAGGCGCCGCAGCACTCGCCGCTGCTCCTTATAGAGCGCCTTGCGGCCCTCGATCGACACCACGACCGCGCCGATGATGCCCTTGAGCACCGCCATCTCGGCCTCGACCACCCTCGGCACGATGACGTGCGCGCGGTACCGGGTGAGGGTGGAGAGACCATACGCCTCACGGGTGGCCGAGGTCGCCGCGCGGGCGAAGCGCCCGATGAGGTCGGAGGTGAGGTTCTTCAGGCGGGCGTGATCGGCGCGCGTCCCGTTGAACGACGCGATCCATTCCGGGAGGCGCATGAGCCGGTACAGCGCGTCGGCGAGCTCGTCGCGGGCGAAGTCGAACCCGACCCACGCCTGGATCGCGGTGAGCAGAGCGTCGTGCTCGGCCACATCCGCCAGCCGGGTCGGGTCGAGATAGCCGTTGACCACCGCGTCCTCGAAGTCGTGGACGGAGTAGGCGATGTCGTCGGAGAGGTCCATGACCTGCGCCTCGATGCACCTGACGCGCCCCGGCGCGCCCGCGCGCAGCCAGCGGAACACCGCCTCGTCGTCGGGGTACACGCCGAACTTGAGCCGGCCGCCGGCATCGGGGAGGGGGTGCTCGAAGGTCCAGGGGTACTTGCAGGCGGCATCGAGGCTGGCCCTGGTGAGGTTGAGCCCGAAGCTCGCACCCGAGTCATCGACGACCTTGGGCTCGAGGCGGGTGAGGATCCGGAGCGTCTGGGCGTTGCCCTCGAAGCCTCCGAAGTCCTCTGCCCAGTCGTTCAGCGCGCGCTCGCCGTTGTGCCCGAACGGGGGGTGCCCGAGATCGTGGCTGAGGCACGCGGTGTCGACGACGTCGGGGGCGAGCCGCAGCGCGGTCGCCAGCTCCCGGCCGACCTGGGCCACCTCGAGGGAGTGGGTGAGGCGGTTGCGGGCGAAGTCCGCGGGGCTCGCCGGGCTCAGCACCTGGGTCTTGGCCGCGAGCCGCCGGAGTGCCGCGGAATGGAGGACCCGGGCGCGATCCCGCGCGAAGTCATCGCGCAGCGACCGATGGCGCTCGGGATGGAAGCGCTCGGCATCCGTCTCGTCGTACCCCTCCGGCCGCTCCGCTGCGACCCCCACCGCGCCCGATCCGTCGGGCACCACAGCGCCGTCAGCCGCCACTGTGGTCGAGTTCCGCTTCGGCGAGCGCGCAGGATGCCTCAGCCCCGAGTTCGCGCGAATCCAGCCACCCATCGGGCAGAGCCGGACGCTTGGGCGTGCCGGCGCGACCGCGCTGGCCCTCGGCGGCAGCGCCGGGATACGGGGCATCCCACTCCATCGTGGCCAGCAGCTCATCGATCTCGGCGAGGCTCGAGGCCGTCGCGAGCTGGGCTCGCGTCTCCCCGCCGACCGGGTAGCCCTTGAAGTACCAGGCGACGTGCTTGCGGATGTCGCGGCAGCCGCGGGCTTCGTCTTCGAGGAATTCGACGAGCAGCTCCGCGTGACGGCGGAATGCCGCGGCGACGAAGCCGAGGGTGGCGTCGACGGAGGCTTCGGCGCGTTTCGTCTCGCTTCGCTCGCTCAACGACCGGGGGCCGCCGAGGGCGCGGGCGAGATCGCCGAACAGCCACGGCCGGCCGAGGCAGCCGCGCCCGACGACGACGCCGTCGCAGCCGGTCTCGGCCATCATGCGCACGGCGTCTTCGGCGGACCAGATGTCGCCGTTGCCCAGCACGGGCACAGACGTCACGGTCTCTTTGAGCTTGGCGATCGCCGACCAGTCCGCCTGCCCGGAGTAGAACTCCGCCGCGGTGCGGGCGTGCAGGGCGACGGCGGCGACGCCGGCGTCTTCGGCGATGCGGCCGGCTTCGAGGTAGGTCAGGTGGTCGGCGTCGATGCCCTTGCGCATCTTGATGGTCAGCGGCACGTCTCCCGCGGCGCGGACGGCGCCCGTGACGATGTCGCGGAAGAGCTCGCGCTTCCAGGGAAGTGCCGCTCCCCCGCCCTTGCGGGTCACCTTCGGGACGGGGCATCCGAAGTTCAGATCGATGTGATCGGCTCGGTCTTCGGCCACCAGGATCCGCACGGCCTCTGCGACCGTCGTCGGGTCGACGCCGTAGAGCTGGATCGACCGAGGCGTCTCGGACTCGTGATGGGTGATCAGGCGCATCGTCGTCGCGTTGCGCTCCACGAGAGCACGGGACGTGATCATCTCGCTCACGTACAGCCCGGCGCCGTATTCGCGGCACAGGCGGCGGAACGCGGTGTTCGTGATCCCCGCCATCGGCGCGAGCACGACGGGTGCGTCGAGCTCGATCGGTCCGATGCGCAGAGCGCGGGACGGGGCGAGGGTAGGGGTCACTTCACCATTCTCCCAGATCCAAGGCGACCGGCACCTGAATGCGGCCTTAGCCTGGACAGATGACGACTGAGTCCACGAAGATCGCGCTGCGCGACATCCCGTTCCACACCGCCGATGGGCAGACCCGAACCCTGGGCGATTTCGGCGATGGGGTGCTGCTCGTCGTGAATGTGGCGTCGAAGTGCGGACTGACCCCGCAGTACGCGCAGCTGGAGGCGCTGCAGCGGGCGTACGACGATCGCGGGTTCACCGTGCTCGGGTTCCCCTGCAACCAGTTCGGCGGCCAGGAGCCCGGCTCGATCGACGAGGTCGTCGAGTACTGCACGACCACGTGGGGTGTGAGCTTCCCGATCCAGGACAAGATCGAGGTGAACGGCGACGACGCCGCCCCGCTGTACGCGGCACTGACTGCGGCCCCGAATCCGGAGGGTGTGACGGGACCGATCACGTGGAACTTCGAGAAGTTCGTGCTGACGCCCGACGGCGACGTGCACCGGTTCTCGCCGCAGATCAAGCCCGACGACGAGGCGATCGTCTCGCTGATCGAGTCGCACCTCGCCCGCTGACGCCGATTCGCGCCCCCGAAGGGGCGCGAAACCCGGCGATCAGGCCGCGGACTCCGCGTTTTCGCGGTGCTCCGCCCACACCTGGCGGGTGATCTGCGTGAACGCCTCGGGCGGCTGCGCACCGGAGACGCCGTACTGTCCGTCGATCACGAAGAACGGCACCCCGTTGATTCCGTAGGCCCGCGCCTGCGCCTGATCGGCGTGCACATCGGCGAGGAAGCGCCCGCTGCTCAGCGCCTCGCGCGCGGCGTCGGCGTCGAGTCCGACATCCGTCGCCAGGGCGACCAGTTCGTCCTCACGTCCGAGGTGGCGCCCTTCGGTGAAGTACGCCGACATCAAGCGCTCGACGAGTTCGAGCTGCCGTCCGTTCTGCTTCGCGAAGTGCAGCAGCTCGTGCGCCTTGACCGTGTTCGTGTGCTTCAGCAGATCGAACCGGCACTCGAGGCCGGCCTCCGCCGCGACGCCTGTCACGCGTTCGAGCATCTGCGAGGCCTGGGCAGGAGAGATGCCCTTGTGGTTCGCAAGGTAGGCGGATTCGTCGCCCTCGAAGTCGACGGGAGTGTCGGGAGACAGCTCGTAGGAGTGGTAAGTCACCTCGACGAGCGGCGCGTCGTCATCGGCGGATGCCTCGGCCAGCCCCTTCTCGAGATTGCGCTTGCCTATGAAACACCACGGGCAGGCGATATCGCTCCACACGTCGATCTTGATCGGGTCGGTCATGTCGGGTTCAACTCCGCGGGTCGGGTTCGATATTCCGCCGGGCGAGCACTGCGGCGAAGAAGAAGCAGAGTGCGCCCAGGAACGTGCCGAGATTCGCCCACGTCTCGCTCACGAGATCACCCGTGGAGGGAAGGACGAAGGCGCCGACCGCGGAGACGCCGAACAGGATCGATCCGAGCATGTTGAGCCACGTGCCCGCCCAGGTGCGCGCGAGCCGGTCCCAGAGTTCGTGGCGGCGGGCGGCAGCCACCATCGCGAAGGCACTCGAGACGAGGAAGGCGACCGAGCCCCAGGCATCCGGCTTCCACCCGGTGAACGGATCGGCCGGCTGGTTCAGGGCAGCGATGAGGACGATCCCGGTGCTCAGGTTGAACAGCAGGGTGCCGGCGAACTGCACGGCCGCCGACCACCAGTCCGCGGCATCCGCACGCGTTCCGCCCTGTCGAGGCGGCCGGCGGCCGCTGAGCAACAGCTGGATGAGCCCCGCGGACGTGAACAGGAGCGAACCCACGAAGAACGTCGCCGAGCCCCACACGGCACCCACCGCCGCGAAGTACCACGGGATGGCTCCGACCGCGAAGCACAGTGAGCCGAGGGCGAAGCCCCACGATTCCCGTCGCAGACGCAGCGACCGCGGCGCCCGCGCGCCGAACTCAGTCCGGGTACGCGTCATCGTCGCCTACAGTGCCGGGAGCTCTGGCTGATCGGGCTGGTCCACCGCGCCGCCGAAGCGCCGATCGCGATCGAGGTAGAGCTCGATCGCACGCCAAAGCTCGACGCGGCCGAAGTCGGGCCAGAGCGTGTCGAGGAAGACGAACTCGGCATAGGCGGACTCCCAGAGCAGAAAGTTCGAGGTGCGCTGCTCACCGCTCGACCGCACGAACAGGTCCACATCGGGCATGTCCGGGATGTAGAGGCGCCGCTGGATCAGCTTCTCGCTGACCGCGCTGGGGCGGATCCGCCCCGACGCGACGTCGTCGGCGATCGACCGCACCGCGTCGACGAGCTCGACCCGGCCGCCGTAGTTGACGCACATCGTGAGGGTCAGCACGCTGTTGGACGCGGTGAGCTGCTCGGCGTACTGCAGTTCGCGGATCACCGAGCCCCACAGGCGCGGCTTGCGGCCGGCCCAGCGGATGCGCACCCCCCACTCGTTGAGCTGGTCGCGCCGCCGGTGCAGCACGTCGCGGTTGAAGCCCATCAGGAAGCGCACTTCGTCGGGTGAGCGCGACCAGTTCTCGGTCGAGAAGGCATAGACCGAGAGGTGCTTCACCCCGGCCTGGATCGCCCCGGCGACGACGTCGAGGAGTGCCGCCTCTCCCGCCCGGTGCCCCTCGATGCGCGTGAGCCCCTTGCGGTTGGCCCAGCGCCCGTTGCCGTCCATCACGATGGCGACGTGACCGGGCACTCCCCCGCGCGGAAACGCCGGGGGCTGCTGACCGGTCCAGTCGATCGGGCGGTACGGCACGGCATCGCGGTGCGTGTACGGCTTCGGGGTCATCGCGCCACCCAGGGGAGGTACTCGACGTGGTCGAGCGAGCGGATGCCGCGCTCGAGGTGCCATTGCGTATAGGCGGCGACGAGACCGGATGCCGCGGCCGTGGCATGTTCCGATGCGCCGTCCACCTCTTCCCACGTGCCGGACATGAGCGCGCGCAGGAGCGAGACGGTCTCGGCGTCCACGCGGGCAGCGCCCATGGGAGCGCAGTCGCGGCACACCAGACCGCCGAGCTGCGCGACGAAGGAGTCGTGCGGACCGGGTGCGCCGCACCGCGCGCACTCCGACAGCGACGGCGCCCACCCGGAGAGCGCCATCGCGCGCAGCAGGTAGGAGTCGAGGATGCTGCGCGACGCATGCTCGCCGAGCGACAGCGCCCGTAGCCCGCCGACGAGCAGCAGGTACTGGTTCGGCGTCGCCTCCGCCTCGTTCAGGCGGTCGGCGGCCTCCACCATGGCGCTCGCCGAGGTGTAGCGGTCGTAGTGCACGGCGATCTCGGCGCCATAGGCGCCGATCGACTCCGCCTGCTGCACGATGTCAAGCGACCGGCCCTGGTAGAGCTGCACATCGGCGACCATGAAGGGCTCGAGCCGGGCGCCGAACCGCGAAGAGGTGCGCCGGACGCCCTTGGCCACCGCGCGGAGCTTGCCGTGGGACCGCGACAGCATCGTGACGATGCGATCCGCCTCGCCCAGTTTGTGGGTGCGAAGGACCACGATCTCATCGCGGTAGGTGGGCACGGATCCATTATCGCGGTCGGGCGCGCGCCCCGGTGCTCGCGGCGCGGGTCGGCATCCACAATGGTCGTGTGACCGAGCCGCTCTTCTCGATTCCGCTCTGGGCCGACCTGGTAGCCGTGGGACTCGGCGGCATTCAGGGGGCGCTGTTCGCCTCCGGGTTCCAGGGGGAACGCCGGCTCGATCTGCTCGGCGTCGCCATCATCGGCATCGTCATGGGGATGGGCGGCGGCCTGATCCGCGACCTGCTGCTGAACGCACAGCTCGCGACGCTGCAGAGCGACTGGTATCTCGTGACCGCCACCGCCGCCGCGTTGTTCGGCATGCTGCTGGCAGGCCTGTTCCAGCGTCTCAACGGCGCCATCGTGGCGCTGGATGCCGTCGCGATCGGACTCTTCGGTGCCTTCGGCACCAGCAAGGCGCTGTCCCTCGGCATGCCGATCGTGCCTGCGGTGTTCGTGGGCGTCTGCTCGGCGGTGGGCGGTGGCATTCTGCGCGATGTCATCATGGGGCTGCCGGTGGCGATCCTCCACGTCGGGTCGCTGTACGCGGTCGCGGCGGCGGCGGGATGCCTCGTCCTCGCGGTGGTGCATGCGCTCGGGGCACCGATAGTCATCGCCGCAACCGTAGGTGCGATCGTGACGTCCGTGATCCGGCTTCTGGCCGTGCTCTTCGACCTGTCGCTGCCCGAGCAGCGCATGCTCTACCGTCGCAAGGTCGCGGTCGAGACCTCGACGATCCCGATCGTCCGCCCCGGCCGCCGGCGCTGAGCCCGAGGCGGGCCCAGCGCCTGCGGATCAGACGGAGGCGAGGGCTCCCGAGCGCTCGCGCGTGCGGATCGCGCGGTTGACTCCGGAGACGATCGCCTTGAGCGATGCCGTGGAGATGTCGCCGTCGATCCCGACGCCCCACAGGCGCTCGCCGTCGACCTGCAGTTCGACGTAGGCCGCGGCCTGCGCGTCGCCACCGGCGCTGAGCGCGTGCTCGACGTAGTCGTACAGGGTCACTTCGAACCCGTGCGAGCGCACGACCTCAAGGAACGCGGCGACCGGTCCGTTGCCGTGTCCCGTCGCCTCCGCGCTCTCGTCGCCGTCGCGGAGCGTGACCTCCAGCGCGACGTCGCCGGACATGTCGCTCTGCGTGCGTGTCGCGAGCAGCTCGAAGCGGCCCCAGCGCTCGTCGTGCACCTCGGATGGCAGGTACTCGTCCGTGAAGATCGCCCAGATCTGGTCGCTCGAGACCTCGCCGCCCTCGGCATCCGTCTTCGCCTGCACGACGCCGGAGAACTCGATCTGCAGCTTCCGCGGCAGGTCGATCGCGTGGTCGGTCTTGAGCAGGTAGGCGACGCCGCCCTTGCCGGACTGCGAGTTCACGCGGATCACTGCTTCGTAGGAACGGCCGAGATCCTTCGGGTCGATCGGCAGATACGGCACGGCCCACTCGAGCTCGTCGACCGAGACGCCCTCTGCCGCGGCGCGGGCGTCCATCGCCTCGAAGCCCTTCTTGATGGCGTCCTGGTGCGAGCCGCTGAAGGCGGTGAACACGAGGTCGCCGGCCCACGGGCTGCGCTCGTGCACGGGCAGCTGGTTGCAGTACTCGACGGTGCGCTTGACCTGGTCGACGTCGCTGAAGTCGATCTGCGGGTCGACGCCCTGGGTCAGCAGGTTGATGCCCAGCGCGACCAGGTCGACATTGCCGGTACGCTCGCCGTTGCCGAACAGGCATCCCTCGATGCGATCGGCGCCGGCCATGTAGCCCAGCTCCGCCGCGGCGATCGCGGTGCCGCGATCGTTGTGCGGGTGCAGGGAGAGCAGGATGTTCTCGCGATGGGCCAGCCGACGCGACATCCACTCGATGGAATCGGCGTAGACGTTCGGGGTCGCCATCTCCACCGTCGCCGGCAGGTTGATGATGACCTTGCGGTCGGGGGTCGGCTCGAAGATCTCGATGACCTGGTTGCAGACATCGAGGGCGAACTCGAGCTCGGTGCCGGTGTAGC
The DNA here is from genome assembly GCF_054049175.1 of Microbacterium sp. P5_E9. NCBI lineage: Bacteria > Bacillati > Actinomycetota > Actinomycetes > Micrococcales > Microbacteriaceae > Microbacterium > Microbacterium sp. P5_E9. The sequence goes on along the minus strand of NZ_JBFUMV010000001.1, from coordinate 390,038 downwards.
TCTCCGGCGAGTACTCGTAGAAGACCTTGGTCTCGGGGATGCGCTTCTCGAACTGGCGGCACAGCCGGGCGCCCTCGAGGGCGATGTCGATGATGCCCTGGCGATCGGTGCGGAACACCACCTCGCGCTGGAGGATGCTCGTCGAGTTGTACAGGTGGACGATCGCCTGCTTCGCGCCGGCGATCGACTCGTAGGTGCGCTCGATCAGGTGCTCGCGCGCCTGCGTCAGGACCTGGATCGTGACGTCGTCGGGGATGAGGTCCTCTTCGATGAGCTGCCGAACGAAGTCGAAGTCGGTCTGGCTCGCGCTCGGGAACCCGACCTCGATCTCCTTGTAGCCCATGCGCACGAGCAGGTCGAACATGACCCGCTTGCGTTCGGGGCTCATCGGGTCGATGAGGGCCTGGTTGCCGTCGCGCAGGTCCACCGCACACCAGTGCGGCGCCTTGGTGATTCGGGCGCTGGGCCAGGTGCGGTCGGGCAGATCTACGGCGAACTGCTCGTGGTAGGGGCGGTATTTGTGAACCGGCATCCCTGAGGGCTTCTGATTGTTATCCATGGGTCGCTTCTTCCTCGTCGAAATGAGCGGGCCGACAACAAGCTCCGCGACGAGGGGGGCCCTAGATCGAGGCCTCGTCGCGGCAGCTAAGGAGGAGCGAGCGTGCACGCATGGATTCAGGGTACACCCCGGGCCGGGATGGGTGGAAACGGGCATTTCCTGCGAAAGCCGGGTGAGACGATCCACCTCCGGTCGACACTTGTGGGTATGCGCCTGTCTCCGCTCCCCTGCCGTTTCGCCGCAGTCATGCTCGCGGCATCCGCCATCGCGCTCTCGGGATGCGCCTCGAACCCCGCCGCTGCGCCGGCGTCATTCGGCTCGCTCCCGGCTCCTCCACCCGAGGGTGAGGTCGTCGGTCAGGGGACGGTGATGGACATCGCCGGTTCGGTGGAGCTTTGCCTGGGGCCGGTCGCGGAGTCGTACCCGCCGCAGTGCTCGGGCATCGAGTTGGTCGACTGGACGTGGGACGGTGTCGACGGAAGTGAGCAGTCCGGGGATGCGCGGTGGGGCTCATATGTGGTGCAGGGCACCTACGATGGGGAGTCGCTGACGGTGACCCAGCCGCCGATCATGCTCGCGCTCTACGACCCGATGCCGGTGCCGGATCCCACCGAGGGTCGCCCCGGAGTGGCTTCGAACGACGAGGCGATGCGCGAGCTTCAGGATGAGCTGCCCGAGCGGCTCGGCTCGGACTACCTCTCCTCCACCGTCGAGAACGGCTACCTGTGGATCGACGTCGTCTGGGACGACGGGACGATGCAGGATGCCGCGGATGCCGAGTTCGGCGCGGACACCGTGGTGGTCCGCTCTGCGCTGCGGGAGGTAGAAGGCTAGCTGACCTCGTATCTGGCAGGGCTGTCGCGCCCTCACTACTGTGAGCACTGAAGCATCCGATGATGGATGCGGCGGAGCTTGGTGAGGGGCACCATGGGTTCCACAGACGCTCGCGCATTCGAGGTCGTCCTGCTCGCAGCGGCATTCCGCAACCCGCGCGGCCGGGCCTACATCGTCGAGTTGTTCCCCCAATCGGTTGTGGATCTGTATGACATCGCGGTCGCCCACCCCGACTGGCACGAGACCGACAACCTCACCGCCAAAGCGCTGCTCATCGCGCGCATTCTCGACGCCGAGACCGATGTCGCCGCCCGCTATCAGGCAGATGTCGACGCGGGCGTGCTGGGATTCGGCGCCGGCGAGGATCCGGAGATGGATGCCGCGTTCGCCAAGGTGGGACGGGTGCTGGCTCCGGAGCCGGGAGCGGCACCGGCCGACGACAGTCTCCTCGGCGCCGATGCACCGGCCGAGGGTCCACCGGCCGACGACGGAACCATCTCCGTACCGGTTGACACCGTCCAGACGTGGCTCAACGTGCAGCTGGACGACTGGGAAGGTCCCCTTGCGGTCGCCGTGCCCTACACGCTGGCCGTGTTCTTCGGCGACAAGAGCGCCGCGGCTCAGGCGGCAGCCCTCACCACCCTGCGAATCCCCGACGCCGCCGAGACCCTCGACCTGTCGGTGACCCTCGTCAGCAGCGACTTCGACACCCCGGCGCACCCGCAGATCCTCACCGTGGGCCGCGACGGCAAGTCCGATGGCCGCGCGCTGTTCGAGTGCACGGCGCGGCACGAGGGGCCGTCGACGATCAGCGTGCTCGTCAACGTCGCGGGCAACTTCCTGCAGCGACTCGAAGTCACGTTCGATGTCGGCGCCGGTGCGGAGCCGACGATCAAGAACTTCGGTCGCCCCATCGGGGCCGCGGAGGTGCTCGAAGCGCGTACGGCCACCATGCAGTTCATGCCCGCCATCGGCGGCTACCAGCTCATCGCGACCGCGATCTCGCCCGACCCGATCGACATCCGCATCACGCCGGACGAGCTCGCCGCCCGGATCGAGGGCGTGCGCGAGGTGATGCTCGAGACCGTCAAGAAGCGGGATGTCGCATTGAACCTCGACATCACACCCGAGGACGGCACGACCTTCCTGCAGGAGCTCGCGTTCGCCGGATTCCGCCTCTTCCAGTCCATCTTCGCCGGGCCTGAGTCGTCCCAGGAGTTGAGGAGCGTCGGAAAGTGGCTGCGCGAGAGTCTTTCCGGCGAGACCGCCACCCTGCAGGTCGTGTCGAGCGGATTTCCGGTGCCGTGGGCGCTGATGTACCTCACCGAGCGGTTCGACGCGACGCCGCTGGCGTGGGAGAACTTCATCGGCATGCGACACGTCGTCGAGCAGATTCCGATGGCGGAGATCTCGGCGGTGCCGCCCGCGACGACCATCGACTCCGCGCCGGAGATGAGCGTGCGGGCGCTCTTCAACGACACCATCGACGAGTCGATGCCGTCGAAGCCGGTCGCGGAGCAGCGCCGCTACTGGGGCGCCCGCGGTGTGACACTCACCGAGGGCGCGAAGGTCGATGACCTCGTCAAGAGCGCGCTCGCGAAGGGCGCGACCGACAAGGTGATTTACCTGTACTGCCACGCCGAGGCATCCGCCAAGGATTCAGATGATTCGAAGCTCATCTTCACCGGCTCGCAGAGCGTCTCGCTCGGTCAGCTGTCGGTCTTCGCGCCGATCGAGGACATCCTCGAGAGCCACCCCCTCGTCTTCATCAATGCGTGCGAGTCCGGCGAGCTGACGCCGAAGTTCTACGACGGCTTCGTCCCGTACTTCCTGGCCAAAGGCGCTCGCGGTGTGATCGGCACCGAGTGCAAGACACCGGGCCTCTTCGCGAGCGAGTGGGCCAAGGCGTTCTTCGATGAGCTCTTCGCCGGAAACTCCGTCGGCCAGGTCGTCCTCGATCTGCGCAGACGGTTCCTCGCAGAGCACAACAACCCGCTCGGGCTGCTCTACGGCGTGCACTGCGACACCGACACGGTGGTGTCGCCGGCTCTCGTCGCTCAGGGCTGAGCACAGATCGTCCGTCCCGCCGCACGAGAGAGAGGTCCACGATGTCCCTGAGGCGCATCCCCGGCACGTCCCAGCAGTATTTCCTCATCACGTACGACAAGCGCGGCGAGGAAGTGCCCGATGCCGATGGGACGAGCGCGAGCAGGCAGGCGATCGCCGCGCTCAGCGATCCGGCGGCGGACGTGACCGACGTCTTCATCCTCAGTCACGGCTGGCAGGGCGACTACGACGACGCCATCGCCCAGTACGACCGGTGGATCGGCGCCGCGAATCCCGACTCAGCGGGTGACAGCATCCGTCCCTTCATCATCGGCGTGCACTGGCCGAGCAAGGCGTGGAGCGATCGTGAGCTCAAGAGCGCGCCGACCGGACTGCTGGGCGACGAGCCCGCGGACAACCCCGATGCCGTCACCGTGGATGCAGCTGTCGACGAGTACGCGGCCGCACTCGGCGACTCCCCCGAGATGCGCGCCGCGCTGAAGACCGTGCTGGACTATGCCGCGGAGCTCGACCCCGATCAAGACGCGACCGGCGACGACGAGCTACCGACGGATGTCGCGGACGCCTACCGGGTGATCGCCGCCGCGACCGGAGCGAACGAGGGCGACGACTCGCTGCTCGGCGGCGGGTGGGATCCCGACGAGGTGTTCGTCCAGGCGTCGAAGGAGCAGGAGGACGACGGGCTGCTCGGCGAGGGATTCTTCCAGAAGCTCCGCGAAGCGGTGCTGACCCCGCTGCGCCAGCTCACGTTCTGGCACGGCAAGAACCAGGCTCGCGAGTTCGGCGAACGGGGTGGGGCGAAGCTCGTGCGCGCAGTCATGGCGGCAAGCCCCGCGCGCGTTCACCTCATGGGGCACAGCTTCGGCACCATCGTCGTGTCCAGCGCCGTGCGCGGGCCGGGCAGGAACCCGGTTCCGCCTCCGCGACCGGTGAGCTCGCTCTTCCTGGTGCAGGGCGCGGTGTCACTGTGGGCGTTCGACGCGGACGTGCCCGATTCGATCGGCGGTGGGCGCGGCTATCTCGCGGACGTCGCCACACCGGAGTTCGTGTCCGGACCGATCGTCGCCACCCGTTCGAAATGGGACTATGCGGTCGGCAAGTTCTACCCGCTCGCCGTGGGGGTAGCCGGGCAGTTCCTGCTCGGCGACGACCTGCCGAAGTACGGCGGGATCGGCACCTTCGGGATCCAGGGCGTGAGCGGCACCGTCGAGCTTCCTCCGCTGCAGCCGGGCGCCCGGCCGCCTGGCGAGTTCGCCGCATCGACCGTCTACAACATCGACGCCAGCGCCGTCATCGCGAAGGTGGAGGGAGCGGCGGGCGCGCACAATGACCTCGCCCATCGCGAGCTGGTGTGGCTGGGCTGGCACGCTGCGCTGTCGCACGCGAGAGAGGACCGCTAGAAGCCAAGGGCTCAAGCGATGGCGGATGCCGGATCCGCGGCACGATCGAGGCGTTCCAGCCGGTCGACCCGGGCTCGCGATCGAGTGTCCGAAATTCATCGAGAAATGTCTGCTGATCAGGCGGAAATCCGGCTCGGAATGTCGGTGGCCTTCGGCAGAATTGAAGGATGAAAGACCTCATCGATCGCCTCGAAGCACTCGACGCGATGATGGCTGAGGTCGTATCCGAGGCTGTGACGAGCGGCGCTTTGAGGATCGCCGACGAGGCTGATCTGGTGTCTCTGCTCTCGGCCGCGAGCCGCGTCGACCGGCGGCTGGATGCGGTGCTGATCGACGCGGTGGGTGAGGTCGAGAAGCGTTCGTCTTCGGGTGATCGGGATGATCGGATGACAACGCGGTTCGGCTGCCACGATGTGAGCGAGCTGGTGGAGCGTGCCACGCTGTGCTCCCGGTCCACGGTCTCGCGGTTGCGTCGCGCTTCGGGGGCCGTGCGCGGTGAGGTGTCGATCACCACCGGTGAGCTGCGCGACCCGGCGCTCCCGGGCATGCGCGCGGCGCTGTGCGAAGGGCTCGTCGGAGTCGACGGGCTGGTCGCGGTGGCCGGTCCGCTGCTGTCCGCGGGGTCGCGGATCTCCCGGGAGGCACTGCTCGCGGCGGACGCGGCACTGGCCGCCGAAGTGCGCGGTGACGGTCCGGACGGCGCGCCGCCGATGGGTGCCGATCTGCTGCGGGTGCAGGCGCAGGCATGGTCGATCGCGCTCGATCAGGACGGTGCCGAACCACGGGAGCGGATGACCGAACACAAACGCTCCTTCACGCTCGGCGCCCCCACCGACGGGGGCGTCCCCTGCCGGGGGAACCTCATGCCCGAGGTGGCCGCGCAGCTGCAGATGATCTTCGACGCGCACAGCAACCCGGCCTACCACGGCGTCCAGTTCACCGAAGAGTCCCCCACCGACGGGGAGCCCGACGACGCGGTGGTTCCGCGCGACTTCCGGACGCGGGCGCAGCAGCAGCACGACGCGCTCGCGAGCGCCCTGTCGGTCGCGGCGTCCAGTGGGCTGCTGCCCACGATCGGCGGGGCCGCCCCCACCCTGATCGTGTCCGTCCGCGAAGAAGACGCCCAACGCGGCACGGGGTACGCGCACGCGCAGGGCTGCGATATGCCGCTCGGGATGAGGGCGGCGCTGCACATCGGGTGCGCCGGCACCATCCAACGAATCACGTCCCGCGACGACGGCCGCATCGTCCGCATCGGCATCGAAGAGCGCGTCTTCAACCGGCACCAGCGCCGGGCGATCGCGTTGCGGGACGGCGGGTGCATCATCCCCGGCTGCGGCATCCCCGCCGGCTGGTGTGAAATCCACCATGTTCTCGAGCACGTCAACGGCGGACCCACCCACACCGACAACGGCGTCCTGCTCTGCTGGTTCCACCACCGCTTCATCGACTGGCACGGCTGGAAGATCCGGATGAACCACGGCGTCCCCGAAGTACGCGCCCCCAGCTGGTGCGACGCCACCCTCCGATGGCGCCCCGTCACCACCTCCAAGACCCGACTCCAGGACGCCGTCCTCCGGCACTGATGCCAGGCCCGGTGAGTCTCGCTGGCGCGTTTCGTCTCGCTTCGCTCGCTCAACGACCGGGGAGCTGCTGCGACTCGTTCGACGACCAGGGAGTTGCGGCGACTCGCTCAACGACCGGCGAGCTGCGGCAACGCGCCCAAGGACCGCGGGTCAGAACCCCAGGCGCCCCAGCTGCTTCGGATCGCGCTGCCACTCCTTGGCGACTCGGACGTGCAGCGATAGGTAGACGCGTGAGCCGATCAGCGGCTCGATGCCGGCCCGAGCCCGCGCGCCGACCGACGCCAGCCGCGACCCCTTGTGCCCGATGATGATCGCCTTCTGACTGTCGCGCTCGACGACGAGGTCGGCCCAGATGTCGGTGAGATCCGAGTTCTCGCGCTTCGCGATGTCCTGCACGACCACCGCGATCGAGTGCGGCAGCTCGTCGCGCACCCCTTCGAGAGCCGCCTCGCGGATGATCTCGGCGATGCGGTCCTCGTTCGACTCGTCGGTGACCACGCCATCCGGGTAGAGCTGAGGACCCACCGGCATGAGCCCGAGCAGCTCGTCGGTCAGCACATCGAGCTGGTCGTCAGCCAGCGCCGAGAGCGGGATGACGGCGTCCCAGTCCTCGCGCAGGGCGTCGACCTCGAGGAGCCGTTCGGTGATCTGCTCGCGGGTCGCGGCATCCGTCTTCGTCACGATCGCCACCTTCTTCGCGCGGCCGTAGCCGCTGAGCGACTCGGCGATGCGGCGGTCGCCAGGACCCACCTTCTCGTTCGCTGGCACGAGGAAGCCGATCACGTCGACGTCGCCGAGCACCTGCTCGACGAGGTAGTTGAGCCGCTCGCCGAGCAGCGTGCGGGGCTTGTGCAGCCCCGGCGTGTCCACGATCACAAGCTGGCCGGCCGGGCGGTTCAGGATGCCCCGGATGGCGCGTCGCGTCGTCTGCGGCTTGTCGCTCGTGATGGCGACCTTCTCGCCCACCAGCGCGTTCGTGAGCGTCGACTTGCCCACGTTCGGTCGTCCGACGAACGTCACGAAGCCGGATCGTCCCTCCCCAGAGCCGGACTCCGCGCTCTGGTCGGAGGATGCTGCATCAGCCATCCCGATCTCCCTTCTTCCCGCGTGAAACGCGGATCTCGCCGGTCTTCGGCTTGCGAATCTCGCCGGTCTTCGATTTGCCGTTCTTGGTGCCGGTCGCACGGGGTGCCGAGCCGAGCGCATCTTCGGCTGCTTCGAGTGCCTCGCCGCGCTCCACGAACACCGTGGCGAGTCCCCGGCCGCGACCGCGTGAGGCTCCCCCGGTCAGCACGAGGCCGTCGTACTGCGCGGTAGCACCCGGGAGCGGCACCCGCCCGAGGGCCTTGCCGAGGAGACCGCCGATCGAGTCGACGTCCTCGTCTTCGAGTTCGAGGCCGAACAGGTCGCCGACTTCGTCGAGGCCGAGTCGCGCGCTGACGCGGTAGCGGCCGGGCTCGAGCTCGACGACCTCCTCGGCGCGCGGATCGTATTCGTCGGCGATCTCGCCGACGAGCTCCTCGATGAGGTCCTCCAGAGTGACCAGGCCCGACACGCCGCCGTACTCGTCCACGACGAGGCACACGTGCACGGCATCGCGCTTCATCTGCTGGAGGAGGCGCTCGGCCTTCATCGACTCCGGGACGAACACCGCGCGCCGCGCGATCCGGCTGATCGGGGCATCCCGCCATCCGCCCTCGTGGCCGTACGCGAACTGCACAAGATCCTTGAGGTAGAGCATGCCGACGACGTCGTCGGCCTCGTCGTCGACGATCGGGACGCGCGAGATGCCCTTCTGGAGGAACGTGTTCATCGCGTCGCGGGTGGAGGCCGAGGCATCCACCGTCACCATGTCGGTGCGCGGCACCATGACGGCGCGCACGAACGTGTCGGTGAAGTCGAAGACGGAGTGGATGAGCTCGCGGTCATCCTCTTCGATGAGGTCCTGCGACGCCGCTTCGTCGACCATGTCGAGGAGCTGCTCCTCGGAGGCGAAGGACGCACCCCGGGCGACGCCCGGGGTGACCCGGTTGCCGATGGCCACCAGCGCGTGCGCGAGCGGCCCGAGGATGACCCGTACCCCGCGGATGATCGGTGCCGCGCCCTGCAGCAGCTGCTTGGCGTGCTGACGTCCCCACGAGCGCGGACTGGCGCCGACGATCACGAACGACGTTCCTGTCATGATCACGGCGGCCGCCAGCATCGCCCACCCGATGCTGTCGAACAGCAGCGTCAGCGCCACCGTGACGAGGACCGCCGCGGTGGTCTCGGCGAGCACCCTGATGAAGACGACAGCGTTGGCATGGGCATCGGGGTCGTCGGCGATCCGGCGCAGCGCCTGCGCGTTGCGACCGCTCAGACCGAGCTCCGCGATCCCCTGACGGGAGGTCACCCCCAGCGCCGCGTCGATCGCCGCCATGAGACCGCCGAACGCGATCAGCAGCACCGCCGCGAGCAGCAGGAGGAGAGGCGTCATGCGCGGCTTCGTCGTCGTTCTGTGTGCTGGAAGCCCACGATCAGGTCCTTCTGGAGCGCGAACATCTCCTTCTCCTCGTCGGGTTCGGCGTGGTCGAACCCGAGCAGGTGCAGGAGGCCGTGCGTGGTCAGCAGGATGAGCTCGTCCATCGTCGAGTGCTTGGCGGCGACCGCCTGGGTCTCGGCGACCTGCGGGCACAGCACGATGTCGCCGAGGAGCCCTGGCGGCGTCGGCACATCCTCGGTGCCCGGGCGCAGCTCGTCCATCGGGAAGCTCAGCACGTCGGTGGGGCCGGGCTCGTCCATCCACTGGACGTGCAGCGCCTCCATCGCGCCTTCGTCGACGAGGACGATCGCCACATCGGCGTCGGCGCTGACGTGCAGCTCCGCGAGGTTGTACTCCATGAGCCGCAGCAGGACAGTCTCGTCGATCGGGATCGCGGACTCGTTGTTGATCTCGATGGTCATGCGCGGCCTCGCTTCGGGAGATGGTCGTGCGGACCGGGCGCGCGCGACGATGCACGCCGGTCGGCCCGGTTGGCGAATTCGGATGCCTCGTCCCGCTCGCGACGAGCCGCCAGGCGCCGCTCGTCGTACTCGGTGTACGCGTCGACGATGCGGCCGACGAGCGAGTGCCGGACGACGTCGTCGCTCGTCAGATACGAGAAGTGGATGTCCTCGATCTGGTTGAGGACGCGCGTGACGAGGCGCAGCCCCGAGGCGCCCTGAGGCAGGTCGATCTGCGTGATGTCGCCGGTGACCACCATCCGGGTGCCGAATCCGAGTCGGGTGAGGAACATCTTCATCTGCTCGGGCGTGGTGTTCTGGGCCTCGTCGAGCACGACGAAGGAGTCATTCAACGTGCGGCCACGCATGTACGCCAGGGGCGCGACCTCGATGGTGCCGGACGCCATCAGCTTGGGGACGAGGTCCGGGTCGAGCATCTCGTTGAGCGCGTCGTAGAGCGGCCGCAGATACGGGTCGATCTTGTCGTTGAGCGTGCCGGGGAGGAAGCCGAGCCGCTCCCCCGCCTCGACGGCCGGCCGAGTCAGGATGATGCGGCTGACCTCCTTGCGCTGCAGCGCCTGGATGGCCTTGGCCATCGCGAGGTAGGTCTTGCCGGTGCCCGCAGGTCCGATGCCGAACACGATCGTGTTCTCTTCGATCGCGTCGACATACGCCTTCTGACCGAGGGTCTTAGGACGGATGATGCGACCTCGCGACGTCAGGATCGCCTCGCCGAGCACCTCGGACGGACGAGGTCCGCCCTCGGTCTCGAGGATCCGGGCAGAGGACGACACGTCGGATGGCGCGAGCTCATGCCCGGCACGGGCCATCTCGAGCAGCTCGTCCACGAGCGACCGGGCAGCGGCGACCGCGGACGCCTCGCCGGTCAGGGTGATCTCGTTGCCGCGGACGTGGACATCCACCTGCGGGTGCTCGCGTTCGACGACGCGCAGCAGCCGATCCTGCGGACCGAGGAGCTGGACCATGGCGACGCCGTCCGCGTAGACGCGGTCGACGGTGGGATTCTCGTCAGGCACCGACGGTCTTCTCCGCGAGGCCGCCCGCCAGCACGTGCGCATGCACGTGCGGGACGGTCTGACCGGCGCCGGGGCCGGTGTTGAACACGAGCCGGAAGTCGCCGTCGGCATGCTCGGCGGCGACGCTGTTGGCGAGACCTACGACCTCGGCGAGCAGCGCGGGATCGCCCGCGGCGAGCTCGACGACGTTGCGGTACTCCTGCGACTTCGTGATCACGAGCAGATGCACTGGTGCCTGCGGCGCGACATCGCGGATGGCGAAGGCGTTCTCGGTCTCGGCGATGATCTCAGCGGGAATCTCACCCTGCAGAATCCGGGTGAAGATCGACGGCTCGCTCATATTCCGAGTCTACCGGCGGGTCTTCACCAGCGGCCGATGGCCGCGCTGACCACCGCGAGCGCCGCGGGGCCCGCGGTGGAGGTGCGCAGCACGGTCGAGCCGAGACGGACGATCTCCGCACCGACAGCGGCGAGGAGATCGAGCTCCTCGGTCGCGATGCCCCCTTCCGGGCCGACGACCAGGAGGATGTCGCGGAGATCGGCGGAGTCGAAGGCGGTGGTCGTGAGCGCCGCCGACCCGGTCGGCTCGAGGACGAGGACGCGGGCGGAGGCGCCGCGCGCCACGAGGTCGCGCGTGGTGGCCAGCGCCGAGACTTCCGGGAGCCAGGGGCGGTGGGCCTGTTTGGCGGCCTCTCGGGCGATCGTCGCCCACCGCGCGCGGCCCTTCTGCGCCTTCGCCGCGTCCCACCGGGAGACGCTGCGCGCAGCCTGCCAAGGCACGATCTCGTCGATGCCGAGCTCGGTCGCGGCCTGCACGGCGAGCTCGTCGCGGTCGCCTTTCGCGAGCGCCTGAACGAGTACGAGTCGCGGCGCCGCCGCGGGAATGTCCGTGCGTGCCGTGATGCGGATGCTGACCAGCCGCGGTGAGACCTCTTCGCAGACCCCGTCGAGCCAGGCGCCGTGCCCGTCGCCGAGGCTGACTTCCTCCCCGGTCCGCAGGCGCCGGACCGCCGCGGCGTGATGCGCCTCGGGTCCGGTCAGCGCGACGGCGTCGCCTGGCAGCGCCCGCGTGGGCTCATCGAGGAGGAAGTGCAGCGGCATCCGTCAGCCCTGGCGGAAGCGGTCGCGGAGCTTTGCGAACAGGCCCTGGTGGAACTCCGCGAGGTGCGGTGCCGGGAGCTTCGTCCGCTTGGCGAACTCCTCGATCAGCACGCGGTCCTTGTGGTCGAGCCGCGTCGGGGTGACGACGTGGACGCCCACGCGGAGGTCGCCGCGCTGGGATCCACGCAGCGGGGTGATGCCGCGGCCCTTGATCGTAAGCACGTCGCCGGCCTGAATGCCAGGGCGCACTTCGAGCTCGACCGGACCGTCGAGGGACTCGATCGTCGTGGTCGTGCCGAGGATCGCATCCGGCATCGAGACCTGCAGGGTGGCGAGCAGGTCGTCGCCCTCCCGGCTGAAGATCTCGTTGGCCGCGACGGTCACCTCGAGGTACAGGTCGCCGTTGGGACCACCGGCGGGCCCGACCTCGCCGGAGCCCGGGAGCTGCAGCCGCAGACCGGTCTCGACGCCGGCCGGGATGTCGATCGACACCGTGCGGCGGGCGCGGACGCGGCCCTGACCCTGGCAGGTCGCGCAGGGGTACGGGATGGTCGTGCCGTAGCCCTGGCAGGAGCCGCAGGGCTGGCTGGTCACCACGTTGCCGAGCAGGCTGCGCACCTGGCGCTGGACATGTCCCGCGCCGTGGCAGATGTCGCAGGTCACCGGCGAGGTGCCGGGCTGGCAGCACGAACCCGTGCACGTCTCGCACAGGACGGCCGTGTCGACCTCCAGCTCGCGGTGCGCGCCGAACACGACGTCCTTGAGCTCGAGCGTGACGCGCACCAACGCGTCCTGGCCGCGCTCGCGCCGCGAACGCGGGCGCCCCGGCCGTCCGCCGCCCGATGCCGCGCCGAAGAACGTCTCGAAGATGTCGCCGAAGCTGCCGAAGCCCTGGGCGCCGCCCGCCCCGCCGAAGGGCGAGTCGCCCATGTCGTAGCGCGCCCGCTGCTCCGGGTCGCTCAGCACGTCGTACGCGTGCGTCACGAGCTTGAATCGCTCCGAAGTGTCGGCCCCCGGGTTCACGTCCGGGTGCAGCTCGCGCGCCAGGCGCCGGTACGCCTTCTTGATCTCGTCCGGCGTCGCGTCGCGCGCGACGCCGAGAACCTCATAGTGGTCAGCCACAATCGCCTTCCCGCCCGCGCTGTGCGCGGGATCGTATGGTCATACCGTCAGCGCGTGTGCTCGTCGTCGAGGATCCGACTCAGATACCGCGCGACGGCACGCACCGCCGCGAGATTCGTCGGATAGTCCATCCGCATCGGACCGAGCAGGCCCACTCGTGCCCGCGCGCCCGTCGCGTCGTAATCGCTGGCGAGGACGGATGCCTCGCCCAGGCCGAACGCCTCGTTCTCGCGTCCGATGCTCGTGGCGAGACCGTGCTCGTCCGCGACCATCTCGCTCATGAGCTTCAGGAGCGTGACCTGCTCCTCGATCGCCTCGAGGAGGGGGTAGATGCTCCCGCGGAAGTCTGCTTCGCTGCGGGCCAGGTTCGCTGAGCCCGCCATCACCAGGCGGTCCTGCCGGAACTCGTCGAGCTCTTCGGCGACGACGTGCACGACCGCGTTCGCCGCGGCATCCGTCTTGCCAGGCGTCTGCGCCGCGGCGAGGAAGTCGGCGACACGCTGGACGCCGTCTCGCACCGGACGGCCGACGATGAGATCCGAGACCGTGGTGCGCAGTCGGGCCATGGCGTCGTCGTCGAGGTCGACCCGCACGAGCGCGACCCGCTGGGATACCCGGCCGGTGTCGGTCACGAGGATCACGATCATCCGCCCCGAGCCGATCTGCACCAGTTCGAGGTGCGAGACACTGGCCCGCGCGAACGACGGGTACTGCACGATGGCGACCTGACCGGTCAGCCGGGTGAGGGCGCGGACGGTGCGCACGAGGAGGTCGTCGAGATCGCCGGGGGCATCGAGGAACGAGCCGATCGCGTGGCGCTGGGCTGAAGTGAGCGGCCGAAGCGCGGCGAGGTGGTCCACGAAGACGCGGTAGCCCTTGTCGGTCGGCACGCGCCCGGAGGACGTATGCGGCGCCGCGATCAGCTCCTCCTCCTCGAGGAGGGCCATGTCATTGCGGATCGTCGCCGCGGACACGCCGAAGGCGTGACGATCGACGATCGCCTTGCTGCCGACGGGCTCACGGGTGTCGACGTAGTCCTGCACGATCGCCCGCAGCACCTGCAGACCTCGATCGGTGACCATGCCGCCTCCTCACGCTGACCTGCTGGACTGGCACTCTCTTCTGGCGAGTGCCAATTCTACCGGATCCGGCGACGGAGAGCCGGAGGCGCGTCAGGGCGTGAGCGCGCGGACGACCGCGTCGGCGAGCAGCCGGCCGCGCAGCGTGAGCACGATTCGCCCGTGCACGGCGGCCGTGCCGTCGATCAGACCGTCTGCGATGAGGCCCGCCACGGCGTGGCGCCCGGTGCCGAGAACCTCCGAGACCGGCAGTCCCTCGCGGATCCGCGAGCGCAGCAGCACGGATTCGAGTTCGCGGGCTACCCCGTCGGGCTGCTCCCGGCCGGCGGCCGGCGATTCCCCGACGGCGAGCCGCTGGGCGTAGGCGGCCGGATGCTTGACATTCCAGAATCGGACGCCGGCGACATGGCTGTGCGCCCCGGGTCCGAACCCCCACCAGTCATAGCCCTGCCAGTACGCCAGGTTGTGCCGCGAGCGCTGCGAGGCATCGCGTGCCCAGTTCGAGATCTCGTACCACTCCCACCCGGTGGCGGCCATCAGCTCATCCGCCAGCTCGTACATGTCCGCCTGCAGATCGTCATCCGGGGCGGGCACCTCGCCGCGGCGGATCTGCCGGTGCAGCTTGGTCCCTTCTTCGACGATGAGCGCGTAGGCCGAGATGTGGTCGGGGCGCAGGGCGATCGTGGTCTCCAGCGAACGCCGCCAGTCGTCGAGCGACTCCCCCGGAGCCCCGTAGATGAGGTCGAGGCTCACGTCCAGACCGGCAGCGCGCGCCGCCTCGACGGCGGTGGCGACGTTCGCCGGGTTGTGGGTGCGGTCGAGTGCGGCCAGCACATGCGGGACCGCGGACTGCATCCCGATCGACAGGCGCGTCACCCCCGCCGCGGCGAGCTCGGCGACCACAGCAGGCGTGACGGTGTCGGGGTTGGCCTCGACCGTGATCTCCGCGCCGTCGACCAGGCCGAACGTCTCCCGGATGCCGTCGAGCATCCGCGCGAGATCCCCCGCGGGAAGAAGCGTCGGGGTGCCGCCGCCGAAGAACACCGTCGAGGCGGGACGGATGCCGCCGGCCGAGGTGAGCACGTCGCGTGCGAGTGCGACTTCCCGCAGCAGCGTGTCGGCGTACTGGTCCTGCCGAGCGCCCTGGAGCTCGCCCGACGTGTACGTGTTGAAGTCGCAATACCCGCAGCGGACGCGGCAGAACGGGACATGCAGATACACGCCGAACTGCTGATCCGGGTCGATCGTCACGCCGTCCGGCAGCGCCCCGCTGGACGGCACGGGCTCGCCGAGCGGGAGCGCCGCGCCCATCAGGACGGAGTCGTGTACAGCGGCGAGATGGCGCGCAGATACCGCGTGAACAGCTCCCGGCGCCGACGCCGGGTGAGTGCGGGCAGCAGGCGATACAGCCACGCGGCGGGAGCGTCGAACGCGCGGACCGTGAACCACACCTCGTCGTTCTGGTGCCACTCGAGCATGAACGACTCCTCGCCGCTCACGACCGAACCGTCGACGGTGCCGAGCGCGAAGCCGACCCGCCGCGGCTCCTCG
The DNA here is from genome assembly GCF_054049175.1 of Microbacterium sp. P5_E9. Taxonomy (NCBI): domain Bacteria; kingdom Bacillati; phylum Actinomycetota; class Actinomycetes; order Micrococcales; family Microbacteriaceae; genus Microbacterium; species Microbacterium sp. P5_E9. The sequence goes on along the minus strand of NZ_JBFUMV010000001.1, from coordinate 374,720 downwards.
ATCGCGAAGATCACGCGCAGCTCGCCATCGGCATCCATCCCGCGCACGCGTCCCTCGACGGTGATCGTGGTGCCCGCGGCGACATACGGTGTGCCGTCGGCGTCGAAGCGCTGATCGGCCTCGGCCCGGCTCGGCGCGATGGGGTTGCCTTCGGCGTCGAAGCTGACGCCCGAGTACATCGGACCGGACGCGGGCCGCACGTCTTTGATGTTCAGGCCGGCGCCCCGCTGCGCGGTCCACGACAGCAGCGCGTCGCTGGCGGTCTGGAACCGGACATCGCCGCTGCCGATGCGCCAGGACTCCTCGGCGGGGATGCTGCGCTCCGGTGGGTACCCCATGAGATCCGGAGCCTGGGTCGCCCCGACGGCGGCGTAGTCGACCGTCTCGTCATTGAACGTTCCGCGGCGCATGCGAACCAGCCTACTTCGCGGCCTTGGTCTCGACATCTCCGGACAGCGCGGCGATGAACGCCTCCTGGGGGACCTCGACGCGCCCGACCATCTTCATGCGCTTCTTGCCCTCCTTCTGCTTCTCGAGCAGCTTGCGCTTCCGGCTGATGTCGCCGCCGTAGCACTTCGCGAGCACGTCCTTGCGCATCGCGCGGATCGACTCGCGGGCGATGATGCGCGCGCCGATGGCGGCCTGGATCGGCACCTCGAACTGCTGGCGCGGGATCAGCTTCTTCAGGCGCTCGGTCATCAGCACGCCATAGGCGTACGCCTTGTCGCGGTGCACGATCGCGCTGAACGCGTCGACCGCCTCGCCCTGCAGCAGGATGTCGACCTTCACCAGGTCGGCCTCCTGGTGTCCGCTCGGCTCGTAGTCGAGCGAGGCGTAGCCGGCGGTCTTGGACTTGAGATGGTCGAAGAAGTCGAACACGATCTCGCCGAGCGGCATCGTGTAGCGGATCTCGACGCGATCCTCGCCGAGGTACTCCATGCCGAGGAGCGTTCCGCGGCGCGACTGGCAGAGCTCCATGATCGTGCCGACATAGTCTTTCGGCGCCAGGATCGCGGCCTTGACCATCGGCTCGGTGACGCTCGCGATCTTGGTGCCGGAGGGGAACTCGCTCGGGTTGGTGACGACGAAGGTCTTCTTGTCGTCGGTCGTGACCTCGTAGGTCACGGATGGCGCGGTCGAGATGAGGTCGAGGCCGAACTCGCGCTCGAGGCGCTCGGTGACGATCTCGAGGTGCAGCAGCCCGAGGAAGCCGCAGCGGAAGCCGAAGCCGAGCGCGACCGAGGTCTCCGGCTCGTAGTTGAGCGAGGCATCCGACAGCTTCAGCTTGTCGAGCGCTTCGCGCAGCAGCGGATAGTCGCTGCCGTCGATCGGGTACAGGCCGGAGAAGACCATCGGCTTCGGGTCGGTGTACCCGGGCAGGGCCTCTTTCGAGGGCTTGGCGGCGTTGGTGACGGTGTCGCCGACCTTCGACTGGCGCACATCCTTCACGCCGGTGATCAGGTAGCCCACCTCGCCGACGCCGAGACCCTTGCTCGGGATCGGCTCCGGCGACGATACGCCGATCTCGAGAAGCTCGTGGATCGCGCGGGTCGACATCATCTGGATGCGCTCGCGCGGGTTCAGGGTGCCGTCGATCATGCGGACGTAGGTGATGACACCGCGGTAGGAGTCGTAGACCGAGTCGAAGATCATGGCGCGAGACGGCGCGTTCGGATCGCCCTTCGGCGCGGGAATCTGCTGCACGACGTGCTCGAGCAGCTCCTCGACGCCCATCCCGGTCTTGCCGCTCACCCGCAGCACATCCTCCGGCTTGCCGCCGATGAGGCTGGCCAGCTCCTTCGCGTATTTGTCCGGGTCGGCGGCCGGCAGATCGATCTTGTTGAGAACCGGAATGATCTGCAGGTCGTTCTCGAGCGCCAGGTAGAGGTTCGCGAGCGTCTGCGCCTCGATCCCCTGCGCGGCATCAACCAGCAGGATCGCGCCCTCGCACGCGGCGAGGGAACGGCTGACCTCATAGGTGAAGTCGACGTGTCCGGGGGTGTCGATCATGTTCAGCGCGTAGGTCTGCCCGTCGACCTCCCACGGCATGCGCACGGCCTGGCTCTTGATCGTGATGCCGCGCTCGCGCTCGATGTCCATGCGATCGAGGTACTGCGCACGCATGTCGCGGTCGGAGACCACGCCGGTGATCTGCAGCATGCGGTCGGCGAGCGTCGACTTGCCGTGATCGATGTGAGCGATGATGCAGAAGTTGCGGATCAGCTCAGGCGGCGTCGCGGACGGCTGGAGGGGCTTCGGGGCGCGGGGTGACATGTCCCATCGATTCTACGGTGGCACGCCTGATCAGACGGTGCGGGCTGCGCTCAGCCTGCACATCTGGGCCGGCTCCACCGTCTCAGCCCTTGCGCAGCACCGACCACGAAGGCAGCTGTGTGCCCTCCTCGAGGTGAGCACTCACACGACGATAAACGACGCGATTGCGAAGCTCGCGGTCATTGGCCGCCTCGGTCGCTGCATGCAGGTCGGACATGCGCTGCGGATCGCGCATCGTGTTCGAGGCGTGCCAGCGATAGGCGAACAGCACCTCGTCGACGAAACGGAGGCGGTATCGGCAGGCGAGGCGGAAGTTCAGATCCCAGTCCTCGAGCATCCCCGACCGCCAGCCGCCGACTCTCTCGACTGCGGCCCGCCGAAAGAGCTTGCCGTTCGGGATGTAGTGCGCCCGGTAGAGGGTGCCCGCCTTCCCGAACAGTTCGGCTTCGAACACCCCCGCCCGATTCAGGGTCTTGAAATGGTCGACCCAGGTCCCGTGACTCGCCGTGGACTCTTCGGTCCGTACCTCGAAGTGCGGGTGCCAGGATATCCGTCGACCGGAGTCGTCGATGAGGATGCTGTCCCCGACCGCAAGCGCAGCGCGTCGATCGGAATTCAGCACCGCGACGAGTGTGGCGATCGCGTGAGGTTCGGCGCGGTCGTCCGACGCGTTGAGGAACAGGTAGCGACCGCGCGCATGCTGAAGCAGATCGTTCAGTGTCGCCGCGGTGCCGCGGTTGACCGGACTGGGGCGGAACACGATGCGATCGAACGCTCCGCCCCGTTCGCGGAGGAACGAATGGATCTCGTCGGCGGTGCCGTCGGAGGATGCGTCGTCGCCGATGATCAGTTCGAGCGGACGGTGGGTCTGGGCGGCCAACGCCTCGAGACACTCGCGGACGTACCCGGCGTGGTTGTAGGCGGGCACCAGCGCCGAGACGAGCTCAGGCGACGCCACGGAGCACCTCGGCGACGCGCTCGACCTGCCCGTCCGTCAGCGCCGGCTGCAGCGGGATGCTCAGCACCTCGGCGGCGAGCCGCTCCGCGGTCGGGAGGGGCCGATGCGCGAGACCCCGGTACGCGGGCTGGCGGTGCGGCGGCGTCGGGTAGTGGATCGCCGTCCCCACCCCGGCGGCTTCGAGGGCAGCCTGCACGCGGTCCCGCTCGGGCGTGCGGACGACGAAGAGGTGGAACACGTGGTCGCCCGCTCCGGGGTCAGGCAGGACCAGCCCGGTCTCCCCCAGGAGCTCGACGTAGCGTGCGGCGATGGCGCGGCGGCGGTGATTCTCCTCGTCAAGGCGCGGCAGCTTGACGTTCAGCACGGCGGCCTGGAGCTCGTCGAGGCGCGAGTTGACCCCGGCGAGCGCGTGGACGTTCTTCTGCGCCGAGCCGTAGTTGCGCAGCATCCGGATCTTCTCGGCCAAGGCGTCGTCGTCGGTGGTCACGGCGCCGCCGTCGCCGAGGCATCCGAGATTCTTCGTCGGGTAGAACGAGAACCCGGCGGCGTCGCCCCACGCCCCCGCTCGTCGACCGCTGCGCTCTGCACCGTGCGCCTGCGCGGCGTCCTCGATGAGTCGAAGGCCGTGCCGGCGCGCGATGGCCGAAAGGGCGTCCATGTCGCACAGGCGGCCGTAGAGGTGGACGGCGATGATGGCGCGGGTCCGCGGGGTGATGAGGGCTTCGATCGTCGCGGGGTCGAGCAGCATCGTCCCCGGGTCGGGATCGGCGAACACCGGAGTGCAGCCGTTGGCTGTGACGGCGAGCACGGTCGCGATGAAGGTGTTGGCGGGCACGATCACCTCATCACCCGGACCCAGCTCGAGGGCACGGAGGATCAGCGACAGGGCATCCAGGCCGTTGCCGACCCCGACGGCGTTGCGGGTGCCGCAGAATCCCGCGAACGCCGTCTCGAACGCGGTGGTCTGCGGGCCGAGGATGGTGAGTCCGGAGTCCAGGACAGCGGTGATGGCCTCGTCGATCGCCGGGCGATGCCGGTCATTGACCGCACGCAGGTCGTAGAACGGGATGGTCATGCTCGACCGGCGCGGAGGCTGTCGAGCGAGGTGATCGTGTGGTCGGCGGCGTACTCGGTGTCGGCGAGGACGAGGAGCACGCAGTCCACCGTGAACTCAGACAGCTCCAACCAGGTCAGCGGCGGAACGAGCAGCGAGTGATCCGGGCGGTCCAGCGTGACCGCGTGGACACCCGTCGGCCCGTCGAGGGTCGCGCGGCACGACCCGGCGACGCTGATGAGCAGTTCGGTCGTGCGGGAACTCGCGTGGCCCGCGCGCGGCAGCCCCGCGGTATTGCCGAAGATCCAGAACACGCGCCGGATCTCGAACGGAACGTTCTCGCCGGCGGTGACGGCGACCAGGTGTCCCCGGGCATCGCTGTGGCGGTCGAGCCGGTCGACCAGGCTCATGCCGGTGCGCTGTCGACGGTGCGCGGCCGGGCGGGATGCCCGTAGTAGCGGGTGTCCGGTGCGGCATCCTTCAGGAGCAGGCTGCCGATCCCGACGAAAGCACCCTCGCCGATCGAGAGGTCGTTCGTCACCGTGGACGACATGGCGATGTAGGCGCCATCGCCGATCGTGCACCCGCCGCCGATCGTCGCCCCGACGCCGATGAAGGTGTGGTCGCCCAGTCGATGGTCGTGGCCGAGGTAGACCTTCTCCCTGAGGATGTTGTCGTCGCCCAGGACTCCCCCGAAGCCGATCGTCGAGAACGGGAACACGATGTTGTTCGCTCCCCACGCCTGCACGCCCTGGACCACGGCGCTCGGATGGACGTAGTTGGTGTGCCGGTAGCCGCGGTCGCGCATCGTCGCGACGTGGTCGCGGCGGAGCTGCCATCCCCCGAGTCCGCCGAGCACCGAAAGGCACTCGACGTCGTCCGGCGACAGGGTCGCGACGATCTGATCGTGCGGAATCAGCGGCACGCCGAGCAGCGCCGGCTCGGTGCAGTAACGGGGATCCGCTGTGAAGGCGCGCACGCGGTACCGGTCGTCGGCGTCGAGGAGGTGAAACACCATCCGCCCGAGCGGGCCGGTTCCGTTCACAACGATGTCGATCATGCGTCCGATCCTCGGGTGGGCCGTTGTTGCGCCCAGAATGCCAGCACGCGGTTACGGCGAGATTTCGCACGCGCGGAACCCCGCCGCGGTGATGCCGGGTTCGCCGTTCAGGCCCAGCTCGGAGCCGGCAGCCGACGCAGTCCCTCGAGGAGCGACTCCAGGTCGCTCGCCACGCACACGCGGATCCAGCCCTCGCCCGACGCGCCGAACGCCGAGCCGGGAGCGACCGCGACGCCGGCCTCGTCGAGGAACCGCTCGCACCACGCCATGACATCGCCTCCCGACGCGTGCGACACATCGATCCACAGGTAGAACGCGCCCGTCGGCGTGAGATACCGGATGCCGCGCCGGTCGAGTTCGGCCATCGCGGCGGCGAGGTTCTCGCGGTAGTGCCGGGCGGCGTGGGCGACGGCATCCTGACTCCCCGTCAGCGCGGTGACCGCGGCGCGCTGGGCCGGCGCATCGACGCAGCTGACGAGCGCCTCCTGCACGCGCAGCATCGTGGGGCGCCACCCCGGCGGGGTGACCAGCCAGCCGACGCGCGCGCCGGTCATCGCGTAGGTCTTCGAGGTCGAGAACACCGAGAGCACGCGCGCGCCGTCGATCGTCGCCGGACTCACGTGCGGGGCGCCCCAGGTGAAGCGCTCGTAGACCTCGTCGCTGATCACCCACAGATCGTGCCGGCGGGCGAGGTCCAACAGCGCCGTGAGCGTCACCAGGTCGAACGTCGAGCCGAGCGGGTTCGACGGGGTGTTGACGATGATCGCGCGGGTGCGCGCCGTGATGAGGGTCTCGAGCTCGGCGAGATCCGGCTGGAAGGCCCGCTCGGGGTGCAGCGCGTAAGGCACCGGCACCGCCTGCAGCAGATGGGCGTTCATCGTGAACGTGGTGTACCCGGGATCGGGCACCAGGACCTCGTCTCCGTGCGACAGCACGAGCGCCATCGCCATGTGCAGCGCCTGTGTCGCCCCCACCGTCACCCAGACCTGCTCGAGGTCGACCACGAGGCCGTTCTCGCGCGCGAGCTTGGCGACGATCGCCTCGCGCAGCGGACGGATGCCGCCGTTCGGCGTGTATCGCGTGTCACCCTCGCGCCACGCGGCGGCGGCTTCGTCGCGGACCGCCCGCGACACCACTTCGCCCGGCTCGCCCACGGCCAGGATGATCGTGTCCGGACGAGCCAGCGCCCGCTCGAGGATGTGTCGGACGCCCGAGCCGGGCATGGCTGCGATGTGGGCCGCGATCTGTGGCATGTGGCTCATGTTAGGGGCGCGTGCGAGCGGTTAGCCTGGGGCGATGGGGGTCCAGGTCGTTCTGGTGCACGGCATCCGGACGTCCGCGACGATGTGGCGGGCTCAGGTCGCGCACCTGACGGAGCGGGGCGACTCGGTCACCGCTGTCGACCTGCCTGGGCACGGTTCGCGCATGGACGAGGAGTTCACCCTCGAGGGCGCCTTTGCGACCATCGACGACGCGGCTCAGGATGCCGCGACCCGCGGCCCCGTTCTGCTCGTCGGTCACTCCATGGGTGGGCTGCTGTGCGTCGAGTACACCGGGCTTGAGGACTCGCCGCCCGTCGCCGGGCTCATCGCCGCGTCCTGCACGGCCATTCCGCGCGGACCGGCACTCAGCGCGTACCGCGCGATGGCACGCGGATTCGACTCGCTGCCCGACCGCGGCATGTGGCTCACGAACCGCATGCTCGATCGCATCCTGCCGGACGAGACCCGCGGCGACTTCGGCGCCGGTGGGTATGCCCTGGATGCCCAGGACATCGCGCTGCGGAGCCTGTCGGTCCTCGACCTGCTCGCGGCGCTGCGTCGCATCCAGGTGCCGCTGTGGTTCATCAACGGCCAGTGGGATCAGCTGCGGGTCAACGAGCGGCTCTTCCTGCGGGTGGCGCCGCACGCCGAGCTGATCGTCGTGCCGCGCACGACGCACCACGTCACTGTCATGCGACCACGGGTGTTCAACGCCATGCTCGATGTCGCGATCACGACCCTCGAGCGCTCAGACGACTGACGGCGCCGGCGTCCGCTTGCGGATCGCGAGCGTCATGAGCCCGCCCACGATGGAGAGCACCCCGCCGACGGCGAACATCAGCGGGAAGCCGCCCACGAGTGCGACGAGCCCGGCCCCGATGAGCGGTCCGAGCAGCTGCCCGAGGCTCGCGGAGACGTTGACGAAGCCGAGGTCGCGTGCGTGATCCTCGGGATACGGCAGCAGATCGGTGCCCAGCGCGAGTCCGACGGACATGTACGCGCCATAGCCGATGCCGAGGAGCGCCGCCCCGATCATCGTGGACTCGTACGTCGGGAAGAGCGCGATGAACACCGCGGCGAGCCCCTGCACGATCGCCGACCACACGACGATTCCGATCCGCTTGCCGGTGCGGTCGGAGACCGCGCCGGACACGATCGAGGACGCGACGACGAACACGGTGTAGATGACGATCAGGAGCAGGAGGTCGTCCTCGGCCGCCGCCGGATCGCGGTGCAGGCCGTAGAGCAGGAAGAACAGCAGGAGCCCGGTGCCCAGGGCGTTGCCGATGTTGACGATCAGCCGGCCGCCGAGCATCCACGCGAAGTCGCGGTCGCGCAGGGCGGCGAGCCGGGCCGAGAGGGCGCGCTGTTCGCGGGCGACCGCGGACTGGGCCGGTACGGGGGGATCCGGAAGGAGCAGCGCCGCACCGACTCCGACCACGGCGAGGAACCCGGCGAGCACGAGGTAGCCGGTGAGGGTGCCGAGCTCGAGCAGCACGATGACGCCGACGCCGACGATGATGCCGAGCGCCTGCGAGGAGGAGACGGCGGCCGACGCCGTGCCGCGCTGCGTCGTGAGCTGGTCCGCGATGAGCGCGGTGAAGGCAGCGGAGGCGACCGCGGTGCCCACCGACACGCCGATCCACGCGAGACCGACGCCCCACGGCCCCTCGGCGAACGAGATGGCCACGAGGGAGACGGTGCCGAGAGCCACGCCGACGATCGCCCAGGGGCGACGCCTGCCGAACGCGCCGCGGGTGCGGTCGGAGAGCCCGCCGGCCAGGGGGCCGGCGATGACGCCGGCCACGCCGCCCAGGGCGAGGACGAGCCCCGATGAGACGACGCCGGAGATCCATCCGTCAGCGTCATCCGGGGTGTTCAGCTGCAGCGGAATGAGCAGCTGCAGCGGCGTGAGCTGCACTGTCCACAGCGCCAGCCAGGCGAGGGTGAACAGCACGAACCATTTCGCCCCGACGCGTCCTGTGGTGGTGGTCACGCTCGTGCCTCCTCGATGAGAGTGCGGTACCAGTCGAACGACGCCTTGGGCGTGCGTTCTCCGGTGGTGTGGTCGACGTGGACGAGTCCGAATCGCTGGGTGAATCCCTCGGCCCACTCGAAGTTGTCCAGCAGCGACCACACGGTGTACTCCTCGACCGGCACGCCGCGCTCGCGCGCCCGTCCGACGGCCGCGATGTGACCGGCGAGGTAGGCGATGCGCTCGGCATCCACGAGCCGTTCCGTGACGGCGTCAGGTTCAGGGAAGGACGCGCCGTTCTCCGCGACGATGATCGGCGGCAGCTGCTCGCCGTAGCGCTCGTGGAAGTCCACCAGCACGTTCGTGAGCGACTCGGGGACGATCGGCCAGTCGGGCCCGAAGCCGGTGGTGGCCGCGCCGGGGGTCGGCACGATCTCGAACGGGATCGGGCTCTCCGGTGCGGCGGCGGCGGCGACCGTGGTCGGGTTGTAGAAGTTGAGGCCGTAGACATCCGTCGGCGAGGAGATGATCTCGAGATCCCCCGGCTCGACCGGCATCGGCGGCAGTCCGAACGACTCGAGGTCGGGATAGGCGCCGAGCAGCACCGGTTCGGCGAAGATCCGGTTGTGCAGGATGTCATAGACGGATGCCGCGGCCTGGTCCGCCTCGGACGCGGACGCGGGATGCACGTCGGTGTGGTTGTTGACGATCCCGATCGTCTCCGCGCCGCGTTCGCGCAGGGCCCTGGTGGCCAGGCCATGGGCGAGCAGCTGGTGGTGGGCGGTGGGCAGGGAGTCGAACAGGAGCTGCCGACGCGGGGCCAGCTCGCCGATCGCGTACCCCTGCAGCGATGTGGAGACGGGCTCGTTGATGGTGTACCAGTGCTTCACGCGATCGCCGAGAGCGTCGGCGACCAGCGCGGTGTAGTCGGCGAACCAGTAGGCGGTCTCGCGATTGAGCCATCCCCCGTTCTGCTCGAGCGGCGTGGGAAGGTCCCAGTGATAGAGCGTGGGGAACGGGGTCACGCCGGCGTCGAGCAGCGCATCCACGACCCGGTCGTAGTAGTCGATGCCCGCCGCATTCGCGGGTCCCGTGCCGGTCGGCTGCACGCGCACCCACGAGATCGAGAACCGGTACCGATCGACGCCGAGGCGCGCGAGCAGATCGACGTCTTCCTTGTAGCGGTGGAAGCTGTCCGGGCCCGGCTCGGCCGTGGCAGCGTCGCGCACGGCACCCGGGGTCTCGACGAAGTCGTCCCAGATCGAGCGGCCGCGGCCGCCTTCGCCGCGCGCGCCTTCGATCTGGAAGGCGGCGGTCGCTGCCGACCAGCGCAGGCCGCGCAGGGCTTCGTGGGGAACGTGATCGGACACGGCAGAGCTCCTTCGCTCTTGGAGACGCCTCGGGTTGACGCATCCGATCTTCCCTCATCCGGCAGCCCGGTCCGTACCACTGCGCACAGGCGGGGAGTCCCGGCTGAACCTGATAGACTCGGTGTTTGACTTGCGTGTGGGTTCTTCCCGCACGACCGCCGCACGACATCCCTCTCATGGCGTCCGGCACTTCCATCGAAAACCCCGAACGAAAGAACGTCGACACGTGGCGAACATCAAGTCGCAGATCAAGCGCAACAAGACCAACGACAAGGCGCACGAGCGCAACAAGGCAGTCAAGAGCGAGCTGAAGACCGCGGTGCGTCGCACCCGCGATGCCATCACCGCCGGCGACAAGGCCGCTGCCGAGAAGGCTCTGGTCACCGCGACCAAGAAGCTCGACAAGGCCGCGAGCAAGGGTGTCATCCACCAGAACCAGGCCGCCAACAAGAAGTCGTCGATCGCCAAGCAGGTCGCTGCTCTCTGAGCCGCACCGGTCGAAGCACAGAAGGCCCGTCCCCGTCAGGGGTGCGGGCCTTCTGGCATTCGCAGGGTGCCGCGCGCCGCCCTCGATACGGCGCTGCGCGCCTACTCAGGAACCGCCCTTCGATACGGCGCTGCGCGCCTACTCAGGAACCGTACGGCGCGCGGGTGGCGATGACGGTGACCAGCCGCTCGAGCGCGAACACGGAATCGCGCGAGGCGCCCTTGACCTCGGCATCCGCTCTCGCCGCAGCCTGGATCGACATGCCGAGCGTCGATTCGGTCCAGCCCGCGAGATCGCGGCGCGCCCGGTCGACCTGCCAGTCCTTCAGCCCCAGCCGGGCGGCCAGCGCCCCCGACGATTCGCGACTGCCCGCGACGCGCGCCATCGTGCGCAGCTTCGACGCGATCGCCGCGACCATCGGAACGGGGTCGGCGCCCGAGGCGAGGGCGTGCCGGAGCGACAGCAGCGCCTCGCCGTAGCGGCCGGCGATCGCCGTGTCGGCGACGGCGAACGCAGATGTCTCGACCCGGCCGCCGTAGTAGCGCTCGACGATCTGCTCGGTGATGTCGCCTGGCACGTCTGCGATGAGCTGCTGGCAGGCGCCGGCCAGTTCGGTGAGGTCGTCGCTGAACGCCGAGACCAGCGAGCGCAGCGCCGCCGGCGCGATCCGCTTCTTAGCGGTGCGGAACTCACCGGCCGCGAAGTCGAAGCGGTCGCCGTCGCGCTTGATCGCGGGACACGCGATCTCGACGCCTCCGCCCTCACCCGACCGGATCGCATCGAGGAGCTTCTTGCCCCGCACGGTCGCGCCGGTGTGCCGCAGCAGGACCGTCGCGCCTTCCTGCGGCATGGCGAGGTAGCTGATCGCCTCAGACAGGAAGGCGTCGGAGCACTTCTCGACGCCGGAGATCCGCACCAGGCGCGGCTCGCCGAACAGCGAAGGCGACGTCAGCCCGAGCAGCGTGCCGCCGACGTAGTCATCGGCACGGATGTCGGAGACCTCGAGGCTCGGGTCTTCGGCGCGAAGGTAGTCGCGCAGGACGCTCGTCGCACGCTCGGCGCACACCTCTTCTGGGCCGGAGATGAGGACGATCGGGGCCGGCTGCGGATCACGCCAGGAGAGCTGCGGGATGGCGCTCTTCGCGCGCGACGCGGCGGGTCGTCGTGCGGGGGCAGCCATGTGCCCAGCCTACCCAGCGCCCCTGACATCGCCGGCCCGTTCTCGCCAGACCGCGACGCCGTCCGGGGTGGACCAGAGCGCGACGATGCCGAACTGGTCGGTGCGGGCGATCGCGACGCCGGCGGCCTCGAGGAACGCAATGGTCTCGGGGCGGGGATGGCCGTAGTCGTTGTCCGCGCCGACGCTGATCAGCGCGACGGTCGGCGACAGGAGCCGATACAGTTCGGGGTCCTGATCGGCACTGCCGTGGTGTGCCACCTTCACGACGTCGACCTGGCGTGCGAGTGCGCCCGCGACGATCGCGCGCTGCGGTGCGGCGGAGAGGTCCGCGAGGAAGACGGATGCCGGCACCCCTCCCCCGGTGAACTCCACGACGACGCCCGCATCGTTGCCGCCGGGGAATCCCCTGCTCTCCCCCACCGGCCAGATCACCCGCCACGCTGCGCCGCCGAGTCGGCCGTGCAATCCGGAGCGACCGTCCGTCAGCGTCGCGCCACCGCGCTCCAGCGCCGCCAGCACGGCGCGGTCGGCGTCGGTGACCGGCGGACCGTGCACGACGGTGTCGACGTGACCGATGACGGCGTCGAGGCCGCCGCGGTGGTCCGCGTCGTAGTGCGTGAGCACGAGCAGGTCGATGCGGGCGATGGCCGTCTTGTCGAGGCAGGCCGCGAGCCGCGCCGGCTCGGGACCCGTGTCGATGAGCGCGACGTGACCGGCCGAGCGCACCAGCACGGCGTCGCCCTGGCCGATGTCGCATGCGAGGATCGCCCACTGGCCTGGCACGGTGAGCACCGCTGACGCGGTCGTGAGAACGGTGGTGCCGACCGAGACGCCCGCGGTGGCTGCGACCAGGAGCACCGAGGCGAATCGGAGCGCGCGCGGCCACCCACGAGCGCGCGCCCGGACGAGGACCACGATCCCGACCGCGAAGCCGCAGGCGGCGAGGACCGCGGCACCCCACCATCCCTCCAGCCAAGGCAGCTGTCCGCCGGGGAGGCCGCTGAACAGGCGTGCCGTGGCGGCGATCCAGGATGCCGGCACCCAGGCGATCGCGGCCAGTCCCGACTGCAGCCACGGCAGGGGCTGGGCGAGGCACGCCGCGAGGCCGACGAGGGTCGCCGCAGGCGCTGCCGGCGCGGCCAGGAGGTTCGCAATGACCCCGTAGACGGGCACCGAGGGTGCGATGAGCACCAGGAGCGGGCCGCAGGCCAGCTGCGCGGCCAGCGGCACCGCCAGCGCCAGCGCCAGGGCGCGGGGCATCCAGCGCGCGAGCCCCACCGCGAGCGGCCTCGCCGCGACGAGCAGCGCGGCCGTCGCAGCCGCGGAGAGCGCGAAGCCGAGGGACGTCGACAGCCAGGGGTCGGCGATCATCAGGAGCGCGACGGCGAGCGAGAGCACGGACATGCCCACGGCGGGGCGGCCCAGGAGCACCGCGAGCATCGCCGCACCCGCCATCGCGGCGGCGCGGACGACGCTCGGCTCGGGGGTGACGAGCACGACGAAACCGGCCAGCGCGGCAACGCCGCACCCGACGCGCACGCGGCGACCGAGACCGGCGAGCGCGGCCGCACCGAAGGCGATGCCCACCACGAGTGCGCAGTTCGCGCCGGACACGGCGGTCAGATGCGACAGCGACGACCGCTTCATCGCGGTGTCGAGCTCGGGGCCGACCCGGGAGGTGTCGCCGACGGCGAGACCCGGCACGAGGCCGGCGCCCGGTTGGGGAAGACCGACGGTGGCGCCGAGCAGTCCGCGCCGCAGGCCCGAGGCGACGGCGGCGGCCCCCGATGCGGGCGCGACGACCTCCAGGCTGCGCGCCGCGACGACCAGCACGGCCCGATCGCCCGGCTGGGCCGGGTAGGTTGTGCCGTTCACGAGCACCGTGGAGCCGACCTCCAGCGCGGCGAGCCGGTCGACGTCGCCGGGGCGGATGCGCACGACCACTTCGACGTGCACGTCGGTGGCCACCGGGCCCGCGGCGATCCGCGTCGCGAGCGCGTCGAAGGCGAGTTCACCGGTGGCGCGGCGCTCGACCTTTCCGACGACGTCCGCGGTGATGGCGACGGCACGGCCGCCGTCGAGGGCCATCGCGTCGAGAGCCGACCGGGAGGGCTGGGCAAGGGCGACGTGGGATGCCGCGGCCGCGGCGGCGGCGAGGGTCAGCACCGCGATGATCCCGATGCGAGTGCGCGGACGGCGCAGGGCGAGCACGCCGACACCCGCGAGGGCGATCGCCCAGCAGCTCCAGGCCACGGCAGGGGCGATTCCGGGTGTCAGCGTGGTCGCCGCGGCCACCGCCCACGCGGCGGCCGCGACCGGAACCAGCCGGAATCGAGCGGCGCGGCGGATCACACCGTGACCAGCGCTCGCAGCGACTCGAGCATCTTGTCGCCGAACCCCGGCACGGCCAGGAGGTCCTCCACCGTCGTGAACCGACCGTTCGCCTCGCGCCATTCGATGATCCGGGCGGCGAGCGCCGGGCCGATCCGGGGCAGGGTGTCGAGCGCCGCTTCATCGGCGGTGTTGAGGTTGACCCGGCCGTCCCCTGCCGCCGCCTGCTGTTCCGCGGGTGCGGCGCCGATCACCGGCACGACCAGCTGCTCGCCATCGCTCAGCGGTCGCGCGAGATTCACCGCCTCGTCGTCGGCATCGTCCCGGAAGCCCTCGGCCGCGGCGATCGCATCGAGGACACGGGCCCCCGCGTCCAGGATGTAGAGCCCTGGTGCGTTGACCGCCCCGGAGACGTGCACGTACAGGACCGCCGCGGCCACGGCGTCGCCGGACCCGGCATCCGAGGCCGCGGGATCGATGGCGACGACATCCACCGGCGCGGCGGCACCGCGCAGGATCCCGATGCCGACGGTGATCGCGAGCGCAGCCAGGACGACCACGATCGCGGCGCCGACGCCGAACCGCCTGCGGTCGCTGGGAGAGTCGTCGACCGGGGCCACCCGCCCACGCTAGGAGCGTGGGCGGCGCGGACTGCGGTCACGTCACGTCACTCGTGGACCGGGCGCGGCGCCCGGCCGCTTGGGGAGGAGCGCTCAGCGCGTGCTGAAGCTCACGACCTTCGGCGGCCGCACGACCGCGCGAGTGATCTCGCGACCTGACAGTGAACGCACGACATGCGCGTCGTTGCGAGCGAGCAGCTCCAGCGCGGCGGCGTCGATGCGAGCGGGCACCTCGAGGGTCGCGCGCACCTTGCCGTCGATCTGCACGACCGCGGTCACGGTGTCTTCGACCAGCAGCATCGGATCCGGCTGGCGCCACGGCACCAGCCCGACGAATCCGTCGTAGCCGAGGATCTCCCACATCTCCTCCGCGGTGTGCGGGGCGAACAGGTCGAGCACCATCGCGGTGGCCTCGGCGGCCTCGCGCACCGCGGGGTCCGCGGGGCCGGCGCCGGTGTCGATCGCCTTCCGAGTCGCGTTCACGAGCTCCATCAGGCGCGCCACGACGACGTTGAACTTCGTCTGCTCGACGAGCCCTGGGGCATCCGCCAGCAGGCGGTGCGTGACGCGGCGCAGCGCCGGATCGCCGTCCGCCCACTTGACGTCCGGGTGGCTCGAGACATCGCTCGCGACGCGCCAGGCGCGCGCGAGGAACTTCTGCGCACCGGTGGTCGAGACGTCCTCCCAGTTGATGTCGTCTTCGACCGGACCGGCGAAGGCGATCGCGACGCGCACGGCATCGGCGCCCGGGTCGATCATGCTCGAGGCGAACTCGACGAGGTTGCCCTTGCTCTTGGACATCTTCGAGCCGTCGAGCAGCACCATGCCCTGGTTGATGAGGCTCGAGAACGGCTCGGTGAAGTCCACGTAGCCCATGTCGAAGAGCACCTTGGTGATGAACCGCGCGTACAGCAGGTGCAGGATCGCGTGCTCGACACCGCCGATGTAGGAGTCGACGGGGGCCCAGCGGTCGGCTTCGCGCCGCGGGAACGCCTGCGTCGGGTCGTTCGGGGCGAGGAACCGGAGGAAATACCAGGAGCTGTCGACGAACGTGTCCATCGTGTCGGGGTCACGGAGGGCGGGCTCCCCCGTCTCGGGATCGACGGTGCTCATCCACTCGGTCGCCGCGCCCAGCGGCGACGTGCCCTTGGGCGTGAGGTCGAGTCCCTCGACGTCCGGCAGCGTCAGCGGAAGCTGGTCCTCCGGAACCGGGACGATCCGCCCGTCCGCGGTGTGGATCATCGGAATCGGCGTGCCCCAGAAGCGCTGACGCGAGATGAGCCAGTCGCGCAGGCGATACGACTTCGCCGCGCGACCGGCGCCGGCCGCAGCCAGCTCCTCCGTGATCCGGGCGATCGCGTTGCGCTTGGACAGCCCGTTCAGCGACCCGGAGTTGATCATCCGGCCATCGCCGGAGAGCGCGACACCCGTCCGCGCCGGGTCGAGATCGGAGACGGATGCCTCGTCCGTGCCCGGATCGATCGGCGCACCGTGCTCGTCCAGCTCGATGACCGGGATCGCACCGGTCACCGGTGCGGTCGTGTCGACGACGACGCGCACCGGCAGATCGAACGCACGGGCGAAGTCGAGGTCGCGCTGGTCGTGCGCGGGCACGGCCATGACGGCGCCGTGGCCGTAGTCGGCGAGGACGTAATCCGCCGCCCACACCGGCAGCCGCTCGCCGTTGATCGGGTTGATCGCGTAGCGGCCGAGGAACACCCCGGTCTTGGGGCGGTCGGTGCTCTGCCGCTCGATCTCGGTCTGCTTCCCGACCTGCTCGAGGTAGGTCTGGAAGCGCGTCCGCACGTCGGCGTCCGCGCCCGCGACCAGCTCGGTCGCCAGGTCGCTGTCGGGGGCGACCACGAAGAACGTCGCGCCGTGCAGCGTGTCGGGACGGGTCGAGAAGACGGTGACCCGGTCGGCACGCCCCTCGATCTCGAACTCGATGTCCGCGCCGACCGAGCGGCCGATCCAGTTGCGCTGCATCCGGATGACCTTCGACGGCCAGAAGCCCTCGAGCTGGTTCAGGTCATCGAGCAGCCGGTCGGCGTACTCGGTGATCTTGAAGTACCACTGCGTGAGCTTCTTCTTGACGACCTCGGCGCCGCAGCGCTCGCAGTGCCCGTCGACGACCTGCTCGTTCGCGAGCACGGTCTGGTCGTTGGGGCACCAGTTGACCGGGCTGTCCTTGCGGTATGCCAGGCCCCGCTCGTACAGGCGCTGGAACAGCCACTGGTTCCAGCGGTAGTACTCCGGGTCGCTCGTGTGCAGGATCCGCGACCAGTCGTACGAGGAGCCGTACTCGCGGAAGCTCTTCTTGTGCTGCTCGATGTTCGCGTAGGTCCACTCGCGCGGATCGGCGCCGCGCTGGATCGCCGCGTTCTCGGCCGGCAGGCCGAACGAGTCCCACCCGATCGGGTTGAGGACGTTGTAGCCGCGGTGCCGCCAGAAGCGGGCCACGACGTCGACGTACGCGTAGCTCTCGGCGTGGCCCATGTGCAGGTCGCCGGACGGGTACGGGAACATGCCGAGCACGAACTTGCGCGGGCGGGTGTCTTCGCTGCCGCCGGCACGGAACGGGTCGGCCTCGGCCCAGCGCTCCTGCCACTTCTGCTGGATGGCGTAGGCGTCGAATGCGCCTTCCGCGGGCACGGCAACGTCTGCGGGCATGTTCTGACTCACGGAGGGGTACCAATCGAAGAAGGTCGAGACGTGCGAACACGTTCTTCCAGGTTACCGGACCCGTCGAATCGGTTCCGGTTGCTGATCCTCACCAGCCGGGAGGAAGGATGCCGCCGATCGCGGCCAGCGGTCCTCGCGCCTTGATGCCCACTTCAGCGACTTCGGCCGCGGCATCCGATCTCCACGTGATCCCTCCGCCGGCACCGACGTACGCGCCGCCGGGGTGGGTCACGATCGAGCGGATCACCATCGCGAGGTCGAGCGCGCCGTCGTCGCCGACCCAGCCGAAGCACCCGGCGAAGACGCCCCGCGGGCCGCCCTCGAGGTCGTGGAGGATCGTCATCGCCGAGAGCTTGGGCGCCCCGGTCATGCTCCCCGCGGGGAACGCGGCGTCGAGCAGATCGCCGATGGTCTGCCCGGCGCGGATGCTGCCGGAGACGGTGCTCACGAGCTGGTGCACCGCCGGGTAGCTCTCCACCGCGAAGAGCCGCTCGACGACGATCGTGCCGGGCTCGGACACCCGTGAGAGGTCGTTGCGCATGAGATCGACGATCATGACGTTCTCGGCGCGCTCCTTCTCACTGCCGATGAGCTCCTGCACCAGGGCGTCATCTTCGGCCGCGTCCGCACCGCGGGGCCGAGTGCCCTTGATCGGGTTGGTGCGCACCGTGCCGTCGGCCACCTCGAGGAACCGCTCCGGACTCGCGCTGGCGAGCGCGACCGCGCCGGCGCGGATGAGCCCGCCATGATGAGCGGGCGTGGCCGCGCGCAGACGCAGATACGCCTCGTCGGGATCGACGGATGCCGTGACCTCGAACCGCGTCGTCAGGCACAGCTGGTACGCATCACCCTCGCGGATCGCATCCCGGCAGCGCTCGATAAGCCGCGCGTACTCGCCGGGCGAGTGGCGCGACGCGACAGCGGACGGATTCGGATGCCGCGGCTCCGGGTCGCTCTCCGCCGCCCACGTGCCGACCTCGGCGGCGAAACGGCCGGCGTCTGACGCCGGGGCGACCGCCCACACCCGCCCGGCCGCATGGTCGAAGGCCACGAAGCGGTCGACGCGGAGCCAGAGCTCCTGCGGCACCGGGTCCGCGGACGCAGCGACCGGGGCGCCCGCGCGGGCCGCGGCATCCTCGTATCCCAGCCAGCCGATCCACCCGCCCCGAAAGGGACCTGCCGTCCACTCGTCGGCGGCGGACTGCGCCGGCGCGCAGGAGAGCGCGCGGATGACGTCGGTGTCGGTGGCACGGACGCCGCTGCCGATCCAGCTCCAGCCGGAGATCGCGCCCGGCCCGGCGTCGAGCCAGAAGGCGTTCTCAGCCGTTCCGGGACCGCCGACGAACGCCCGTGCCGGGTCGATCCAGCCCGGCAGCGGGACGGCGACGAGCGGCTGAGGCACGAATCCAGAGTAGGGGCGGGCCGAGCGGCTTAGGCTCGGGGCGTGAACGAGTTCCTCACGTGGCTGCTCGACGCCGTGCAGAGCGTCGATCCGCTCGTGCGAACGCTCGTGGCGGGGTTCGCGATGATGCTCGAGACCAGCATCCTCGTGGGCCTGGTGGTTCCCGGCGACACGATCGTCATCGTTGCGGCCACCGCGGTCGCCTCCCCGCAGGAGGCCATCCTCCTCGGGGTCGCCGTGGTCATCGGCGCTCTGATCGGCGAGAGCATCGGCTTCTGGCTGGGGCGGGTCCTCGGACCCCGGATCCGGGACTCGCGCCTCGGCCGGCGGATCGGCACCGACAAGTGGGAGCGCTCGGAGCGATATCTGCAGCGCCGCGGCGGCCCGGCGATCTTCCTGTCCCGCTTCCTGCCGGTGCTGCACTCACTCGTGCCGCTGACCGTCGGGATGAGCGGGTTCCGGTATCGCCGGTTCCTGGCCTGGACGGCGCCCGCCTGCGTGCTGTGGGCGACCCTCTACATCACGGTCTCCGCCCTCGCCGCGGGCACCTACCGCGATCTGGCGGATCGCCTGCACTACGCCGGCTACATCTTCGTCGGCGTCATCGTGCTCTTCCTGGTGCTCATCTACGCCGGCAAGAAGCTCATCGAACGCCTCGAACACCGGCATCTCGTCTCGGATGACGACACACTCACACGCCCCGTCAAGGGGGACATGGAAGACTGAGGGGATGCCCTCCTCCGCTCCGGCCCGCGCCAAGGTGCACTGGCTTGCCCGTCTGGAGTACCGCTTTCACTCGTGGCGGGAACGCCGTGGTCGCGCGCGCGGGCAGCTGCCGACGGTCATGCCCCTCCCGGGCTATGGGGGCGTCGACTGGGTGCGGGTGCTCGGGCGGGTGATGATCGTGCCGCCGGTCAAGCCCACCGGCACCGGCGTGTACGCGAGCGTGCGCGGCTGGCGCAGCTTCGTCTCGGTGCCGATCGGGTTCGCCCAGGTGTCGATCACGGTCGCCGGCGTCACCCACGAGGTCGTCGCCGATCGGGGCGGCGTGATCGACACAGTGATTCCGACGCGGCTCGAGCCTGGCTGGCAGACCCTGACGATGTCCGTGGAGGGCGCCGAGCCCATCGAGAGCCAGGTCTTCATCGTCGGACCCGACATCCGGTTCGGGGTCGTGTCCGACGTCGATGACACCGTCATGGTGACTGCGCTCCCCCGCCCCCTCCTGGCCGCCTGGAACTCCTTCGTCATCGACGAGCACGCGCGCCAGCCGGTGGCCGGCATGGCGGTGCTGATGGAGCGGCTGACCCGCGAGAATCCAGGATCCCCGGTCATCTACCTCTCCACCGGAGCTTGGAATGTCGCTCCGACCCTCATCCGGTTCCTGCGCCGGCATCTCTTCCCGCCGGGCGCGGTGCTGCTCACGGACTGGGGCCCGACGCACGACCGCTGGTTCCGCAGCGGCATGGTGCACAAGCTGACCAACCTCCGCCGGCTCGCCCAGGAGTTCCCCCAGGTCAAGTGGCTCCTCGTCGGCGACGACGGGCAGCACGACGACGAGATCTACACGACCTTCACGCGCGAGCATCCCGCCAACGTGGTCGGCGTCGCCATCCGGCGACTCTCGCCCGCAGAGGCGGTCCTCGCCGGCGGTCGCACCGCGGTCGATGACCACTCCGCGGCCACGGTGCCCTGGGTGACCGAATCGGATGGCGCTGGTCTCCTCGAGCGGCTCGAAGAGGTCCACGTCCTGGGCGACTGAGCGTCCGACCCCGCGCGTAGGCTGGTTCGCATGTGCGGAAGATTCGTCGTGGCCAATGTGGGCGAAGAGCTCGTGGGCGTGCTGCGCGTCGACCTCGCGGGCGATGACCTGCCCGCGCCGTCATACAACGTCGCCCCCACCAGCCAGGTCGCGATCGTGCTCGACTCGGCCAAGACCGAACCGCCGACGCGCCGGCTCGAATCGGCGCGCTGGGGTCTGGTCCCGTCCTGGGCGAAAGACGTCTCGATCGGCGCCAAGGCGTTCAACGCCCGCTCCGAAGAGCTGGAAGACAAGCCCATGTTCCGCAAGGCGCTCGAGAAGCGCCGCGCGGTGGTGCCGGCATCCGGGTATTACGAGTGGAAGACCGTCGACGGGCAGAAGATCCCGCACTACATCCACCCCGCCGATGACGGGCCGCTGTTCTTCGCGGGCCTTTACGAGTGGTGGAAGGATCCGGCGAAGACCGACGACGATCCCGCCAAGTGGCTGCTGAGCTTCACGATCCTCACCCGCGACTCGATCGGGCGGCTCGGCTCGATCCACGACCGCATGCCGCTGTTCCTCGACGGCGACTTCGCCGACGCCTGGCTCGACCCGACGACCGACAATGTGCGCGACATCCTCGATGCCGCGATCGACGCCGCCCCCGACGTCGCCGAGACCCTCGACGATCACGTCGTGTCGAAGGCGGTGGGGAATGTGCGCAACAACTCCCCCGAGCTCATCGAGCCCGCGGGTCCCGCGATGCCTGCTCTCGACGTGTGACCAGCCGCACTGCCGTGCCCGGCGCCGTCGTCATCGCGACGGATGTCTGGCGCGCCCGCGAAGACGCGCATCATGCCAGGGCCGATGCGCTCACCGCGGCGCACCGCGAACGGGCGTCGCGCGGCGAGAAGCATCCCGTCGAGGATTTCCTCTTCACCTACTACTCGTACAAGCCCTCCGTGCTGCGCCGCTGGCACCCTGGCTCCGGCGTCGAACTCGCGGATGCCGCGACCGAGCCGCGCGCCCAGTGGCGCTGGTACCGTCCGGGCCGTGCCGCCGGGTCGATCGAGGTGGATGCCGCCGCCTTCCGCGCCGACCGCGGCCTGCTCATGACCGGCGTGGAGCGGATCCTCCTGGCCACTGCCGAACGGTCCGCGAGCTTCGGCTGCTTCGGACTCCACGAGTGGGCGATGGTCTACCGCCAGTCCGAGCATCGGCACTCCACGCCGCTGCGGCTCGGCCAGACCGGCACCGATGCGGTGGTCGACGCGCACGAGCTGCGCTGCACGCACTTCGACGCCTATCGGTTCTTCACGCCGGAGGCGGTCCCCCGCAATCTGACCCCGCTCTCGCGTGACAGCCAGGCCGGCTCCGAGCAGCCCGGCTGCCTGCACGCCGGCATGGATCTGTACAAGTGGTCGGTCAAACTCGGACCGCTCGTGCCGGGCGAACTGCTGCTCGACGCATTCGAACTGGCACGCGACATCCGGATCCTCGACATGCGCGCGTCGCCCTACGACCTCGCCGACCGGGGCTACGCGCCCGTGCGGATCGAGACGAAAGAGGGCAAGGCCGAGTACGCGAGCGGGCAGCGGGGGTTCACCGTGCGCGCGCAGTCGATCCGCGCGCGTCTGCTCGAGGTGCTGGAGCGGGCCTGACGCCTGCCGGCAGCTGGGTCAGTCCACCGGAGCGCAGTCGGCGCACGGCATCAGACCGCGACCGTCGGCGGCGATGCGAAGTCGCAGGGTCAGCACCCTGGTGGCGGCTTCATCCAGCCGCGCGGCCGGCACGGCGCCGGCGTCGACAGCCGCGACGATGCCTGCGGCGATTCGCGACGCGGTCCCCGAGTCCGAGTACAGGACCGTGAGCAGCAGATCGTTGCCCGCCGCAAGCGCCGCGACGGCATTCGCGACCGGATCGCTGTACGCCGGGATTCCAGACGCCTGAAGCATGCCGAGGTCGTCCGTGACGGAGACACCGGTGAAACCGAGTTCCTCCCGGGCGATCCGATGCCACTCGGCCGAAAGCGTCGCCGGGGCCGTGTCGACGGCGGTGAACGAGAGATGCCCGAACATCAACAGCGGCGCTCCGGCGCGGATTCCGGCTTGGAACGACAACGCACCGGTCGCTGCCCACTCCGCCTTGGACATCCCGGTGGAGGGAATGAGCGCGTGCGAGTCACCGGCCGCCGCGCCGTGCCCGGGGAAGTGCTTGAGGGTCGAGAGATCCTCCCCCGCCTCCGCGCCCACGGCCGCGGTCACCCGCGCGGAGGAGTCGTCGGGCGTGGTTCCGAGCGCCCGGCGGTAGATGAACATGGACGGATCGGCGGTCTCGTCCGCGACGATCCCGAAGTTCACCGCGACACCGGCCCGCTGCACGAGGGCTGCCCGCGCGGCGAAGGCATCGGCCGTGGCCGCCGGCGGGTCGTATTTGAGCGTGAGCGACGACGGGAAGCCGTCCCACGGGAGCCGCGACACATCGCCGCCCTCCTGGTCGATGGCGATGAGCGGCGGCAGCGCCGGATCCCCCGTCAGCGCCGTCGTGACGGCACGCAGCTGCGTTTCGTCGCTCGGGATGTTCGCGCCCATCAGGAGGAAGCCGCCGATCCCTGTGGTGCGCATGTAGTCGCCCAGTGCGGCGACGTCGGTGGTCGGGATGTGACCCATGACGACCGTCGCGGCCTTCTGGGCGGTCGACATGGATGCCACCAGCCGCTCGGCCTGCTTCGCGAGCGAGTCTTCGGATGCCGCGACCACGCGCACCGAGCCTGTTTCCGTTGACGCACCCTCGGACGGGTCGGGGCTCGCGGCAGTCGCCCGGGAGGCCGGCGGCGCGAACAGCAGCGTCACCGCCGCCCCGAGGGCGAGGAGACGCAGACGGGGGCTCACCGATCCAGCGTAGGCGCCATGCGGTGCCCCCGCGGCTGTCGGTGGCGGGCGACGGCAGTGACCGGCGCCGGGCGAAGACCCTTGTCAGTGGCGGGCCACGATGGTCGCGGCATCCGTTCCGCGTGGGAGCACGCCATACTGCGCGGCGCGGTCCGCGCCCAGACGGCTCGCGATGAACGCCTCCGCGTCGAGGGAGGGCGCGTGCCGCAGCATGAGCGATGCCTGCAGTGCGAGCGCAAGGCCTTCGCTCAGCCGCCGCGCCTGCGTCTGCGCGGACACGGGATCCGCCGCCACCTCGACGAGCAGCTCGAGCGTGCGGGCGACATGTCCGTCGAGAAGGCCGGACGCGCCCTCGGTGATCGCCAGTTCGTCGGCGAACGCGTCGGCGCTCGCGGGGTCGTGGTGGAGCGCCCGCAGCACGTCGAGGGCGATCACGTTGCCCGAGCCCTCCCAGATCGCCATCACGGGCTGCTCGCGATAGCGCCGGGCCAGTGGGAACGACTCGGTGTAGCCGTTGCCGCCGAGGCACTCGAGCGCCTCATACGCGTGCTGCGGTCCCCTTTTGCACACCCAGTACTTCGAGACGGGCGTCGCCAGCCGCCGGAGGGCGACATCGCGGTCGGAGGCATCGTCTTCGAAGAGCTGCGCGAGCCGCAGCCCCGTCAGCATCGCCGCCTCGGACTCCATCGCCAGGTCGGCGAGCACGGCGGTCATCGCCGGCTGGTCGACGAGCTTCGCGCCGAAGGCAGCACGACCGCGTGCGTGCCAGATCGCCTCGGCGACGGACTGGCGCATGCCCGCAGCCGTGCCGAGCACGCAGTCCAGCCGGGTGCGCTGGACCATCTCGATGATCGTGCGCACGCCTCGGCCGGGCTCACCCACGATCGTGCCGATGGTGCCGTCGAACTCCACCTCCGCCGACGCGTTGGAACGATTACCCAGCTTGTCTTTGAGCCGCTGGATGCGGAAGACGTTGCGCGTGCCGCGCGGGAGGATCCGCGGAACGAACAGACAGCTGAGGCCCTCGTCCTCGTTGCCCCGCCGCGTCTGGGCCAGGACGAGGAATCCGTCCGACATCGGTGCCGAGCAGAACCATTTGTGACCGGTGAGCTGATAGGCGTGCCCGCCCATGTAGGTGCCGAGGGTGGTGCCGGCCCGCACATCGGACCCACCCTGTTTTTCGGTCATCGCCATCCCTATCAGCGCGCTGCCCTTCTCCTGATCAGGCAGCAGCCGGGGATCGTAGCCGCGCGAGTAGGCGCGCGGCAGCCAGTCCTCCGCCACCCACGGCGAGTCCTTGAGCGTCGCCACGGCGGCGTGGGTCATCGACACGGGGCACGCATGACCCGGCTCGACCTGGGCGAAGAGCATGAACATCGCGGCGCGGGCGGTGTGGGCGCCCGGCCGAGGGTCGGCCCACGCCGAGGTGTGCGCCCCGCGCGCGAGCGCCGCCCCGAGAATCCGGTGGTACGAAGGGTCGTATTCGACCTCGTCGAGCCGGAACCCCCACCGATCGTGCGCGGAAAGCACCGGAGTGTGGGTGTTGGCGCGTTCGGCGTCGCGCTGGAAGTCCAGCGAGCCGACGAGGGTCCCTGCCTCGCGCAGCCCGTCGCTCGCCCACCCCGCACCGAACGCATCCACCGCCGCGACCAGCGGCGCGTTGGCCGCGAACTCGTCGAGGTCGACGCGCCACTCGGGCTGATTCTCCACGTAGTGCGTGAACTGCCCGATCACGCGCTGCCCGCGCGCGAATGTGGTCACGAAGTCTCCGTCTCGCGGGGCAGCGCGAGGACCATCTGCTCGACGCTGGTCAGCGGGGCGTGAGTCACGATGTCGTGCATGAAGGCCAGCTTCCGCCGCACCGGCGGCGCGATCACGAAGGGGTACAAGTCGCCGAATCCCATGGCCCGGTTGATGCGATTGAAGGCCTGCGACATCCACTCCCAGTCGTTCAGCAGCTGCGCGACAGGCTGGTCGCGGTAGGAGTCGAGCGGGACGACATCCGTGTCCCGCAGATTCGTCACGACCGAATCGAGATGGATGCCGATGGTCGCGGCCGTCTGCAGGGTGCCGGTGATGTGCAGATAGTGCGCGAAGGTCTCGGCGAAGTCCTCCCACGGGTGCATCGTGGCGTACTCGGAGATGAAGGAGTCCTGCCAGCCCTCGGGCGCGCCGAACTTGTAGTGCCGCTGGATGGAGTCCTGGTAACTGGCGCGCTCGTCGCCGAAGAGGTGTCGGCACTCCGCCCACATCTGGTCGTCGGTGAGCAGGACGTTCTGGTAGTAGTGGCCGACCTCGTGGCGCAGATGGCCGAGCATCGTGCGGTACGGCTCGCCGAGTCGCACCCGGAGTGCCTCGCGACGGTCATCGAGGCTCTCTGCAAGGTCGAGGCTGATGATGCCATTGGCGTGGCCGATCGAGACTCTGCGTCCGAGCGAGATGCTGGAGAGCAGATCGAAGCCGAGTCCGCCAGGCTCCACATCCCAGGGCACGATCGGCAGCCCGAGGTCACCGAGCTGGAGGATGAGGCGCCGCTTGGACTCTTCCGTCTTCGCGAGCTTTTGGAGCGCGACGGTATCGCTCCCATCCGGTCGAGTGCGGGTGAGCCGACACGAGAAGCACCGGCCTGCCGGAGCGCCCTCCCAGACCAGCCAGTTGCACTCCCATCCGCGGTTCGAGCAGGTGTACCAGATCTGATCGTCGATCACGGTCTGTCCGCGGCGGAGGCTGTAGAACTGGCGCGTCACCAGGTGGAAGCCCAGCTCCGCGTCGCAGTTGTGACATTGAAGGGCGTCCAGGTAGACGAAGTGGCGGCAGGACGGGCAGCGCGGCTGTGCGATCACTCGTTCACCGTATCCCCGCCAGAGCGCGTTCGAGTCGCTTCGCGCGCGAAATGAGAAGAGCGCCCCCTCGCGGGGACGCTCTTGTCGTTTTCGGTGGACCTGAGGGGATTCGAACCCCTGACCCCCTGCATGCCATGCAGGTGCGCTACCAGCTGCGCCACAGGCCCGAAGCACCTTGTCGACACCACTGGGCTTCGCGGAATATCCGGCAACCGGAGCCGCCGACCCTACGAATATACCCGGGCGTCCACAGCAGGTCAGTGTGAGGCTTCTCCGGACTGATCGGTCGCCGCTGCGGGGGTGGCCACCTTCACCCAGATCGGCGGATGTGGTTTGCGGCGCTCGCGATAGAGCACAAACGCAAACGGAGCCCAGATGATCACCGCAAGACCGACGCCGACGAGCATCCCACCGATGGTGTCGGATATCCAATGCGCCCCGAGGTAGGTGCGGCTCAGCATCATCAGCAGTGTGTACGCGGCTCCGACGATCCATACCCAGGTGCGCCAGAAGATGATCCCCAGCGTCGTGGCGATGAGCGCTGCATTCGCGCTGTGGCCGGACGGGAACGAGCCGACGTCCGCCGTGACCAGGATGTCGGTCGGACGAGGACGACCGATGACGTTCTTCATGACGAGGACGACCAGCGCGCTCGCGATCGTGGCACAGACGAAATAGAGCGCTGCCCACGGCCTTCGCCAGAGGAGCAGGCCGGCGATGATGGCGAGCGGAACAATGACGATCCCGCTGATGCCCCCGCCGATCCAGTTCAAGGCGAGCGCGAGGACCGTGAACACCGGCGCGCGAGCCTCGACCAGTTCTCCCATCCACTCCACCTCGAAACCGAACGGCTTGTCCGCCTGGCGATAGAAGATCACCGCGCCGAGCAGGATGACAAGCAGCAGCGCCGCGGCCGCGGAGACCACCCACCACAGGCGCGCGATCTTCACCGGTGCGGGCGCTGGGCCTTCGATCAGCTCCGAGACGTCTTCGTCATCCATCCGTTGATAGTACGTTCAACGGTCGCGACGACGGCCGCCAACTCCGCCGACGGTCCAGCGCACGAGTCAGCGGTCAGAGGGTGGCGCGCATGACCCACCGCCACTTGGCGATACGCCGGTCCCGCACGAATCCGTGTCGTAGGAACAGCTCTTCGGGGCCGGTATGGAGATATGCTCCGCGTTGCGGCGGTCGGTCCTCCGTCTGCTCCGGGTACGCCTCGACGATGCCCCCGCCGGCGCGTTTGATCTCGTCAAGCGCCCCGCGAACGGCGGCAGAGGCGATGCTCTTGCCGCGATCCTTCGAATTCGTGAAGATGCAGCCGATCCGCCAGTCCGGCGGTTCCTTCGCCTCGGCGTCGTAGGCGCGGCGGCTCTTGATGTTGGGCAGCTCCGGCGGGGTGCCGAACTGACACCAGCCGACACACCTGTCATCGTCGTAGACCAGCACCTGTCGCACCGCACCCTGCTGCACCAGCTGCTGCTTGGCGTCGCGGTTCCCTTGGCGTGTTCCGGTGGAGCCGCCCGGATGGAATCCCATGCACCAGCAGCCACCCCACACGCCGTTGTTCGACTCGACGAGTGCGGCAAAATCTTCCCACGAGTCCGGTGTCAGCATCCGGGTGGTCAGCGCCATGGCGCAATTGTCACCCAAAGCGGCCCGACCCTCAACGGGCGGCGCGCGACGCGACCACGTCGCTGTCCTTCCGGGGCGCCGTCCCTCCGTGGGTGCAGTATTGCTCTGTGTCTCAGGCAACGTTGCAGACCGACCGCATGCGGCTGATCCCCTTGGGTGATGAGCATCTGGAACTCGAGGTGGAGTTGGACTCCGACCCGGAGGTGATGCGCTACCTGACCGGCGACGGTCGCACCCGAGCCCAGGTCGAAAAGGCGCACGGGCTCAGGCTTGCGACCGCACAGCCCGTTGCCGGGCTCGGCTTCTGGGTCGGCTTCGTCGATGACGAGTTCATCGGCTGGTGGCTGTTGCAGCCCGCCGGGTGGGGAGAGGAAACTCTCCTCCCGGGCGAGGCTGAACTGGGTTACCGGCTGCTTCGGAAGCACTGGGGGAAGGGGCTTGCCACCGAGGGCGCACGCGAGATGGTGCGCCACTCTTTCCAAGACCTCAACATGAATCGCGTTTTCGCCCTCACCATGACGGTGAACGAGCGATCCAGGGCAACCATGTCCTCCGCGGGCCTTCGGTACGTCCGAACCTTCTACGAAGACGATGACGACCGCGATGGCAGCGAATTCGGCGCCGTCGAATACGCGGTCACCAGAGACGAATGGGACGCTGTACAGGCCAACCCCGATGTCGCGAAACCCTCAGCGTGACCTCCTCACCAATCGTCACTCGCGTCGATCGATCGGCAGGGGCCGTGTCGGACCCAGGGAGCTAGCACTCGTCCGCGACGCTGGCAACCCCACCCCGATTTCATGCGCACTCACGGCCGGCGCGCATACGATTGCGCGACAGCACGATGAAGGGAGACGCCAATGACCGACATCCAGGGAGACTCCGAAACCACCCAGGCGGCCCGAGACGCCGCCGAGCGAGTGCGCACGTCGGCCGTCGACGGCGCAGAATCGTTCGGCGCCACGGCGGAGCAGATCGCGGACGAGGCCTCGGCCGGCGCGCAAGCCGCGAAGAGCGATGTCGCAGGAACCGTGAGCGACATCGCAGACAAGGTGAGCGAGAAGGTCGGCGACGTCGTCGATGGCGCCAAAAGCGCTGCGTCCGACGCGAGGGCCGCGGCCGGAAAAGCCGCGGATGCCGCCATTGATGCTGCGAAGGCCGCAACCGCGAGTTTCAAGGACGTGGCCGACGACATCGACTTGGACAGCCTTGTCGCCCATACCAAGACAGTCGCGGGCGACTGGACTGACAAGCTGAAGCAGACGTATCGGGAGCGGCCAGGCATCGTGATCGCCGCAGCCGCGGGCGCCGTGGTGGTGCTGGGCGCGATCGTGCGCTCGATCGCTCGTCGCTGACACTGACGGTTGCCGAGACCCGCGGAATTCCGCGGATCTCGCCCGCCGCCCACTACGCTCTACCTGTGCCCCACCCTTCGTCAACTGCCGCTGGCGCGGGCTCCATGCGCTTTCTCCGGGCCGCGCAATCGGCAATCGTGGCGACCCTGCCGGTGCTGGTCCTGCTGCTGATCCCCGCGTTCGTGCTCGGCAGCGCGGGCGAGTCGGGGCTCGGGGCTCTCGGCGGGCCGTGGCTCAACGGACTGTTCCTGGCGGCGATCATCCTGATCCCGAAGCTCAATGGCGCACTCGACCCTGAGGTGCCGGACTGGACCTCGTCCACCGCCATGGCCGCGACAGGGCGCGTGTGGCGCACGCGCGTGTGGTTCGCAATCCTGGCGGCCCTCGCACTGCTCACCATCTTCGCCGCAGGGCAGACGGCCGCTTACTTCATCGGTCGGGTCTCCCCCGCCATCGTCGACGGTGCGCTGAACTACGGCCGCTTCCTGGTGCAGGAAATGGTGGTGTACCTGTTCGGGTACGTCCTGTCGCTGGTGGCGTACGTGCTGATCGTCCGCGCCCTCGTGCGGCCCGAGCCGAAGCCCCGCAAGCGCTGAGCGAAGCCTGCGGCCCGCCATCACTGACGGACGCCAGGTCTTGAGGGCAGGGTGAGCCGCCTCTGCGATCTCGCAGCCCTTGACCAATGCCAGATCGATTCCTAGAATCCCGCTGCGAAGGGAGCGATCCGACATGGATGGACCAGATCTTCTCGCGGCACGACTTCTCCGCGCCACGGTCGCCGACGACGTCGACGCCGTCAGTCACCTCGTCGTCGAAATCGAAGACAACGGCTACGCCGGCCTCGTCGCCACAGGACTCGCGCAGTCCTACATCAACGAACTGCTGAAGACGGCCAGACGCGAACCGCTCCTGCGTGCCCTCGAAGCCCGGATCCTCGAGCTGACAACCATCGCGGAGGAAACAGAAGACACGTCGGGCTGATCACCGCTCGCGCAGTTCGTCCCGCGTGTTGGGTGCGATCAACCGTGCGCCCATCCGCTCCACTTCTTCACCTCGACCACGATGATCGGCCCAGGATGGGCGGCGTTGCGGTACTGCTCGTACTTGTTGTTGAGCGCCTCCCATGCTCGTTCCCAAGCCCAACCGTCCTCCGCGACGGCAGCTACCCCATCAGCCCGGACCCACCACAGGCGGCTCCAGTCCTCGTCGTAACCGTCCCAGCAGGGAGCGACGCGCGGATCACTTCGGATGTTCCTCAGACGCTTCAGATCGAGGGTGGACTTCGGCTTCTCGTCGATGCCGATAACGACGAGTCCCCCTAAGACCGCGAACGTGACGGGCACCAGGTGTGGATCGCCACCCTCCGACACAGTCGCCAGGCGGCCGACCCGCTCCGCGAGCGCCAGACTTCGAGACTCCTCAGCGGAATACCTCATCCAGCCATCCTGCCCCTCGGTGGCATCAGCAGTTCCTCGATCCACAACGGCGCCGGCACGATTCACGTTCCAGGTGATCGGCGGCATCATCGCGATCGCCTCGTGAGTCCGCCTCGATATGGCGGGCGTCAGCGACTCACCCGCCGAATGCTCGGCAGCACGCCCGGTCCTCGAGGGGAGGCCGGAATCGCGGGGCGCCCGGCCGGAGGCGTGCCGGTTGCGGCGTGTGAGGATGTCGGTATGGCGACCTCCTGGGCCTTCCCTCTGATCTCCGTGGACGAGCTCCGCGGGCGTCTCGAGGCCGGGGACGGCATACGTCTGCTCGATGTGCGGTATCGGCTCGAGCAGCCCGATGGCCGACCCGACCATCGCGCCGGCCATCTTCCCGGCGCGGTGTACGTCGACATGGACACGGAACTCGCCACGCACGGCGATCCGTCGCAGGGGCGGCATCCGGTTCCCTCCCGAGAGGCGCTCCAAAGTGCCGCGCGCCGCTGGGGCCTCCGCGTCGGCGACGCCGTCGTCGTCTACGACGACTATCGTTCGGTGTCGGCCGCGCGTGCATGGTGGCTGCTCACCCATTCAGGGGTCGACGATGTGCGGGTGCTGGACGGCGGCTTGTCGGCATGGGTGGCGGCGGGACTTCCGCTGGAGTCGGGCGATGTCGTGCCCGCCCGCGGGTACATCGAACTCGAAGAGCTGAGCGGAGGAATCGCGACGATCGACGATGCCGAATCCTGGCCGGCACGGGGCGTGCTGCTCGACGTGCGCGCGCCCGAGCGCTACCGAGGCGAGACCGAGCCGTACGACCCGATCGCGGGACACATCCCCGGAGCCGTCAACCTGCCCGCAGGCGCCTACCTCCACGGCGCGGGCTTCGCAGAGCCCGAGGCGATCCGCGACGCCTTCGCCAGTGCGGGAGTGACAGATGATTCACCCGTCGCCGCCTATTGCGGCTCGGGGCTGACGGCTGCGCACCTCGCGCTCGCCGGCGCGGTCGTGGGCGTCGACGTGACCGTGTTCCCCGGCTCGTGGAGCCAGTGGTCGAACACACCCGGCCGTACCGTCGCGACGGGACCAACGCCGGGCGGCGACCTCGCCCGGTCGCAAACCTAGACCGCTGCTTGCGGCGTCGTCCCTGGCTTCGAGCCCACCGACCACGGCTGATGGGTCAGACGGGTCGGCGGACGACGGTGTAGCTGTCGTGCTCCTCGGCCGGCGTGAAGCCGCGCGCATCGAACATCGACCGCAGTCCACAGAACGACGCTGAATCCTCGCCGGTATCCGTTCGGCGCGGGTATCCCTCGACGAAACGTGCGCCCCGGCCATTGCCGTCGGCGACGACGCGATCGAGGAGCGCCGAAGACACGCCATGGCGCCGGTACGGCGGAGCGATGATGAAGCAGGAGACCCCCACGACCGTGTCAGACGCAGGGCCTCCGCGATCGACGTCCGCGTATTTCGCGTAGGCCGATCGGCGCGACGCGTTGACCCAGCCCACTGGTCGGCCGTCGACGTAAGCGAGGTAGCCGAGCGTCGCACCTGAACGCAGCCGCCCGATCATCTCGGCGCGCACATCCCGCCAGGGTCGCTCAGGGACCTCACCGGTATGCGGATGCAGGCAGTAGCACGATCCCCAGTCGGGGTTGTCGGGGAACGCGTCGCGGTCGAAGAACTGCAGCCAGTCGTCGATGCGTTCCTCGGTGACCGGGTGCACCTCCACCGAGCCGATCGACGCACGCCGCTCGACGGGGCCGTCCTCGCGCACGGACGCCTCCGCGAAGTTGCGCGCCCACCGCCGCAACTCTTCATCGGGATACGGCACGTCGTGCACCGCACGCACATGTGCGACGAACTGCTCGACGAGCGACTCGATCTCGGCGCCATCGAATCGCGTGTCGTTCTCGAAGCATTCGATCCACATGTCAGTTCTCCGCGGAGACACCGGGCTTCAGCACTTCTCCAGCCTAGAAGCGCCGGGCGCCGCCCGCCTAGAGACCGGCTGGGTACGCGTGAGTGACGGCGGAAGCCACTCCGCCGGGATCGCCACCGTCGTGGACGGTATGTCAGAGGTTGCGGCGTGCGTCCAGGTCGTCTGCGAGCCGGTCCGCCTCACGTGCAACGGCCTCCTGCTCGGCCTCGCTCAGCGGCGGGAGGCCCACTTCGTCGGCCGGAATGCCCTCGTACGGGTCGGCGCCGGGGAACTCCTGACTGAACGAGCCCGCGACGACTCCCCCAGGGGGAACCTCGTCGCCTGCGGCACCCAACAGCGTCTCCTCGCCCGGAGGCTGCTCCGGTACGTCGTCTCCGAGGTGCTTACGATGCCACTCACCGCTCATGTCCACTCCCACCATTGCCAACAGCGCCACCGATCATCATCGAGACGATGGCGATGACTTCTTCTTACCATCGACTTCAAACATCATGTCTTCGCCCGGCGCACACACGGAACGTTGGCGCCATCGACCGCCTCTTCCGCGCCCCGCACGCGTCGGGGCACCCCGCATTGCTGTCAGCTCTCCGGATATGCTCGCCGCAGGAGGCACCATGTCAAGCGACGACCGACACGTTCACCCTGGATCGGAGATGGACCTCGCCATCAACCGGGCACTCGAGGCAGCCAAACTCCAGGCCGGGGACGCCTCCACGACGTTTACCGCCTTCGTCGGACAGCCGGAGCTTTTCTCCGTCGAGGTCGATGGCGATGCCGGTGCCGCGGACGGCGACTAACGGGTTCAGTGAGCTAGGCGGTGGAGGACGGTGCTCACGTTGATATCGGCGCGCTCGATGGCGTCGATTCGGAGGTGCGGAACTTGAAGCCGCTCAATCTCGCTCTTCATGTACTGGACGTGCGTCCAATCACCGGAGGTACTTGAATCACGGATGCGGCGGGCGCACAGTGGAAGGAGAGAGGGAGGTCACACATGCGCGACTGGATGGCTCACCCGGATGTCATGCCGATCCTCTCCCCGGGCCGCCACCGCTCGCCACGGCGCGGGGCCTGCTTCATGGAATTCGCGTCATACCTCGCGGGAGAGCGTTGGAGTGACCATCCCGCCTGTACGCACGGCACTCTCGCGCATCTCGCACGGATGGTGAACGACCTGACGAGCGAAGCCGGACGCGCCCGGCTCACGGCGCTCATTCCGTCAGTGGTCGGTCTGACGAGCGACGACCCGCTGCTCGACGTCCTGCTCGCCCTGCGAGCTGCCAGCGCCGCCCTGCCGATCGCCGCTGAGGAGCGCCAGCGTGCACAGGCGGTGGGCATGCGCGTTGCCCTCAGGGTCCTCGCGGAACGGGACGGCGAGCTCGTCGCGGAGTCGCGTGAACTGGCTCAGGCTGCCCTCCGCGCCGCCCCCGCCGCGGATGCTTGGGCCATCCGGTTCATCGAGAAGGTCGGTCCGAGCGGCCCTGGCATGACCGTACGGCAGTGCCGGGATATCGTGACAGGCGCCGTCGATGGGATCGCGCGGGCGTGCGGCGGAGATCCCGACGAACGACTCGTCGCCCTGCTCACTGCCGCTGTGTCGGACACGGCGCGCTTTGTCGGCGCGGCGCGGGAGGCGGCGGATGTCCGCGCCGAGGCGGATATCCCCGTCACCGTCTAGTCCGGCCTTCGGTCGGCTCGGTCTGGTGCTGGTCTCTCCTGACGCTTCGTGAGATCGACTACGAGCGCTGACCGTGGTTCCCGGTCAACCCCCGATAATCGGCGGCCAGCCCGCGTCTCACGCGCTGCGGGCACCGGACACGCGATAATCGACGCATGTCTTCCTCCGTCGAACGCCGCTCCAATCCGACTGCCTGGGCCGCGTTCTGGTTCGCACTGGCCGGCCTCCTCCTCATGCCCATCCCGCTGTTCATCGGGCTGATCCTCGGTGGCGCTCTCTCCATCGTCGCCGCCATCCTCGCCGTGATCGGGCTCTTCAAGGGACTCGCGCGCAACGGCAAGGGGATCGCCCCCGTCGTGTTCGCAGGGATCTTCATCGCGCTCACGTGGGGCGGCATCTCGGTTGGCGGCGGCACCGTCTGGTAGGTGGGTCGCCAAGAGAGGACCCGTAACAGCCTTGGTGATCGCTGGGAACTTCCAGCCAAGATCCTGCAGTCCCGCGGCATTGCTCCAGTCGTGGCGCACTATGAACCCATGTGGTGGAGATTTCTCAAGGCGGTCAAGACGCGACAGCACCGCGTCGCTCCGACGACGTGGGTCGCCGGCATCGCTGCCGTTGTCTACACGATCGCGCCGATCGATGTGATCCCCGAAGTCGTACTCGGCCCCCTAGGTTTCGTGGACGACCTCGGTCTTTGGGGGATCCTCGCCATCCTTTTCGCACGCGAGCAGCGCCGGTGGTTGGCAAGCCTGGCGCCCAGCCGAGTTGACCCCGGGATCGCAGCCCAGCCCCTCGGCTGATCTCTGATCGTGGTCCGACCCGCCGCGCAGTTCAGAGTGCACGAAACGCGTTCGCATTCCCGTTTCATCCGCCGCGAACACCACACTGACTCGTGACGCGGGGTTGGTTTCGCCGCACGGGACCCGCAGCGAACTAAGACCGACGCTGTGAATGTCTCGCCGATATTGTCGTATCCGAGCGTCGCCGTTCGTGGAATAGGCAGGTGACCCGTCCGGGTCGCGATGACCGAAGAGCCGCGACATGGCTCTCGTCCCGATGAGGAGAGAACAGTGCCGAAGTATCTGATCGCATTCAACGATGAGTGGGTGCCCGCGCACACCGCTGAGCAGCTGCAGAGCAAGAGCCAGGCTTCGTCAGCCCTGCTCGAGGAGATGAAGGAGGCCGGTGTCTTCCTCTACGCAGATGGAGGGATCGATGCCTCGACCGCGGTCTTCAGCGTCGTGAGCAAGGACGGGAAGGCGGTCTTCACCGATGGGCCGTTCGTCGAGTCCAAGGAGCACCTCGGCGGATTCACCGTCGTGGACGTCGCCGACGATGAGGCGGCGCGCTACTGGGCCGGACGACTGGCCGTCTCGCTGGACTGGCCGCAAGAGGTGCACCGGTTCCCCTCCGACCTCGCCGAGATCGTCGAACGGCACGCAACGGGGTCGTGACGGAACCCCCCGCAGAGCAGGCGATCGCCCGCGCCCACCGCGAGGAGTGGGCGCGGGTGGTGGCCGGTCTCGCTCGCCGTTTCGGCGATCTCGACCTCGCCGAGGACGCGGCGGCCGAGGCATACGTCGCCGCAGTGGAGCGGTGGCCGCGCGACGGCGTGCCACCCAACCCTGGCGCCTGGCTCACCACGACCGCGACGCGCAAGGCGATCGACCGGCTGCGGCGTGAGTCCCACCGCGACGACAAGTACCAGGCGGCCCACATGCTGTCGGACGACACTCCCCCGAAGCCGACCGGACCGGTCGACGACGACCGACTTCGGCTCGTCTTCATCTGCTGCCATCCCGCTCTCCCGATGGAGGCCCGTGTGGCGCTGACCTTGCGCCTGCTCGGCGGTCTGACCGTCGCAGAGATCGCCCACGCCTTCCTCGTGCCCGAGACCACGATGGCGCAGCGCATCACCCGTGCCAAGGCGAAGATCAAGGCTGCCCAGCTTCCCTACCGGATGCCGTCGGCGGCGGATCTCCGCGAACGGCTCGCCGGGGTCCTCGCGGTGATCTATCTCATCTTCAACGAGGGATATCTGGCCACTGCGGGGGACGATCCTCTTCGCGTGGACCTCAGCGACGATGCTATTCGCCTCGGTCGCCTTCTGCGCACGCTGCTTCCCGACGAGGGCGAGGTTGCCGGCTTGCTGGCTCTCATGATCCTCGCCGACGCACGGCGGACCGCGCGCGTGTCCGGCGCCGGTGAGCTGGTGACCCTCGACGAGCAGGACCGCGGCGCGTGGGACCGGAGCCTCATCGTCGAGGGGCACGCCCTCGTACGCGAGCGGATCGCCGCGGTCGCCGCCGGCGCCGAGCCACCTGGGCGGTATCAGCTCCTGGCCGCGATCAACGCGGTGCACACGGATGCCCCGTCCGCACGCGACACCGACTGGTCGCAGATCGTCGCGCTCTACGAACGCCTGATCGGGCTCGACCCGTCCCCGATCGTGCGCCTCAACCGCGCGATCGCAGTCGCCGAGCTGGATGGGCCCGACGTGGCGCTCGCCGAGATCGACCGACTCGACGGGGACCTCGATGGGTACCACGCCTATCACGCCGCGCGCGCCGACATCCTGCGGCGGGTCGGACGGAGCGACGAATCGCGGACGGCGTACGACCGCGCCATCCAACTCGC
The DNA here is from genome assembly GCF_054049175.1 of Microbacterium sp. P5_E9. NCBI lineage: Bacteria > Bacillati > Actinomycetota > Actinomycetes > Micrococcales > Microbacteriaceae > Microbacterium > Microbacterium sp. P5_E9. The sequence continues at coordinate 337,916 of NZ_JBFUMV010000001.1, read as the reverse complement.
CGGCAACCCGGCCGAGCGGGCCTACCTCGCCCGCCGCCGCGACCAACTCGTGTGGTGACCCGAGGCTCCGTCTTTGCGCAGATCCGTCTATCCCGCTTGCGCCGTTGAGTCCGTTCCTGAGGCTCAGCGCCGCTGCGCCACCATGAGCACTCGCCGCCGTTGGAACGCGAAGATGGCCTCCATCTCGAGGTTTTCCTCGCGCACCTGCTGGGGTGACTGACCGGACTCGGCGGCGAGGTCCGAGGTCCGCTCCAGCAGTCGCGCGGCAAGCGCGCGCTGGTACTCGAGCCAATGAGGCGTGTCGTCGTAGGCGATCACGTCGAAGCCCGCGTCTCGGGCGATGTCGCGGTGGTCCGACACCTGCGGCGGGCGATTCGGCGGCTGACCATCGAAATCCCAGGTCGTGAGGACGAGCCGTGCGCCCGGGCGTGCGATGCGGGCGAGTTCGCGGAGGGCGGCGCCCTTGTGCGGGGTGAAGAGTAGGGCGTCCACGCTCATGATCGCGTCCGCGAAGTCGTCGGGGAGGGCGGTGGCCTCGAATGATCCGAGTCGGAACTCCGCGCGATCGGCGAGCCGAAGCCGGACCGCCTGGGCGCGCGCGGCCACCAGCGCCGAAGCCGCGATGTCGATCCCCAGGAGGGCGGCACCGGTGGCGCCGGCTACCCAAAGTCCGGGACCGCCGCGGCCGCATCCGATGTCGACCAGCGTGCCCTCCCGTGGGAGCGCGAGCGACTCGGCGATCCGACGCAGCTCGGACCGTGTGGTGAACGAGTAGATCTCGAGGCCGGCGGGGTACTCGTCGCCGTACACATCCGCCCACACCTCGTCCTGGACAGTCGACGCGGGTGTCGAGAACACATCGTCGAATCTCCCCGCCCAGTCCTCGATCTCCGCCGCCATGCGATGAGTATCGGCCCCCTGCCGGAGCCGGGCAAGAGGGGGGACGTATCGCGGCATGGGGCGAGAGGTCAGCGGCGCGGCCAGGGCGATCGGTCAGCCGCCGACCCGCTCCGCGCAGGGCACGCAGCGCCGCGCGGCTGGTCGCACCCGCAGTCTTTCGATCGGGATGCTTCGACCGCATCCCTCGCACCGGCCGTAGTCGCCGGAACTCCACCGGGTGAGTGCCTCGTCGATCTCGGCGAGCTCACGCTCAGCGGCCAGGCGGAGGCCCTCGATGCGCTGCCACTCCATCGACAGCGTGACACCCTCGGGATCGTGCTCATCGTCCGCAGTGTCGGCGCCGCGATCGCGCCGCAGTTCAGCAGCCGCCGCCGACAGCGCATCCCGCCGCGCAACTGCAGCAGCTTGAAGGCCGACGAGGAGCGTCTCATGGGATGCGCGAGAAGAATCGGTGCTCATCGGTTCGAGCCTAAGAGTCCCCCGCAGGACTGCGGCCCTCGCGGTCCTACACCGGCTCGGTGGTGCGGATCAGGCCGCAGTTCAGGCACGACCAGGCAACCAGGAATCGCTCATCGTCGAGGATCTCGAACTTCAGCGCATCGCCGCATGTCGGGCACGCTCGGGGATCCGGAGCATCGACCTTCATGCCGTCAGCCTAGGGTTGCTGCGTGATGCATGAAGGTGAGGTCGAGGTCGAAGTCGGCGATCTCTCTGCCGCACTCGCGGCGCAGTTCCCCGAGTTTGCCGGGTTGCCGGTAAGGCGTGTGGAGTCGGCGGGCACCGTGATCGCACCGTTTCGCGTGGGCGAGAACGTCGTCGCCCGATTGCCGCTCGTGCCGACCGACGCGGATGCGGCACGCGACAGCATTCACCGAGAACAGCGGTACGCGCTCGTGCTCGCCGACCATCTGCGAGTCGCAGTGCCCCGGCCCCTCGGGATCGGCGAGCCCTTCCGCGGGTATTCGGGCATCTGGTCGGTCTGGACCTGGTTACCCGGCCAGTCGCTCGACCAGCTTCCCTTGGCTCGTGATGCGCGTCTCGCAGGCGACCTCGCCGAGGTCATCACTTCGATTCAGGCGCTCCCGGCAGCGGGTCGAATGTGGAATGGGGAGGGTCGTGGGGGCAGGCCGCTGGCCGACACCTCGTGGGTGCGCGAATCCATCGACGCATCCGCCCATCTCATCGACCCACGCGAGGCGACTGTCTGCTGGGAGAGGGCGCTCGCGGCCGATTCACACCAAGGTCCCGCCGTGCGCATCCATGGCGATCCCATGCCCGGCAATTTCCTCGCGAACGATGGTCGACTGACCGGGATGGTGGATGTCGCGCAGCCGACATTCGGCGATCCGGCCGCGGACCTGCAACCGGCCTGGGTTCTGTTCGACGAACCAGCGCGCAGTGTGTTCCTTACTTCGATGGGACTCGATGAGTCCGCAAGCGAGCGTGGACGCGGCTGGGCGTTCGAGATGGCGATCGGTGGCGCGCACTACTACGAACACACGAACGCCGTGTTCTTCGAGCAGGCGATGCGCACGCTGCATCGGCTCCTTGCGGAGTGAACCCGCGCGCTGAACGCCAAGAGCGTCAGCCCGACGACGTTCCGATCGAGGGGAAGACGAAGCCCCCGCGCGACTGGGTCGGCGGGGGCTCGCTTTGGTATTTCAACGATCGTGGGTGCTCATAGTCTGTCCTTCCCTAGGGAACACTCCGAATCTAGCCAGCGAGTCAAGCTTTGACAATCAGCAGGGAGACTCATCACCCCTACGCTCGTACAAGCGCGATAGTCGGCCGCGATCGCGACGCCCGATGCCTCAGAAAGGCAGATCACCAAGCCGTGTACTCGCTCCTCCTGGCGATCATCTACATCGCCTTCATCAGTCTCGGGCTCCCAGACTCGCTCTTTGGCGCGGGCTGGCCGGTCATGCATCAGGACCTCGACGTCCCCATCGCCTTCGCCGGCATCCTCACCATGATCATCGCCGGCGGCACCATCCTGTCCAGCCTGGCATCCGAGCGGATCACCCGTCGGTTCGGCGTCGGCCTTGTGACGGCCGTCAGCGTCGGAATGACCGCGGCCGCCCTTGTGGGCTTCTCCGTCTCGGGTTCGTTCTGGATGCTGTGCCTGTGGGCCATCCCGTACGGACTGGGCGCGGGCGCCGTGGACGCCGCACTCAACAATTACGTGGCCGTGCACTACGCCGCGCGGCACATGAACTGGCTGCACGCCTGTTGGGGCCTAGGTGCGTCGATCAGCCCTTTCATCATGAGCTATGCCCTCGGCTCCGGTTTGGGCTGGTCCAGTGCTTACCTCATCGTCGGCATCATCCAAGCGGTTCTCACCTTCGCGCTGCTGATCAGCATCCCGCTATGGGGCAAGGTCAACCCCATCGTCCCGAGCGGGCACGATGTTGACGAAGCGGAAGCGACCGGTGACGAGCCTTCGGGGCGGGGGCGCAGCCACGTCCCCCTCGCCCGCGCAATCCGGATTCCCGGCGTCCTGCTGATCCTGACCGCCTTCTTCGCCTACTGCGCGCTCGAGAGCACAGCGATCCTGTGGGCATCGACGTATCTGGTCACCGACCGGGGAGTCGCCCCCGCGACCGCGGCCGCGTTCGCCTCGCTGTTCCTGCTGGGTATCACTGCAGGGCGCTTCCTGGCCGGCTTCTTCGCTGACCGCGTGGGCGACCGGCTGATGATCCGTGGTGGCTTCGCGACGGTCGGCCTAGGTGTCGTGCTGCTCGCACTGCCGGCAGAGACCACCGTGCTTGCGCTCGTCGGACTCGTGACTCTGGGACTCGGATGCGCGCCGATCTACCCCGCGATCATCCACTCCACACCGGTCAATTTCGGCCGCCGCAACTCACAGGCCATCATCGGCATCCAGATGGCCGCCGCCTACACCGGCTCGACCTTCGCACCACTGCTGTTCGGGGCGATCTCTGCCTGGACGGGAATGTGGATCTTCCCGCTCTTCCTCGCCGTACTCGTGGCACTGGGTCTGCTCATGTCCGAGCGCCTCAACCAGCTCGTCCGACGCCGAGGACGAGCGGGCACGGTCGAGGTCAGCAGCTAGCGCGTCCCCCACAGGGCCCAGACAACAAGAACCGGCTGCAGCAGCAGCCGCACGAAGCGGGCGCGGTCGGTGCGGAGCATCGGCGCCGACCGGCCGGTCCGCCACTGGTGGACATTTCCCGGGAAGACCGCGACGAAGAACGCCGCGACGAGCCAGCCGACGCTGCGCTCCCGGGGAATCGCCGCGACCGCGCCGGCGAGCATCAGCTCGGCCACACCCGAACCCACGACGATCGCGTCTTTGTCGAGACCCGTGAGGCGAGTCGACCAATCCGGCACGACGATGCGGTAGCCGCGCCTTCCCCAGGTCAGATGCGACACGCCAGCGGCAGCGAGCAGCGCGACGAGCGACCACCGCGCCGCCGTACGCCAACCGGCCATCGGATCAGCCACTGAGCTCATTGCTCGACGCTACCTGAGGGTCGGCGAAGATCCATCCACCCAGCGTCGCGCGCGGGGTGGGGCAAGCGCTCGTCAGTAGATGGTTTCGCCTCGTTTGAGCATCTCGACGTACTGCGCAACGCGTGCGGCTCGCGAGGTCGGCCGTTTGAGATTGGCCACGCGGAAGGCCATCGCGAATCGGTTCTGCGCCGACTGTCTCGCGAAGGCTTCGGCGATCGCCGGGTCTGCGTCCAGGGCTTCCTGCAGCTCCACGGGGAGCTCGCCATCGCTTTGCCGATACGCGCTGTCCCCGCGTCCGTCCGCTTTCGCCCGGTCGATCTCACTCTGACCTTGGGGCCGCATGCGACCCTCCTCGATGAGCCGACTGACGTGACCGATGTTGACCTTCGACCAGATGCTTCGCGGTCGTCGTGGGGTGAAGGATTGCAGGAAGTAATCGGCATCAACGGATTGCGACTGCCCATCGATCCACCCGAAGCACAGCGCGACATCGAGAGCCTCTGCGTAGGTGATCCCTGGCCGGGTCGTCGCCTTCTTCCGCAGCCGCAGTCGAACCCCGCCCGGGTCTGGGTCCGCGGCCAGCCAGGCTTCCCAGTCCGCAACCGTGTCCACGTGCAGCTCGGGCTTGTCCGCGTGGTTGACCATGACGGGAGGATAGCCCGTGCCACCGACCCGGGTCAGAGCCGACGCCGGAGGCGCTCGGCCTGGCGCAGCAGGTACTGCTGTTCGAGAGTGCTGGTCGCGCGGCGGGCGGCCTCCGCATACGCGGATGCCGCGGCATCCGTCTCCCCCACCCTCTCCTGCAGGTAGGCGAGTGCGGCGTAGTAGCGGGGCACGTCATCGTTCACGGCGTGGAGGGCGGCGAGTCCGGCTTGCGGCCCGTCTGCCTCGCCGCTCGCGACCGCACGACTGAGGCGGATGATCGGTGAGTCCCCGAGGACGAGAAGCTCGTCGTACCATTCCACGATCTGCACCCAGTCGGTCTCAGCGGCAGTCGGCGCATCCGCGTGCAGCGCCGCAATGGCGGCCTGCGCCTGGTACTGCCCCAGCCGGTCGCGGGCGAGCGCCGCCTGCAGGATGTCGACTCCTTCAGCGATCGAGCCCACGTCCCACCGAGTGCGGTCCTGCTCGGCGAGCGGCACGAGTCGTCCGTCGATCACGCGGGCGGGCCTCCGAGCGTGGGTCAGCAGCATGAGGGCGAGCAGCCCGCGAACCTCCGGCTCGTCGGCGAGTGCTGCGAGCTGCCGCATCACGCGGATCGCTTCGGCGGCGAGGTCGAGCTCACCGGAGTAGCCCTCGTTGAACACCACGTAGAGCACGCGCAGCACCCGCGACAAGTCACCCGGCTGATCCAACGGAATGCCGACAAGCCGCTGCTTCGCACGACTGATGCGCTGCGCCATCGTCGCCTCGGGCACGAGGAAGGCATCCGCGATCTGCCGCGTCGTCAGACCAGCCACCGCGCGCAGCGTGAGTGCGACGGCCGACGCCGAGGTGAGGACGGGATGCGTGCACAGGAAGTAGAGCGCGAGCGTGTCGTCGCGCTGCGGCACGGGACCGGACACGAGTTCTGTCGCAAGCCGCTCCTCCCGGGCAGTACGCGCCACGTCGCTGCGCACCTGGTCGAGGAACGCGCGCCACGCGACGGTGACGAGCCACGCACGAATGTCACGAACCCCCTCGAGATCCGATCGCTCGAGTGCGCGCACGAGGGCGGCCTGAACGGCATCCTCGGCCGACGCGAAGTCCGCGCCGCGCCGGACGAGGATGCCGACCACCTCCGGGATCGTACGGCGCAGGTCCGCCGCGTCCACCTGTGTCACCCCAGGTCTGCCGGCGGCGCGCCCATCACCTCACGCAGTTCCAGCCATTCACCGAGGGGCGTGCCGCCTGCCCACGGCGCAGCCGACAACTCCGAGGCGATCTCCAGAGCGCGTCCGTACGAGTCGACCTCGACGAGCATCCAGCCGGCAATGAGGTCCTTCGTCTCGGCGAAGGGACCGTCGACGACGGGCGGGCGCCCCTCGCCGTCGAAGCGGACCCATGCGCCGTCCATCGAGAGCCCCTCCGAGGAGACCAGCTCCCCCGACGTGATGAGCCGCTTCTCCATGTCCAGCATGTACTGCACGTGCGCCGTCCACTCATCGGGCGCGAGCTGATCCATCGCGACAGAATTCACCGCGGGACGTCCGCCGCGGTAGTGCTTGAGCATCAGATACTTGGCCATGTCAGCCTCCAGTCCCGTGCGGCCCATTCTGACCGCTTCATAAGGAGGACGGAACCGGAAGGGCGATCTCGACATCCCGCCGGAAAGTTCTCAGGCAAACAGTCCCGCCGAACCCATCACATGATCAGGTTCCAGTCGAATCACGACGCGCCGCGGGTTCACGCGAGGCTGCCGGTAACGCTGCGCGTAGAGCGCGACGGCGTGGTCCACCGCGGCTGGGTCGCGTTCGATGATCGCCTCGCCCGCGATGCTGAGCCACTGCGGGCCGGATACCTGCGCCACCGTCGCCCGCGCGTCGCGCTCGATGTTGCGCACCTTCTGACTGCCGTCGCTCGTGATGATGCGCACGATCCCCTGATCGATCGTGTAGCCGACCGCGACGACATGAATGCCGCCGTTGCGCCCGATCGTGGAGAGAGTCGCGAGGTGGTAATCCGAGACGAACCGGTGCCCATCGTCGGTGAGCGAGTCGATCGATGCCATGGTTCCATCCTGCCCTCCAGGCATACGAACTCCCGACCGTCGACGACGTCGAACGGACTCCGCGTATCAGGCCGCGTACTCGCCCCTCTTCTCAACTGGTCCGTCACTCGCGGGCCAGGGGCCGCTCCTCCAGCGGCGAGAAGGGAAACATCATGGCGCTGAATACCAGTCTCATCGCGATCATCGCGCGGAGGCACCCGCAGATCTGGGAGATCGTCGGTGGCGGGCCAGGCGGCGGCATCCGCAGCCGCGCCGAGGCGGTCGCCCTCAACCCCCAGCCGCTCCCGCCGGCCTTCCGGTACGGTGCTGCCGTAGGCCACCAGGTCGTGCAGACCGCCTTAACGGCCCACCTGCTGAAGATCGCGTTCGAGCCCGGTGACGACATCTGCCCGCCGCCGCGCCACCTGCCGCCGATCCCGTTCCCGTGGCCGCCGGAGCCCTACCCGTGGCGCACCGCCGACGATGACTTCGACGTCGACTACGCGCTCGGGCTTGCCGTCACCCTGGAGGCGTCGGCGCACGCGTGGGGCCGACTGGACGGCGCAGAAGCGCTCGAGCGGCTGCACGACATCGCTCTGAAGACCGCGGCTGGGTCGGAGCGCGGCTGATCAGCAGGCGCACGGATGCCTCGACCCGGCCGCCGGGCCGGGGCATCCGTGCGCCCTCTGCACCACGGCCTCACTCGGTCGTGTCACCGGCCTCACGAGCACAGGCCCGGCGAGCGCCGACCACACCCGCTTAGGCTGGAGGCATGCCCCGACTGCAGGCCGACGCCGATCCGATGCTCTGGGTTCCGGTGACCGACTCCCTCGGATTCGCGGGCCGCCGCCACCGCAAGGTGGCGATCCGAATGCTGCTCACCCAGGCGAACCTCGCGATGGGTCGCACGGACCGCCCAGGGAACGGATTCCTCGCCTGGAGCATGAGCCAGGCCGCGCCCTTCGTGATGAAGAAGGCGGCCGGGCGCGTGCTGGCCTGGGTCTGGAAGTCCGATCCCGACCTGCTCGTCGTGATGGCGCAAGTGCAGGAAGCGACACCGCAGGTGCGGACTGCGCGGGCCATGATGCCGATCGAGTACGACGACACCGAGGACTTCCGCAGCACGCATCTGGGGCTCGGCGAGAAGCTCGCGATGCCGCTGCCATCCGACTCCCGCACCCCGCCGTTCGCGACCTACACGTGGGACACCGGCACGCACTTCGTCGTCGTCACCGCGGTGTGCGCCGACCGGGAGCGCTTCGGCATCGTGATCAACGCCGTCGATGATCTGGCGCGGACGATGCGCCTCGTCGAGGACCTCGCCATCGGCGAAACGCCCGGGGTCCTTCGGATCGATCCGGCATGACAGGCACCGCTCGACCCACTGCGCACGGTCATTGAGCTCAGGGGTAGGCGCGATGCACGTGCCAGTCGTCCTCTCCCTTGTAGACATCGAAGACGAATGACTCCCCTGCCTCATCGGTGGCCTGGAATCTCCACCCGTAGAGCCCACGACGCTCGGACAGCGACGCGGACCAGATCGAGTCCCGCAGCCGCGTCGGGGTGTCGGTCACCCGCCACCTCCGCCCGCCGTAGACCATCCGCGCGGGTATGTCGTCGGCCATCCATAGCGTCTGTTCATGTTCTACTGCGACGTCGCTCATGAGTCGACAGTTTAGAACAAATCTTCTATGATCACCAGTGTGTTCAGGCGGCCGGGGAGAGGAGTCCGGTCGTGGGCAGCAGCAAACGCTATGCGCACCATTACGACCGGCTGATGGATAACCGGACGCTGGAGCGGATCGCGGCCGAGGGCCCCCTGCAGACGCTGACACCCAAGGAGCTGCGCGCGGATTCCCTGCCCGTGACCCGCGATCCTCTGCCCAAGGCGTGCAAGGCATGGGTGCGATTCGGACCCCGCGCCGTGCAGGTCGAAGCGATGGTCGTCGTCTGGAACGACCTTGCCTGCGGGATCCAATTCCAGGTCGGCGAGAACGAGCTGCGCTGCTGGGTGTGGTCGAACGCCGTCACCCCGCTGGAATGACCCCGGAGCGCAAGAGATACCGCACTAGTGCTCGTCGACGTCGACGAGCCAGCCCGCGTGCGAGCGGGCACGCCGCTCGGGTGGTGGATCGCCCGGGAGCTCCGCCGCAGACGGGTGCGGTGTGGTGACCTCGGATGCCGGCAGCCGCACGCCATTGGCCGGCATGAGGAGCGCCGTATCCGGAACGGGCACGACTTCGATCATGTAGCGCGACGGTCGCGAGCCCACGAACACGCCACTCCCGAGTTCACGCCCGACCAACGGCCACTCTTCACCATCCGATGGCATCACCGAATCAGGCCGGGCGCCGTAACCGGGTCGGCGCAGCGACCTGCGCTCGATCACCTCAGACGTGACCGCGTGCACCGCAACAACGCGACCGCGCACCCGATCGGCACGCTCCTCCTCATGGTGCGACTCGATCGCGTCGACCGTGGCGACCAGCGCCGGTCCGAACATGTCAGCCAGGGCCCGGCGCGGGTCACGCGCTTCAATACCGAAGTCGATCTCATCCCCGACGGCGAAAGCGTCACCGCAGCATTGCCACTCCCAACCCGAAAGCCAGACGCGTGTCATAGTGGCCACGCTAGTGCGACGCGCAGCTCGATGCGTCAGCCGAACGAGTTCAGAGCCCGCTGGTACGCGGCGCTGTCGGCGCGCGTGGCATCGGTCATCAGCAGCGCGTTGTCCGTGACCTTGCGAAAGAACTCGCCATGGCACGGGATAGTCACGACCCTCGTCAGTCCGGCGCGCCAGGCACGGATGAGCGCGTCGAGATCCCGGTGCTCGGGTGACTCCGCCAGCCGTCGGCCCATCGACGACACGTGCTTGTCGGATCCTCGCTCAGACCACTCGAGATAGGACGGATCGTCGAACGCAACGTCACCGAACTCATCACGCCACGACGGCCCGAACAGCTCGCTGAGGATCTGAAGACGCTCCGGTGACCCGTTCGCGGTCCGGTGAAGCCGTTCGAATTGAGCCGGGTCCTGGTCCCGCCCGGCATGCTGCGCGATGGCATGCCACAGCCGCGGCCAGGCCCGCTCCCATGCGGCGCGTGTCGACTCGCTCAAGGCCGGTCCGTGCGCTGCCGGCGGATCGGCTAGCAGTGGTGGGAGGTCGTCATCGTCGAGGTGAAGGTCATGGGCCTCTCTGATCCACAGCAGCTCCAGGAGGGAGCTTGGTCGGTCCTCGACGGTGATCGTCATCTCGTGTGGCCAAGGGTTGCCGGGAATCGGATTGACAGATCGCATCGATGCTCCTCTTCGGGGTCCACTTCATGATGCCCGCCTCGCGCCGCCGCGCAACTGCATAACCGCCGCGTCCTGTGCTGAGGCGCCTTGACCCGACGATGGTCGTCGCCGCTTCTTTCAGGTCAGGGTGTTCGAACCTGTACCCGGCCGCGGCGAGCGTCGCCGGCACCACCCATCGGCTCTTCAAGACGAGTTCGGGCTCGGTTCGCAGCAGCCACATCGCCGGCTCGAGCATCCATCTCCCGGCAGGGAGCCCGATCCGCATGCCGACCGTGGCACGCAGCGTGCGCATCATTGTCCGGTTGTCGACGGGGTGCGGGCTGGCGATGTTCACCGGTCCGGCGATGTCGTCCCGATCGCGGAGGAACCGGATGGCCCCCACGACGTCGTCGATGTGCACCCAGCTGAACATCTGACGGCCCCGGGTGTCGTGCCACGACGAGCGACCACCGCCCGTCGGAGTCGGTCCGATGCCGCGGTAGCGGCGGTGCGGGAACCACCAGCCGTCTATCTGAGATCCCCCCAACCCGATGCGCGCGAGGGTGAGCAGCGTGTTCGCGGCGGGGCCGTCGCCGAGGACGATCGCCATCCGCAGTGCGACTCGGCGGGTGTGCGGCAGGTCGCCCTGAAAGAACTCGCGTTCCCAGTTCGTGGCGACATCGACGGAGAAGCCTTCACCGAGTTCGCCGGTGGTTTCGGTGTTCGGGCGATCGATCGCATGCCGATAGATGGTCGCGGTCGAGGCGTTGAACCACACCGCAGGCGGAGCCGCGGCATCCGTCACCGCTTCGCGCAGCGCTCGCGTCGTATCGACGCGCGAGCGCAGGATCTCGTCGCGGTTGCGGTCGGTGTAGCGGCAGTTCACCGACTTGCCAGCGAGGTTCACCAGCACGTCGGACCCGTCAATCGTCTGGGCGATCCGTGCGGGCTCAGCCCACGTGACATCACCGGTGCGTCCAACCGTTCTCACCTCGTATCCGTCCGCGCTGAACGCCCGAACCACCGCCGCACCGACGAATCCGCTCGCACCGGCCACCACCGCGATCGGCCGACTCGACATCACACCGTCACCTCGGCGACGATGTCGAGGAGTTCGCGGAGCGGCCCGCGCAGCACCGGCACTCGGGTGAGCGGCAGCGAGAGTTTCACAAGCTTCAGGGCACCGTCCAGGAGCCGGCTGGTGCGCTGCTGACCCGGCGACTTGTCGTACACCCAGAACAGGGCGAGCAGCAGGTGAGCGAGGAGCAGCGCGGATGGGAGCCCCTCCCGGAATTCCTTCGGCACCGAGTTCTTCGCGCCCGCGACCGCATCGCGGAACACCCCGAGGACGATGTCGCGGGCAGGGCTGGACTCATCCGACAGCGGGTTCATCGAGGACCGCGGCGACATCGAGGCGGACAGGAACTCCGGCGCGAACCGGTGGTACGGCTCGAGCTGCGCCAGACCGGTGCGGAACACCACCCCGAGACGCTCCACGAAGTCGGTCGTTTCGGCAAGCAGCGGAGCGGCCGCATCCCGATGCGCGACCTGCACGTCGAGGTAGAGCTCCTGCACCAGGTCGTTCTTCGATGCGAAGTGATAGTTCGTGGTGCCGACCGAGACACCGGCCTCCTGCGCGATCAGCCGGATGGTGGTCGCGTCATACCCGCGCTCCCTGAACGACCTGAGCGCGACGCTCCGGATCAGCGCCCTCGTGCGTTCGCTCTTCGTCGGCGGGAGAACTTCAAAACTGGACATGTTCAGAAACTAGCAGGATCAAGCACCTTCAGCAGTGCAGAGCACCACGACCGTGTCCGTGAGACGCCGACGTGCTCGATTACCCTGGTTTCATCGACACTCTGACCGCTCTCCGCAGCCCCGCTCTGCTCAGCCGCGAGGTGCTCGCCGGGATCGTCACCACCCTCGCGCTGATCCCCGAGGTGATCTCGTTCTCGGTCATCGCGGGCGTCGACCCGAAAGTGAGCCTCATCGCGTCGGTCGTGCTGGCCCTCAGCATGTCGGTCCTGGGCGGACGAACCGCCATGGTCACGGCGGCCGCGGGCTCGGTCGCGCTCGTCGTCGCGCCCCTCGTGAAGGAACACGGGGTCGAATACCTTCTGCCTGCGGTCATCCTCGCGGGCATCGTGCAGATCGTCTTCGGAGCGCTCGGGCTCGCCCGACTTGCACGGTTCATCCCGCGGAGCGTCATGCTCGGGTTCGTCAATGCCCTCGGCATCCTGATCTTCATCGCACAGGTGCCGCACCTCATCGACGTGCCTTGGGTCGTCTACCCGCTCTTCGCGCTCGCGGTTGCGATCGTGCTGGTGCTTCCGCGCTTCACGAAAGCTGTGCCCTCACCGCTCGTGGCGATCGTCGTGGCCACCGCGGTCGTGATGATCGCCGGGCTCAGCGTGCCGAATGTCGGCGACGAGGGCGAGATCGGCGGCGCGCTGCCGGGCATCACTCCCCTGCTCGTGCCGCTGAACCTCGACACCCTGCAGCTCATCTGGCCCACGGCGCTCAGCGTCGCGTTCGTCGGGCTCATGGAGACGCTCCTCACCGCCAAGCTCGTCGACGACATCACCGACACCAGGTCGCACAAGAACCGTGAGTCGTGGGCGCTCGGCGTCGCGAACATCCTCGCCGGGCTCTACGGCGGCATCGCCGGCTGCGCCATGATCGGCCAGACGATCGTCAACGTGAAGATGGCCCGCGCGCGCACGCGTATCTCGACGTTCGTGGCGGGGCTCGCGCTACTCGCGCTCGTCACGCTGCTGAGCGATCTCATGGCGCAGATCCCGATGGCGGCGCTCGCGGCGGTGATGATGATCGTCGCCCTCACGACCATCGACTGGCACAGCGTGCGCCCGTCCACATTGCGACGGATGCCCCTGCCTGAGACTCTCGTGATGGTCGTGACGATCGTCGTGGTCGTCGCGACCGGCAACCTCGCGATCGGCGTGTTCGTCGGGGTCGTGCTGGCCATGGTGCTGTTCGCCCGTCGCGTCGCGCACGTCATCACGGTGGACCGCATCCTCGACGGGCCCGTCGCCCGATACGCGGTGCACGGCCCCCTGTTCTTCGGCAGCAGCAACGACCTCGTCGAGAGGTTCTCGTACGGGATCGACCCACCCCAGGTGGTGATCGACTTCAGCGACTCGCAGATCTGGGACGCGTCGAGCGTCGCCGCTCTCGACGCGGTCGTGACCAAGTATCAGCGCCACGACATCGACGCCGTCGTCGAAGGCCTCGATCAGCGCAGCGCCCGCTTCCACGGCCGCCTATCGGGCCACCTCGGCGGCGCGCCAGGGTGACGCATGGGTCGTGATTCCGTAGTCGCACAGCGACCACGGGACGACCGGAGTCAGTGGGACATCTGGTCGAGAGCCACGGTGGCGGCGAGGATCAGCGCGATGTCTTCACCAGAAGAGATCTCGACACCATAGGTGTCGCGAAGGCGCAGCCATCGCTTGGACACCTCCGCGATCTTCGCGTCGCCGCGCTCGAATTTGTACTCGTGATCGACGATGTTGCCCTGGATGCCGATCTCGCCGATGTCATCAGCCTGGAGCGTGAAGCGCTCGCGCAGCGGGTTGATGAGGGCCTTCTTGATCGTGGCGTCGGGCTTGCCTGGACGCTCGATGGACATGGTGTCCCTGATCGCGACCTTGCGTTCCTGGACTTTGGCGACTTCATTGCCCGCAACGTCGCGGATCACGAGCGTGTCGCGAATGCGAGCGACTTTTCCGTCCACTTTGAACGCGCGTCGTCCGCCGTTGGTCTCGATCCAGAAGTCATCCCCGAACGACACGAGCTTCTCCCGCATCTGGTAGACCTCGACGTCTCCGCCGCCGCGCCGCTCCTCGCGCCGCTCTTGACGGCCCTCTCCTCGACGACCCAGAAGTGCCATGGTTCACCTTTCGCTCAGGATGCCTCGCACGGCCATCATGGCATCGCAGGAGTCAGGCCGTCGAGGCGATGGCTCTCTTGACAGTGCCAGTCCGTCCGCCTCGGCACTTTTACGGAAGGACGCGGGCGCTGCGTCCCTCGAAGCTGACGATGTCGCCCACGTGCAGTTGCCGTCCGCGGCGGCGATCGACCTCGCCGTTCACTGTCACGTAGCCGTCGATGATGGCCTCTTTCGCGTTTCCGCCGGAGTCGAGGAGCCCAGCGAACTTCAGGAACTGCCCGAGGCGGATACCGTCACCACCGATCGGGACATCGTCGATCGGGGCCGGATTCATCATCCCCGAATGTTAGCCGAGAAGGCTTGCGAGCGATGCTCCGGTGTCCGTCGAAAAGGGGATACCGACGGCGCGGGCTGGCTGGTTTTCTGGTGTGATGACTCCCGACACCCACGTTCGCGACGAGGTGCCCGCGCGCGCCTCGGCCGATGAGCGCCGGCCCCGGTGGTCGGGCAGTGCACGGTCGCTCGCTGCCATGGGGTCGATCACGCTTCTCCTTTCGGTGGCGCAGGTCGTCGGATTCGGGGCATTCGTCGTCCTCGCTTTCGGCAACATGATCGGCCTCGCAGCCCTCGGGCTCCTGTTCGTCCTCACCGGAGTGGGGGCAGCCGCACTGATGAAGGTGACCACGGGGCGCGCGCACCCGATCGCAGCCGGGTTCGTGACCCTGGCGACCGTCGTCATGCTGGCCGTTGCCATCGGGTGGGCCGGCTCGACGCCCCTGCCCTGGATCCCGCCGGGGTTCGGTGGTGGCTATCTGCTGGTCGCCGGCATCGCGTCACTCATGCTCGGTCTGTTTCTCGGTCCGCTCTGGCTGCGCATCGTGGGAGGCGCCGTGCTTATCGCCGTCGTGATCGTGATCGTCTGGCACGGCATCGCGACAGACGCAGCCGAGCAGGCTCAGGTCGACAGCGTCGCCCAGGCCCAGCGCGATGCGAATTTCGAGGTCTTCCTCGACTCTGGGGTGCACCCGATGGTCGCCGAACTGCCAGGGGCTGATGTTGCTCGCATCGTGGCCGACGGTGGCCCGGCCCAGTCGTGGACTGTGACCGCCGACGGCGGCGTGGTCCAGATCGACGTGAACGCACTTCCGCCGGACATGACGGATGCGTACCCGTGCTGGTGGCTCGCGGAGCCGAACTCGCCGCTTGAGACAACCGACACGCTCGAGGACTACGTCCACTTCTGCGTTCGGGATGCCGACGGCTGGGCGCGCCCCGACGGCACCGGCTTCGTCAGGATCGAGGGCGACCGGATGATCGCCGTCGTCGGTGCCTACGACGAGAACATGCAGCTGCCCGGAGCGCTGCGACCCGCCGACGCGAAAGAGGTGGCCGCCGCCGTGGCCGCACGCCGTTGGCTGACCGAGGCCGAACTGCGCGAAACGGTCGGCGAGTCCTGGCTCTCGGGCACCTTCTAGCCGGTCCGTCTCGACGTCGCGATGCTTGGCTCAGCGACTGAGGTCGGCCGAGCCTTGGGCCGCGGCGAGCGGTTCGGGGGTGCGCACCAATCCCGCGAGTGCGAGAGCCACCGCAGGCACGAGCAGGCAGACGGCGATCGCAACCCGCAGCCCGGCCCATTCGGCCATGGCTCCCACCAGCAGCGGCGAGGCGAGAACGCCCAGTCGCATCACGGTCGATGCGGCGGCGAGGCCAGCGCCGACGTCGAGGCCAGGGGCGCGCTCGGCGGCATCCATGGCGAGCGGGATCATCGGCGCGATCCCGAGGCCAAGGATGCCGAGTCCGACTGCGACAACCCACGTCTCCGGCGCGAAGACGGCTGTGAGCAATCCGACGAAGGCCGCGACCGAGCCGACCCGAAGAGTGCCCACCGACCCGATCCGGTCGACGAGGGCGTCAGAGGTGAATCTGCCCAGGGTGAGAGCACCCATCAATGCGACGAAGGGGATCGCCGCTTGGGCCACGGTGGCACCGGTTTCGGCGACCACGTACACCCCACCCCAGGTGGATCCGACGTCC
This sequence comes from Microbacterium sp. P5_E9, assembly GCF_054049175.1. Lineage (NCBI taxonomy): Bacteria > Bacillati > Actinomycetota > Actinomycetes > Micrococcales > Microbacteriaceae > Microbacterium > Microbacterium sp. P5_E9. The sequence goes on along the minus strand of NZ_JBFUMV010000001.1, from coordinate 321,633 downwards.
TCGAGGAAGCCGCCGATGGCGGCGATGGCGCACGCCGCAATGAGGATCCTGCTGAACCCACCACTCCGATGAGATTCCGACCGCACCTGCGACGGCGGCGCCGTTGGCAGCCGCACGAGCGAGAGCGCGCACAGACTGCCGACGATGATGATGACTCCCATGACCGACAGATGGATCTCGATGGGCACCGCGAACAGCAGCGCAACGGCGCCGAGCAGAGCCCCGGCGATCGCCCCTGCACTCCATGCACCATGGAGTCCGTTGATGATCGATCGGCCCATCAGTCGCTGGATCGCAAGCCCGTGGGCGTTATTGCCGACGTCCCCTGTCGCATCCCCGAACCCGATGGCGAACAGCACCACCCCGAGAATGACCGGCCCGCCCACAAAGCCGGCCACCACCAGCAAGACGCCGAGAAGCGCGGACGACGTCACAGCCACCGGCACAGCCCCCAGGCGTGCGACCAGCCGACCCGCGACGATACTTCCCACCACCGAGCCCACGGGGCCGCACGCCACCATCAGACCGAACGTCAACTCGCTGAGGTCGAACCGGTCGTTCAACTCCGGGTACCGGGTCACGATCGACGCGAACACCAACGCGTTCGCGATGAAGAGCATCGCCACCCCGAGACGCGCGGCGGACACTCGCCCGAGAACCGCCGGCGAGTTCATCATGGGCCTCCAACTGACCACGGCATGCCACCACCTGTTGTGGCCCATAACGGAAGAAGGACATTCCAGCTCCCCGATCGGGGCGGTAGGAATGTCCTTCTGACCAGCGATTTGAGTGGACCTGAGGGGATTCGAACCCCTGACCCCCTGCATGCCATGCAGGTGCGCTACCAGCTGCGCCACAGGCCCAATTCGCCGACCCCGACAAGCCGAGGCAACCCCACTAGATTACTACATCTCAGGCGTTCCGCCGAACCGAGGGACTATTCCGCCTGTGCCCTGGCGGGCAGTTCGATCGGAACGACCGGGCAGTCCTTCCAGAGGCGCTCGAGCCCGTAGAAGACCCGCTCCTGCTCGTGGAAGACGTGCACGACGAGATCACCGAAGTCGAGGAGGATCCAGCGGGCCTCATTGCGCCCTTCGCGCCGCAGACGCTTGAACCCGGCCTCGAGCAGCCTGTCCTCGATCTCGTCGGCGATCGCCGCGACATTGCGCTCGCTGCGCCCGGTGACGAGCAGGAAGATGTCCACGAGCGGAAGCGGAAGCGAGACGTCCAGCCCGACGAGGTCCTCGCCGCCCTTGGAATCGGCGGCGGCGGCCGCGATCTGCATCATACGGATGCCGGAATCGGTGGCAGTCATCAGAACACTCCAGTCGCGAACGCGAGGATCAGGACGCCGACAAGGGCGAGGGCGAGGACGCCGGCGGTGATCGCGAGAGTCATCATGAGCTTCCCGCCCTTCTCCGGCGTCGGGGGCTTGATGATCTCACCAGGCTGCTTGACCGTGCTGATGGCGGCGCTCGCCGCGATCGGCGTCGGGGAGGAGTGCGCGGGCAGCTCCTTGTCCACGAGCACCGCATCCGCTTCCTTGCCATCGGCGACGCCGGGGGCATGCCCGAGCGAACCAAGCCCCTCAGGCAGATTCAGCGTGCCGGTGATCATCACTTCGCCTGTCGCGGTGAGCGGCGCCATCATGGGCGACACATCCGGCGACTGGGAGAGGATCAGCGCGCTGGGGGCCGAGCCCGAGCCGTTCGCGGACCGCGTGATGAGGTCGTCAAACGAGGAGGACGCCAGGTCGGAGTGCGCGGCGTCGCCCGCGAGCAGCGCGGCGCCGAACCCCGGGTTGACCGTGGCCCGCTCGGGCTCAGGCTCGGGCTCGTGCTCGGCCTGCGGCTCGCTCTCCTCGACCACGTCGATCGTCGGAGCGGGCTCATCGAGCTCGGCGACGACATCGGGCTCGTCGACTGGGTCGGCATGCTCTTCGGCTGCGGGTTCGGAATCCTCCGGCGCCTCAGGCTCCTCGACCACGGCGAGGACGCCGAGCTCCTCGAGGGGCGACGGCGTGGCCGGCTCTTCCGCATCGGCCGGGGACTCGGCATCCGTCGTCTCGGACTCCTGATGCGCGGCGGTGTACGCGGCGGCGACTTCGGGGGTGATGACGGGGACGGATGCCGTGCGGATGCGCTCCTGCTGGCGTGCCTGCCTGCGGGTCAGCGGTGAGACGCCGAGGTCGACCTCGAAGTCGGGGCCGGGGGGCTCGGGCAGGACGATCGGCTCGGCCGCCCGCGCCAGCTGGGCCGGCGGTGTCACCGCAGGGGCGTCGGACTCGGGCTGTGCGTGCTGGGCGGCGGCCGCCGCGGCCTCGGCAGGGAGAATCACCGGGGTCGCACCGGTGTTGCGGATCTCCCGCATCTGCTTTCGGGTCAGCGGCGGAGTTTCGGGTTGCTCGGTTGTGCTCATTCCTCGCTCCGATAGAGGTGGTGCTTCGCAATGTATTGGACCACGCCGTCGGGTACGAGGTACCACACGGGGTGTCCACGCCGGACTCGGTCGCGGCAGTCGGTCGATGAGATGGCGAGTGCGGGGACTTCGAGTTGGCTGACGTCTTCGCTGGGCAGCCCGTCGGTGCTCAGCACGTGCCCCGGGCGGGATACGGCGACGAAGTGCGCGAGGCTCCAGAGTTCGTCGTGATCGCGCCAGCTGAGGATCTGCGCAAGGGCGTCGGCTCCGGTGATGAAGAACAGATCCGCATCGGGACGCTCGGTCTTCAGCTCGCGCAGCGTGTCGATCGTGTAGGTGGCGCCGGCGCGGTCGATGTCGACTCGACTGACCGTGAAGCGGGGATTCGACGCTGTCGCGATCACGGTCATGAGGTACCGGTGCTCGCCCAGCGTGACCTTGTTCTTCTGCCACGGCTGCCCGGTGGGGACGAAGATCACCTCGTCGAGGTCGAACGACTGAGCCACTTCGCTGGCTGCCACCAGGTGACCATGATGAATGGGATCGAACGTCCCACCCATGACCCCGATTCTCGGAGTTCGCGTCACCGACATGCGGTGGGCCTAGTGGCCGTGCCCCGCCTGCTGCACGTCGTTCGCGTGGGCACGGGCGTATGCCTCGGCCTTGTGGCTGTGGCGGTTCGCCACGTTGCGGTACGAGAGGGTGACGAGCGAGAGGGCGATGAACGCCACCAGCGCAAAGAGCCCGTATCCGATGGTCTCGAGAGCGATATTGCCGTGCTCGGACTCCTCGGCGGCGAAGGCGATGAGCGTGGTGAAGGTCATGCGGACTCCGTTTCGGGTGTGCGGCCGGGTTCGGACGCGAACCCCAGTCTATGCCGTCAGCGACGGACCTGCCCTGATCCCCGCGCCAGCCACTTGGTGCTGGTGAGTTCGGTCAGCCCCATCGGCCCGCGCGCGTGCAGCTTCTGCGTCGAGATGCCCACCTCGGCGCCGAAGCCGAATTCGGAGCCATCGGTGAACCGCGTCGAGGCGTTGACCATGACGACAGCCGAGTCGACTTCGGCGAGGAAGCGCTCGGCGTTGCCGGCGTCCTCGGTGATGATCGATTCGGTGTGGTGGGTGGAATACCGGCGGATGTGGGCCAGGGCCTCATCGAGGTCGTCGACCACGCGGATCGCGATGTCGAGGCTGAGGTACTCGGTCTCCCAGTCGTCCGCGGTGGCGGGCACGACGTCCGGGACGAGCGCCGCGACCGCGGCGTCGCCGTGCAGCGTCACGCCCTGCTCGCGCAGCGCCGCAGCGACCGGCGGAATGAGCCGGGTCGCCGCATCCCGATGCACCAGCACCGTCTCCACCGCGTTGCACACACTCGGACGCTGGACTTTCGCGTTCACGACAATGTCGCGCGCCCAGTCGAGCGGTGCGGTCGCGTCGAGGACGATGTGCACGACACCGGCGCCCGTCTCGATCACGGGGACGGATGACTCGGTCACGACCGTCTCGATCAGCTGGGCGCTGCCCCGCGGCACGAGGACGTCCACGAGACCCCGCGCCTGCATGAGCGCTTTGGCGCCATCCCGCCCGAAGTCGTCGACCGTCTGGATGGCTTCCGGGTTGAGCCCCCGGCTCGCCAGCGCTCCGCGCATGGTGCGTACCAGCGCGGCATTGGTGAGCTCGGCAGCCGAGCCGCCCCGCAGCACGACGGCGTTGCCGGAGCGCAGGGCGAGCGCGGCGATGTCGACCGTCACGTTGGGTCTGGCCTCGTAGATCGACCCGACCACGCCGAACGGCACCGAGACCTTGGTCAGCTCCACGCCGTTCGGGAGGGTCCGCTCGTCGAGGACGCGCCCGACCGGGTCGGGCAGCGTCGCGATGGCCCGAACGGCCTCGGCCAGGGCGCCGACCCGGGGCTTGTCGAGGCGCAGCCGATCCTGCAGCGCCTCGGAGAGTCCCGTCGCGCGGCCACGTTCGAGGTCTTCGGCGTTCGCCGCGACGATCTCGGGTGCGGCCTCCTCGATGGCGGCGGCGATGGCCAGCAGCGCATCGCGCTTGTCCACGTCGCCGAGCAGCGCGACCTCACGGGAGGCATCCTTCGCGAGAAGCAGACGTTCCGCAGCCGTGGTCGCGATCGAGGTCATCAGCCCAGCTTATCGGCGTCCACGAGGCCGGTCGCGGACCGAATCGGGCCCGTGTGCGCATGCGTGACCGGGGCAGGATTCGGGTCGAACCACGTGCCGATCTCCGCGCCATTCAGGGCGGGTCCGACGAGATCCGCACTCGTGACGAGTACGGCGACTCCGGATGCCGCGGCCAGCCGCGCAGCGGAGACCTTGGTCGCCGCTCCCCCGGTGCCGACGCTGTTGACGACCACTGAGCCGAACTCGAATCCGGCGAGGTCGTCGCCGAACTCAACGCGGGTGATCGGGAGTGCGCCGGGCTCGTCCGGCGGCCGGGTGTAGAGGCATTCGATGTCGCTCAGCAGCACGAGCGCGTCAGCGCCGATGAGCTGCGCCACGAGCGCGGCCAGCCGGTCGTTGTCGCCGAAGCGGATCTCGTGGGTGGCGACGGTGTCGTTCTCGTTGACGATCGGGAGGATCCGCAGGCCCAGCAGCCGCTCCATCGCGCGTGCCGCATTGGAGCGGTGCATCGGGTTCTCGAGGTCGCCGGCCGTCAGCAGCACCTGTCCGGCGACGATCCGGAAGGGGCGCAGGGCCTCCTGATAGCGGTAGATGAGCACGTTCTGGCCCACCGCCGCCGCCGCCTGCTGGGTCGCCAGATCGCTCGGCCGCTCGGCGAGCAGGAGATACGGCATCCCGGTCGCGATGGCGCCGGACGACACCAGCACGACCTCGGTGCCGCGCGCGTGCGCGGCCGCGAGCGCCTCGACGATCGGCGGGATCTTGTGGGCGTTCTCACCGCTGATCGAGGACGAGCCGACCTTCACGACGATGCGACGAGCACCGGCGAGCTCGGTGCGGTCGAAGACGCTCACTCCGATGGCTCCTCGTCGATCCACGTTCCCGCGGCGCGCCGCTCGGCTTCGAGCTCGGCGCGTGCCAGAGCCTTGGCGTCCATGAGGTCGTGATAGTGGTCGCGGCGCTCCGCGGTCGTACGACGCCCATTGGGGTCGATGCGCGGGTCGGTGCCACGCGGCGCGGTCATGAGCTCGGCCGTGGAGGAGAGCGACGGATCCCAGTCGAAGACGACGCCGTCGCCCTCGCCGATGACGACGGTCGCCCCAGGGGTCGCGCCGGCGCGGAACAGGCCGTCCTCGATGCCCAGCTTGGCGAGTCGATCGGCAAGGTAGCCGACCGCCTCGTCGTTCTTGAAGTCGGTCTGCTGCACCCAGCGCACCGGCTTCTCGCCGACGATGCGGTAGATGTCGCCGTACGTGCCGCCCTCGACCCGGATGTGGAAGTCCTTCTCCGCGCCCTTCGGGCGGATGACGATGCGCTCCGGCGCCGGCTTGGCGGCCGCGGCGATGCGCTCCTGGGACACGACCTCGGCCAGCGCGAAGTTGAGCTGCCGCAGGCCCTGGTGGCTGACCGTGGAGATCTCGAACACGCGGTAGCCGCGCGCCTCGAGGTCGGGACGCACCAGCTCGGCGAGTTCGGCGGCCTCCGGCACATCGATCTTGTTGAGCGCGATGATCTGGGGGCGCTCGAGCAGTGGGGTCTGACCCTCGGGCACCGGGTAGGCGGCGAGTTCGGCCAGGATCACATCGAGATCGCTCAGCGGGTCGCGCCCCGGCTCGAGGGTCGCGCAGTCGAGCACGTGGACGAGCGCCGTGCAGCGTTCGACATGCCGGAGGAACTCGAGGCCGAGCCCCTTGCCCTCGCTCGCGCCCTCGATGAGTCCTGGGACGTCGGCGATCGTGTAGCGGATGTCGCCGGCCTGGACCACCCCGAGGTTCGGGTGCAGCGTCGTGAACGGGTAGTCGGCGATCTTCGGCCGAGCGGCCGAGACCGCGGCGACGAGGCTGGACTTGCCGGCCGACGGGTAGCCGACCAGGGCCACGTCGGCGACGGTCTTCAGCTCGAGGAGGACGTCGCCTTCCCAACCGGGGGTGCCGAGCAGTGCGAAGCCGGGCGCCTTGCGCTTCTGCGAGGCCAGCACGGCGTTGCCGAGGCCGCCGATGCCGCCGGGTGCGACGACGAAGCGGATGCCGGGCTCGACGAGGTCGATCAGCGTCTCGCCGTCGGTGTCCTTGACGACGGTGCCCACCGGCACGGCGAGTTCGAGAGACTCTCCGGCCGCACCGGAGCGGTGGTCGCCCATTCCGAATCCACCGTTGCCGGCCTTGCGGTGCGGCGAGTGGTGGTACGACAGCAGCGTCGTCACCTGGGGATCGGACACCAGGACGATCTCGCCGCCGTGGCCGCCGTTGCCGCCATCGGGCCCGGCGAGCGGCTTGAACTTCTCGCGCCGCACGGAGACGCATCCGTCCCCGCCCTTTCCGGCGCGCAGGTGAAGAGTGACTTGGTCGACGAAGGTGACCATGGGGTCTCTTTCCTGTGGTTCGTGCGGCGAAAACAAGACGAGGGGCGAGCCGAAGCCCGCCCCTCGCGAAATGTGTGTGCGAGCCTCGGACTACTCCGCGACCGCGACGATGTTGACGACCTTGCGGCCGCCCTTCTGGCCGAACTCGACCGCGCCTGCCTCGAGGGCGAACAGCGTGTCGTCGCCACCACGGCCGACGTTGGCGCCGGGGTGGAAGTGGGTGCCGCGCTGACGGACGATGATCTCGCCGGCGAGGACCTTCTGGCCGCCGAAGCGCTTCACGCCCAGTCGCTGAGCGTTGGAATCACGACCGTTGCGGGTGGAGCTTGCGCCCTTTTTGTGTGCCATCTCTGCGTCTCTTCCTGGACTACTTGATTCCGGTGACCTTGACGCGCGTGAGGTCCTGACGGTGGCCCTGGCGCTTCTTGTAGCCGGTCTTGTTCTTGAACTTCTGGATCACGATCTTGGGACCGCGCTCCTCGCCGAGAACCTCGGCGGTGACGGTGACCTTCGCGAGCTTGTCGGCGTCGGTCGTGACGGCGTCGCCGTCCACGAACAGCACCGCGGGGAGCTCGATCTTGTCGCCGACCTTCGCGGACTGACGATCGAGGACGACGATAGTGCCGACCTCGACCTTCTCCTGCCGGCCACCGGCGCGCACAACTGCGTAAACCACTTCACACCTGTTTTCGTCTTGGGAGCGCACGGCTCCGATTGTCTTTGTGAGACTGGAAAGTCCTGGTGGTCTCTGCCGTTTCCGGCGAAGCTCTCGAGGTAAAGCCCTACCGCCCGCGTAACGGGACGCACCAAAGGACTACTTTACCGGATGCCGCGACCGCAAGCAAAAGCGCGGCGCGCCGTGGCGCGACATCCGGTGCATATGATCAGGTTCGTGGCGATCCTGATCGACGATCCGCGCTGGCCGGCGCATGGGCGACTCTGGGCTCATCTGGTGTCCGACCATGACCTGGACGAGCTGCACGCCTTCGCCGCGGCGCAGGGGATTCCGCGGCGCGGGTTCGATCTGGACCACTACGACGTGCCCGACGAGGCGCACGAACGGCTCGTCGCCGCGGGTGCCCGCCATGTCGACGGGCACACGCTCGTGCGAGCGCTCATCGCCTCCGGGCTGCGCGTGACGGCACGGCAGCGCCGGGGGCTCTGAGCATCAGTCTTCGGTCGGGGCGTGCTGCACCGGCGTACCGGTTAGCGCAGCCGTCGTGACCCGGCGGCGCGCACGACCCTGACCCGGAGCCTTGGGCTCGGGCAGGGCGCTCAGCACGGAGTCCAGGAGCAGGTCGGTCTCGGTCCGGGGGGCCCTGGTCTGCTCCGGCCGCTTCTTCCGCGGCTTCTTCGCCCGCTCCGCGGCGGGCGGGGCGGCCTCGACGGGACGCACCTCCTGCACGGGCAGCGCCTCGGCGATCGGCTCGTCGTGGTGGTGGATCGTCGAAGCCGCGATCTGCGCGAGCGCAGACTTCACACCCTCGGTGATGACGTGGGTTCCACCCGACGGAGGGGTCTGCGAGTTCGTGCGGGCAGGCCGGCGATTGGTCGTCGGAGGCGCGCCGTTCGGCGGGCGATGCCTGACAACCGGGTCGTGGTGCACGATGACACCGCGGCCGGCGCAGACCTCGCACTGCTCGCTGAAGGTCTCGAGCAGTCCGAGCCCGAGCTTCTTGCGGGTCATCTGCACGAGACCGAGCGAGGTGACCTCGGCCACCTGGTGCTTGGTGCGGTCGCGGCTGAGGCACTCGACGACGCGACGCAGCACGAGGTCGCGGTTGGATTCCAGCACCATGTCGATGAAGTCGACGACGATGATCCCGCCGATGTCGCGCAGCCGGAGCTGGCGCACGATCTCCTCGGCGGCTTCCAGGTTGTTCTTCGTGACGGTCTCCTCGAGGTTTCCCCCGGAGCCGACGAACTTGCCGGTGTTCACGTCGATCACGGTCATCGCCTCGGTGCGGTCGATGACGAGCGATCCACCCGACGGGAGCCACACCTTGCGGTCCAGCGCCTTCTCGATCTGCTCCGAGACGCGGAACTCGTCGAACGGGTCGGCCTCGCCTTCGAACGTCGCGATGCGGTCCAGCAGGTCGGGAGCGACGCTCGCGAGGTAGCTGGAGATCGTGTTGTGCGCGTCTTCACCCTGGATGAGCATCTTCGTGAAGTCCTCGTTGAAGACGTCGCGGACGATCTTCACGAGCAGGTCCGGCTCGGAGTGCAGGAGCGCGGGAGCCTGGATACTGTCCACCTGCGTGCTGATGTGCTCCCACTGGTTTGTGAGGCGCTGCACATCGCGGGTGAGCTGGTCCTCGGTGGCGCCCTCGGCGGCCGTACGGACGATGACGCCCGACGATTCCGGCAGCACCTCCTTCAGGATGCGCTTGAGGCGCGCACGCTCGGTGTCGGGCAGCTTGCGGGAGATCCCGTTCATCGCACCGCCCGGCACGTACACGAGGTAGCGACCAGGCAGCGAGATCTGGCTCGTCAGGCGAGCGCCCTTGTGCCCGACGGGATCCTTCGTGACCTGCACGAGCACCCGATCGCCGGTCTTCAGCGCGAGCTCGATGCGGCGGGGCTGGTTGCCGGTCTCGACCGCATCCCAGTCCACTTCGCCCGAGTAGAGCACGGCGTTGCGGCCGCGGCCGATGTCGACGAACGCTGCCTCCATGCTCGGGAGCACGTTCTGCACCCGGCCCACGTACACGTTGCCGATGAGCGAGGCGTCCTGGTTGCGCGCGACGTAGTGCTCGACGAGCACGTTGTCTTCGAGCACGGCGATCTGGACACGGCCGTTCTTGGAGCGCACGACCATCACGCGGTCGACGGCCTCGCGGCGGGCGAGGAACTCCGCCTCGGTGACGACAGCGCGGCGCCGACCGGCTTCGCGGCCATCGCGGCGGCGCTGCTTCTTGGCCTCGAGGCGCGTGGAGCCCTTGATGCGCTGGGGCTCGGTGATCAGCTCGACCGCCCGCTGACGCGGGTGCTGCTCGACCGCCGGCCGCTGACGCGGCTGCTGCGGTTCGACCGGAGCGGATGCCTCGTCCTGGCCGTCTGCCGGCCTGCGTCCGCGGGTGCGGCGGCGCGCGTTGGAGGTCGGCGCCTCCTCGACAGGCTGGGAGCGCCCTGGCAGGAGCGGCAGGGGCGGCAGCACGGCGATGGGCGGCGCATAGAACGTCAGCTGCGTCGAGACCGCGGAGACGAAGTCCGCGGGGATCAGTCCCAGCGAGACAGCGGTGACCGGACCGGGCTCCGGCTCCGGCTCCGGCTCCGGCTCGGGCTCCGCCGGTTCGACCAGGGCCTCGTCCGAGACGACCGCCTCGGGAGCGGGCTCAGGCGCCACCTCGGTCTCTGCGACCGACGTGGCCTCGTCAACCGAGGGCTCGGCATCCGAAGCATCGTCTACCGATGCGTCATCCTGCGGAACCTCGTCTACCGAAGCCTCGTCGTGGGAAGAATCGTCCGAAAGCCCAGCCGGCTCGGCGTCTGCGACCGGGGCGGGGTCCTGCGTGAGGACGTCCTCCACGGTCAGCTCTCGGCTGTCGCTCCGTGCTTCCTGATCGATGTCTTCGTGGTCAAGGGTCTCATCTGCCATCACCGGCGTACTCCCTGCGGGGCGACACCGCGCGTCGCCCGGCGAAATCTCGTGCGGCGCCGCACCTGCGGTGCCGCGAACTCACTCGGTCTGCAGCGGGATCCGGCTCGTCGGCGGGGGCTCGCGCTGCCAAGGGCACTCTTGCCCTGAAGTCTTCTGTGATGCGGTGGCGGCGCGGCCGCGACCGATCAACGACCATTATCGCACTTTCACGGATCGATTGCGCGAAGCACGCAGATCCGCGCGTCTTCGGCCGGTGCGGGACGCGGCATCCGCGAGGTTTGCGATGTCATAATCCGAGCATGTCCACGGCGCAATCCCACTCCCGTCCCACCGGTCTGGCCGTGTGGCTCGTCATCGCCGGAGCGATCGGCTGGTGGGCGGCGTTCGCCCTCACGATGGAGCGGCTGAACCTGCTGGAGAACCCGGGCTCAGTGGCGTCCTGCGACTTCTCGCCCCTCGTGCAGTGCACGCGGAATCTCGAATCCTGGCAAGGTGCAGTGTTCGGATTCCCCAACCCCATCCTGGGCCTCGCCGGCTGGGTGGCGCCCATCGTGGTCGGTGCGGCGATCCTCGCCCACGCCCGCTTCGCCCGCTGGTTCTGGTGGCTCTTCGAGGGTGGCGTGCTGTTCGCGTTCGGCTTCGTGATCTGGCTCATCGGCCAGAGCATCTTCATCCTGGGCACGCTCTGCCCGTGGTGCATGGTGACGTGGATCGTCACCATCCCGACGTTCTACGCGGTGACGCTGCACATCCTGCGCGCGGGCCTTGTGCCCGCCCCCGCCGGTCTGCGCCGAGGAGCGGACCGCCTGATGAGCTGGGTGCCGCTCCTCGCCGTCGTCAGCTACGCCGTGATCGCGATCCTCGCCCAGATGCGCCTGGACGTGCTCAACGCGCTCTTCTAAAACCAGATCGCGAGTTCGCGGGCGGCCGACTCGGGGCTGTCCGAGCCGTGCACGAGGTTCTGCTGCACCTTCAGGCCCCAGTCGCGACCGAAGTCGCCGCGGATGGTGCCCGGCGCGGCCGTCGTCGGGTCGGTGGTTCCGGCGAGCGAGCGGAAGCCCTCGATCACGCGGTTGCCGGCGAGTCGGATGGCCACGGACGGCCCGGACATCATGAAGTCCAGGAGGGGCTCGTAGAACGGCTTGCCCTCGTGCTCGGCGTAGTGCTGCTCGAGCGTCTCACGATCCGGCTCGACGAGACGGATGTCGACCAGCGCGTAGCCCTTGGCTTCGATGCGCGCGAGGATCGCGCCGGTGAGGCCCCGGGCGACGCCGTCGGGCTTCACCAGGACGAGGGTCTCTTCAGTGGCCATGTCAGTCTCCATCTTCGTTCTCGGCTTCGGCGATCAGCTGCGCGTTGCGCTTGTCCAGGGACGCTCCTTTGATCGTGGCATACCCGTAGAGGGCCGCGAAGACGAGGCCGACCAGCACGAGCGCCGGGACGAGGAATCCGCCCAGGATCACAACTCCCTGCAGCGCCCAGCCCAGCGCGATCGCCCAGCGATAGCGCATGAGTCCTGAGGTCAGCAGCATCGCGAGTCCCACGACTGCGCCGGCGACGATGCCCCACCACTGCTCCACCCCCGGCGGAAGGGTTTTGAGACCGTAGGCGACCAGGCCGCCCAGGAAGACGACGATCGACTCGAAGGCCAGCACGATCGAGCCGAGCGACTCCGCTGCGCCCCGGCGACGAGGTCGCCGGGGCTCGCGAGCCACCGGCGCGGTGGGCGCGCTCACTCCTCCCACCCCGCCTTCCAGTCCTCCGCAGCGGCGAGCGCAAGCGCCTCCCCCGCGAGGACGACCGAGCCGGCGATCACGACGGCGCGACGATCGGATGCCGCGGCCCAGGCTCGTGCGGCTTCAGCGGCGTCCGAGACCCCCTCGTGGACGGTGACGGGCAGGCCCGCGAGCTCGGCGAGGTCGGCGATGCGGTCGGCGTCGTTGGCTCGATCGGACTCCGGCGCCGTGGCGAAGACATGCGTCGCGACCGGGGCGAGCGCCGCGACGATGCCTGCGGCATCCTTTTCGGCGAGGATGCCGAGCACGACGCCCCACTCGTCGAAGGAGAACGACTCCTGGAGGGCGGTGGCGAGCGCCCGTGCGCCGTGCGGATTGTGCGCGGCGTCGACGAGCACGGTGGGGCTGATGCCGACCAGCTGCAGTCGGCCCGGCGATGTCGTGTTGCTGAGCCCCTCTGTGAGGATGTCGCCGGCGATCGCCTGGCTGGCGCCGCCGATGAGCGACTCGACGGCGGCGATGGCCAGCGCGGCGTTGAAGCCCTGGTGTGCACCGTAGAGCGGGAGGTATTCATCGTCGTAGGTGCCGGCGAGGCCGCGCACCGAGATGAGCTGCCCGCCGACGGCGAGCCGGCCCGATGTGAGGCCGAAGTCGGCGCCTTCGAACGCGATCGTGGCGCCCCGCGCGGCGGCGGCGGCGCGCAGCACGGTATCGGCCGTCGGATCCTGACGGGCCGAGACGACGGCCGCGCCGTCCTTGATGATCCCGGCCTTGACTGCCGCGATGTCGGCGATCGTCTCGCCGAGCCGGTCGGCGTGATCGAGGTCGATCGGCGCGATCACCGCGACGTCGCCGTCCGCGGTGTTCGTCGAATCCCATGAGCCGCCCATGCCGACCTCGACGACCGCGACATCGACCGGTGCATCGGCGAAGGCGACGAAGGCGAGCACGGTGAGCAGCTCGAAGAAGGTGAGCGGCGCGTCGTCGACAGCCGCGAGCTCGGCGTCGACCAGGTCGACGAACGGCTCGATCTCGTCCCAGGCGTCGGCGATCGCGCCGTCGGCGATCGGCTCGCCGTCGATCATGATCCGCTCGGTGAACCGCTCCAGGTGTGGGCTCGTGAACAGCCCGGTGCGCAGTCCGTGAGCGCGCACGAGGCTCTCGATCATCCGGCTCGTGGAGGTCTTGCCGTTCGTGCCGGTGACATGCACGACCCGGTAGGTGCGCTGCGGGTCATCGAGCAGCTCGAGCACCCGCCGGGTGCGTTCGACGCGCGGCTGCACCCAGCGCTCACCCTGCCGCTGCAGGAGCGCCGCGTACACGGCGTCGGCCCGACTGCGATCACGTTCACTCATGCGGATGCCTTCACCTTCGTCACGGAGACCGAGAACTCGCCCGCATTCGCGTACGCGCCGGCAGCGAACGTCGCCCGATGGCCGGCCTCACCGATGTTGGCCTGGCCATCCACGGAGATCGCATGCTCGGTCGCGAGGGTCTCGCCCGCGATGTCTGCGATGTCGAACGCCGAGCTGACGGCTGCGGCGTCCGCGGCATCCGTGAAGAACAGCCCCAGGCGGATGCGGTCGCTGACTTCGAAACCGGCGGCCTTGCGCGTGTCCTGGATGGCCCGGATGAGATCCCGCGCGAGCCCCTCGGCTTCCAGTTCGGGCGTGGTCGTCGTGTCGAGCAGGACGAATCCGCCCCGAGGCAGCAGCGCGAGCGCCTCACCCTCGGGCCGGCCGGTGGTCTCCAGGACGAGGTCGTACTCGCCGGGCTCGAGCGCGAGTTCGCCCTCGAGCGTGCGCACGGCGACGATGCCGTCGTGCTCGCTCCACTCCCCTGCCTTGGCCGCCTGGATCGCCTGCTGCACGCGCTTCCCGAGCCGAGGTCCGGCTGCCCGCGCGTTGACCGACAGTCGATGGGTGATCCCGTAGCCGGAGGCGGTCTCCGCCTCGAGTTCGACGAGGTCGATGCTCTTGACGTTGAGCTCTTCGCGCAGAATGTCGTCGAACTGGGCGAGGGCCCCGGCATCCGACACCACCACGGTCAAGCGCGAAAGCGGGAGGCGCACGCGACGCCCCTCCTTCTTGCGCAGCGCGTTCGCGGTGCTCGAGACCTCGCGGACGGCGTCCATCGCGGAGCGGATGTCATCCGCGGCGGGGAAGGCGTCGGCGTCCGGCCAGTCCTGCAGGTGCACGCTGCGTCCCCCGGTGAGCCCCTGCCAGACGCGGTCCGACACGAGCGGGATCAGCGGCGCCGCGACGCGGGTGAGGGTCTCGAGCACGGTGTACAGCGTGTCGAACGCCTCGGTGGTCTTCGGGTCGGACGGGTCGACTCCCACCCAGAACCGGTCGCGGGAGCGGCGGATGTACCAGTTGGTGAGCGCCTCGGTGAACTCGCGGAGCTTGGCCGCCGCGAGTGTCGAGTCGAGCACCTCGAGGTCGGCGGCGACGCCGCGCACGAGGTCACCGGTGAGCGCGAGGATGTAGCGGTCGAGGACGTCGGTGGAGTCGGTGCGCCACTGGGCCTCGTACCCGGAGTCCCCGGTCCCTGCGCCTGTCGAAGGGCCACCGGCAGCGTTCGCATACGTCGAGAAGAAGTACCACGCGTTCCAGAGCGGGAGCATGAATTCGCGCACGCCGGCGCGGATCCCCTCCTCCGTCACGACGAGGTTGCCGCCGCGCAGGACGGAGCTCGACATGAGGAACCAGCGCATCGCGTCGGAGCCGTCACGATCGAAGACCTCGGACACGTCCGGATAGTTCCGCAGCGACTTCGACATCTTGAGACCGTCGCTGCCGAGCACGATGCCGTGACACGACACACCGGTGAAGGCGGGGCGATCGAACAGCGCCGTGGACAGCACGTGCATGACGTAGAACCAGCCGCGCGTCTGGCCGATGTACTCGACGATGAAGTCCGCGGGTGAGTGCGCGTCGAACCAGTCGTGGTTCTCGAACGGGTAGTGCACCTGGGCATAGGGCATCGACGCGGAGTCGAACCACACGTCGAGCACGTCCTCGATGCGGCGCATCGTGCTGCGGCCGGTCGGGTCGTCGGGGTTCGGACGCGTCAGGTCGTCGATGAACGGACGGTGCAGATCCACCTCGCCCGCGGTGTTGACGGGCAGGCGCCCGAAGTCGCGCTCGAGGTCGGCGAGGCTGCCGTAGACGTCGACCCGCGGGTACTCGGGGTCGTCGCTCTTCCACACCGGGATCGGCGATCCCCAGTAGCGGTTGCGGCTGATCGACCAGTCGCGTGCGCCTTCGAGCCACTTGCCGAACTGGCCGTGCTTGACGTTGTCGGGAACCCAGGTGATCTTCTCGTTGTTCTCGAGCAGACCGTCCTTGAAGTCGGTGACGCGCACGAACCAGCTCGAGACCGCCTTGTAGATGAGGGGGTTCCGGCAGCGCCAGCAGTGCGGGTAGGAGTGCTCGTAGCTGGCGAGTCGCAGCAGGCGCCCGTCCTGGCGGAGGACCCGCACGAGCGGCGTGTTCGCGTCCATCCACAGCTCGCCGGCGACGTCCGTCACCTGCGGCAGGAAGCGTCCGCCGTCGTCGAGGCTCATGATGAGCGGGATGCCGGCGGCCTCGGTGACCCGCTGGTCATCCTCACCATAGGCCGGGGCCTGGTGGACGATGCCGGTGCCGTCCGCGGTCGTCACGTAGTCGTCGACGAGGATGCGCCACGCGTTCGCGGTGCCCCAGGTCGCGGCATCCGCGTAGTAATCGAAGAGGCGGTCGTAGGTGACGTCCTCGAGCTCCGAGCCCAGCACGGTCTGCACGATGGCCTCGCGGGCGGCGGCGGCGTTCTCGTAGCCGAGGTCCTTCGCGTAGCCCGCGAGGAGCTCCTCGGCGAGCAGGTAGCGGTGCGCGGTGCCCTCGAGGGTGTCGTCCGACTCACCAACGGTCCCTGAGCCTGTCGACGGGGCCGCGTGGTGCACGTCCGCCGAGCCCGCTGGTCCCCCGGGGACGACGACGTAGCGGATGTCGGGACCCACGGCGAGCGCGAGGTTCGTCGGGAGCGTCCACGGCGTGGTCGTCCAGGCCAGGGCGCGCACGCCGGTGAGCCCGAGCGCTTCGGCCTTCACGCCAGTGAGAGGGAAGGTGACCGTCACCGAGGGGTCCTGACGCATCTTGTAGACGTCGTCATCCATGCGCAGCTCGTGGCTGGACAGCGGCGTCTCGTCACGCCAGCAGTAGGGCAGCACGCGGTATCCCTCGTACGCGAGCCCCTTGTCGTGCAGCGTCTTGAACGCCCAGAGAACCGACTCCATGTAGTTCGTGTCGAGCGTCTTGTAGCCGCGCTCGAAGTCGACCCAGCGCGCCTGGCGGGTGACGTAGTCCTCCCACTCGTGCGTGTACGCGAGCACCGATTCGCGGGCCTTCGCGTTGAACGCGTCGATTCCCATCGACTCGATCTCGGCCTTCTCCGTGATGCCGAGCTGCTTCATCGCCTCGAGCTCCGCCGGCAGGCCGTGCGTGTCCCAGCCGAAGACTCGATCGACCTTCTTGCCGCGCATCGTCTGGAATCGCGGGAAGAGGTCCTTCGCATAGCCGGTCAGCAGGTGGCCGTAGTGGGGGAGTCCGTTGGCGAACGGCGGCCCGTCGTAGAACACCCACTCCTCGGCGCCCTCGCGCTGCTGGATCGACGCGCGGAACGTGTCATCCCGCTCCCAGAAGGCGAGCACTTCCTGCTCGATCTCGGGGAACCGCGGACTCGGCACGACGGCCGATGTCAGCGCTTGCCCTGAGCCTGTCGAAGGGTCGGCGGCAGGACCGAACGAGGACTTGGGGTAGGTCATTTCACTCCAGCAGGTTGCGATGCTTCCTGCGAGGACGACTCCCCGGACAAGGGAACCGCGGTACCACCCCGCGTTGCCTCGCGGACCCTTCGACGAGCTCAGGGACCGCGGGCCACTCTCACTGCGGCTGTGACGGGCCTGCCCCGTTCGGTTCTAGTGACGAGACGGATGCCGGAGCGGCCGTCTCGCGTTCTTCCGAAGACTCCCCGGTGATGGCCGGATCGATGTCTGTGCTCCGATTCTACCGGCATGGGTCCTGAGGGTGAGCGGGGAAGTCGGGCGGCGTTCCTGGACGGGATCCACCAACGCCCAGCGGTGGCAGGATGGATGCCTGTGACCTCCGCAGCATCCGCTTCCCCCCGCACCGCCCCCTCTGCCGATCCCACCGCCCGCGTCGCCTGGGCGTCGATGGTCGGCACCTCGCTGGAGTCGTTCGACTTCTACCTCTTCGCCTACTTCTCCGCGTTCTTCCTGGGCCCGCTGTTCTTCGAGCCGCTCGGCGACTTCGGCGAGACTCTCGCGTCCTTCTCGACGATCGCGCTGGCGTTCGTCGTGCGACCGATCGGCGCCGCGATCTTCGGGCACATGGGCGACCGACTCGGCCGACGCACCACGCTGCTGTGGACCGTGGCGATCATGGGCATCGCGACGGGGGCCATCGGACTGCTGCCGACCTACGCGCAGGCCGGCTGGGTCGGCGCCATCCTGCTCATCCTGCTGCGCATCGCACAGGGCCTGTCCCTGGGCGGCGAGTGGGGCGGGTCGATCCTGCTCGCGACCGAGCACTCCGGGCCAGTCAAGCGCGCCTTCTACGCCGCGATCCCGCAGCTCGGCTCGCCAGTCGGTTCGATCCTGTCCGCCGCGGTGTTCATCGTCCTGACGATCGCGATGCCGATCGAGGACCTCATGGCATGGGGCTGGCGCATCCCGTTCCTGCTCGCGCTGCCGCTGCTCGCGGTGTCGCTCTACCTGCGCTGGTCGATCGACGAGACGCCCGTCTTCGAGAACGTCGTGGCGGAGGGCCGTCGCGATCGGCTTCCGTTCGCCACCCTGTTCCGTGAGCGTCCCCGGGCACTGCTCCTCGCGATCGGCGCCGCGCTGCTCGGCATCGGGTCGTACTCGCTGATGAACACGTACACCATCAACTACGGCGTCGACCAGCTCGGCTTCAGCTTCCAGGACCTGCTCATCGCCACGACGATCGGCGCCCTGCTGCAGCTGATCACGATCCCGCTGTTCGGCCGGCTCGCGGCGCGGATCGGCTCCGCCCAGGTCGTCGCATGGGGCGCCGCGGGAACCCTGCTGATCGCGTTCCCGATGTACTACCTGCTGCAGTTCGCCACGTTCCCGATCCTGGTCGCGACCATGATCATCGGCGGGATCCTGCCGACCATGTCGTGGGCGGCGCTCGGGGGCCTCATGAACGACCTCTTCCCCGACCACTTCCGCTACTCGGCGCTGTCGATCGCGTACGCGATCGCCGCCACGGTGAGCGGGTTCGTCCCGCTCGTGACCATCGCGATCGGCGGCGCGACGGACTTCGCCTGGTGGCATCCGGGAATCGTGCTCGCCGTGCTCTCCGCCGTCACGCTCGGCTCGGCGTGGCTCGCCGCCCGCCGGCAGCCCGAGCCGGAGTTCACCCCCGCGCTGGCCCCCCAGGCAGCCTGAATGGCGCGCGACATTCTGCGCGCGCCGCGCGCCGCGACCCCGGACATCCCCGACTCGCTCGACCCCGTCGCCGGGATCGAGCGCGGCGATGACCTGGTCCAGGCACGGATCGAGGGTCTCTCGGGAACGGTGGATGCCGCGCACGCGCACGTTGCGGAGTGCGTCGTGGCCGCGGCATCCGTCGACCGCCTCGACCTGACCGGCGCCTCGCTCAGCGACGTCGAGATCACGGACCTCCGGGCCACCGAACTGCGCGGTGTAGAGGGCCGGTGGCGGAACGTCCGCGTCACGGGCGGGCGCATCGGCACCCTCGACCTGCGCAGCGCCGAGCTCGACGGGGTGGAGCTGCGCGGCATCCGCATCGACTACCTCGCCCTTCCCGCGGCGCGCGTGAATGACCTGGTCGTCGTGGACTGCGTGATCGGTGCCCTTGATCTGCCGCAGGCCACCCTGACCCGGGTGCGCTTCGAGGACTCGCGAGCCGACGAGGTGGACACCCGCGGGCTGCGGAGCGAGCACCTCGACCTGCGCGGGCTCGAGGCCGTCTCGTACACGGACCCTGCCGGCCTGCGAAGGGCGACGCTCTCCTTCCGCCAGGTCGAGCACCTCGCACCCGCCCTCGCCACAGCTCTCGGCATCCGCGTCGACGACTGAGGCCCTGGCTCCGAATTCCTTCGCAGGCGCGTCGCAGTCGACGCCGGTAGAATCGACGGACATCCCACACTCAGGCACGTACACCCGGTGCCGCACATATCGCAGGAGACGCCCATGGCCGACGCGCACATTCCCGACAAGCCCGCCCTCGAGGGTCTCGAAGAGAAGTGGGATGCCGCGTGGACCGCGGATGGCACCTACCTGTTCGATCGTGCCGTCGCCGCTGAGGTCGGCCGCGCCGGGATCTACAGCGTGGACACTCCCCCGCCGACGGCCTCGGGGAGCCTGCACATCGGCCACGTGTTCAGCTACACGCACACCGACGTCAAGGTGCGCTACGAGCGGATGCGCGGCAAGACGGTGTTCTACCCGATGGGCTGGGATGACAATGGCCTCCCCACCGAGCGGCGCGTGCAGAACTACTACGGCGTGCGCTGCGATCCTTCGCTGCCGTACGACGCCGAGTTCACGCCCCCCTACGAGGGCGGCGACAACAAGAGCGGCCGCGCCGCCGACCAGGTGCCGATCAGCCGCCGCAACTTCATCGAACTGTGCGAGAAGCTCACGGTCGAGGATGAGAAGCACTTCGAGGCGCTGTGGCGCAAGCTCGGCCTGAGCGTCGACTGGACCCAGACCTACCGGACGATCTCGGACGACACGATCCGCACCAGCCAGCTCGCGTTCCTGCGCAACCTGGAGCGCGGCGAGGCCTACCAGGCGCTCGCGCCCACGCTGTGGGACATCGACTTCCGCTCGGCGATCGCGCAGGCCGAGCTCGAGGACCGCGACCAGCAGGCCGCCTATCACCGCGTCGCCTTCCACAAGACCGACGGCTCTGGCGATGTGCACATCGAGACGACCCGCCCCGAGCTGCTCGCCGCCTGCGTGGCCCTCGTCGCGCACCCCGATGACGCCCGCTACCAGCCGATGTTCGGCACGACCGTGCGCACCCCGCTGTTCGACGTCGAGGTGCCCGTGCTGGCCCACCCGCTGGCCCAGCCCGACAAGGGCTCCGGCATCGCGATGATCTGCACCTTCGGCGATGTGACCGACATCATCTGGTGGCGTGAGCTCCATCTGCCCAACCGCACGATCCTCGGCCAGGACGGCCGCATCATCGCCGAGGCTCCCGACGTCCTCACCACGGATGCCGCGCAGGCCGCCTACGCCGAGCTGGCGGGCAAGACGGTGTTCAGCGCGAAGAAGCGCGTCGTCGAGCTGCTCCAGGAGTCGGGCGAGCTCATCGGCGAGCCCAAGCCGTTCACGCACGCCGTGAAGTTCTACGAGAAGGGCGACCGCCCGCTCGAGATCGTCTCGACCCGGCAGTGGTATCTGCGCAACGGCGCCCGCGACGAGCAGCTGCGCGAGCGGCTCATCGGCTTCGGCCGCGAGATGTCGTGGCACCCCGACTTCATGCGCGTGCGCTTCGAGAACTGGACGAACGGCCTCACCGGCGACTGGCTCGTGTCGCGCCAGCGCTTCTTCGGCGTGCCGATCCCGGTCTGGTACGCGCTCGACGAGAACGGCGACCGCGACTACGACCGCGTCCTGTTCCCCGCCGCCGACCGGCTGCCGGTCGACCCGTCCACCGACGTGCCGGACGGCTTCACGGCCGAGCAGCGCGGCGTCCCCGGTGGCTTCGCCGGCGAGAACGACATCTTCGACACCTGGGCGACCTCCTCCCTCACCCCGCAGCTCGCGGCCGGCTGGGAGCGCGACCCGGAGCTGTGGAACCTCGTCGCGCCGTTCGATCTCCGCCCCCAGGGCCAGGACATCATCCGCACCTGGCTGTTCTCCACCCTGCTGCGCAGCGCGATGGAAGACGACCGCGCGCCGTGGACGGATGCCGCGATCTCCGGCTTCATCGTCGACCCCGACCGCAAGAAGATGTCGAAGTCGAAGGGCAACGTCGTCACCCCGGCCGACATCCTCGAGCAGCACGGGTCCGACGCGGTCCGCTACTGGGCGGCCTCGAGCCGTCTCGGCACCGACGCCGCCTTCGACCCGCAGAACCCAACCCAGATCAAGATCGGTCGGCGCCTGGCGATCAAGGTGCTCAACGCCGCGAAGTTCGTGCTGTCCTTCCCTGTGCCCGAGGGCGCCGAAGTCACGCACGCGCTCGACGCGTCGATGCTCGCCACGCTCGACGGCGTGATCCGCGACGCCACCAAGGCGCTCGATTCGTACGATCACGCCCGCGCGCTCGAGATCGCCGAGTCGTTCTTCTGGACGTTCTGCGACGACTACCTCGAGCTCGTCAAGGAGCGCGCCTACGACCGCACCGACGTCGGCCAGGCCTCCGCCGCTCTGGCGCTGCGCATCGCCCTCGAGGCGCTCCTGCGCCTGTTCGCCCCGGTGCTCGCCTTCGCCGCGGAGGAGTCGTGGTCATGGTTCCACGAGGGCTCCGTGCACACCGCGCCATGGCCGGAGCCGCTCGGCACCGCCGGCGACCCCGCGGTCCTCTCGGCCGTCGGCGACGCGCTCGTCGGCATCCGCCGGGCCAAGACCGAGGCCAAGGCCTCGCAGAAGACACCCGTCGCCCGCGTCACGATCTCGGCGCCCGAGGCGTCCGTGGCTCTCCTGCGCCTCGCGGAAGGCGACCTCAAGGCCGTCGGCCGCATCGCCGAGGTGGAGTACGCGGATGCCGCGGCCATCGCGATCACCGCGATCGAACTCGCCCCCGTGGAGGTGTGACGTGCAGCTCGGCACCCGCTGGACCTCTGGTGACACCCCTCCCGCGGCAGTCCCGCCTTCGGTGCGTGCGGCGGTCGAGGGCGTCGACCGCGCCCTCCCGGACGACGGGCTCGGTCAGCCGCGCCCCCGGTGGACGCTCACCTGGCTCGAAGGCCGTCCGATCGCGGAGCTCGACACCGGCGTGATCGTCAGCCTCGATGCCGACGGCCAGGCCGTCGTCACTCACGACGACGAAGACGGATTCGCCTAACCGACCCGAGCTTCCGACTCGGCGCCGGCCGCCTTCGTGCCGACCAGCAGCAGGCGTGCGCCGCACAGTGCCGCGACGAACACGACACCGGCTCCGATCAGCATCGGCAGTCGCAGGTCGTACCGCGCCACCCAGCCCCCGAGCACGGTGGCGATCGGGAACAGTCCCCACGTGAAGGTGCGGATGATCCCGAGCACGCGCCCGAACAGGTGCGGCGGCACGATCTGTTGACGCAGCGCCCCCCACGGCACGTTCCACACCGACACCGCGAACGCGCTCAACCCGAAGGCGGCGACGGCGGTGAAGACCTCCGGCGCCAGTCCGGTCAGGAGCATCCCCAGGGCGGCCACGAAGTTCGCGGCGAGCATGACGACGCCTCGCCCGAATCGGCGCACCAGCGTCGATGCGACGATCGAGCCGATCAGTGCGCCGACGCCGATTCCGGCCGTGACGAAGCCGATCGCCGCCGGCGCCACGTGCATCTCGTTGAGGAAGAAGAGGATGAGCGGCGCCTGTGCGAACGAGAAGGCGGAGCCGATCACGCACGTGAAGACGACCATCGAGCGCAGGTAGCGAGCGTGTCGCAAGTAGGAGATGGCCTCGCGGGCGGTGACCTTCGAGGGTGCGAGGGTGGCGGCCACCGGCTCAGGAAGGGGAGAGCCGGCGTCGATGTCGGGGGCCGAGGCATCCGGAACCGGCGCGCCTTCACGAAGCGGCCGCGCAGCCGACAGCGGGAGCAGGATGGCCAGGACGATCGGCACGATGTAGCCGAGCCCGCCGAGCCACAGCGGAAGCGCCAGCGAGACGGCGAAGAGGATGCCCGCGATCGGGGTGGCGATGAAGTTGTCGATGGTGACCTGCGCGGCTTGGATCCAGCCGTTGGCGCGGTCGAGCTGCGGACGGCCGACCACTCCGGGCAGCACGGCGTTGGTGGCGTTGTCGAAGAGCGTCTCACCGAGCCCGAAGATCAAGGTGCCGGCGAACAGCGCCCAGATGTCGATGTGTCCCGACATCGTGAGCACCGCGAGCCACAGCGCGACCGCACCGCGGATGGTGTTCGCGATCGCCATAATGACGCGCCGGTCGAACCGGTCGACGAGCATCCCAGCGGGGAGCCCGAACACCAGCCACGGCACGAAGGCGAGGGCGCCGATGACCGAGATCGCGAGGGGATCCTGCGTGAGCGTCGTCGCGATGAGCGGCACAGCCGTGCGTCCGAGACCGTCGGCGAGGTTGCTGAATGCGGCTGCGGTCCACAGCTTGCCGAAGTCGCGGCCCAGCCGATCGCCCCCGCGCGCGCCGCCTGACTGATCGGTGACCATGGAGGGCGACGCGCTCATCGGGGCAGCAGCCCCATCGCACCGAACGCCTGGGCGACGGCGCGGGACTGCTCGTGCTTCGCCGCGGCGACCGCTCGCGCGCGCGAAGACCGGCCCGCACGGCGCTCGAGTCGCGTGGTGACGAAGTGATCGAGCGCGGATGCCGTGTGCAGAAGTGTGCGCTCGAGCGGCGTCGTGTCGACACGGTGTGCACTGATAGCGGTCATGACTTGCCCTCCAGGTCGGGAAGGGGGAAGACGTCGGCGCGGATGGTCACCGGCCGCACGTCCTCTCCGGTCTGATTGCGGTACTGGGCGACGGTCTCGTCGATCACCGCCATGATGCGATTGGTGAGCTCGCTGCTCTGCGCGGGAGTGAGCCGCGCGGTGGCGGTGGAGATCAGGGTGCCGTCGGCCCAGGTCTCGTCGTCGAGCGCAGCGCCCTGCTCGACGAAGTCCATGAGCTGCTGGTGGCGGTTGCGCAGGAACTCGTTCATGACGATCTGCGTGGCCGAGCGGCCTGCCGGGGTCTTCATCGCCTGCGGGCTGGCGAACGTCACGCCACCGGGCTGACGCTCCCACCAGCGCTCGCGGGTCGTCCCCCGGCCCTCGACCTCGTGGATGAGGTCGTGCTTAGCCAGCGCCCGGAGGTGATAGCTCGTCGAGCCGCTCGACTCCCCCAGCCGCTCGGCAAGTGAGCTCGCGGTCTGGGGTCCGTACTGACTGAGGATGTCGTAGATCCGAACCCGGAGCGGGTGGGCGAGAGCGCGCAGGGCTCCGGTGTCCAGGACGCGCTCGGGTTGCCGCGGCACCTCGACCCGCGCAGCCGGGTCATCGCCGTGTTCCTCGTCTTCGTCCATATCCTGAGAGTAGCGATGCAAAGGAGTCTTTGCAAGCATTGTTTTGCAATGGATTATTTGCAAATATTCTTCGGCACCCTGAGTCCACCGCTCGATAGGCTGTCGACCATGGCGACCGACAATCCTCTTCTGACCCCCAGCACGCTCCCCTACCGGCTTCCGGACTACTCCGCGATCCTGCCCGAGCACTATCTGCCCGCGTTCGAGCAGGCGTTCGCCGAGCACCGGCAGGAGGTCGACGCGATCACCCGCGTCCGCTCGATGCCGACGTTCGAGAACACGATGGCGGCGCTCGAGACGGCGGGACGCCTGCTCAGTGACATCTCGCGCACGTTCTACACGGTGTCGTCCGCCGACGCGACCGAGGAGATCCAGCAGATCGAGGAGACTCTCGCCCCGCTCATGTCGGCCCACCAGGACTCGATCCAGCTGGATGCGCAGCTCTACTGGCGCGTGAAGACCCTGCACGAGCAGCTCGACGAGCTCGAGCTCGATCCCGAGCAGCGCTACCTCGTCGAGCGCCACTTCCGGGAGATGACGCAGGCGGGCGCGGGGCTCGATGAGACGGCGAAGGAGCGGCTCACCGCCATCAATCAGCGCCTGTCGTCGCTGACGACGACCTTCGAGAAGAATCTCCTGAACGACACCAACGCCCTCGCCGTCGTCTTCGACGACGCCGCCGAACTCGACGGCCTCACCGAAGGCGAGCTGTCGGCGGCAGCACAGGCCGCGACAGATCGCGGCCTGGAAGGCAAGCACCTCGTCACCCTCACGCTGTTCACGGGGCATCCGTATCTCTCCAGCCTCACGAACCGCGAGAGCCGCCGGCGGATCCTGGATGCCTCGAGAGCCCGCGGATCGCGGGGCACCGACGATGACAACCGCGCGGTGCTCCTCGAGATCGTCCGGCTGCGCGCCGAGCGCGCGGCGCTCCTCGGCTACCCGTCGCACGCGGCGTTCGTCACGGCCGACGAGACCGCCGGCTCCCCCGAAGCCGTCCACGAGCTGCTCCGCAAACTGGCCACGCCCGCGGCCCGCAACGCGCGACGCGAGCAGGAGGCCCTGCAGGCGATCATCGATGCGGAGCCGGAGCCGTTCCCACTCGAAGCGCACGACTGGGCGTTCTACACCGAAAAGGTGCGCCAGGCCGAGTACGACCTCGATCGCGCCGCACTGCGCCCGTGGTTCGACGCCGAGCGGGTGCTGCAGGACGGCGTCTTCTACGCCGCCACGGCGCTCTATGGCATCACCTTCACCGAGCGCGGCGACCTGCACGCGTACCACCCGGACGCACGCGTGTTCGAGGTGCACAACGAGGACGGCTCGCCGCTCGGCCTATTCATCCTCGACCTGTACACCCGGGACACGAAGCGCGGCGGGGCGTGGATGAACTCGATCGTCTCGCAGTCCCGTCTTCGCGGCACGAAGCCCGTCGTCGTGAACAACCTCAACGTCCCGAAGCCGGCGCCGGGCAAGCCGACCCTGCTGACGCTCGACGAGGTCACCACCCTGTTCCACGAATTCGGGCATGCGCTGCACGGGCTGTTCGCGACCGTCACCTACCCGCATTTCGCCGGCACGAATGTCTTCCGTGACTTCGTGGAGTTCCCCAGCCAGGTCAACGAGATGTGGATCTACTGGCCCGAGGTGCTCTCGAAGTACGCGCGCCACATCGACACCGACGAGCCGCTGTCGGAAGCCGTCGTGGCGAAGCTCGCCGCCTCCGAGACCTTCAACCAGGGGTTCGCGACGAGCGAGTACCTCGCGGCATCGTGGCTCGACCAGGCGTGGCACTCCCTGACCGAGGCTCAGGCCGCCGAGGACATCGACGTCGCGGGGTTCGAGGCATCCGCCCTCGCCGACATCGGTCTGGACAACCCGGTCGTGCCGACCCGGTACTCCTCGACCTACTTCGCCCACGTGTTCGCGGGCGGCTACAGCGCCGGCTACTACTCGTACATCTGGAGCGAGGTGCTCGACGCCGACACCGTCGACTGGTTCGGCGACAACGGCGGACTCACCCGCGAGAACGGTGAGCGCTTCCGGCAGCGACTGCTCGGCGTCGGCGGGTCGAAGGACCCCCTCGAGGCCTTCCGCGACTTCCGAGGGCGGGATGCCGAGATCGAGCCCCTGCTCAAACGTCGCGGTCTCGCCGACTGAGGCCGCAGGCCGTCACAGCAGGCCGAGGTCACGCGCGAACGCGCGGGTTCGCTCCGCGAGCCCCGCGGGGACCTCGGCCGCTGTGAAGTGCCCGCCTTCGGCCAGTCGCTCGAACACCCGGAGGTCGCGGTAGTAGCCGCGGGCGATGGACTCGGGGTACGAGCCTTCGTGACGCTGGATGAACACCGCCGCCGGCACCTCGACGGCCGGCATCGGAGCGGGCTGGTCGGCACCTTCGTAGTAGGGCCGGAACGATGTGCCGATGGATTCGGTGACCCAATAGATCATCGCCTCGGTGAGGATGCGGTCCCTCGAGATCCGGCGCTCGACGGCCGCAGGGTCACCAGGAGGAGTGTCGCTCCATTCGACGAGCTTCTCGGTCAGCCAGCCGATCAGTCCGGCCGGCGAGTCGTTGAGCGCCACGGCGAGCGTGTCGGGTCGGGTGCCCTGGATGTGGCCGTAGGCGCCGTTCGGGCCGTGCGCCGCATCGAGGTCGTCGAAGAACGCGCGCTCGGCGGGGTCGGTGAGCCGGCTGCGCTCCGCACGTGAGGGGAAGTGGGAGTGCGTCACCAGGATGCCCGCGACCTGGTCGGGGTAGGTGGCGGCGATCAGGTCGTTGACGTTCGCGGACACGTCCTCGCCGTAGGTGAGGTAGCGGTCGTAGCCGAGCACATCGGTCATCAGCGTGTGCATCGTGGCGGCCAGGCGCACCTCGGTGATCGCGCCCTCGGCGTACGGCGTCGAGAAGCCGAACCCTGGCAGGCTCGGCACGACGATGTGGAAGTCCGGCAGCAGGTCGGCGAACTCCAACTGGAGGCTGAACAGATGCGGCCAGCCGTGCATGATCAGCAAGGCCGGGGCGTCCACGCGCGCAGCACGACGGTGCACGAAGTGGAGGGCCGTGTCGCCGATGTCCGCCACGAATTGCGGATGCTCGTTGAGCCACGCCTGGCGAGCCGGCCAGTCGAACTCCCGCCACGTCGTCACGAGCGCGCGCAGATAGGCAGCGGACATCCCGGATGCCGGTCGCCGAGGCGAATCGGGAAGCAGCCGCGCCGTCTCGAGTCGAGCGCGGAGATCTCGCAAGATCGGGTCGGGCACGTCGATCTGGAACTGGCGCATAAGGGCCACGCTAGGCGTGGCCGCCGACATCCGCTCGCTGTCGCGAGCTAGGCGCTCTTGCGCTTCTGCCGCAGCACGAGAGTCGGGGCCGCGCCCTCCTGGACGGCGGCCTTGGTGACGATGACCTTGTCGACGTCTTCGGCGGACGGGATCTCGAACATGATCGGCCCGAGCACGTCTTCGAGGATCGCGCGCAGCCCGCGGGCGCCGGTCTTGCGGCCCACGGCGAGGTCGGCCACGGCCTCGAGGGCGTCGTGCTCGAACTCGAGTTCGACCCCGTCGAGCTCGAACATGCGCTGGTACTGCTTGACGAGCGCGTTCTTCGGCTCAGTGAGGATCTCCATCAGCGCGACCTGATCGAGGGGCGAGACGGATGCCACGACCGGGAGCCGACCGATGAACTCGGGGATGAGGCCGAACTTGTGCAGGTCTTCCGGGAGCACCTCGCTGAAGAGGTCGAGGTCGCGCTCCTTGTCGTGCAGCTGGGCGCCGAAGCCGATGCCGTGCTTGCCGACCCGGCTCGAGACGATGTCTTCGAGCCCGGCGAACGCTCCGGCGACGATGAACAGGACGTTCGTCGTGTCGATCTGGATGAACTCCTGGTGCGGGTGCTTGCGTCCGCCCTGCGGGGGCACCGATGCGACGGTGCCCTCGAGGATCTTCAGGAGCGCCTGCTGGACGCCCTCCCCCGATACATCGCGGGTGATCGACGGGTTCTCGGCCTTGCGGGCGATCTTGTCGACCTCATCGATGTAGATGATGCCGGTCTCGGCGCGCTTCGTGTCGAAGTCGGCCGCCTGGATGAGCTTGAGGAGGATGTTCTCGACGTCCTCGCCGACATACCCGGCCTCGGTGAGGGCCGTCGCGTCCGCCACCGCGAAGGGGACGTTCAGTCGCTTGGCGAGCGTCTGGGCGAGATACGTCTTGCCGCAGCCGGTGGGGCCGATGAGCAGGATGTTGCTCTTGGCGATCTCGATGTCGTCGGCGCGCTGCTCGGCGGTCTGCAGGGTGCCGTGGGCGCGGATGCGCTTGTAGTGGTTGTACACCGCGACCGAGAGCGCGCGCTTGGCCGGCACCTGGCCGACGACGTACTCCTCGAGGAACGCGAAGATCTCGCGGGGCTTGGGGAGGTCGAAGTCGGAGACGACGCCCGCGCCCTGCTCAGCGGCACGCTCTTCGATGATCTCGTTGCAGAGCTCGACGCACTCGTCGCAGATGTACACGCCGGGACCGGCGATCAGCTGCTGCACCTGCTTCTGGCTCTTTCCGCAGAATGAGCACTTGAACAGGTCGGCGCTCTCACCGATACGTGCCATCGGGCTCCTCCTCGTTGCCGCGGGGCTGCCGCTTCCCACCGTCCTCAGAGCCTAACCGCTGACGCGGACGTCGGGCGGGATTGCGACGCGAAGTGTGGAAGGGCGCCGTACGCTCTGGGCGCAAACGCCCCCCGGACGCACCGGCGCCCCGCCCCCGATGATTCGGGAGCGGGGCGCTGAAGGATGAAGCTACTTCGTCAGGGCGGCCTGACCGTGAAGGCGCTTGCGGGTCGTGAGGACCTGGTCGACGAGGCCGTACACGACAGCCTCTTCCGAGGAGATGATCTTGTCGCGATCGATGTCCCTGTTGACCTCTGCCTGCGTCTTGTTCGAGTGCTTCGCCAGGGTCTCTTCGAGCCAGGTGCGCATCCGCAGGATCTCTGCGGCCTGGATCTCGATGTCCGACGCCTGCCCGTGGCCCGCCTCGCCCATTGCGGGCTGGTGGATGAGGATGCGCGCGTTAGGCAGGGCGAGACGCTTGCCAGGTGCGCCGGCTGCCAGCAGCACGGCCGCAGCCGACGCAGCCTGACCGAGCACGACGGTCTGGATCTGCGGCGACACGTACTGCATGGTGTCGTAGATCGCCGTCATCGCGGTGAACGAGCCACCGGGCGAGTTGATGTACATGATGATGTCGCGGTCGGGGTCCTGGCTCTCCAGGACCAGCAGCTGCGCCATGACGTCGTCAGCCGAGGCGTCGTCCACCTGCACGCCGAGGAAGATGACGCGATCCTCGAAGAGCTTGTTGTACGGGTCCTGGCGCTTGTAGCCGTAGGCCGTGCGCTCTTCGAACTGCGGCAGGATGTACCGGCTGTTCGGAACGTTCAGGCCCTGCGGAATGCCGAAGGTCGGGGTGTGCATTCGGGTTTCTCTCTCTTTCGCCGCAGGTCTCGTCAGTTGGCCGTGCCGCCGCCGCCGACGACATCCGTCAGGTGGGCGCGGATGTGGTCGACGAAGCCGTATTCGAGCGCTTCCTTGGCACCGAACCAGCGGTCGCGGTCGCCGTCGGCGTTGATCTGCTCGACGGACTTGCCGGTCTGCTCTGCGGTGATCTCGGCGAGGCGCTTCTTCATGTCGAGGATCAGCTGAGCCTGCGTCTGAATGTCGCTCGCCGTGCCGCCGAACCCGCCGTGCGGCTGGTGCAGCAGCACTCGCGCGTTCGGAGTGATGTAGCGCTTGCCCTTCGTGCCGCTCGTGAGCAGCAGCTGGCCCATCGACGCGGCCATGCCGATGCCGACGGTCACGATGTCGTTCGGGACGAACTGCATCGTGTCGTAGATCGCCATGCCGGCTGTGATCGAGCCGCCAGGCGAGTTGATGTAGAGGTAGATGTCCTTCTGCTGGTCTTCCGCTGCGAGCAGCAGGATCTTCGCGCAGATCTCATTGGCATTGTCGTCGCGCACCTCTGAGCCCAGCCAGATGATGCGGTCCCGCAGCAGCCTGTCGAAGACGCTCGTCGCGACAAGTGGTTCGGCCATTAGTACTCCTGATTCCTTGGACGTCTCCTCGAATCTACCGGGGCGCGTTCGACGACCCGGCCGTGTTCGCCCTGGGCAGAGAGCGGACGGTCAGTCCCGCTCGCTCACGAGGTCATCGGCATACGCGGCTACGGAGCGGGTGTAGCGAGGCAGATGCGGCGCGAGCGCCTTCAGCGCGACGGATGCCGCGGCCACGGCCTCCCCCGACGACACCAGCGCCAACGCGTAGAAGGCCGCGGCGGCGTCGTGCAGGGGTGCTTCGGGTCCGCGATCGAACTCTTCGCGCAGCATCCCGAGCGCCTCGTCGGTCCGGCCGAGGTTGCGCAGCGTGCTGGCGAGCTGGATCACTGCACGAGCGCGACTGTACTCGTCCAGGCCGGCAGCGAGCGCCTGGCGGTAGAGCGGTTCCGCTTCGGTTTCGATGCCCGCCGAGTCGCGGGCGCCGGCACGCTCGAAGAGACCCCGCGCATCGCCTTCGTCGAGCGTGGCGGCGAGCGCGTCGATCCGCGCGATCCGATCGGCGTCACTCAGCTCGTGATCTGCCCAGACAGCCGCCACCTGGGCGTCCCACTCATCGGCCATGGTTCCTCCTCGATGAAGAAAGGGGACGGATGCGCGCGGCATCCGTCCCCTCGTCGACCCAGCGGGCGACTACTTCTTGTCGGCAGCGGCCTTCTTGGCGGCCGGCTTGCGGGCCGGAGCCTTCTTGGCCGGCTTCTCCTCGACCACAGCGGCCTCTTCGGCTTCGATGATCTCATCGGCCTCGGCCGCGGCATCCGCGATCTCCTCGGCCTCTTCGACGACCTCTTCAGCGTCGTCTTCGTCATCCACGGCGATGAAGTCGCTCAGGTCGACCGTCTTGCCGTTCGTGTCGACGACCGACACCTTGCCGAGGGCGACGGCGAGCGCCTTGTTGCGAGCGACCTCGCCCACCATGGCGGGCAGCTGGTTGTTCTCCTGCAGCGCCGTCACGAAGTCCTGCGGGGGCATGCCGTACTGGGCGGCCGACTGCACGAGGTACTGGGTGAGCTCGTCCTGCGAGACCGAGACGTCGAGCTTCTCGGCGATCGCGTCCAGCAGCATCTGCGTGCGGAACTGCTTCTCGCTGGCCTCGGTCACTTCGGCACGGTGCACGTCGTCTTCGAGACGGCCTTCGCCCTCGAGGTGGTTGTGCACCTCGTCCTCGACGAGTCCGGCCGGCACGGGGATCTCGACCTGCTCGAGCAGCTGCTCGATGAGCTTGTCGCGGGCTGCCGCGCTCTGCGCGAAGACGGACTGCTGTCCGACGCGCTCGGCGAGGCTCTCGCGCAGCTCGGCGATGGTGTCGAACTCGCTGGCGATCTGCGCGAAGTCGTCGTCGGCGTCGGGAAGCTCGCGCTCCTTGACGGCCGTGACGGTGACCGAGACCTCGGCGTCCTCACCGGCGTGGTCGCCGCCGACGAGCTTCGAGCGGAAGGTGGTGTCCTCACCGGCGGTGAGCGAGTCGATGGCCTCGTCGATGCCTTCGAGCAGCTCGCCCGAGCCGACCTCGTACGAGACGCCCTCGGCGCGGTCGATCTCTTCGTCGCCGATGGTGGCGACGAGGTCGAGCTCGACGAAGTCGCCGGTCGCGGCCGGACGGTCGACCGTTACGAGCGTGCCGAAGCGGCTGCGCAGGCGGTCGAGCTCAGCGTCGATCGCGGCGTCGTCGGCCTCGACGGCGTCGACGGTCACGGTCTGACCCTCGAGCTCGGGAAGCGCGAACTCGGGCCGCACGTCGACCTCGACCTCGACCTCGAGGTCTCCGCTGAAGTCCTTGTCGCTGGGCCAGACGGTGACCTCGGCCTTCGGGCGTCCGAGCACCCGCACCTCGTTCGATGCGACGGCGTCGCGGTAGAAGGTGTCGAGACCCTCGCTGACGGCGTGCTCGAGAACTGCGAGGCGACCGACGCGCTGGTCGATGATCGGCGCCGGCACCTTGCCCTTGCGGAAGCCGGGGATCTGCACGTCCTGAGCGATGTGCTCATACGCGTGCGCGATGCTCGGCTTGAGCTCGTCGGGGGTGACCGTGATGTGGAGCTTCACCCGGGTCGGGCTGAGCGTCTCGACGGTGCTGTTGACCATGACTGTTCGTTCTCCTCGTCTCGGCCGCACGCGAAACGGTGCAGCTGAAGGTCTGGGTCTGTGGGGCCGTGATGTCGGGGCGACAGGATTTGAACCTGCGACCTCCCGCTCCCAAAGCGGGCGCTCTACCAAGCTGAGCTACGCCCCGGGCGGGCTGCATACGCGCGCGCATGCCGAACGGCCCTGAGAAGTCTAGCCGACTCGGGTGTGACCCAACTGTGTGTGGCACGGATTGGCGCCGGCGGGCAGGAGTGCGGGGGCCGGTCCGGTAGACTGTCGGATGTCGCGGCCTGCTGCGGACAACTCAATAACCCGATCCCGACGGAACGCCGTCGGATTCGGGGCTGTAGCTTAGTGGTAAAGCCTTAGTCTTCCAAACTAATGATGCGGGTTCGATTCCCGTCAGCCCCTCGCATGTACCCATGAAACCCCTGGCCACCCAGGGGTTTTCGTGTTTCCGCGGTCAACAGAAGGAGCAGCACCATGCGCGCACTCATCCACACCACCTTCGGAGACCCGACCGAGGTCCTGGAGGTCGCCGAGCGCCCGCTCCCCGAGCCCGGCCCCGGACAGGTTCGTGTCCGCACTCTTCTCTCCCCCATCCACAACCACGACCTCTGGACGATCCGGGGCACGTACGGATTCAAGCCCGAGCTGCCCGCCGCGTCGGGCACCGAAGCGGTCGGCGTGGTCGACGCACTCGGCGAGGGTGTCGAGGGATTGCAGGTCGGGCAGCGCGTCACCGGCGGCTCCTTCGGAGTCTGGGCCGAGTATTTCGTCGCCAAGGCGGCCGGTCTCCTGCCGGTTCCCGACGCGATCACCGACGAGACCGCCGCGCAGCTGATCTCCATGCCGTTCAGCGCGCTCGCCCTGCTCGACTCGCTCGACGTGCAGTCCGGTGACTGGATCGTGCAGAACACCGCCAACGGCGCCGTCGGCAAGCTGGTCGCGCAGTTCGCCCCGGCCCGCGGCATCCATGTGCTCGGCCTCGTGCGCCGCGATGCCGGCGTCGACGAACTCGCCGCCCTCGGCATCCACAACATCGTCTCCACCGAGAGCGCCGACTGGCGCGAACGCGCCGCCGAGATCCTCGACGGCGCCGAGCCTCGCGCGGCCGTCGACTCGGTAGGCGGGAAGGCTGCCGGCGAACTGCTGTCGCTGCTCGGCGAAGGCGGCACGCTCGTGTCGTTCGGCGCGATGGGATCCGGCCTGCTTCAGATCTCGTCCGGCGACCTCATCTTCAAGCAGGCGACGGTGAAGGGCTTCTGGGGCAGCACGGTGTCGAGGACGATGGATGCCGCGAAACGAGCCGCCCTGATCGGCGAGCTGTTCCAGCGCATCGGTTCGGGCGAGGTCCGGCTGCCCGTTGAGGCGGTGTACCCCTTCGAGGAGGCTCAGGCTGCCGCGGCGGCGAGCGCCGTGCCCGGTCGCGCGGGGAAGATCCTGCTGCGCTTCTGAGGTCGCGGGGTCCTGACGTTCCGCGGGGTCTTGACGCGCGCGGACCCTGAGAGGAAACTGCGCAGCGAGGGGTGCTCCGGTGGGAGCATGCGACTTCGGGGGAAGCCGCTCAGGCGATGGCGCCAGTGCGTTGCGCGCCAGGCCGATGCCTCGGTATCAGTCGACGCAAAGGCGGCACTCCTCATGCGCAATTCGATTCGGCCATCCAGTCAGCGCACGCGACTGCTCAGCGCAGGAACGACGATTGTCGCGGCGCTCGCACTGGTGGGCCTGTCGGTCTCGCCGGCCGCCGCAGCAGGACACGGACCCACGATCACGACGAACAGCGGTGATTACTCGTTCGAATCGTGGTACTGCGGTTATCCGATGCAGGTGGTGGGCCACTTCACGAGCAAGGTGCGGGAGCGGCAGCGTCCATATGACGGGGATCCGCTGCGCATCGAGACCTTCGCGTTCAGTGAGACCTGGACGAACTCCGCCGAGGCTTCCTTCGGCCTGTCCGGCAATGGCGTCTCGAAGGAGTGGAAAGTCAAGTCGCTCGGCGGAACCCTCTACGAGGTCACCGCGCAGAGGTCGGGGCAACCGCAGATCGTCACCGCAAACGGCGCCGTGATCGCCCGCGACAGCGGTCTGGTCAGTTTCAGCTTCACGCACGACGCCGCGACCGGTGCCGAGGAATTCCTGGGGGCGAAGGTGAACGGTCCCCACCCCGGATTCGACACCGACCTGTGCAAGATCGTGGCGCCCTACGTCGGGAACACCTCGGCCGAGCACCAGATCGCCCGTCCGCTCGGCAGCACCGGCGCGGGGATGGGCTACTACGAGTACCTCCCGCCGTCGTACGACGCAGGCGGGAGCCCGCTCCTCGTGGTGGCGAATGGGTACGGCGAGAACGGCGATGGTTCGGCCGAGGCTCTCAGCAACCTGCTGTTCACCGGCATCCCCCGATTCATCGACGTCGGCGGCTGGCCGCTCGATCGCCCGTTCGTCGTGCTCTCGACCCAGCACGTTCAGCAGGAGCCCTTCATCGACGGCACCGCGTGTGACGCGGAGCAGTGGCCGGGCTCGTGCAATCTGATCCTCCAGCACACGCTCGGGCACCCGGCGGGATCGGGATGCACGACGCCTGACGAGCTCCACGACTTCATCGGCTACGCCGTCGCGCACTACAACGTCGATCCGACCCGCGTCTATGTCACCGGGCTGTCGTGCGGCGCGTTCGGGGTATGGGAGTACCTGGCGAAGTACGGCGACGAGCAGGTGGCAGCTGCGGTCCCGTACGCCGGAGAGGGACGCCCCGCGTGGGCGACGAGTGGCTGCGCGCTCGACGCAGTGCCGGTGTGGGCCCTTGCCGGTGAACTCGATGACGTCGTGAACCCCCTCGGGAGCATCGAGCCGATCAACGCGCTGAGCGCCTGTCCCGGGGTGACCACCGACCGAGCGAAGCTCACGATCTATGAGGGTCTCTACCACGAAGGGTGGGATGAGGCCTATAGCGGGGCCTTCGGCGACGACATCTACTCCTGGATGCTGAGCTTCTCGAACTGAGACGAGCGCGTCACCCGCCGAGAATCTCCGCGAAGGATTCCGGAAGCACCACGTTGTCCGGCGCGCCGTGGAAGAAGCCCGCCACCTGATCGGGGGTGTACCCCGCGATGCCGCAGCCGACCTCGGTGACGAGGAACCGGAGTTCGGGATGCTGCCGGGAGAACTCGAGGAACCGGGCCGCCTGCTCTTCGAACACGGCAAGCCCCGACATCGTGTCGATCCCGTACGACTGTCCCTGCAGACCTTCGGACTGCCCCCACACCGCCCCGAAGCGGTCGTATGCGAAGCGCGCCGCTCCCCCGCCATGCGCACCGGACCCGTTCGAGCCGAACACGAAGATCTCGCCCGGAGCGAGCGCGTCGATCCGCATGTCAGTCGACCTCCGCGGCGAGTGGAGTCGCCGCCGCGTGCGTACGCGAGTGGCCGAGGTAGATCTCGGCGTTGCGGATCAGACCGGCCTGCTCGTCGGCAGTCAGCTCGCGCCGGACCTTGGCCGGCACGCCCGCGACGAGCGAGCCGGACGGGATGACGGTCCCCTCGAGCACGACGGCGCCGCCGGCGACGAGGCATCCGTCCCCGATCACCGCTCCGGAGAGGATGACGCTGCCCATGCCGATCAGCGATCCGTCGCCGATCGTGCAGCCGTGGACGACGGCGTTGTGGCCGACCGAGACATCGGCGCCGATGACGACCGGATGGCCGGTATCCACGTGCACCGACACGTTGTCCTGGAGGTTGCTGCGTTCACCCACGGTGATCGCATCGCTGTCGGCGCGCAGCACCGCGTTGTACCAGACGCTCGCACCGGCGGCCAGGCGCACCGAACCGACCAGGCGAGCCCCGCTCGCCACGAACGCGGTCGCGTCGAGTTCGGGGGTGCGCCCCGGCAGGGACAGAACGGAGGCATCGTGGGCGACGGTCATGCTCCGACCCTACGATGACGCACGAAGTGAGCCCAGCCTTCGCTTGCTTGCGGAATGGAGCGCGCTGAGTAGCGTTGCATCCATCGGACGGAATCCGTCGACACGGAGGCAATGACATGACCAAGACCCAGACCACCCCCGCGACCTCAACCGACCCCGAAGCGGCGGCAGGCACTGCACAGTTCCTCACCCCCGTCACGCTCGGGCTGCAGGCCCTCGCCGTGAACGGCAAGCAGGCGCACTGGAACGTGCGCGGCGCGAACTTCATCGCGATCCACGAGCTGCTCGACTCGATCGTCGCGCACGCGCAGGCCGGCGCAGACGAAGCTGCCGAGCGGATCGTCGCGCTCGGGCTCCCCGTCGACGCGCGGCTGAACACGGTCGCCGACAAGACGACCAACACGCAGGTGCCCGCCGGCTTCGCCCAGTGGGAAGACGTCGTGCGCGCCGTCATCGCCGACATGGACGTCGTGATCGCCGACGTGCAGGCGGCCATCGACGGCCTCGACGAGGTGGACCTGTCGAGCCAGGACGTCGCGATCGGCATCAAAGAGGTGCTCGAGAAGGACCGCTGGTTCCTCTTCGCGCACGTCGCGGCCTAGGCCCGATCGGATCTCGGACCGACAGAGCCCCCGGCGCGTAGCGTCGGGGGCTCTTCCGTATCGGGGTCAGCCGAGGTGGGTGAGGCGGCCTTCGAGCAGCGTCGCCCGCACCGGCATCGAACGAAGTTCGGGCTCGGTCGCGGCAGCCGGGTCGCGGTCGCAGAGCGCCAGGTCGGCACGTGCCCCGGGCTCGAGCCGGCTGGGCGCCGCTGAACCGCCGCGGGTCGATGCGCCGAGGGCGGCGCGGAAGTCCAGCGCCTCGTCCGCGTGCCACGGCTCGCGCCCGTCCCGCGTGCGGAACACCGCCCCCGCGAGGGCCGCCCACGGGTCCAGGGGCGAGACCGGGGCGTCCGACCCCAGCAGCAGGTTCGCTCCGCTGCGGGCCAGCGCACCCAGGGGGTAGGCGAGCGCGGTCTGCTCGGCCCAGATCGTGTCGGTCAGGTCTCGGTCATCGAGCGCGTGCTCGGGCTGCACGCTCGCCGCGACACCGAGCCGGCCGAAGCGCGGGATATCGGCGTGCGCGACGAGCTGCGCGTGCTCGATCGTGCCCGTCGCGCCGGTCACCGTGAAGGCATCCAGCGCGTACGAGTTCGCCACATCCCCGATCGCATGGATCGCGCACGACAGGCCCGCACCGGTGGCGGCCGTCATCAGCTCGACGAGCGTCGCCGGGTCGACGGTGAGCAGACCGTGGTTGAGGGGGTCGCCGGGGTACGCGTGCGAGCAGGCGGCCGTGCGGGTGCCGAGGGATCCGTCGGTGATGACCTTGAGCGAACCGACACGGGCGAGATCGGATGCCGCGCCTGCAACTCCGTCGCCAGTGCGCAGCCCCTCGGCGATCGCACGGTCGAGATGCTCGGGGTAGATCCCGAACTCGACGCGGAGCGTGTCGAAGCCCTCGTCCGTCCGCCGGGCCCAGGCGCCGTGGTTCCACGCCATGTCGAAGTCAACGAGCCCCACGACGCCGCGCGCTGCGGCATCCGTCGCCATCGCTGCGACGAGTCGGTCACCGGTGTGCGGGTCGACCTGGTTGAGCCGGCGCGAGATCTCGAAGGCGGGTGCTTCGCGGAGGATGCCGGACTCATCCGGCTCGAACCCCTCGCGCCGCAGCGCCGCGCTGTTCAGCCAGACGCTGTGCACATCGGCGTTGATGAGGTAGGTCGGGGTGTCGCCAGTGGCGGCGTCGAGCAACGCGAGCGTCGGCTCGTCTCCCCAGAAGGCGTCGCGGAACCCGGTGCCGACTCGACGGTCGTCGAGGATCGGCGCCGCACCCATGAGGGATGCCGCGTGCGCGGCGGAGGTGGCGTGCCCGAGCGGGGCGCGCTGGGCGACGAGCGCCCACTGCATGACGTGCACGTGGTGATCCCAGAGGCCGGGGATCAGCCAGGCCCCGTCGGCGTCGAGTACGACGCCCCGCGGTGCCAGCGCGCCGGCGGGAGCGATGTCGGCGATCCGGCCATTGTCGAGGAACACATCGAAGGGTCCATCGTCGGGCAGCATCTCGTCGCCTGGTCCGACCAGCCGGGCCGACGTGATCGTGCCGACGGAGTCACCCACGGCGGTCACAGCGCGCGGCCCATCGCCGTGTGGGCGCGGCGCATCTCGGCGGCGAGCGCGGGGTTCGCGAAGGGGCCGTCGCCGCTCAGCTCGGTGATGATCGTGTCGACGACCTCGACCGGGCGATTCTGGCTCAGCTTGCGCTTGGCGACCACCTTGGTCGGAGTGAGCCGGAATCCGACCGTCCCCCGCTCGAGCCGCTCGATGTAGGCGGGGTCGTTGGGCGGCTCCCACATCAGGCGGGGGTCAGCGCGGCGCGATTCGAACCGGGCCACGAGGCGCTCCAGCACGCGCAGGTTCTCGTCGGGCGCGAGCACCTCCGGGATGCCGGAGAGGTGCGCCGAGACGAAGTTCCAGGTCGGGACGTTCGATCCCCCGCCGTACCAGCCGGGCGAGATGTACCCGTGCGGGCCCTGCACGACGACGAGCAGCTCGCGCTCCCCCAGTCCGTGGATCATGTCGTCGGGCTTGCCGACGTGGCCGACGACGGTGAGGTCGTCGCGCTCCTCGTCGAGCAGCACCGCATAGTGCGAGGCGACGAGCCCGTCGTCGGTGTGGCTGACCAGGGTCATCCACGGGTTGAGGTCGATGAGGCGGCGAAGCTCCGCGACATCCGTCATCGCGAAGCTCGGATTCTGGCGCATGCGTCCAGCCTACGAGTCGGCTACGCCTGGCAGCTCGGGCACCAGTAGAGCTTGCGGGCGCCGAGCTCCTCGAGCACGATCGCGGTGCCGCACACGCGGCACGGAAGCCCAGCGCGGCGGTACACCCAGTGGCGGTCGTCGCGACTGGCCATCGCGGCGCGCCACTGGTCGGCGGACAGATCGGCCATCGTCATCATCTGGCCGGTCTCGACGCCGATCGCCAGCAGCTGCACCCAATCGCGCCAGAGCGCGCGCACGAGCTCGGTCGGCACCTCCCGACCAGGAGTGTGCGGGTTCAGGCGCGCCCGGAACAGCAGTTCGGCGCGGTAGACGTTGCCGATCCCGCTCACGACCGCCTGGTCCATGAGCAGCAGCGCGATCGGCGTGGGCTTGCGTCCGACGACGGCGACGAACCGCGCTTCGCCCTCGTCCGGGTCGTCGACGAGCGGGTCGGGGCCGAGCTTCGCGATCGTCGCGGCGACTTCATCGGGGCTCTGCAGCTGGCAGGCCGTGGGTCCACGCAGGTCCGCGCAGGTGATGTCGGTGAGCAGCCGCAGGCGCACCTGCCCGACGATCGGCGGCGGCCACTCCTCGTCCGCCTCCGGCAGCCCGGTGGTCTGCTCCGACATCCGCACGTGCACGCGTGCCCGGCGCGGTGCGCCGATCGAGGTCAGCGAGTTCTCGCCCGCGGAATCCAGCACCGCGTCGTCGATGAGGATCGTCCCGCGCTGGTTGGTCTGCCCCATCCGTCCGTTGGCCGACGCGATCGTGGGATCGACGACGATCTCGCCGGCGAAGTCCCACGCCCCGTACATGCCGAGGTGCACGCGCAGCCACAGGTCGTCCTCGAACTCGAGGAACATCTGCTTGCCCACCGCGCGCACGCTCTCCGCGACTCGTCCTTGGAGAAGCGCGGCACCCTCGGCGAAGCGGCCCTGCGGGCTGGACGCGCTCACGACGCGCCCAGTGAAGTTGCGGTCGAACTGCCGGGCGATGCGATGGACGGAATGGCCCTCGGGCATCGAGGGCTCAGCCTGCCTCAGGGTCGAACGAGCTGTCGGTTGCGGCGAGGACCTCGGGCTTGCCGATGGTCGCGCGCGGATCCGGCTCGAGCGTGCCGTCGGCCTCGAACGCGGCGAGCTGACGGATGCGGCGCACGTGCCGCTCCTCACCGGAGAAGGGCGTCGCGATGAACGTGTCGATGAATTCAGTCACCTGCTCGAACGTGTGCTGACGGGCGCCGATGGCGATCACATTCGCATCGTTGTGCTCGCGGGCGAGCTCCGCCGTCGCGATGCTCCACACCAGAGCGGAGCGGATGCCGACGACCTTGTTCGCCGCGATCTGCTCGCCGTTGCCCGAGCCGCCGAAGACGATCCCGAGCACGGGGATGCCGGCATCCTGATCCCGCACGACCGCCTGGGCAGCCCGGATGCAGAACGCCGGATAATCGTCCAGGGGGTCGTACTCGATCGGCCCGTGATCGACCACCTCGTGTCCGTTTCCGGCGAGGTGGTGCTGGAGCTGCGTCGAGAACTCCAGCCCTGCGTGGTCGGTGGCCAGATGGATGCGCATGGGTTCAATCCTAGAGATCCGTCAGGGAGCGATACCGGCGGCGGCCGGCTTGAACCCGGCGCGCAGGTTCTCGCAGCAGCCGGGTCGGCAGACGTCGAACCAGGGGCCGAGCTCGGTGACGTGCGGGCGCTCGGCGACCGGCGTGCCCGCGAGTCGCTCCTCGACGAGATCGATGAGCCCGGCCACGAAGGCGGGATCGATGCCGGGGGTCGGGGTGCGGACGGCGCGGATCCCCGCTTCGCCCGCCGCTTCCATCGCCTCGGTATCGAGATCCCAGAGCACCTCCATGTGGTCGCTCATGAAGCCGAGCGGCACGATCGCGATCGCCTCGATGGCGGCGGCGGGCAGCTCGGCGATGACGTCGTTGATGTCGGGTTCGAGCCACGGCTGCGTGGGCGGACCAGACCGGGACTGGAAGACGAGGTCCCACCCGATGCCGATCGCTTCCGGCCGCTCCCTGGCGACCTCGCTCATCACGTAGGCCGCGACCGCCCGATGCTGCGCGGCGTAGGCGCCGCCATCGCCGAAGTCGACATCTCGAGGGCCGGAGCGGACTGCGTCGTCGGTGGGAACACTGTGGGTCGAGAAGAGCACCCGGATCTGCTCCGGGCGCACACCCTCGTCGATGAACCCCGCGACGGCATCGCGGACGCCATCCACGAAGGGCTGGACGAAGCCGGGGTGGTCGAAGAACTGCCGCACCTTGTCGATCGTCACGGTGCCGGCGAGGCCCGTCTCCGTGAGCGCCCGGGCGAAGTCCTCGCGGTACTGCCGGCAGCTGGAGAACGAGCTGTAGGCGCTCGTTGC
This sequence comes from Microbacterium sp. P5_E9, assembly GCF_054049175.1. Classification (NCBI taxonomy): domain Bacteria; kingdom Bacillati; phylum Actinomycetota; class Actinomycetes; order Micrococcales; family Microbacteriaceae; genus Microbacterium; species Microbacterium sp. P5_E9. The sequence goes on along the minus strand of NZ_JBFUMV010000001.1, from coordinate 279,835 downwards.
GAGACCCAGCAGCCGCGTGTGGCTTGCGGCCGCGGCATCCGTGATCGCGTCGTCGAGGAACGGCGCCCAGTTGCGGTTGCCCCAGTACACCGGCAGGTCGATTCCGCGCCGCGCGAGTTCGGCCTCGAGCGCAGCCTTCAGCGCGCGGTTCTGCGCGTTGATCGGGCTCACTCCCCCGAAGTGCCGGTAGTGGTGCGCGACCTCTTCCAGGCGCTCGTCCGGGATGCCTCGGCCGCGCGTGACGTTGCGCAGGAAGGGGATGACGTCCTCCTGCCCCTCAGGCCCGCCGAACCCGGCCAGGAGGATCGCGTCGTACGCGACCGGGACTTCGGCGTGCGGAGCACCGGATGCCGCGGCATCCGATGCGAACAGGACCGAGCCGTCCGTCTGGAAGCCGGCTGTCGTTTCACTCGCGCTGTCATCGCTCACCCCTCCATCCTCACACCGCGACGGAGCGGGGACGACTAGGCGATATGATCATTCCATCATGCCAATGACCGACCGCCAGCGTCCGCTGTATGAAGTGAAGGCGAACCTGTTCAAGGGGCTCGCGCACCCGTTCCGCATCCGCATCCTCGAACTGCTCTCGGCCGCGGTCGAGGTGAGCGTCGCCGACCTGCAGGCCGAGACGGACCTCGAGGCATCCCATCTGTCCCAGCACCTTGCGGTGCTGCGACGCCACCGGCTCGTCGAGTCCGAGCGCCGGGCGAGCCATGTCTACTATCGGCTGGCCGATCCCCGGGTGGCGGACCTGCTCGCGGTCGCGCGCGCGCTGCTGGTGACGGTGCTCGAGGCGGACCGCGATCTGCTCGCGGACGCCCGCGCGCTCCCGCCGATCGCCGGAACCGCGACGTGAACGCGGTCGGAGCCGCGCCCGACCTCCCGGCCCGCGGCTGGCGCTACGTGCGCGCGCTGCTCCCGTCGTGGTCCGACTACGCACCCGCGCGCCGCAGCTGGCCGCGGGATCTCCTCGCCGGGCTCACCGTGGGGATCGTCGCGCTTCCACTCGCCCTCGGCTTCGGCGTGAGCTCCGGCCTCACGGCCGAGATGGGTCTCGTCACCGCGATCGTCGCCGGGGTCATCGCGGCCGTCTTCGGGGGGTCCAACGTCCAGGTGTCGGGGCCGACCGGTGCCATGGTCGTGGTGCTGGTGCCCATCGTCGCCGTGCACGGCGCGGGTGCCGTCGTCATCGTGAGCATCATCGCCGGGGTCCTCGTGCTGGTCGCGGGATTACTCAAGCTGGGGCGCGCCGTCTCCTTCATCCCCTGGCCGGTGATCGAGGGCTTCACCCTCGGCATTGCGATCATCATCTTCCTGCAGCAGGTGCCGCTGCTCACCTCGCCCACCGTGCCCGTCGCCGGCGAGCACAGTTCGAACGCCGTCGTCGCAGCGGTGCAATCGCTGGCGGGCGCCGACTGGGCGTACCTTCCCTGGGCGGTCGCCGCCGTCGCGATCGTCGCCGGCTGCATGCTGCTCGCGCCGCGGCTGCACCCGGCTCTGCCTGGGTCACTCATCGGCATCGTGATCGTCACCGTGCTGGCATCGGTGGTATCGGCGCCACTCGCCGTCATCGGCGCGCTTCCGTCGACGATCCCGCCGCCACGGCTGCCCGGCATCGACATCGCGACCCTCGGAGCGCTCGTCGCCCCGGCCCTCACTGTGGCGGCCCTTGCGGCCATCGAGTCGCTGCTGTCGGCGCGGGTCGCCGCGTCCCTCGCCGACACCGGTCCGTACGATCCCGACCGCGAACTCGTCGGTCAAGGTCTCGCGTCGATCGGGTCTGGCCTGTTCGGCGGAATGCCGGCCACGGGAGCGATCGCGCGCACGGCCGTCAACGTGCGGTCAGGTGGGCGCACCCGGATCGCCGCGCTCTTCCATTCGGCGGTCCTGCTGCTCGTCGTGCTCGCCGCCGCGGGGCCGGTTGGAAGAATTCCGCTCGCCGCACTCGCCGGAGTGCTCATGGTCACCGCCGTGCGCATGGTGCACCTCGCCACCATGCGCTCGGTGCTCCGATCGACACGATCCGACGCCGTCGCGTTCATCCTGACGGCCGTGATCACCGTGTCGTTCGACCTGATCGTCGCTGTCGCGATCGGCGTGGTGTGCGCCGGCGTCTTCGCGCTGCGCAACCTGTCACGCGCCACCGGCGTGCGTCGTGAGGCGCTGGCCGGAGCGACCCTCCCGGGCGACGAGCGGATCGCGATCATCCGCTTCGACGGTCCCCTGTTCTTCGCCGCCGCCGACCGCGTCTTCGAGACCGTGACCGGAGTGCAGGGGGTCTCGGTGGTGATCCTGCGGATGTCGCAGCTCGAGCTCGTCGACGCCACCGGTGCCCGCATCCTCAGCGAGATCGTCAGCACGCTCGAGCGGCGCGGCGTGACAGTCCTGATCAAGGGAGTGCAGCCGGGTCACGAGGAGCTCTTCCGGACCGTCGGAGTGCTCGACGCGCTGCGGCATCACAAGCACCTCTTCACGGATCTCGACGCCGCGGTCGAACATGCTCGCAGTCATGTGAGACGAGAGGATGCGGCGGCGAGCACGTAGGCTGGAAGGGTTGTCGTCGGCGCCAGCAGCGCCTGTCCGCGGCAATTACCCCTCACCCACACGGGAGCAACGCAGTGCCTGGAGAGAACCTGACCCGCGTCGAAGCGCAGCAGCGCCGGGCGATCGTCGACACCCAGTCCTACGAGGTCGCGCTCGACCTCACCAGGGGCCCCGAAGTCTTCGGATCACGATCCGTCGTCCGCTTCACCGCGACCGAAGGTGCCGACACCTTCATCGACCTCATCGCCCGCGACGTCCGCTCGATCACGCTGAACGGCAACGACATCGATGCGTCGGCGTTCGCAGACTCGCGCATCGCGCTGACCGGTCTGGCCGCCGAGAACGAGCTGATCGTCGACGCCGACGCCCTCTACACGAACACCGGTGAGGGTCTGCACCGCTTCGTCGACCCCGTCGATGGGGAGGTCTACCTCTACTCGCAGTTCGAGGTGCCCGACTCGCGCCGCGTGTTCGCCGTGTTCGAGCAGCCCGACCTGAAGGCCACCTTCCAGTTCACCGTCACGGCTCCCGAGCCGTGGCAGGTCGTGTCGAACTCCCCCACTCCTACGCCCAAGAAGCACGGCGACGGATCGGCGACCTGGACGTTCGAACCGACTCCCCGCATCTCCTCGTACATCACGGCGATCGTCGCCGGCCCGTACGAGTCGACCACCTCGGAGCTGACCAGCGCCTCCGGCCGGGTCATCCCGCTCGGCGTCTACGCGCGCAAGAGCCTCTGGCTGCACCTCGACACCGACTACGTCTTCGACATCACGCGGAAGGGCTTCGCGTACTTCGAGGAGAAGTTCGGATACCCCTACCCGTTCGCGAAGTACGACCAGCTCTTCGTCCCCGAGTTCAACGCCGGGGCGATGGAGAACGCCGGAGCCGTCACGTTCACCGAGACGTACGTCTTCCGCAGCAAGGTGACGGATGCCGTCAAGGAGCGTCGCGTCGTCACGATCCTGCACGAGCTCGCGCACATGTGGTTCGGCGATCTCGTCACGATGAAGTGGTGGAACGGGCTCTGGCTGAACGAGTCGTTCGCCGAGTGGGCCTCCACGATCGCCACGGCCGAGGCCACCGAGTGGACCGAAGCGTGGACGACGTTCAACGCGATGGAGAAGACCTGGGCCTACCGGCAGGATCAGCTCCCCTCCACCCACCCCGTCGTCGCTGAGATCAACGATCTCGAAGACGTACAGGTGAACTTCGACGGCATCACGTACGCCAAGGGCGGCTCGGTGCTCAAGCAGCTCGCCGCGTGGGTGGGCATCGACGAGTTCTTCGCCGGAGTCGGCGCCTACTTCCGCACGCACGAGTGGAGCAACACGGAGCTGAGCGACCTTCTCACCGAGCTCGAGAAGACCAGCGGGCGCGAACTGTCCACGTGGTCGAAGAAGTGGCTCGAGACGGCGGGCGTCAACACCCTGTCGCCGGAGATCACGACCGATGCGGACGGGAAGATCACCCGGTTCGCGATCGTCCAGACCGCGCCGGCGGACTACCCGACGATCCGGCCGCACCGCCTCGGGGTCGGCTTCTACAGCACCCAGGGCGACCGCCTCGTCCGCGTGCACGACGTCGAACTCGACGTCGACGGCGACCTCACCGTCGTCCCGCAGCTCGCGGGCCTCCCCCGCCCCGATCTGGTGCTGCTCAACGACGAAGACCTCGCCTACGCGAAGATCCGCCTCGACGCCGTCTCGCTGCGCACCGCGATCGAGCGCCTCGCGCAGATCAGCGATCCCCTCGCCCGCTCGCTGGTGTGGGGTGCCGCGTGGGATCAGACGCGGGATGCCGAGGCATCCGCCAGCGACTACATCGACCTCGTGCTGCGCAACATCGGCGCAGAGACCGAGTCGACCACGGTCCGCACGACGCTCGGACAGCTGCAGCTCGCCGCGAACTCGTATGTCTCGCCGGAGAAGCGGTCGGCCGCGCGTGAGCGCGTGGCCTCGGCGCTGTGGGAGCTGGCTCAGGCCGCGGAAGCCGGCAGCGACAGCCAGTTGCAGCTCGTCACGGCCTTCGCGAGCGCGGCCTCGACCTCCGCACAGTGGGAGCAGGTGCGCGCCCTGCGCGCGGGTGACCGCACGCTCGGTGGCCTCGAGATCGACACCGACCTCTCGTGGCAGCTGCTCGTCTCGCTTGCCGCCGGAGGGCTTGCCACCGAGCAGCAGATCGACGAGTCGCTCGCGGCGGACAACACCGCCAAGGGCGGGGAGTTCGCCGCGCAGGCCAAGGCGGCCCTGCCGTCGCCGGCCGCGAAGCAGGCTGCGTGGGATTCGCTCATCACCAAGGATGATCTGCCCAACACGATCGTCCGTGCGACCGCCGCCGGGTTCGGCCACCCCGCCGGCGTCGAGTTCCTCGACGCATTCGTTCCGCAGTTCTTCGAGAGCCTGCTCCCGATCTGGAACTCGCGCACCTACCAGATCGCGCAGTACCTCATCGTTGGTCTCTATCCCTCGGCGCTCGCGAACAAGGGGCTGCAGGACGCCACCCGTGCCTGGCTCGCCGCCAACAAGGACGCCGCGCCCGCACTGCGTCGCCTCGTCACCGAGAACCTCGCCGGCGTCGAGCGCGCGCTCGCCGTCCAGGAGCGCGACGCGCAGTAGTTCGATCGGATGCCTTGGCCCACCGCGCAGGTCGGGCCAAGGCATCCCTCATTTAGGATCGTGCCGAGATGAACATCGCCCCGAGCGTCGTATTCCCCGAGCCAGCAAGCTGGTGGGAGTCGGTCGTGAATGTGCTCGCCGACGTGGGGCTGAACATCCTCAGCGTCGCCGGCATCATCATCGGCGCGTTCATCCTGAGCTGGATCTTCAAGCTCGTGATCCGGCGCGTTGTGAACCGCATCGTGACGGGCGCGAAGAGCAAGGCCAAGGTCGACGACACCCAGGCGCTCGAACGCTCGCCGCTCGCGGCGGTCCGCGTCGTGCAGCGTACGCGCACCCTCGGCTCGATCCTCGGCAACATCGTCAACGTGACGATCGTGATCATCGCGCTCGTCCTGATCGTCTCCACGCTCGCCCCGACCGCCCTCGGCTCGCTCACTCTGCTGTCCGCGGCGATCGGCGCCGGCCTCGGCTTCGGCGCGCAGAACATCGTCAAGGACGTCCTGAACGGCATCTTCATCGTCGCCGAGGACCAGGTGGGCATCGGCGACGTGGTCGACCTGGGGCTGGCGACCGGTGTGGTGGAGTATGTGAGCGTCCGCGTCACCCACGTGCGCGATGTCAACGGCACGCTCTGGTACGTCCGCAACGGCGAGGTCACCCGCATCGGCAACATGTCGCAGGGCTGGGCGCGCGTCATCATCGACCTCGCCGTCGGTGCCGACGCCGACATCGGCGAGGTCGAAGGCGCGATGATGCAGGCTGCCAGCGATCTCGCGCACGACCCGAAGTGGCGCTCTCGCGTGCTGGAGAAGCCCGAGGTGTGGGGTCTCGAATCCGTGTCGGGCGACGCCCTCGTCATCCGGCTCGTCATGAAGACGCGCGCGAACGCGAAGGACGACGTCGCGCGCGAGCTTCGCATGCGGCTCAAGAACGCCATCGACGAACTCGGACTGACCCTGCCGCAGCTCAACTCCATCACGCTCAGCGGTCTCGAGGGAGCCCAGCGGGTGCGCGGGGCGAACCCGCCGAAGACCAAGCCGAACCCGGTGGCGGCGCCGCCGGAGCGGCCGGTCTGGAAGCCGAAGCGCACCGGCAAGCGCGCTCAGCCCGCCCCCGATGCCGACCCGTCCGGCCCGCCTGCCACGTCCGGAGACTCGAAATGACGGATGCCGCTCCCCTGGCCTTCTACGACGAGATCGGTGGGCATGACACCTTCGTGCGCCTCGTCGATCTGTTCTACGCCGGCGTCGCCGACGACGACGTGCTGCGCCCGATGTACCCGGAGCAGGATCTCGGTCCTGCCAAGCACCGTCTGACGACATTCCTCGAGCAGTACTGGGGCGGCCCGACCACCTACGGCGAGGAGCGCGGGCACCCGCGCCTACGGATGCGCCACGCCGCGTTCCATGTGAACCCCGACGCCCGTGATCGCTGGCTCGCGCACATGCGCACCGCAGTGGACGCGCTCGAACTCCCCCCGCTCCACGATGCGACGCTGTGGGACTACCTGCAGCGAGCGGCGTTCGCCATGGTCAACACCTTCGAGCCGACCGGCATCGGGCCGGCCGCAGACGGCCGCGCCGCGGCATCCCTTCCGGTCGTGCAATCGGACGCGTTCGGCCAGGGCGCGGATCGACCCGCCTCCTGACGCTCCCGCTCTCTCCCCCGCTCGACCATCCCCCGCACGTTAATCCCCCTCGACCATCCCCCCTCACGACGAAGGAGTCGTCCCATGACCACCACCACCCACACCGCTGACATCCTCGTGATCGGGTGGGGCCTGGCCGGGCTCGTCGCCGCGAGCGAGGCCGCCGCCGCCGGCAAGAGCGTCGTGATCATCGATCAGGAGCCGCGCACCAACCTCGGCGGGCAGGCATGGTGGTCGTTCGGCGGGCTCTTCTTCGTGGACTCGCCGGAGCAGCGCCGGATGGGCATCAAGGATTCGCTCGACCTCGCACGGCAGGACTGGTTCGGCAACGCGGCGTTCGACCGCGAGGAGGACGCCTGGCCGCGCCGCTGGGCCGAGGCCTACCTGCAGTTCGCGCACGGCGAGAAGCGCGCCTGGCTCCGCGAGAAGGGCGTCGGCTTCTTCCCGGTCGTGGGCTGGGCCGAGCGCGGCGGCTACGGCGCCATCGGCCCGGGCAACTCCGTCCCGCGCTTCCACATCACGTGGGGCACCGGACCCGGCCTCGTGGCGCCGTTCCAGGCCGAGGTCGAGGCCGGTGAGGCCACGGGCCGGGTCACGATCCTCCCCCGCCACCGTGTGACGGCCCTCACGACCGTCGCCGGCGCTGTCACGGGCGCTGCCGGAGATGTCCTTTCACCGTCCGGCGCGTCGCGCGGCTACGCGTCGTCGCGCGACGTCGTGGGATCGTTCGAGATCACCGCGTCCGCGACCATCGTCTCCTCGGGCGGGATCGGCGGCAACCACGATCTCGTGCGCAAGGCGTGGCCGGCACGGCTGGGCACTGCGCCCGAAACCATGATTACCGGCGTCCCCGCCTACGTCGACGGCTCGATGCTGGCGGTCTCCGAAGATGCCGGCGCGCGCCTGATCAACGGCGACCGCATGTGGCACTACGTCGAGGGCATCCAGAACTGGGATCCGATCTGGCCGGATCACGGCATCCGAATCCTCCCCGGCCCGTCGTCGATCTGGCTCGACGCGACCGGCAAGCGCCTCCCGGTGCCGCTCTACCCGGGCTTCGACACGCTCGGCACCCTCGCGCACCTGCGCCAGACCGGGCACGACCACTCCTGGTTCGTGCTGTCGCAGAAGATCATCGAGAAGGAGTTCACGCTCTCCGGCAGCGAGCAGAACCCCGACCTCACCGGCAAGGACGTGCGGCTGCTGGCCAAGACGCGGCTTGGCAAGGGGGCGGGGGCGCCGGTGCAGGCGTTCATGGACCAGGGTGCGGACTTCATCGTGCGGGACACCCTCGACGAGCTCATCGCCGGCATGCAGGCGCTCCCCGGCGGCGATGCCCTCGATGCCGAGCGCGTGCGCCTGGAGGTCGAGGCCCGCGACCGCGAGATCGACAACGACTTCACCAAGGACGCGCAGATCGCGATGCTGCGCTCCGCGCGCGCCTACCGCGGCGACCAGCTCATCCGCACTGCCGCGCCGCACCGCATCCTCGACCCGAAATCCGGACCGCTCATCGCGGTGAAGCTGCACGTGCTGACCCGCAAGTCGCTCGGCGGCATCGAGACCGATCTGTCCGGTCGCGCACTGGCACCCGGCGGCGAGCCGGTTCCCGGGCTGTACGCCGCGGGCGAGGCCAGCGGCTTCGGCGGGGGCGGAATCCACGGCTACCGGGCGCTCGAGGGCACCTTCGTCGGCGGATGCCTCTTCTCGGGCCGCACCGCCGGCCGGGCTGCGGCCGCCGCGGTCTAGTCTCGGGGGCTCAGCTCGCGGCCGGTCCGGTCGACCGGACCGGCGTGAGCCCCACCCGTGCCGGGCCCCGGACGATGATGTGGCCCCGCATGAGCGACACCCGCGTCCACGCCCCGCTGACGAGGACCCGGGCATCCTCCTCGCCCACGATGAAGCCGAGCGCGAAGGCGGCGAATGCCGTGCCGAGCGGGAGGCCGTCGAGCGCGTCGTCCGGCGGACCCCACACGGCCGCGCGCACAGTCCGCACGACATCCTCGCCTGGTTCCTGGGGCAGCGCCTCGGCGGCCGCCGCGATCCCCCACTGCGCGCGGGCGGCGAGGACGGATGCCGGGATCGACGACCGCGCCTCCCACCCGCCGCGCGGCGGGGCGATCCCCGCCCAGGCGGGTGACTGCGCGGTGTCGGGAAGCGTCACGGTGCTGGCATCCAGCGCAGACGGCGCCAGGGAGGATGCCTCGACGACAAGGTCGCAGATGAGCTCGGGGTCGACCGGAAGCGTCCGCATACCCAGCACGGTCGGGGTCGAGTCGAGGAGGCCGCGGGGTGCCAGCGGCGCCGAGGTCATCGCGAGCGTGCCCGCGCGGGCCTGCAGGCGGACGGCCCCATCTCCCAGCCGTGCGGAGCGGCTCGCGAACGTCAAGGCGTCGGCTGCGGCGTGGGCATCCGGGAAGAGCAGGTGATTCGGCATCCGGCCTAAACTACCAAGCGGCCCGCCTGCCGCCGGCCGATGAGACGGAGGATCCCTTGACCGACGCCCCTCAGACGGATGCCGCGGCGACGCCCGACGCCGATCCCGTGGCCGCCCTGCTGGCGGTGCTCGACCTCCATGACTCCTCCGCCCGCACGACCGAGGACATCTTCACCGGCGTCTCGCAGCCGATGCCCCTCGGCCGGGTCTACGGCGGTCAGGTGCTCGCCCAGTCCATCGTCGCGGCGTCGCGCACGATGCCCGACGGCCGCTCGGCGCACTCGATGCACGGCTATTTCCTCCGCCCCGGCGACTCGTCCCGCGGCATCACCTTCTCGGTGGATCGCATCCACGACGGCCGCTCGTTCTCGACGAGGCGCACTCAGGCCTTTCAGGACGGCGTGCCGATCTTCTCGATGATCTCGTCGTTCCAGGACGAGGACGAGGGCCTCGACCATCAGGAGCCGGTGCCGTCCGGCATCCCGGATCCGGAAGACCTTCCCGATGCCGAGGATCATCTCAGCGGACTTCACCCGATGACCAAGCGGTACTTCGCCGATCGCCCGGTCGACGTGCGCCACGTCCCCTCGCCGATCTACGTCACGGTCGAGGGCGGCAACGTGCCCCGGCAGGCGGTCTGGATGCGCGCACGGACCCCGCTGCCCGACGATCCGGCCGTGCACCAGGCGGCGCTGGCCTACCTGAGCGACATGACCATCCAGGAGTCGATCCTGCGCGCCCACGGCGTGTCCTGGACCACTCCGGGACTCAAGGTCGCGAGCCTCGACCACGCGATGTGGTGGCATCGCCCCGGCCGCATCGACGACTGGCTGCTCTACGTGCAGGAGTCGCCCAGCGCGCGCGGCGGCCGCGGTCTCGCAACGGGACGGATCTACTCCCGTGCCGGAGCGCTCGTCGCCAGCGTGGCCCAGGAGATCACCGTCCGGGTGCCGTCGCTCTGAGGGAGCCTTCCGCCCTGTGTCTTCAGCGCCGGTGGGCGTAGACGATCGGCGGGCCGGAGTACGGGCCCCACGCGCCGCGCTCTTCGGGCGTGAGCCGGATCGGATGGCCAGTCGCGGCATCCACCTTCACGACCACCGTCGTCGCACGCGCGAACACGGTCTGCCCGCCCTCGCCCGCCGTCTCGATGGGGCTGCACACTTCGTAGCAGACCTCGATGCTCGAGCCGCCGAGCTTGCCGAACCACATCTGCACATCGAGCGGATGCCGCTGATAGGGCACCGGGGCGAGGTACTCGATCTCCTGCCGGGCGATGAGGGTGAGTACGCCGCTCGAGAGGCTGGAGTCGATCACCGCCGTGGTGGGTGCGACTTCGCCGGGCAACGGGATCCAGAAAGCGCGCACGCGCGCCTCTTCGAGCAGCTTCAGCATCGCCGTGTTGTTGACGTGGTTGAACGCGTCGAGGTCGCCCCATCGGAGCGGAATCGGCACGTGCAGCCGCCGCCCGCCAGGGGCGTCAGCCGCACGATCCGCGAGGTCGTCAGTCACGCGTGAGCTTGCGATAGGTCGAGCGATGCGGCTTGGCCGCGTCGGCGCCGAGGCGCTGGATCTTGTTCTCCTCGTACGACGCGAAGTTGCCCTCGAACCAGTACCACTGATCGGGGTTCTCGTCGGTGCCTTCGTAGGCGAGGATGTGCGTCGCGATGCGGTCGAGGAACCACCGGTCGTGGGTGATGACCACCGCGCAGCCGGGGAACTCGAGCAGGGCGTTCTCGAGGGACCCGAGCGTCTCGACGTCCAGGTCGTTCGTCGGCTCATCGAGCAGCAGCAGGTTGCCACCCTCCTTGAGGGTGAGCGCGAGGTTGAGGCGGTTGCGCTCGCCACCGGAGAGGACGCCGGCCTTCTTCTGCTGGTCGGGCCCCTTGAAGCCGAACTTCGAGACGTAGGCCCGGGAGGGGATCTCGATCTTGCCGACCGTGATGATGTCGAGGCCGTCGGAGACGACCTCCCACAGGGACTTGGTCGGGTCGATGTTCGAGCGCGTCTGGTCGACGTAGCTGATCTTGACCGTCTCGCCGATCTTGAGGTCGCCGCCGTCGAGCGGCTCGAGACCGACGATCGTCTTGAACAGCGTGGTCTTGCCGACGCCGTTGGGCCCGATGACGCCGACGATGCCGTTCGGCGGAAGGCTGAAGCTCAGCCCGTCGATGAGCGAGCGTCCGTCGAAGCCCTTCTGGAGCTTCTTCGCCTCGATGACGATGCCGCCGAGGCGCGGCCCCGGCGGGATCGCGATCTCGTCGAAGTCGAGCTTGCGGGTGCGGTCGGCTTCGGCCGCCATCTCCTCGTACCGGGCGAGACGCGACTTGGACTTGGCCTGGCGCCCCTTCGCGTTGGAGCGGACCCACTCGAGCTCGTCGGCGAGGCGCTTGGCGAGCTTGACATCCTTCTTGCCCTGCACCTCGAGGCGCTCGCGCTTCTTCTCGAGGTAGGTGGAGTAATTGCCTTCGTAGCCGATGAGGCGTCCGCGGTCGACCTCGGCGATCCACTCCGCGACGTTGTCGAGGAAGTACCGATCGTGGGTGATGGCGATCACAGCGCCCGCGTACTTCTGGAGGTGCTGCTCGAGCCACTGCACGCTCTCGGCGTCCAGGTGGTTCGTCGGCTCATCCAGGAGGAGCAGGTCGGGCTTCTGGAGCAGGAGCTTGGCGAGCGCCACGCGGCGCTTCTCACCGCCCGAGAGATTGGCGACGGCGGCGTCTCCGGGCGGGGTGCGCAGCGCGTCCATCGCCTGCTCGAGCTGGGAGTCGAGGTCCCACGCGTCGGCGGCGTCGATCTCCTCCTGCAGGGTGCCCATCTCGGCCAGCAGAGCGTCGAAGTCGGCGTCGGGGTCGGACATCAGGCCCGAGATCTCGTTGAACCGGTCGACCTTCGCCTTGATCGCGACGCCATCCTCGATGTTCTCGAGGACGGTCTTCGACTCGTCGAGGACCGGCTCCTGCATGAGGATGCCGACCGTGAAGCCGGGGGTCAGCTTGGCCTCGCCGTTCGACGGATGGTCGAGACCCGCCATGATCTTGATGATCGTCGACTTGCCGGCGCCGTTGGGGCCGACCATGCCGATCTTCGCCCCCGGCAGGAACGACATCGTGACGTCATCGAGGATCAGCTTCTCGCCGACCGCTTTGCGGGCACGGACCATCGTGTAGATGTACTCAGCCATAACCTGTCCAGTCTAGGCGGCGACGGCAGTCGTCCTTTGCGCCCGTGGCCCGCTACCAGTCGATGGTCCGGGTCTCTCCGACGAGGCAGGACCCGTCCGCGAGCACCGGGAGCACGACGGCGACGGGCTGCCCCGTGGCCGGTCCCACCTGGCCCACGAGGCAATCCCCTTTCCACACCACCGAGAACTGGATGCTCTCGGCCGCGTTTCCGACCGTCGACTGATCCTGGGTGACCTGCATGGCGCCCTTGTCGAAGCCCGCTGCCACGAGCGCATCGATGTAGGCCCGGCCGGAGACGTTCTGCGGCGTCGCCCACACTGCGGCGACGATCGAGGAGAAGAACGGCAGGTTCGCGGTCGCGTCGCCCTGCAGATCGAGCGCAGGAAGCGCGGGCTCCGTCGAGGTGGGCGTTGGGGTCGCAGGTGTTGCCGAGCCGGACGGGACAGACGGCGACGGCGCAGCGGAGCCGGCCCCCGGCTCGCCGGAGTTCGCGCACCCCGCCAGGGTCATGAGGCCGATCGCGGTGGCCAGCACCGCCCCGACGATGAGGCCCCGGCCGCGGCGGGCATCACGATGTCGGCGAGGCTCGGGGTGACGGGACACGGGGAGAGTCTAGGGCCGTCATCCCGAGCGCTCGCCGAGAACGATCAGAAGGGGGCCTCACCCTCCGCCGCGCTCGCCGCCAACCCGGCGAGCTCGAGTTCGGGCGCCTCGAGCTCGCCGGAGCCCGGCAGCGCCCACCCATCGGAATCCGTTCGGCGCGCCTCTCCTGCGGCAGGCCAGCCGTTCGTGGTCTGGATCGCGGCTGATGCGGACGGTCCGTCCTTCTCGAAGTGCGTGGTGCCCCAGAGCAGGTCATGGCCGATCGCCTCCGCATCGATCTCAGCGGTGGTCCCCTTCCGGCTGCCGGTGTCCCAGTCCCGGAGCCGCAGGCGTCCGGTCAGGATCACCCGGTCGCCCTTGTGAACCGAGGCGAACGTGTGTTCAGCGAGACCTCGGAACGTCGAGACCGTGAACCAGTTCGTCCCGGAGTCGATCCACGCTCCCGACTCCCGGTCGTAGCGGCGCTGGCCGCTCGCCAGCCGGAAGGTCGTGATCGCGACCCCCGCGGGGGTGCGCTTGTGCTCGGGCTCGGTGGCGATGTTGCCGGTCACCGTGATCGTGTCGCTCATGAGTCGTCCTCTCTCTTGCGCCGGGGAACGTCCCCGGTCGCGCCGGCGCCCGGGTGCCCTTCGGACGCCGGCGCTCGCACCAGGATCGAACGCCCGCGGTGCGGCTCGAATGGCGAGCCGCGCTCATGTGGACCAGGCGGCGCGAGTGGGTCGGTGGGGAGGAGCGGATCGGATGTCGGAGGTCGCACATATCTTCGAATCGAAGGGAGAGGAAATCATGTGGGAGTCCTCCGACCCGAAGCTGGAGAGTCAGCCGCCGCTCGCTGCGGACACGCCGGTGCGCCTCACTTCCGCGGCGCCCGCGCTCTGGCGTGTCGTCGATGCGAGTGGGCGCGTCATCGGGCACCTGCAGGCAAGCGCGCAGCGACAGGGCGTGCGATACCGGGCACGACGGTTCCACACCGCGTCGCGGACGTTCCGCGAACTCGGCGAGTTCTGGTCGGCCGACGATGCGATCGAGTGTCTGCGATTCGCGCGCTGAATCAGACCACGGATTCCAGGTGATGGCTGGCCACGACCGGCGCACCCGCTCGAACGTGGGGCCACGCGTTGGCGAGGATGTCGACCGCTTTCTCGAGGTCCTCGGGGGACGCGGTGAATGGCAGCCGCAGATGGCGATCGTGCCCGCCGTCGACCGCGAATCGCGGGCCCGCCGACAGCAGCAGCCCACGGGGGCGGACGTCCATGACCAGGGCGGGACTCAGCGGTGCGTCGAGCTCGATCCACAGCGACACTCCCCCGCCGGTGTCCGGAACGCTCCACTCCGGCAGACGGCGCGCCAGTGCTGCCGCCGCTGCGTCGCGACCGGCGCGCAGCAGGTGGGAACGCTGCGCCGCGATCTCGGTGAATCGAGGCAGCACCCTGGCGGCAACGGCCTGTTCGAACTCGGGGGTGCCGAGGTCGTGCGCCGAACGCGCTGCCACGAGCCGGCGGATGAGTTCGCTCTGCCCGCGGATCCAGCCGACCCGCAGTCCGCCCCAGACTGTCTTGCCCAAGGAGCCGATCCGCACGACGAGCGCCGGATCGCCGTCGCTGAATCCCCGTTCGACCGGCCCGCGGTCGATGTCGAGGTCGCCCGTCGTCTCGTCCAAGATCAGTACCGTTCCGGCTCGCTCGGCCGCATGCAGGAACGCCGCTCGCTCCGTGGCCGTCATGGAACGGCCCGTGGGGTTTTGGAAGTCGGGCATCAGGTATGCCGCAGCGGGAAGCGTGCGGGCGAAAGCCTGCCCCGCACGATCGAGGTCCCAGCCGTGCCCGGTCGTCACCGGCACCCCGACCAGCCGAGCCCCCGCGCGGCGGAAGGTGTCGGCCGCGTGCGGGTAGGTCGGTGTCTCCATGACCAGGCGATCACCCCGGCCGAGCACGACGGACGCCAGCAGATGGATGGCGGACTGCGCCCCCGTGGTCACCATGACATCACCGGGGTCGGTCGGAAGCCCCCGGCTCTCGTAGTGGGCGGCGATCGCCGAGCGCAGCTCGAGGCTCCCGAGCACGTCGTAGCCGGAGCGGGCGACGAGCGATGCCGCATCGAGCGCCACCTCCGCCATGACACCGGCCAAACCAGGCCATGCTGGGGGGCTCGCCTGCTGCAGATCGATCGCTCCCTCGCCGCCGGCGTGGCTGCCCGGGTCCCGCCGCTGAAGCGCGAGGGTGACACTGCCCGATCCGCGCAGGCTCGCGATATGTCCGGTGTCGCGCAGGCTGCGGTATGCCGCGGTCACCGTGCTGCGGCTGAGACGCAGAGCTGCCGCCAGCTCACGCTCCGCAGGGAGCACCGTGCGCGGAGCAAGCCGATTGTCGAGACAGAGGAGACGGATGCCGTCGGCCAGCGCCTCATAGGCGGGCTCGCGCGTGCGCCACCCGCCGAGAGCGACCGCGAGCGCACGAGCGGAGATGCGGGAATCCATGCGGCCACATTAGTCGAATTGGCCTGCTATGCCCATGCCAATAGTGCGATTGGATGGTGGCTATGACGCGCCGAGTACTCCAACTGCTGATCGGGCTCGCCCTCTACGGGACGGGCTGCGCCCTGACCATCGAGGCAGGGCTCGGCGTGGATCCCTGGACGGTCTTCGCCCAGGGCGTTTCGCTGCACACCGGAATCGGCATCGGCTGGGTGACCAACATCATCGGGTTCCTCGTGCTGCTGCTGTGGATCCCCCTGCGCCAGAAGCCGGGCGTCGGGACGATCGCGAACATCCTGCTGGTGGGAACCAGCATGCAGGTGGCCCTCTGGGTCATCCCCCCGGTCCACGGTCTGCCCGCTCAGATCGCGACGCTGGTCGGCGGAATCCTGCTCGTGGCGCTGGCATCCGGCCTCTACATCGGCGCGCGCTTCGGACCCGGTCCGCGCGACGGGCTGATGACCGGCATGCACGCCCGCCTCGGCTGGCCGATCTGGGCGTGCCGAGGGCTCGTCGAGGTGACGGTTCTCATCGCGGGCTGGCTGCTCGGCGGAAACGTCGGGATCGGCACCGTGCTCTTCGCGGCCGCGATCGGGCCGCTGGTCCACGTCGCACTTCCGCTCCTGGACACGCAACGCGCACCGCAGCGGGTGCCCGCGCGGACATGATCGTCCGACCTCAGGTCGAGGTCAGTGCTCGCGGAACTGCGGCCAGTCGCTTCCCGGCGTCAGATGGCTGTGCAGCGCGCTCTTCGCGATCTCCATGGTGGGGTAGGTTCCCGACGGCTCGGATGCCCCGGCCATCGTCACCCGGTACCCGTCGTCTTCCTTGCGAATGCTGCCGACGACTCCGGATTCGCCATAGGCGACCCAGAGCGAATGGTGCGACTCGGTCGTGCTCATCGTCGAACTCCCTTCGGATGACTCGACGGTATGCCTCGCAACCCGAGACCGCCATGCGCCGCGCGAAGGTCTCAGGATTCCGGGAGGAACCGACCGAGAATCCCTGCACTGTGCCCCCGGCAGGATTCGAACCTGCGACCAGCGGATTAGAAGGCCGCTGCTCTATCCACTGAGCTACGGGGGCTGACATCTCCAGGGTAGACGATGCCCCGCGCCGCCCCTGTCGGAGCGCATCATTAGGATGGGTACCATGGTGGGCGCTTCCGAGAACGATCGTCTCGTCTGGATCGACTGCGAGATGACGGGACTCGATCTCGAAGTCGACGAACTCGTCGAGATCGCCGTCGTCATCACAGACTTCGAGCTCAACGCCGTGGATGCCGGTTTCCAGATCGTCATCCGTCCCGACGACTCCGCGCTCACCCATATGAGCGAGTTCGTCCGGGACATGCACGCCAGCTCAGGACTCCTCGATGAGATCCCCGATGGCGTCAGCACCGCCGACGCCGAATTCCAGGTGCTGGAGTACATCCAGCGATTCGTTCCCCTGCAGGGCAAGGCCCCCCTCGCGGGCAACACGATCGGCACCGATCGCATGTTCCTCGCGAAGTACATGCCGCGGGTGGATCGCTGGCTGCACTACCGCAACATCGATGTCTCGAGCATCAAAGAGCTCTCGCGCCGGTGGTATCCCCGCGCCTACATCCACGCCCCTGGCAAGGACGGTGGCCACCGCGCGCTCGCCGACATCCGTGAATCGATCCGCGAGCTCGCGTACTACCGCCAGGCGGTCTTCGTGCCGCAGCCGGGCCCGACGAGCGACGGCGCCCGTGCGGCCGCGGCATCCGTGGTGTCCGCGTTCGCCGCGCGGGTGTGAGAGAATCGTTTGGTCGCCCGCGCAGGTGGGAAGACATGGTGGGTATAGCTCAGTTGGTAGAGCGCGGCCTTGTGGTGGCCGATGTCGCGGGTTCGAGCCCCGTTACTCACCCCAATTTCACCGTTGAACCGGCAGGCGAACGATGATCATGGATGCCGCGGCGTTCGAGCAGCTCGTCATCGACGAACTCGATCAGCTGCCGGATGACATGGTGGACGGTCTCGACAACATCGTCTTCGTAGTCGAGGATCGGCCGGAAGACGGCAGCCTCGACCTCCTCGGGCTGTATGACGGCTGGGCGCTCACCGAGCGGGAGCGCTACGGCATCGGCGAGCTCCCCGATCGCATCATCATCTTCCGGGAACCGCACCTTGCCGAGTGCGACTCGGAGGACGAGCTGCGCGACGAGATCCACACGACCCTCGTCCACGAGATCGCCCACTTCTACGGGATCGATGATGATCGCCTCCACGAGTTGGGCTGGGCATGATTTCCGCAATGCTCGAATCGGAGACGTCCGAGCGGGTGCACGTCGACTCGCAGCCCGCCGCCGCCCGCCCATGGCAGGCGGTGGTGTGGAACGACCCCGTGAACCTCATGAGCTACGTGGTGCACGTCTTCCGCGAGTACTTCGGTTACTCCCGCCCCGAGGCCGAGCGCCTCATGCTGGCCGTGCACAACGCAGGCCACGCCGTCGTCGCGGAGGGCCCGCGCGAGCAGATGGAACTCCACGTGCACGCGATGCACGACTACGGCCTGTGGGCCACCGTTCGAAAGGCGCCTGAATGACCGGCGAGCGCACGACCGTCCTCGAACTGACCCGGATGGAAGCCGCCCACCTGGCCGGCCTGGTCACGCAGTTCGAAGAGCTCATTCAGGGTGCCGACGACGGCGCGCCCGACGATCCCGCGATCGCGAGGCTCGTCCCCGACGGCTACACGGACGATCGGGAAGCTGCACAGGAGTTCCGCGGGCTGACGCAGCGCGACCTGCTCGACCGGCGAGAGTCGGATGCCGCTCGGGTGCTCGCGAGTCTGCACGAGACCCCGGGCCTTCCGGCGGAAGGGTCCATCACCGACCCCTCCGACGCAACGCTGCTCGAAGTGATGCAGCTCCGGCTGGATCCCGAAGACCTGCAGGCGTGGCTGCGCACGCTGGCCGCTCTGCGTCTCGTCCTCGCCTCCCGTCTCGGCATCACGACCGAGGAGGATCACGATGGCGACGATCCGCGCTTCGGGATCTATGACTGGCTCGGATTCCGCCTCGACGGTCTTGTGCGCGCAGCCGACGAGATGTTCTGACTTCAGGGGATCGCGAACACGTGCGTCGCGTGACGCTGGGGATCGTCACGTGAGAGGTGGCGCTCCTCCTGCTCGGCCCACTGGTTCCAGTGCGGTCGATACGTCTCGCCGTCGCGCGCGAGCGCGCGCCGCTTGCGCGCGTCCGCCGGAGCTTCGAGCCAGACTCGGACGTCCCCCAGTCGCGCCGTCGTCGGAGTGAGCAGACCGGACCCTTCGACGATCAGAGGCAGCGACGGGTCGACCGCGTGCGCTTCGGCATAAGCGGAGCCTTCCCAGTCCCACCGCTGCCAGACCCCGAGGATGCCACGGCCATGGGGCGTCAGGATGAGCTCCCGTGCGGCCTCCACGCCGTCCTGCAGCCCGTCCCAGCCGGGGTAGACCTGGTCGAGTGCGACGAGCTGCACACGGCCGTGCATGGGCCAGCGTGCGACGAGCTCGCGCGCGAGCGTCGTCTTGCCCGCGCCGCTGCGGCCGTCGATGAGCACCACCGGATTGGAAGCGCCCAGCCCGCGCACCGCGTCGAGGATGCGCGTCGCCGCCGCATCCAATGCGGCGGCGAGCGGGTCGGGATTACCTCTTGAGTGCGCGGATGACACGGCTGAGGGTGCGACCCACGACCCACACGAACGGGATCGCGACGGCGACGAGCGACACGATGTTCGGCTCGAACCGCAGGTCGTCTCCCTTGCGCACGTATCCGCCGAGGGGAACAGACCAGCCGCCGCCACCGCCCCCGCCGTTCCCGACTTCGTCGGAGCCGCCGCCGAACCCCGACCAGGTCAGGGCGACGGGGATGAGCGTGACGCCGTCTAGTTCTCTCGCCTCGCCATAGGCGCTGCTGACGCCGAAGGACGCGGACTGCTTGCCGAGCTCGAGTGCGATGTTGGGCATGCCACCACGCTACCGGGCGAGCCCGCACCTGCCCAGAGGCGCGTGTCACTCTCCCGCGGGCGGTCGCGGGTTGGAGGGCAGCGTGCCTCCGCCTCGACCCTTGCCGAGGAGGGTCGCGCGGGTGACCGCGCCGCGCCCGAATCGGGCCGCTGCGCCGTCGAGCGCGCCTTCGATGCGACGCCAGTCCTCGTCGTCGTCCCACAGGGTGAGCGCGGCCGAGCCGCCCGGACGCAGCTTCTCGGCGCGGATGCCGATGAGGCGCACCGGCAGCGCCAGCTCGATCGACGCGAACAGCTCGTGCGCGGCATCCCCGATCCGCTGGCCGACGGCCGTCGGCTCCGGCAGCGTCTGCGAGCGTGAGATCGTGGTCCAGTCCGCGAAGCGCACCTTGATCGCGATCGTGCCGGCTTCCCACCCCTGTGCGCGCAGGCGTGCGCCCACCTTGTCGGCGAGTCGGCGCAGTTCCGAGCGCAGGACGGCGTCATCGGAGATGTCCTCATGGAACGTCTCCTCGTGGCCGACACTCTTGTCGACGTGATGGGTGTCGACCCGGCGCGGGTCCTCGCCGCGCGCGAGATGCCAGATCCGGGCGCCCATCGCCGGGCCGAGCGCACGTTCGAGCACCGGACGCGGGGTGTCGAGCACATCGGCGACGGTGTGGATGCCGCGACCGTCCAGCGCCTCGGCGGCCTTCGGTCCGATCCCCCACAGCGCGCGGACCGACAGCGGACGCAGGAACGCCTCGGTGTCGGCTTCGGCCACGATCAGCAGACCGTCGGGCTTGCTGACGGTGGAGGCGATCTTCGCGACGTGCTTGGTGGCCGCGACGCCGATGCTGCAGGTGAGTCCGGTGTCGTCCTTCACGCGGCGCCGCAGCGTCAGGGCGATCTCGCCCGGACTCCCCCACAATCGTCGGGCGCCGCGCACGTCGAGGAACGCCTCGTCGATCGACAGCGGCTCGACGAGGGGCGTCACGTCGCGGAAGATCTTCATGACCTGGGCGGACATCTCGAGGTAGCGGTCGAAGTGCGGGAGCACCACGATCGCCGTCGGGCACAGGCGCAGCGCCTGACTGACCGGCATCGCGGACCGCACCCCGAAGCGACGCGCCTCATACGAGGCGCTCGACACCACGGAGCGGCTCTCGGGCGCCCCGATGATGATGGGCTTGCCGCGGAGCGACGGGTAATCGAGCACCTCGACGGAGGCATAGAACGCGTCCATGTCCACGTGCAGGATGCCGGCTCCGGTGTCGTCGGCGCCCTCCAGCGAGACGATCCGGCCTGATCCATCGCCGCGTCCCATGGTTCGATTCTGCCCCTCCCCGGTGACATGCACCGCTTCCCTGTGTCGGTGGCCGGTGGGAGCCTGGTCGCACACCGATCGAAGGAGAGCAGGCATGACCGTCACTCACGTGAACCCGGACTCACTTCACAAGAACCCGGCATTCAGCCAGGGGGTCATCGTCGAAGGACCAGGTCGATTCGTCTTCGTCGGCGGGCAGAACGGCGTCGACGGCGAAGGCGCGATCGTCGCAGACGACCTCCCGACCCAGACCCGTCAGGCGCTGCTGAACCTCATCGCCGTCCTCGAGGCGGCCGGCGCGACGCCGGCCGACGTGGTGACGATGAACGTCAACCTCGTCGCTCCGGCCGACATCGCGGAGGCATTTCCCGTGGTCGGCGAGGTATGGGGACCGCATCCCGCAGCCGTCACCGTGCTTCAGGTCGCTGATCTCGGCCCGGACGGTGCCCTGGTCGAGATCAGTGCCATGGCGTTCACGACCTGATTCAGGCCGTTCCGGTGCGGATCACAGCGTCGCGGCGCGCTCGAGGACCAGTTCGCGCACGCGCGCGGCATCCGCCTGGCCCTTCATCGCCTTCATCACAGCGCCGATGACCGCTCCGGCGGCCTGAACCTTGCCGTCGCGGATCTTCTCGAGCACGTCAGGCTGAGAGATGAGCGCCTGGTCGATGGCCGCGATGAGCGCGCCATCGTCCGAGACCACAGCGAGACCGCGAGCGTCGACGACCTCCTGCGGGGTCCCCTCCCCTGCGATGACGCCCTCGAGCACCTGACGGGCCAGCTTGTCGTTGAGCGCGCCCGAATCGACGAGCGACTGCAGCGCGACGATGTCAGCCACCGATATGAGCTCGGCCGGCTCGCGGTCGGTCGCGTTCGCAATGCGGGTGATCTCGCCCGTCCACCACTTGCGCGCGGCGGCAGGCGTGGCGCCCGCGGCCACGGTGGCCTCGACCTCCACAAGCAGCCCGCTGTTGACCACACCCTGGAAGTCGAGGTCGGTGAAGCCCCAGTCCGTCTTCAGCCGACGTCGCCGCACCGCCGGCGGCTCGGGGAGCGCGGCGCGCAGCTCTTCGATCAGCTCGAGCGAAGGCGCGACCGGGAGCAGGTCGGGCTCGGGGAAGTAGCGGTAGTCGTCGGCATCCGACTTCGGACGCCCCGGTGAGGTCGTGCCGGTGTCTTCATGCCAGTGCCGCGTCTCCTGGGTGATCGTGCCGCCGGCGGCGAGAATCGCCGCCTGACGCTGGATCTCGTAGCGGACGGCACGCTCGACGGAGCGCATCGAGTTGACGTTCTTCGTCTCGGTGCGAGTGCCGAGCGGTGCAGCCGGCTCACCCTCGGCGGTGCGCGGACGCAGCGACACGTTCGCGTCGCAGCGCAGGTTGCCGCGCTCCAGGCGGGCGTCGGAGATGCCGAGGCCGATCACGATGTCGCGGATCGTCTGGACGTACGCCTTGGCGATCTCGGGCGCGCGGTGCTCCGCACCGTAGATCACCTTGGTGACGATCTCGACGAGCGGCACGCCCGCGCGGTTGTAGTCGACGAGCGAGTATTCGGCACCCTGGATGCGGCCGGTCGAGCCTCCGACGTGCGTGAGTTTGCCGGCATCCTCCTCCATGTGCGCCCGCTCGATCGGAACCGTGACGGTGCTGCCGTCGGCGAGTTCCACGTCGACGGATCCCTCGAAGGCGATGGGCTCGTCGT
The DNA here is from genome assembly GCF_054049175.1 of Microbacterium sp. P5_E9. Classification (NCBI taxonomy): domain Bacteria; kingdom Bacillati; phylum Actinomycetota; class Actinomycetes; order Micrococcales; family Microbacteriaceae; genus Microbacterium; species Microbacterium sp. P5_E9. Next base: position 257,350 of record NZ_JBFUMV010000001.1, on the reverse strand, counting down.
ACTGCGAGATCTGATAGTTCTTGCCGAGGTCCGGGTAGAAGTAGTTCTTCCGGGCGAACCGGCTGGAGGGCGCGATCGAGCAGCCGAGCGCGAGGCCCAGGCTGATCGAGTAGCGCACGGCCTCCTCGTTGACCACGGGCAGTGAGCCCGGCAGACCGAGGTCGACCGGGGCGACGAGCGTGTTGGGCTGCGCGCCGTGGTTGCGGGAGTTCGCCGGGTTCGCAGCGGCGGAGAACATCTTGGTCTCGGTGTTCAACTCGACGTGCACCTCGAACCCGAGCACGGGCTCGAAGCGCGAGAGCGCCTCGTCGAAGTCCATGAGTGCGGCCTTGGCCATCAGCGTCCCCCTTCTGTCGCGTGCGCCTCGACCGTTTGCTGAGCCTGTCGAAGCACGGGCGCCCGATCCAGCAGCGGCCCGCCCCACTTTTCGACGAGCAGCGCCTCGAGGGCCGCCCCGACACGGTACAGGCGGGCGTCCTGACGAGCGGGCGCGAGGAACTGGATGCCGACCGGCAGGCCGTCCTCCTCGGCGAGCCCGGACGGAATGGAGATCCCGGGGACGCCGGCGAGGTTGGCTGGAATCGTGGTGACGTCGTTGAGGTACATCTGCAGCGGGTCGTCGATCTTCTCGCCGAGTTTGAACGCGGTGGTGGGCGCGGACGGCGTCGCGATCACGTCGACCTGCGCGAAGGCTTCATCGAAGTCCCGCTGGATGAGCGTGCGGACCTTCTGCGCGGAGCCGTAGTAGGCGTCGTAGTAGCCGGCCGACAGTGCGTAGGTGCCGAGGATGATGCGGCGCTTGACCTCGTCGCCGAACCCGGCGTCGCGGGTCGCCGCCATGACCTCTTCGACCGTCGCGTTGGCGTGCGGCGTGACCCGCATGCCGAAGCGCACCGAATCGAACTTGGCCAGATTGCTGGATGCCTCGGCGGGGAGGATCAGGTAGTACGCAGCGACTCCGTATTCGAAGTGCGGAGCACTGATCTCGACGATCTCGGCGCCCTGCGCCTCCATCGTGGCGAGCGCGGCCCGGAACGACGCGGAGACGCCTGACTGGAAGCCGCTGTCGGGCAGTTCGCGGATGACGCCGACCTTCAGGCCGCGCAGCACATCGCCGCGCGCTCCTTCGCGGGCGGCCTCGGCGAACGAGGGCCACACGTCGGTGAGCGAGGTCGAGTCGTGCGGGTCGTGGCCGCCGATGACGTCGTGGAGGAGCCCGGCGTCGAGCACCGTGCGTGTGACCGGCCCGACCTGATCGAGGCTCGACGCGAGTGCGATCGCACCGTAGCGGCTCACGCCGCCATAGGTCGGCTTGATGCCGACGGTGCCGGTGACGTGGGCCGGCTGGCGGATCGAGCCACCGGTATCCGAGCCCAAGGCGAGGGGAGCTTCGAAGGCCGCCACAGCCGCGGCGGAACCACCGCCGGAGCCACCGGGAATCCGATCGAGATCCCAGGGGTTGTGCGTCGGACCGTATGCGGAGTGCTCGGTCGACGAGCCCATCGCGAACTCGTCCATGTTGGTCTTGCCGAGCGGCACGAGCCCCGCGGCACGAGCGCGCGCGACGACGGTCGCATCGAACGGCGAAAGGTAGCCCTCGAGGATCCTCGAACCGCTCGTCGAGGGCATGTCGGTCGTGACCAGCACGTCCTTGATCGCGAGCGGCACGCCGGCCAGCGGCCCGACGTCCTCGCCCGCGGCGCGCCGGCGGTCGATGTCTGCTGCGACGTCGAGCGCGTGGTCGCTCACGTGCAGGAACGCATGGATGTCGCCGTCCACGGCTGCGATCCGGTCAAGGTGCGCCTGCGTGGCCTCGACACTCGAGACCTCGCCAGAACTGAGCTTCGCCGCGAGGTCCGCGGCGGTGAGCCTGATCAGATCGCTCACTGCTCCTCCCCCAGGATCGCGGTCACGCGGAAACGGCCATCCGCGGCATCCGGCGCATTCTGCAGCGTCTGCGCGAGGGTGAGCATTTCGCCCACCTCATCGGGGCGGAAGATGTTCTGCAGGGCGATCGGGTGGCTCGTCGCCGGCACATCGGGGGTCGCCACCTGGGAGACCTTCGCGATGTTGTCGACGATTACGTCGAGCTGCCCCGTGAGGCGCTCGACCTCCTCGTCGTCCAGCTGGATCCGGGCGAGCACACCGAGATGGCGCACGAGATCAGGGGTGATTTCAGACACCAGACAAGTCTAGGCGGTCACCGCTGGGCGCCCTGTGGGGCCGCCACCCGCGAGGCTAGGCTGTGGCCGTGACGACGACATATGAGCCTCCTCGCCCTTGGATTGCCAGCTATGCCGAAGGCGTCCCGGCCGACCTCGAACCGGTGACGGGATCGCTCCTCGACGTGGTCGCCGCATCCGTGCGCGACTACCCGGACGCGCCCGCACTGCAGTTCTTCGGCCGTGAGACCAGTTACCGCGCGATGCAGGAGGCGATCGACCGCGTCGCCGCCGGCCTCAAGGCGCGTGGGGTCGGTCCCGGCGACCCGGTCGCGATCGTCCTCCCGAACTGTCCGCAGCACATCATCGCCTTCTACGCGATCCTGCGGCTCGGGGCTGTCGTCGTCGAGCACAACCCGCTCTACACCCCGCGTGAATTGCGCAAGCAGTTCGAAGACCACGGCGCCAAGCACGCCATCGTGTGGAGCAAGGTCGTCGCGACCGTGCAGGAATTCCCGACCGATCTGCAGGTCTCGAGCCTCATCTCCGTCGACGTCACCAAGGCCATGCCCCTCCTGACGCGGCTCGCCTTGCGGCTGCCGATCGCCAAGGCGCGGGAGTCTCGGGAGGCTCTCACCACGCATGTCAGCGGTGCGATCTCCTGGGAGGAGATGACCGGATCGACGCCGCTTCCGGCCACCCACCCCAAGCCGGGCACCGACGATCTCGCGATCATCCAGTACACGAGCGGCACCACGGGCACGCCGAAGGGTGCAGCACTCACGCATCGCAACCTGCTCTCGAACGTCGAGCAGGCTCGCGCGTGGGTGCCCTCCATCCGCCGCGGCGAAGGCTGCGTCGTCTACGCCGTCCTGCCGATGTTCCATGCCTATGGACTCACGCTGTGCCTGACCTTCGCGATGTCGATGGGCGCCCGGCTCGTGCTGTTCCCGAAGTTCGACCCCGACCTCGTGCTCGCAGTCACCAAGAAGCACCCCGCGACGTTCCTTCCCCTCGTCCCCCCGATCGCCGACCGACTCCTGCGCGCGGCCAACGAGAAGGGAATCTCGCTCGCGGGGACCGAAGTCGCCATCTCCGGCGCGATGGCTCTGCCGCACGAACTGGTCGTCCCGTTCGAGGCCAATTCCGGCGGGTTCCTCGTCGAAGGGTACGGACTGAGCGAGTGCTCGCCGGTGCTCATGGCGAACCCGGTCGCCACCAGTCGCGTGCCAGGCACGGTCGGTCTCCCGCTGCCCGCCACGGAGTGCCGGGTCGTCGATCCCGACGATCCGACGACGGATGTCGCGCCGGGCGAGCGGGGTGAGCTGCTGGTGCGCGGACCCCAGGTGTTCAAGGGCTACTACGGCAAGCCCGAGGAGACCGCTGAGGTCTTCGTCGACGACTGGTTCCGCACCGGCGACATCGTCACGATCGACGAGGCGGGCTTCGTGCGCATCGTCGATCGCATCAAGGAGCTCATCATCACCGGCGGCTTCAACGTCGCCCCCACCGAGGTCGAGAACGCGCTGCGCCAGCACCCGGACGTCGAGGATGCGGCTGTCGTCGGGCTCCCCAACGCAAAGTCCGGTGAAGAGGTCGTCGCGGCGATCGTCCTGTCGCCCGGCGCGGGCGAGCTGGATGTCGAGGCGATCCGCGAGTTCTCCCGCGGCATCCTCACCCCGTACAAGGTGCCGCGGCGCATCTTCGTCGTCGACGAGCTGCCGAAGTCGCTCATCGGCAAGGTGCTGCGCCGCCAGGTGCGCGAGTCGCTGCTGCGCCTCAACTCCGGGACCTAGACGCGCATCACGGCAACCCCCGGTGCGCCATCGAGCGCATCGAAGTCGGAATCCTGCGTGACAACGGGCAGGTTGTTCGCGGCGGCGATCGCCGCGATCCAGAGATCGTTCACCTCCATCCGTCTGTCGTGCTCACGCAGGAAGAGTCGGAGTCGCGCCCATTCATGGGCGGCCTCGGAGGTCGCCTCGAGAACCTCGATGTCGGCGATGCGGTCGAGCGTGGCGAGGCGGCGCGCGCGTGTCTCGACATCGACTGCCGCCAGCACGCCGAGTTCCAGCTCGGCGAGGGTGACGACCGTGGTCACGATACGGTCGATGTCGGCTGACTCATCGAGCCGGCGACCCACCTCCTGCGCGACCAAAACCGATGTGTCCGCCACTCCGACCTTCGATCCGCTCACCAGTCGATGCCCGCCTCATCGGTCATCTCGCCCGCCAGTTCCCGCAGCTCTTCGCGCAGGCCCGGATCAGCTTGGTTCTTCTGCATACGAGTGACGAACTCTCGCCATGGAACCGGGCGCCGTCGCCTCGAGTCGACAGGGATGAGGCGAGCGACCGGGTGCCCGTGGACCGTGATCGTGACGTCCTCACCTGCCTCGACACGTCGGATCACGGCTGCCGTATCGTTTCGCAGTTCCCGCACCGGAATCTCTGCCATATCGGCAGTGTAGCGCTGCATAGGTCTGCGTAGCACATTCAATCGGCCCGGAACTCGCCGGGGCGCGGCTGCCGCCATGCCGGGAGGGAGCACCCCGCATCCCACGGGAAGCGCCCCTCCTTGTCGGGATATGTCAACTGCAGGGCGGGCACCGACGCCTCATCTGGTCGCTGGTAGAACCGATTCGCCGCGAACACGATCTCTGCGGGGTTCGGGATCGCCTCCACCACGAAGTGGTGTTCCCAATCCGTCCAGGGTCACCGGCTCGTTAGGACTGAAGTCGTACCCGCTCATGACTCGATCGGCGATCGCGTTGAGGATCGGCCCGGACTCGTGGTGGCACAGCCCGACGAGAAGCATCTCGGGGTGGCCCACGCCGAACAGCCCGACCGTGTAGGCGAACGGTGGCCGAGCGGCCGGACCTCCCAAGACGCTCTGGATGAAAACCCGGTGCTGACGGATGATCTCTACGGTGCGGCGATCCTCCTGGTCGAGCCAGGCGCGAGTGCGCATATCGATGTGTCGCGGCATGGTGCCCCCTTCGTGGCGGTAGACCCCAAAGAGTAGAACATACCTACGACACTCGGTTTGGCCCATGCCACTGCCTGGAGGCGCTCATGCGTCGCACTCCCGCTGCAGTCGAGCTCAGACTGAACTGCGGTGGCTGATCCCGCTGGCGCGCCGGGCGAGGTCAATCCGATTCGACGCTCCGGTCTTGCGCAGGATGTTGGAGATGTGCGAGCTCACCGTCTTCTCGCTCAGGAACAGCTCCGACGCGATCTCGCGATAGGTCCTGCCGGCCACCAGCAGCCCGACGATCTCGGACTCGCGCGGGGTCAGTCCGGCGATGCCGGGGATGTCGGGCGTCGGTTCGGGCGTGGGGTCCACGTCCCCATCAGGAACCGGAATCCGTGCGTACCGGGCGAGATCCCGCAGGGCGCGTGCGAGCGGGGCCGCGCCGAGGTGGTCTGCGACATCGAGCCCTCGACGGATCAAGGGCGCCGCCGCGGCGCGGTCGGCGCGATCGGAGAGGAGCACCGACTCGGCGGCACGACGGCACGCGTACGCCGTCTCCCACGGCCAGTCCGCCGCGGCGCACAGATCGATCGCTTCGAGCCACAGGTGTTCGGCAGCTTCTTGGTGACCCGCTCGTGCCGCCTCCGCCATCAGGAGGGCCTGGTCGGCCGCCACCAGCGTGGGTGGGACCTCGCACTCCCACCGGTCGTGCGCCGCTGTGCGCGGACCGCGCAGGAATCGACCGATCAGATCTTCCACGCGTGCTGCCGAGGAAAGAGAGCCACCCGCCTCGGCCGCGTCAGCAAGTGCTCGTGCGACGAGCCGCCGGAGCTGCTCGTGACCGCCACGCCCTTCGGGGAATGCGGTGGGGGCCAGGGTTGCCAGGAGCACCGCCGCGCCTACTGGGTCGCCGGCCTCGAGTCGCAGCTCGGCGCGCCCCAGCTTCATTTCGACAGGAGACGTCAGCCCGCCCTCCTGAACCAGCTCCTCGACACGGGCGAAGTGTCCCGCGGCATCGGAGAACCGACCCTGGCGCACGGCGAGTCGTCCGGCGACCACGCGGCCCGCGACATCCACGGGGCGTTTGGGTAACTCTCCGATGATGAATCGCAGGGCGGCAGCGCAGTCGTCCCATCGCCCGACATCGAACCATGCCTCTGCTTCGAGCATCGCGAGCCAAGATCCATGTGGCAGCCGCCCCGCGGCAGCTCGTCGGCGCGATCGCATCTCCTCCGCGAAGCCCTGCGTCCCCGCACCATGCGTCGCCCTGGCGACCGCGTCGGCCGCGGTGTTGTGCGCGAGCCCGTCGCCAGCACGGATGGCGGCTATGACGGCCTCGTCACCCATCCGCCGCGCAGTATCGAGGTCGCCGGCGCGAATCGCGAGCAGGAGACCCCCGACGAGCGCCCACGTCAGCGCGAGGTCGCTGCCAGTTCGGCGCGCGAGATCGACGATCTCGACCGTCGACACACCCGGGCGCTCCTCTGCAGTCCAGAACACCACGAAGGCGAGAGCCTGCGCGCGCTGCCAGCTCGCCGGGTGCCCTGCCGTCATCGCCATCGCCCGCGCGAGCTCCTCCGCCGTGGGGTCGCCGTGCTGCCCGGCGGCGCGCAGCAGGATGCCTCGGAGGACCAGTTCGGCGCGGGCAAGGTCGTCGTCGGCACCGACATCTTCGAGCAGTCGGTCGATGACCTCCAACTCGGCGTCGACCGCGCCGGCGTGGAACGCGGCGGTTCGCCGGAGCGCGAGAAGCTCGCGCTCCGTCTCGGGCGAGTCGTCGAGGTCGGGTCGCAGGTTCCAGGCGCGCATCGCGAAGCGGAGCGCCTGCTCATAGGCCCCCGCGGTCATCGCACGGCGGCATGCCGTGCGCGCCCACTCGAAGGCGTCTCTGTCGACGCCCGATTCGGCGGAGTGGTCGGCGAGTCGTGCAACCTCTTCGAAAGTCAGTCCTTCCGCGGGGAGTGACCCACCGACCCGGACGAATGCAGCGTGCCACGAGCGTCGGTCCTCGAGCGAGAGGCCACCTTCGAGAACTTCGGCGGTGAGTGGATGCCGGAACCAGTCCCTCCCGTCGGGCGCCCGCACGATCGTCCCCTGTGCCCTCGCCGTCGCCAGAGCACTATCCATCGCCGCGCCGTCCGACGCGACGGAGAGGCTCCCTGCCGCGATCACGGCGGCGAGCTCGCCTGGGGCCAACGGCCGGCCCGACACGGCCAGCACGCGCAGGAGCGCGACGACGTCCTCACCAAGGGCGTGGACCGCGTCACGCACGGTGGCCTCGAGGCCCCTCGGCAGCGGGGTCGGCAGCCGCCGGGCCTGCGGATCGACCCCGGCGGCAGCGAGTGCGGTGAGGTACGGCGATCCGCCGGCATGCCGCCACACGTCCTCGACGAGGGACTGATGCGGAGGGACTCCGAGAAGCTGCGTGAGCTGATCGGTCGTCCCGGCCCGGTCGAGCGGGCCGAGCAGCACGATGTCGCACCCTGGCATTCGGCGCACGTTCGCGAGCCAACGATCGACATCCCGAGACGCGCCGACGCGTCCGTCGCGGACCGTCACGATGATGGTCAGGCGAGCATCCCCCGGCCGCGACATCAGGTAGAGGAGGACATCGAGCGTCGCCGGATCTGCCCACTGCAGGTCATCGATCAGCAGCACGATTCGAGACCCGACCGCAGTCGCATCGACCCAGCGGTCCAGCTCGACCAGCACCTGAGCGGCTGGGGCATCGAAGTCCACGACTGGTGCTGCCGACGCGACTTGCGGGTTCCGAAACAACGTCCGCAGCGCAAGGAAAGGGACGGAGATCGTGGCCAGCGGCAAGCACGCGCCGGCGAACACGATCGCATCGGGCACGTGCTCAGCCGCGTCGCGTGCGAGCCAGGTCTTGCCGATACCGGCCTCTCCCACGATCACGACCGTTCGCGATCCCTGACCGCCCGCCTCCGCGAGGGCGACCGCGATACGTCGGCGGACGTCATCGCGCCCGACGAGCTGATGAGTTGAGCGGACCGTTGCGCTCACGTCGTCAGTCTGCCAGCGACACTGCGCCTCCGCACGGGATCTGAGGGTCGCGCCCCGCCGATCTGAGGGTGCGCGCCCGATGTGGTGATCGGCGATGGGGACGACCGTGAGTGCATCGAACCCCTCAGAGGAAGGCAATTCCATGGACAAGACATCGAGCAGCCGCCGATCGTTCCTCGCCATCGTCGTGGCCAGTGCGATCGGTGCGACGATCGGCTTCGCCTCGACGAGCGCGATCGCCGCGCCGGAACCGCGCAGCACCGTCGCCGTCGCGGACCAGTCGGAGTGCACGAATGATCCGTCGGTCGACGAATCCGAGTCCCGCCAGGTGCCGCCACGGAGCACAACGACCATCACACACCGCGGCGGCCACTACGCTCCCACACCGCAGTGACGCTCGCGCAGCTGGGTCCTACCCTCAGTCCTCAGCCGCCGTCGGAAGAGGGCGCGGGCTGTGCGTCGAGCGCGGCCGGCCCTTGAGTGACAAGCAGGTGGAACTGCGCGGCATCCAGAATCCGGATGCCGAGCTCCTCGGCCTTCGCGAGCTTCGACCCGGCACCAGGGCCGGCGGCGACGAAGTCGGTCTTCTTCGACACGCTCGAGGCGGCCTTGCCGCCTGCCGTGATGATCGCCTCCTGCGCGCCCTCGCGGGAATAGCCCTCGAGCGCGCCGGTCGCAACGATGGTGAGTCCATCGAGCAGTCCGCCCTCGACCACGGATGCGCCGGGTCCAGGGTGACCGGGGGTGGCGAGCTGCGCGCCCGCCGTGGCCCAGCGCTCGACGATGTCGCGATGCCAGTCGACCGCGAACCAGTCGATCAGCGAGTCGGCGATGATCCCGCCCACGCCCTCGACCGCGGCCAGCTCGTCACGTGAGGCCGCCCGGATCGCCGCGACCGAGCCGAACCACTGCGCAAGCGCCCGGGCGGCCACGGGACCGACGTGACGGATGTTCAGCGCGACCAGGAAGCGCCACAGGTCCTTCGTCTTGGCGATCTCGAGGTTCGCGAGCAGCTGCGTCGCCGAAGCGGAGAGGATGTGGGTCGCGTCACCGTCGAACGCGCCATCGGGGTCGAACGGAGTGTCTGACTTCTTGCGCTGCCGACGGAACGGCGAGCGCGTATCGGGCTCACCATCCTCGAGCAGCCGCGGCAGCCCGGTCTCGGCGTCCCGCACGACGACATCGATCCCAAAGAGGTCTTCTGGGCGAAGGTCGAAGAGGCCGGCTTCGGTCGGCAGCGGCGGCACCTCGGGGCGGACGGGCTGAGTGAGCGCCGCCGCCGAGACCTCGCCCAGACCCTCGATGTCGAGGCCCCCGCGCGAGCCGATGTGCTCCACCCGGCCACGCACCTGGGCCGGGCACGAGCGTGCGTTCGGACACCGCAGATCGATGTCGCCTTCCTTCGACGGCGCCAGCGGCGAGCCGCACTCCGGGCATGCGGCGGGCATGACGAAGGCCCGCTCGGTGCCGTCGCGGAGCTCGACGACCGGCCCGAGCACTTCGGGAATGACGTCTCCCGCCTTGCGGATGACGATCGTGTCGCCGATCAGAACGCCCTTCGCCTTGACGACGTCCTGATTGTGGAGCGTCGCCTGCCGGACGACGCTGCCCGCCACGCGCGCCGGCTCCATCACGGCGAACGGCGTCGCCCTGCCGGTGCGGCCGACCGAGACGACGATGTCGAGCAGCTTGGTGTTGACCTGCTCGGGCGGGTACTTGTAGGCGATCGCCCAGCGCGGCGCGCGGCTCGTGGCGCCCAGCTCGTCGTGCAGCGCGAGCTCGTCGACCTTGACGACGACGCCGTCGATCTCGTGCTCGACGTCGTGCCGATGCTCGCCGTAATGCCGGATGAACTCATCGGCGCCGGCGGGTGAGTCCGCGACCCGGAAGTAGGCGCTCGTCGGCAGCCCCCACGAGGCGAGCAGGGCGTAGACCTCGCTCTGCGTCGACACCGGCGGGTCGGGCCAGGCGCCGATCCCATGCACGGTCAGGCGCAGCCGCGAGAGCCGTTCGTGCATGGCCTGCAGCTGGCGCTCGTTCTTGCCCTCGGACTTCTGCCGCAGGGACCCGGATGCCGCGTTCCGCGGGTTCGCGAAGAGCCGATCACCCGCCTTCTCCTGGTAGGCGTTGAGCGACTCGAAGTCGGCGACGTTGAAGAACACCTCGCCGCGCACTTCCACCAGGTCGGGATGGCCATCACCCGCGAGCACGTGCGGGATGCCGTTCAGCCGCCGGACGTTCTCGGTGACGTCTTCGCCGACGCGGCCGTCACCGCGGGTGGCCGCGGACACCAGTCGCCCGCGCTCGTAGCGGAGCGACAGCGCCAGCCCGTCGATCTTGAGCTCGCACAGGAAGTGCACCGGCCGACCGGCGTCGCGCTGCACCTTCGCGGCCCAGGCCAGCAGCTCCTCGTCGCTGAAGACGTTGTCGAGGCTCAGCATGCGCTCGGCGTGCTCGACCGGGGCGAAGAGGGTGCCGGAGGCCGCCCCGACGCTCAGTGTCGGCGAGTCCTGCCCCTGCAGCTCCGGGTGCAGCCGTTCGAGGGCTTCGAGCCGGTGCATCCAGCCGTCGTAGGTCGCATCGTCGACGAGCTCGGCATCCCGCCCGTAATACGCGTCGCGCGCGTCGATGATGCGCTCGATGAGCCCTTGAACCTGGGTTCTGGCCTCCTCGAGGCTCAGCGCCTCGAGCTCGGCGAGATCGGTCGTGTCTCCTGCTGCCACTCGGCCAGTTTAGGCAGGGCCTCCGACGTTCACGCGGGGCGAAGCGCGCTCACACCGCCGCGGGAACCGCCGAGACCGTGCGGTCGATGGTGAACTGGCCGATGACGCGGGTCCCGTCGTAGAGCACCGCCGTCTGCCCAGGGGCGACCCCGTCGAACGGCGTCTCGGGGACGACGGTGACCATGCCCCCGGCGAGCGAGGCGTGCGCCGGCACCGGGTCGGCGTGCGCGCGGATCTGCACATGGCACGAGAACTCCGAGGCTGCCGGAGCGCGCCCCGCCCAGGTGAATCGCTCCCCCGCGATCTCGGCGCACGCGAGCGCCTCCTTCGGACCCACCACGACGGTGTTGGAGATCGGACGCACCTCGAGCACGAAACGCGGTTTGCCGTCCGCGGCGGGCACGCCGAGCGAGAGTCCGCGCCGCTGCCCGACCGTGAACGCGTGCGCACCCTCGTGTGTCCCCACGACCGCGCCGGAGCGATCGAGGATCTCGCCGCGCTCGGCGCCCACCTTGTCGGCGAGCCAGCCGCGGGTGTCCCCGTCGGGGATGAAGCAGATGTCGTGGCTGTCCGGCTTCTGCGCCACCGTCAGTCCGCGTGCCTCGGCCTCGGCGCGCACGAGGGCCTTGGACGGCGTCGCACCGAGGGGGAAGTAGGTGTGGGCGAGCTGCTCGGCCGTCAGCACGCCGAGCACGTAGGACTGGTCCTTCGCGGCATCCGATGCCCGGTGCAGTTCCCGACCTTCGACGCCATCGACGAGCGCCGCGTAGTGGCCCGTGCACACCGCGTCGAAGCCGAGCTCGATCGCGCGCTCCAGCAGCGCTGCGAACTTGATCTTCTCGTTGCAGCGCATGCAGGGGTTCGGGGTGCGGCCGGCGCGGTACTCCGCAACGAAGTCGTCGATCACGTCGTCGCGGAAGCGCTCCGAGAAATCCCAGACGTAGAACGGGATCCCGAGGCGGTCCGCGGCACGACGGGCATCCATCGCATCCTCGATCGTGCAGCACCCGCGACTGCCCGTGCGCAGCGTGCCGCCCGCACGCGACAGTGCCAGATGCACGCCGACGACATCGTGGCCGGCGTCGACGGCACGCGCCGCCGCAACGGCGGAATCGACACCGCCGCTCATCGCCGCAAGGATCCGCATGAACCCAGTCTACGAACCCGCTGCTGAGCGGGTGCCGGATGCCGCGGCACGAGCCCGCTCGACGGCTCCGGGCAGCGCGGCGAGCACGGCATCCACATCGTCCACGGTGGAGGTGCGGCCGAGGGTGAGGCGCAGCACCTGCCGTGCCTCGGCGTCGGTTCGCCCCAGCGCCCGGACAACGTGCGACGGCTCCGCGACGCCCGCCTGGCACGCCGATCCTGTGGAGGCCGAGATCCCGGCGTGATCCAGGAGGAACAGGATGGACTCCCCCGGTGCACCGGGAAAGTGCAGGTGCACATTCCCGGCCAGCCGGTCGACCGGGTCGCCCAGCAGCTCGGCGTCGGGGATCCGGTCGCGTACCCCCTGCACCAGGCGGTCGCGGAGCTGCGTGAGGCGTGCGGTCTCCTGCGCGAGGTCGGCGATCGCGAGTTCGGCGGCGACGGCGAAGGCGGCGGCGCCCGCGACGTCCTGGGTGCCCGCGCGCAGTCCGCGCTGCTGACCACCGCCGTGCAGCAGCGGCGCCAGCCCCGCGGAGCGCGCCGCGACCAGCGCTCCGACACCCACCGGACCGCCGAGCTTGTGCGCGGCCACGCTCAACGCGACCAAGCCAGATCCGCTCGGAGCCGCGCCACGCCACGCGGAGAAGTTCAGAGGGAGGTGGCCGAACGCGGCGATCGCATCCAGATGCAGGGGAACATCAGCCGCAGCGGATGCCGCCGCCAGCGCGGCCGCATCGTTCACGGTGCCCACCTCGTTGTTCGCCACGAGAGCGGTGGCGGCCGCCGCGCCGTCGAGCGCCGCCGCGAACGCATCAACGGGAATGCGGCCCTGCCGATCGAGGCCGACCGCGCGGACGTCTGCCCCCTCGTGGGCGGCCAGCCACTCGGCGGTGTCGAGGGTGGCGTGGTGCTCGCCGTCCGGGAGGACGAAGGCGGCGCGACCGGGCTGCCGCGACCACCACAGCCCCTTCAGCGCGAGGTTCACCGACTCGGTGCCCCCGGAGGTGAAGACGACCTCGATGGCATCACAGCCGAGGGTCTCGGCCAGCCTCTCCCGCGACTCTTCGAGCAGGCGGCGCGCCGATTGTCCATCCCCGTGAATGGATGAGGGGTTCCCGACGGTCTCGGCCGCCTTCAGCCACGCCTCGCGAACCTCGGCGCGCATGGGCGTCGTGGCGGCGTGATCGAGATAGACCGGCATCCGCTTCTCCGCCCTTCCCCACGCTCATCGCTCCCGGCCCGAGTCCCAGGAACTCCGGCATCGGGTCTCGTAACGTCTGCGACTCACAGCACAGTTATGGTAGTCCGCATGGCCAGTGCCGACCCCCTCGCCCAGCGCGCACTCGACGATCTGCTCAGCCCAGACCTCGACGATCTGGGCGTCACACTCACGGCCGACGGGGGCAGACTGCGTGTGTGGTCCGCGAACGCGTCCGCGGTGGAGCTCGTCATCTTCGACGAAAGCGACCTCGATTGGATCACGGTCGTCCTGCCGCTGGAACGCGCGGAAGGCGACGTCTGGACTGTCACAACGCCGCTCCTTCGCCCGGGCACTCCCTACGGAGTGCGCGTCGACGGTCCCCTCGGCGCCGGCAACCTCTTCAACCCCGAAACCATCCTCATCGAGCCCTACTCGAAGGGCGTCGTCCGCGGCGGCACTGAGGAGCGCAGATCGCTCGTGATCGATGAGGGGTTCGACTGGGGCGGAGTGGGCAAGCCCGCGGTCCCGCTGGACCGCACGGTGCTCTACGAGGGACATGTGAAGGGCCTGTCGAAGCGGCACCCGCAGGTGCCCGCCGCGCTCCGCGGCACGTATGCCGGCCTCGCCCACCCGGCGATGATCGAGCATTTCCACACCCTGGGGATCACGAGCATCGAGCTCCTGCCGGTGCACACCTTCGCGACCGAGCCGCGGCTGCTGCAGCACGGTCTCGTGAACTACTGGGGATACAACACCCTCAATTTCTTCTCACCGCATGCCCCGTACGCCACGCTCGAGAACCGCCTCCGCGGTCCCGAGGCGGTGCTCCGCGAATTCAAGGGCATGGTCAAGCTCCTGCACGAGGCGGGACTCGAGGTCATCCTCGACGTCGTGTACAACCACACGGCCGAACTGCAGATCGGCGAGCCCCGCTCGAGCTTCCGCGGCATCGACAATCAGTCGTACTACCGCCAGCACGACGACGGCGCGTACATCGATCTCACCGGCTGCGGCAACTCCATCAATACGGCGACGGATGCCGCGGCACGGCTCGTGCTGGACTCCCTGCGGTACTGGGCGAACGACCTGCAGATCGACGGCTTCCGCTTCGACCTGGCCGCGACGCTCGGCCGGGACGAAACGCACTCCTACACGAGGGAGCATCCACTGCTGCGGGCCATCGTCGAGGATCCCACGCTTGCCGGAGTGAAGATGATCGCCGAGCCATGGGACGTCGGCATGGGCGGCTGGCAGACGGGGAACTTTCCCGACGGCTGGATCGAATGGAACGACCGGTACCGCGATCGCGTCCGCAACTTCTGGCTCAGCGACGTCGATTACGCCCGACGCGCCTCCGTCTCTCCGGTCGGCGTCGGCGGCTTCGCGAACCGCCTCGCGGGCTCGGCGAACACCTTCAGCGCCGAACGCGGCCCCCTCGCGGGCGTCAACTTCATCACCGCGCACGACGGCTTCACCCTCCACGATCTGGTCTCGTACGACGTCAAGCACAACCTCGGCAACGGCGAGCACAACCGCGACGGAGCGGACACGAACCGCTCCTTCAACCACGGCACCGAGGGACCGACCCAGGACGAGGGGGTTCTGGCGACGCGCCGCAGGGCGATGCGCAATCTGCTCGGCACGCTCCTGCTTTCCGCCGGGATTCCGATGCTCACCGCGGGTGACGAGTTCGCCCGCACGCAGCGGGGCAACAACAACGCGTACTGCCACGATTCGGCACTCACCTGGCTGTCCTGGGACCACGCCCCGTGGCAGGACGATCTGGCGGCCCACGTCCAGCGGCTCATCGCCCTGCGCCGCGACAACCCCGCCCTCCGACCGAGCCGATTCGCACGCCTCGACGAACCCACCCCGTCGGCATCGGACATGGACTGGTACGACGAGAACGGCGAGACGATGTCGATCGAGCGCTGGACGAACCCGCAGCACCGCACGCTGCAGTATGTCGCGACATCCACTCCCCAGCATGAGGACTTCAACCGCATCCTGCTCATGGTCCACGGGACCGAGCGCGCCACCGCGGTGACCCTCCCGGAGATCGACGGAGTCACCTCCTACGTGTCGCTCTGGTCGAGCGCGGACGAACGGCCTGCAGATGAGCGCCCGCTGCACCTGCCCGGCGATGTCGTGCGCCTCCCCGGCACCTCGATGCACCTCTTCCGCGCCGACTGATGACGTCGCGCCTGCCGTCACTGTCATCGTCATTCGCCGCACGGTAGGTTCAAGGAGTGGTCACGACTTCGCGCGGCGCGCACGCCCCGTCCTGGCGGAGCATCTCCGCCATCCCCGTCCGACCTGCGATTGCCGAGCGGGCTGAAGTCGGCACGTACACCGGACGCGTACCGCAGCTGCTGCCCGCTCCCTCGGTGCCCGGCGGTGGCTTCCGGCCGAAGGGATACGTCGGCGAGGTCATTCCATTCCGGGTGACCGCGTTCCGCGAGGGTCACGATGTCATCGGCGTGCACGTGCGCCTCTTCTCCCCCTCCGGCGAAGAATCCCTGCATCGGCTCACGGCGCTGCACGATGGCTTCGACCGTTGGGAGACCGCGATCGCACCCCTCGAACAGGGGGTTTGGTCCTTCCGGTTCGAGACTTTCAACGACGACTTCGCCACGTGGGAGCACGCCGCCGATCTCAAGATCGAGGCGGGCGTGGACGTCGCGCTCATGCGCGAGTCCGGTGCCCTCCTCTTCGACCGCGCTGCCGCCGAGAAGGCCCGCCCCCTCGCCGAGCGACGGGCGCTGAAGGATGCCGCGGCGCGCCTGCGCGACGACGGCGTCGATGACGCCGAGGCCCTCGTGATCGTGCGCGACCCGGCGATCGCCCGTCTGTTCGCCGACCGTCCGATGGCCTCCCTGACGACGATCGGCCCTCGCCTCGAGTTGCTGGTGGAGCGCGAGCGCGCGGGCGTCGGAGCCTGGTACGAATTCTTTCCCCGCTCCGAGGGCGCGCGCCGCCTGAAGGACGGCTCGACCAAGAGCGGCACCTTCCGGTCCGCCATCAAGCGGCTCCCCGCGGTGGCCGCGATGGGCTTCGACGTGCTCTACCTGCCGCCGATCCACCCGATCGGGCGCCTCAACCGCAAGGGCCCGAACAACACGCTCGACCCGCAGCCCGGTGACCCGGGCTCGCCGTGGGCGATCGGGGCTGCCGAGGGCGGTCACGACACGGTGCACCCCGACCTCGGCACGCTCGCGGACTTCCGCGCCTTCGTGCGGGCGGCCCGAGCCGAGGGGCTGGAAGTGGCGCTCGACCTCGCGCTGCAGGCGGCCCCGGATCACCCCTGGGTGGCGGCGCACCCTGAGTGGTTCACGACGCTGCCCGACGGCTCGATCGCGTACGCCGAGAACCCGCCCAAGAAGTACCAGGACATCTATCCGATCAACTTCGACAACGACCCCGAGGGGATCCGCGCCGAGGTGCTGCGCGTCGTCCGCCACTGGATCGCACAGGGCGTGAAGATCTTCCGCGTCGACAATCCGCACACCAAGCCGCTGCAGTTCTGGGAATGGCTGATCGGCACCGTGACGGCGGAGCAGCCGGATGCCGTGTTCCTCGCCGAGGCCTTCACCCGCCCTGCACCCATGCGCGGTCTCGCCGCAGCCGGATTCCAGCAGAGCTACTCCTACTTCACGTGGCGCAACACCAAGGAAGAGCTCGAGGAGTTCCTCGGATCGATCGCACACGAGACAGCGGACTACCTGCGGCCGAACCTCTTCGTGAACACCCCGGACATCCTCACCGAGTACCTGCAATTCGGCGGGAAGCCCGCGTATCGGATCCGTGCGGCGATCGCGGCGACCGGCGCGCCGCTCTACGGCGTCTACGCGGGTTACGAGCTCTTCGAGAACGTCGCACGTCCGGGCGCCGAGGAGAACATCGACAACGAGAAGTACGAGTACAAGGTCCGCGACTGGGCCGGCGCCGAAGCCCGCGGCAACTCGCTCGCTCCTTTCCTCACCCGGCTCAACGAGATCCGCCGCGCGCATCCCGCGCTCGGCCAGCTGCGCACCTTCACCGCGCACTGGAGCGACGACGATGCCGTGCTCGTCTACTCCAAGCACATCGACGCCGCGCTCTCGCCGACCGGCAAGGCCGACACCATCATCGTCGTCGCGAACGTCGACCCGCACTCGGTGCGCCAGACGATGGTCCACCTGGATACCCGGATCTGGGGCGTCGCCCCCGGCGAGCCGTTCGAAGTGGAAGAGCTGCTCACCGGAGAGCAGTGGACCTGGTCGGATCACAACTTCGTCCGGCTCGACGCCTTCGCCGAGCCGGTGCACATCCTCCACGTCAAGGAGCCACGATGACCCCGCTCGATGACCATCTGATCGACGCGGTCGCCGCCGGTTCCCACCACGATCCGCACGCTGTGCTCGGCATCCATCCCGGATCGGACGCGCAGGGCGCCGCCGAGTGGACCGTCCGGGCACGCCGGCCACTGGCGCAGAGCGTGACCGCCGTCTTCGCCGACGGCACCGAGGTGCCGCTCGAGCACGTGCGCTCCGGCATCTGGGAGGGCACGCGTGCGGGCGAGGCCGGCGCGTACAACCTCGTCACGACCTACCAGGACGGGCCGGACTTCATCGCCGACGACCCGTACCGGCACACCCCGACGCTCGGCGAGCTCGACCTCCACCTCATCCGGGAGGGCAGGCACGAGCAGCTGTGGAACGTCCTCGGCGCGCACGTCCGCGATCACGGCGGCGTCCGCGGCACGTCCTTCACGGTCTGGGCGCCCAACGCTCGCGCCGCGCGCGTCGTGGGCGATTTCAACAGCTGGGACGGCCAAGGCCACTCCATGCGCTCAATGGGAGCGAGCGGCATCTGGGAGCTGTTCGTGCCCGGGCTGGGCGCCGGCACGACCTACAAGTTCGAGATGCTCGCGCGCCACGGCGGGTGGGTCGTCAAGGCCGATCCGATGGCGCGGTTCGCGGAAGTGCCGCCGGCGACCGCCTCGGTCGTCACGGAATCCGCCTACCGCTGGAACGACGGCGGGTGGATGACCACGCGGGCCTCTGCGCAGCCGCTGTCCGGGCCGATGTCTGTCTACGAGCTGCATCTCGGATCGTGGCGACCCGGCCTGTCCTACCGCGACGCGGCCGAGCAGCTCATCGAATACGTCACCGCGCAGGGCTTCACCCACGTCGAGTTCATGCCGCTCGCCGAGCACCCGTTCGGCGGCTCCTGGGGCTACCAGGTGACCGGCTACTTCGCACCGACCAGCCGGTTCGGGCGCCCCGATGAGCTCCGTCTCCTGATCGACCGCCTGCACCAGGCGGGCATCGGCGTGATCATGGACTGGGTTCCTGGCCACTTCCCGAAGGATGCCTTCGCACTGGCACGCTTCGACGGCGAACCCCTGTACGAGCACGCCGACCCGCGACGCGGCGAGCACAAGGACTGGGGCACCCTCATCTTCGACTATGGCCGCAGCGAGGTGCGAAACTTCCTCGTCGCGAACGCGCTGTACTGGTTCGAGGAATTCCACGTCGACGGTCTGCGCGTGGATGCCGTGGCCTCGATGCTCTACCTCGACTACTCGCGCGAGCCTGGCGAGTGGGTGCCGAACGTCCACGGCGGGCGCGAGAACCTCGAGGCGATCGGGTTTCTGCAGGAGGTCAACGCCACCGCCTACAAGCGCTACCCCGGCGTCGTGATGATCGCGGAGGAGTCCACCAGCTTCCCCGGCGTCACCGCCCCGACCGACCACGCGGGACTCGGATTCGGCTTCAAGTGGAACATGGGCTGGATGAACGACTCGCTCCAGTACATCAAGCGCGATCCCATGTACCGGTCGCATCACGAAGGCGAGCTGTCCTTCGCCTTCGTCTACGCCTTCAGCGAGAACTACATGCTCCCGATCAGCCACGACGAAGTCGTCCACGGCAAGGGCAGCCTGTTCGCCCGCATGCCGGGCGACCACTGGCAGAAGCTGGCGAACATGCGCGCCTTCCTCGCGTACATGTGGGGTCACCCGGGCAAGCAGCTCCTGTTCATGGGGCAGGAGTTCGGGCAGATGTCCGAATGGTCCGAGGGTCGGTCGCTGGACTGGTGGCTGCTCGATCAGCCGTCGCACGCCCAGCTGCACGGCTTCGTCGCGGAGCTGAACCGCGCCTATCGCGCCCACTCCGCCCTCTGGGCGAGGGACAGCGACGGCGCCGCGTTCACCCGGCTGGGCGGACCCACCTGGAATCCGAACGTCGTGGCGTTCGCCCGCCGCGATTGGCACGGGAACACGATCGTCGTCGTGTCGAACTTCTCCGGAGTGCCGGTGTACGGGTACGAACTGGACCTGCCCGAAGCAGGGGTCTGGCACGAAGTCCTCAACTCCGACGCGCAGGTCTACGGCGGATCCGGCGTGGGCAACATGGGCCTCGTCGCGACCGACGCGGGGAAGCGCGCATCGATGGTGCTCCCACCCCTGGGAGTGCTGTGGCTGCGGCACGACCCGCAGGCGCACATCCCGTCGCCGACCCACGGCTGACCGCCCAGCGGCACGTCGGCCGGCATCGGAACGGCCGACGTCGAGCGGCCGGGCTCCTAGAAGAGCAGGCTGGCGAGGCGGCCGCGTGCCTTGAGCACGCGCGGGTCCGCGTCGCCGACCAGGGCGAACAGCTCGAGCAGGCGCTCGCGCACGGGTGCGCGCTCTTCCGACGGCAGCACGGCGAACAGGTCGAGGAGGCGTCCGAACGCGTCGTCCACGTGCCCACCGGCGAGATCGAGGTCTGCGACGGCGAACTGCGCCCCGAGGTCGTTCGGCGCCGCGGCCGCTGCGGCCCGGGCCTCGCCCAGATCAGCGCCCTGGATGCGCTCGAGCAGGCGGACCTGCCCGAGTCCGGCCTTGGCCTCGGCGTCGCGCGGATCCTCGGCGAGCGCCTTCTCGTAGGCCGCGATCGCGCGGGGGTAGTCCCCTGCCTCGATCGCCTCGAAGGCCTCGAGGTGCAGCGGCGGAAGCGCGGGCTCTTCGGGTTCGTCCGTGGCTGCGGCGTCGTCCGGCTCGTCGACCTGGACGCGACCGGCGACACCGTTCTGCGCGGCGACCTGCAGCAGCTGTGCGAACACCTCGCGCACCTGGGCCTCGGGCACGGCCCCGGTGAACATCGGCACCGGCTGTCCCGCGATCAGGGCGACGACCAGCGGGATCGATTGCGCGCGGAAGGCCTGGGAGAGCTGCGGGTTGGCATCGACATCGACCTTGGCGAGCACGACGCGCCCATCCAGCTCGGCGACCACCCGCTCCAGGATCGGGCTGAGCTGCTTGCACGGCCCGCACCACTCGGCCCAGAGATCGACCACGACCGGGACCGTCTTGGACAGCTCGAGGATCGTGCCGAACGTCTCGTCCGTGACATCCATCACCAGCGACGCGAGGGCCGCATCCGGTGCCGGGAGCTCAGCGCCCTGCGGCGGAGCCGCGGGACGATTGCGCAGGCTGGACAGGTCGACAGCTCCGCGAAGAACGGCTCCGGGGGCGGGTTCGGTCACGTGATCACCTTTGCGTTGAGGATCTCGGAAGCGTAGCCGAGCAGGCGCACCTTCTCGGTCGAGCCCTGGCTGGGCACATAGAAGAACAGCTGGTCGCTGAAGGTCGTGGAGAACCCCGTCGCCGACTGATCGGCGCCGGCCAGGGTCTTGACCGTGGGGTTGTCGCCGACCTTGATGACGGCATCCGAATTCGTCGGCTTCACCGTGTCGGTCTCGTCGATGTTGACGGCGACGATCGCACCGCTCTCGAGGGTGGCGAGTGCGAGCGGCAGGTGCGCGCCCGGCGTGGACTCGAAGGTCAGGCTGCCGGTCTGCGCACCGGTGGCGTTGAACGCGTCGAGGCGCTTCTGACGGTCGGCAGCCACTCCGGCCCGGAACTGGTCGCCGTCGGAGGTGAACAGCGCCGCGTACTCGCTGTCGTCGCCATGGTTGAGCACATCGGCGTACGCAGCAGCCAGATCCTGGGGTGCGATGGCGAGGAAGGACGAGTCCGGCGGCACCTGGGTCGACCCGATGTAGTCGGGCGCGAGTTTGGGCATCTCGGTGGCAGCCTCGAGGCTGGACTGATACGTGAGCTTGTACGGCGCCCACGCATCTTCCTGCGACATCAGCATGATGCTCGCGGTCTTGTTCTCGTCATCAGTGACAACGGCCATCACGGTCCGCGGCCAGCCGTCGACGGCCTGCGGCAGCAGGATCGACAGCGGCTTGGACGGGATGGCCGACGGCGGCGCGTAGTCCGCGATCGCCGTGCGGAGCTTGTAGTTGGTCTCCCGCTCGGAGAGCATCGCTCCATCGAGACGGGTCGCGGCGAGCGCGGGGTCCTTGGCTTCATCGGCATCGGCGACGGTGCTCGAGATGCTCGCGAGAATCCGCTCGGCCTGCACTTTGGTCACCGCGGGCGCCTGCTGGCCTTCGGAGACGATGACGGATGCCGTGGGAGTCGGCGTGGGGCTGCCAGCCAGATCCGGCCAGGCGTCCGCAGAACACCCGGTGAACAGCAGGGCGGAGACCGCGACGGCGGGGATCACGATGAGCGACCGGCGACCGCCCGAGAGTGCCTTGCGCGTCGGTTTGCTAGCGCTGATCACTCCCTTGTCCTGCCCCTCGACGGAAAGGTCGATCGGCTCGGTGACGGGCAACGGAAGCCCCTTTCTGCGTGGGCCCCGCGAGCGACGTGCGTGGCGGATGCCGAGAATGTACAGGGTGATGCCGATGGCCATGAGGATGCCGCCCGCGACGATGAGCGGACCGGACCACGGTGTGGAGCTCGCGATCGGCCAGGAGACGGAGATCGTCGAAGGCGCAGGCTCCGTGCCGTCCGCAGCGAGCAGGACGCTCATCGTGTCGGGAAGCTGCAGCGGGGCGATCAGCAGATCTTCCTGGGTGAACTCGTCGAGCCACAGGTCGGACCCGGCGGGATTGCGTCCAGGCACGGCGGCCGCGGGCGTCTCCGAAGGCGTGGGGGTCTCGGCAGCGGGAGTGGACGTCGCGTCGTCACCGTCGGCGGCGCCTGGCTCGACGATGGTCGCACTGACCTTCCCGTGCTTGTCGACGCTGACCACGTTGTAGGTGGAGTCGCTGAGCCACGCCTCCAGGTCGGCAGTCCGTCCGTACGCGGCGAAGATCTGCCCCTCACCGGACGCGCGAAGCGTCTGCGCACCGGGCATCGAGGTGAGCACTTCACCCTCGATGAGCACGTAGGGCGCTTCGTCCTGAATCGAAATCGAGGTCGTCTGCGTCTTCGGCCCCTGGAAGACCGTGCGCTGCGCGATCCCCGCTCCGATCATCACGGCCGCGAGCACGAATGCTGCAACGGCCCACACGAAACGCACGAAAGAACACCTTCCTCGGGTCCGCGATCGACGGCGCAGACCACTCACTAGACATTTCAGACTAGCGAAACTCACCTGAAAGGCGACCGGGAGGGGTCATTCCGGCTGTCGAGTGCTCCCTCTGCGTATCCTGACGGGACAGAGTCCGTCCGACGTCAGGAGCCCCATGAAGGTGCACAACCCGTTCCGGGTCGCGTTCGTCGCGACTCTGGGGGTCGGCCTCGGTCTGCTGCTGATCACCAGCATTCAGACGCTTTCCACGATCCTCCTCTATGTCGGGACGGCGCTGTTCCTCTCGCTGGGTCTCGACCCGATCATCTCGTGGCTCGAGAAGCGCAGATTCCCCCGGTGGGCCGCTGTGCTGGTCACGATCCTCGCGGTGCTCCTCGCGTTCGCCGGGATCGTGCTCATGATCCTGCCGATCCTCGTCACGCAGGTCGGCCAGCTCATCAAGGCAGTCACCGACCTCGTCGACCGGGAGGGATTCTGGACGGACGTCGAGAACTGGGTCACGAGCACCTTCCCCAACCTCCAGCTCGATCTTGTCCTGCAGCAGGTGCAGCAATGGGCGCTCGAGAACGCCGGGACGATCACCGGCAGCGTGCTGGGCGCGGGGATCGCCCTGTTCGCGGGGCTCACGGGCGCTTTCATCGTCCTGATCCTCACCATCTACTTCACCGCGGCAACGCCCGCCCTGAAGAGGTCGGTGTACCAGCTCGTGCCCGCCTCGAAGCGACCCCGCTTCATCGACCTGGGCGAGCAGATCACCGACTCTGTCGGCTACTACGTCATCGGGCAGCTGAGCCTCGGCGTCATCAACGGCATCCTCAGCGCCATCTTCCTCACGATCATCGGCGCGCCCTTCCCTGCGGTGCTCGCCGTGGTCGCGTTCTTCTTCTCGCTGATCCCGCTCGTCGGCACGCTCACCGGCTCGACGCTCATCGTGCTGGCCTGCTTCATCCCGCCCGGCTCCCCCACGACCGCGCTGATCGCGGGGATCTATTACCTGATCTACATGCAGATCGAGGCGTACGTGATCTCGCCGCGCATCATGAACCGCGCCGTCTCGGTCCCCGGAGCGGTCGTCGTCATCGCGGCACTCGCCGGCGGCTCCCTGCTGGGCCTGCTCGGTGCGCTGATCGCGATCCCGGTGGCCGCGAGCATCCTGATCATCTACCGGCAGGTGGTCATCCCGCGGCAGAACGAGCGCTGACCGGACGGCGCTCGCCTTCTCGCCGCGGGCTTTCGCTCAGGATGACTCGGACGACCCATGCCACTCCTCCGGGAGTGGCAGGGCACCGGGGTTGACGGCCGCGACGATCTCCGTGAGGACGCGCCGGGTCTGCGTCTCGCCGACCCACAGGTGCTTGCCGCCCTCGACCGGAATGAGCACGGCGTGCGGGACCGACGCGAAGCCTTCGGCCGCGGCATCCGGTCGCAGGTAATCGTCGAACTCGGGGATCAGCGCGATCATCCGGCGCCGGTCGCCCTCCCACGCGGCCACCTCGTCCGGTCCGGCGCGGTGCAGCGGAGGCGACAGGAGGATCACCCCCTCGACCTCGTGGTCGCGGCCGTACTTCAGCGCGATCTCGGTGCCGAATGACCACCCGACGAGCCAGGGATGCGGCAGCGCGCGGTCCCGGACGAAGTCCATCGCCGCCGCCAGATCGAAGGCCTCCGCCTGTCCGCCGTCGAACGCGCCGTCGCTCGTCCCGCGGGGCGACGTCGTGCCGCGCGTGTTGAACCGCAGCACGGCGAGGTCGGCCAGCGCAGGCAGACGAGCGGCGGCCTTGCGAAGGATGTGCGAGTCCATGAACCCGCCCGCCGTCGGGAGCGGATGCAGCGTCACGAGCGTCGCGACCGGCGCATGCTCTGCCGGCATGGCGAGCTCTCCGACGAGCGTCAGCCCGTCGAGCGTCTCGAGTTCGATGTCCTCGCGCCGGGCGGGCAGGAGCACGGGTCCACGGATTTCCACGTCAGCCGATCCTCCAGCAGTGCGTGTGCCAGTGTCGGCGCGCGGCCAGGTCGGCCTCCTCGCCGAGCACCCCGTCTGCCCGCCAGGCCACGAGGTGTGCCACACCGGGGTCGATCTGCCGCCCGCACCCCGGGCAGGTGTACGCCTTGACGGCCTGGGCTCCGCTCACCGGCTGAACCGTCCACTCCGCGCCACGGCGCGTCTCGGTGCGCTTCCACCCCGCGACCATGCGCTCGAAGGACTCGTTGCCCGCCGCGCCAGGACGCCGACGGTTCGACCGCGGCATGGGCTCAATACCAGCCGGTGCTCTGCGAATGGTTCCAGGCACCGCACGGCGAGCCGTAGCGGCCGCCGATGTAGTTCAGGCCCCAGGTGATCTGCGTGGCCGGGTTGGACTCCCAGTCGGGCGCAACCGAGCCCATCTTGCTGCCGGGCAGAGCCTGCGGGATGCCGTATGCGCCGCTGCCCGCGTTGTACGCGTTGACCCGCCAGCCGGATTCCCGGTTCCACAGCGCCACGAGGCAGGCGAATTCGGAGTCGCCCCAACCACGCGCCTGCACCATGCCGTAGGCGATGGACTGCGCCGTACCGGGGTCGGGTGAGACGAATGGCGGCGACCACTTGGCGGCTCCAGAGGACCCCGTGGTTTTGCCGACGACGGGCGCAGGCGGGGGCGGGGGCTTCGGCTTGACGTACACCGTGTAGCCGCCTCGGTCGAACGAGACAGCCTCCTCCGAGACCGCGGCATCCAGGGCCAGAGTCTGCGTGTCACCCAGTCCACTCGCGTAGAGCGTGACCGGCGTGGTCTCGGCGGCGTTGGCCTCGCCCAGCACCGAGCCCATGGGTCCGACATACGCCGCGACGAATCCGATCGCGGCCAGCGCGGCGAAGACGCTCACCACTCCGCGCCTGCGGGACCACCGTGGTGTCGCGGCAGGCACTCCGACCGGAGCGACGGTGATCGTCGCTGCGGGGGCCGGTTCGTGACGACGCATCCGTCGGGGCGCCACGGGAATCATCTCGTTGCCGGAAGTCACAGTGTCCCTGAGTGTACCCGGCGAAGCCGGAGCATGCCATCCGACGGACTCGGACCCTCATGCAATGCTCATGCGACGGCGAGCATCACCTCGACGACCGCGTCCAGCACGGCATCGACCTGAGTCTCGCGGTACCCGCCGCGCTGCATGCGGAAGGCGACCGCCCGAACCTGCTCGACACTCACCGAATCGCCCGTCTCCAGGTAGCGGGAGATCTTGTCGGCGACGAGATCCACCTCGTCGATGCGGTATCCGTAGCGCAGCGCGTTCACGCGCGTGAAGCGGTGCCCGCGCGGACGGGAGAGACGATCCAGCACGACCTGCGCGGTCTCCTTGGTCTGGCCCACCCAGGCGCCGACGCCGCTCTCAGTGAGCGCGAGCCGGCGCTCGCGGGCGGCGAAGGCGTCTTCGATCCGGCCGAGCGCGGCATCCACCGCGGCGATCGAATAGCCGTGCTTCACGATCGGGAAGGCGACGTGCCGGATGTCGGCAGAGGTCATGGAGGTCGACTCGTCCCCGAGTTCGAACGCGGTGCGCGCGTGCGCGAGGAACGCCTCGACCGCACGCTTCTCATAACCGCGGCCGCGGTGCGGTGCATCCGGGAAGGCCGGCGCCGGTGGGGCGGAGGGGTTCTCGAGATCGGATTCAGACATCAGGCCGCCAGCGGGGAGAGAAGGTAGTAGAGGATCAAGGCCGCGAGACCCGAAGGAAGGACGGAGTCCAGGCGGTCGAGCACACCGCCGTGCCCTGGAATCCAGGAGCTCATGTCCTTGATGCCGAGGTCGCGCTTGATCATCGACTCCGCGAGGTCGCCGGTCGTGGCAGCCAGCAGGATCACGAAGCCGGTGATGAGCCCCGCCCACCAGGGGATGCCGAGCATGAACAGGCCGAGCAGAAGTCCCGCGATCAGCGCGGCCAGGCCAGCGCCGGCGAAGCCCTCCCAGGTCTTCTTCGGGCTGATGAGCGGCGCCATGGGGTGCTTGCCGAAGGTGAGGCCGGATGCGTAGGCGCCGGTGTCGGCGGCGATGACGATCGCGATGAAGGCGAGCACCCACCATTCGCCGCCGTCCTGGCGCAGCAGCACCACGCACAGGCTGGCCAGGAACGGCACATAGAGCTGGACGAAGCCCGCCGCCATGACGTCGGAGAGCACATCGCCGTAGCTGCGTCCGTCGCGCACCGCCATCTGGGCGATCAGCCGCCACACGATGACGACGGCCACCGCGACGATGGTCGTCACCCAGTGCAGCCAGGGGCTGAGGAAGTACCCGGCGAGGAGCACGCAGACCCCGACGACGATGTGCGGGATGACATCGACCCGGCGCCCCGCGGTGCGAAGCGCGCGGCAGAACTCGAACAGTCCGGATACCAGCGCCGCGAGCGCGAGCGCGAGGAATCCCCACTTCACGAACACGAGCGAGCCGATCAGCACGATCGCGAGGCTCACGCCGATGAGGATCGCCAAGATCAGATCGCGGCCGGTCCGCTGCTTGATCCGTTCATTGGCCTCTTCGAACTCGGCGCGCGCATGGGCGACCTGGCTCTCGAACTCGTTGCGCGCGGAGCGCACCTGCGCGGGGAAGGCGCCGGTCGATGCCGACTCTTCTGGCGCCTTGCGCGCCTGCGCGGCTTCGCGCCGAGTCAGGGCGGGTCCGGGATCCGCGGACGGATCGCCCGGTGCATCACCGGATGGGTCGGTCATCGTCTGTCTCAGACCTCGAGAAGCTCGGTCTCTTTGCGCTTGAGGGCCTCGTCGATGGCGTCGACGTGCGAGCGCGTCAGAGCGTCGAGTTCCTTCTCGGCACGTGCCAGCTCGTCCTCGCCGAACTCGCTCTTGAGGTCGTCGAGATCGTCCTTGGACTTGCGACGGATGCCGCGCACGTGCACCTTCGCGTCTTCGCCCTTGGTCCGCACGATCTTGACGAACTCACGACGGCGCTCCTCGGTGAGCTCGGGAAGGGTGACCCGCACGAGGTTGCCGTCGTTGGTCGGGTTGGCGCCGAGGTTGGGCGTGTCGCGGATCGCCTGCTCGATGGCCTTGAGCGCCGACTTGTCGTAGGGCGTCACGACGATCGTGCGCGCCTCGGGGTTGTTGAGCGAGGCGAGCTGAGCCAACGGCGTCGGAGTCCCGTAGTAGTCGACCAGGATCTTCTGGAAGAGCTGGGGGTTCGCCCGACCCGTCCGGACGGTCGCGAAGTCCTCCTTCGCTGCCTCCACGGCGCGATCCATGCGCACCCCGGCATCGGACAGAACGTCGGCGATCACAGCGACTCCCCTCGTGGCTTACAAGAGCATCAGTCTAGCCGGGGAGGCGGGCTCAGACCGTGACGCGCGTGCCGATCGGTTCCCCCAGGAGGGCGCGGGTGACGTTGCCCGCGGGCTCCATGCCGAACACGCGCATGTCCATGCCGTTGTCCATGCAGAGGCTGAACGCGGTCGAGTCGACGACCTTCAGGCCGCGCTGCAGCGCGTCCTGGTAGGTGATGCGGTCGATGCGGGTGGCCGAGGCATCCTTCTTCGGATCGGCGGTGTACACACCATCGACGCCGTTCTTGGCGACGAGCACCTCGATCGCGCCGATCTCGAGCGCGCGCTGGGCGGCGACCGTGTCGGTCGAGAAGTAGGGAAGACCCGCCCCGGCGCCGAAGATCACGACGCGGCCCTTCTCCATGTGCCGCTCGGCGCGGCGCGGAATGTAGGGCTCGGCGACCTGCGTCATCGAGATGGCGGACTGCACGCGGGTGGCCGCGCCGGCCTGCTCCAGGAAGTCCTGCAGCGCGAGCGCGTTCATCACGGTGCCGAGCATGCCCATGTAATCGGCACGACCGCGGTCCATGCCGCGCTGGCTGAGCTCAGCGCCGCGGAAGAAGTTGCCGCCACCGACCACGATGGCGATCTCGACCTGTCCGACCGCGGCGGCGATCTCGCGAGCGATCTGGCTGACGACATCGGGATTCACGCCGAGCTGGCCCGCCCCGAACGCCTCACCGGACAATTTCAGGAGGACGCGGCGGCGTCCGGTCGCTTCATCGATCACGTGGGATCCTCTCGTGGCGTTTGCAGACTATCGAACGCAGGCGAAAGGCCCGCATCGGCTTTGCGATGCGGGCCTTCCTGAAGTGCTACGCGCCGACCTTGAAGCGGGCGAAGCCGGTGAGCGTGAGCCCAGCGTTCTTGGCCACCTGCGCGACGGACAGCTTGTTGTCCTTCGCATAGTCCTGGTCGAGCAGCGAGACCTGCTTGAAGAACGCGTTCACGCGACCCTCGACGATCTTCGGAAGGGCAGCCTCCGGCTTGCCCTCCTGACGCGAGATCTCGGTGACGATCTCGCGCTCCTTGTCGACGTCGGCCGCGGGGACCTCGTCGCGGCTGAGGTAGGACGGGTTCGCGAACGAGATGTGCTGCGCCAGGCTGCGGGCGGTCTCGGCGTCGTCACCCGTGTACGCCAGCACGACGCCGACCTGCGGGGGCAGGTCCTTGTTCGTCTTGTGCAGGTAGATCTCGAACTTGTCGCCGGACAGCGTGCGCACGCGACGCAGTTCGACCTTCTCGCCGATGATGGCGGCCTCGTCGTCGATCAGCTGAGCGACGGACTGGCTGCCGGCCGGAGCCGCGAGGGCAGCCTCCACGGAGTCGGCGGCGACGGCGGCCGCGGCATCCGCGACCTTGTCGGCCAGCGCGATGAAGCGGACGTTCTTCGCGACGAAGTCGGTCTCGCACGCGAGCTCGAGGATCGTGACCTTGCCATCGACCTCGCGGGAGGCGATGAGGCCTTCGCTCGTCGAGCGGTCGGCGCGCTTGGCGTTGCCCTTCGCGCCCTTCAGGCGCAGGATCTCGACGGCCTTCTCGACGTCGCCGTCAGCCTCTTCGAGAGCCTTCTTGGTGTCGACCATGCCGGTTCCGAGCTGCTCGCGCAGCGCCTTGATGTCGGCGATCGTGAAGTTTGCCATGGGTGGCGGCTCCTTGGTTTGTGTGAGTTCTGGGGATGTCTCGGCGGGGCCGACGCGCGCATGACGGTCGGCACCGCCGAGACGGAATCCTGCAGGCGGAGTGCCTGCGCGTGACTACTTGGCGTCGGCCTCGGGGGCCTCGGCGACCTCGGCCTCGGCTGCGTCAGCCTCGACGATGTCGACCTCGACGACCTCGACCTCGACGCCATCGGCGGTCTCGGTGACGACCTCGACCACGTCGACCTCGACCACATCGATGCCCGAGGCGGCCTCAGCCTCGACGACGGCTTCGACGACCGCGTCAGCGACCTCTTCAGCCGCGCCCTGCTCGAGCAGCTCGCGCTCCCAGTCGGCCAGGGGCTCGGCAGCTTCAGCCGACTCGTCGGCCGGGTTGTGGCGCTGGATGAGGCCCTCGGCGGCGGCGTCGGCGATGATGCGGGTGAGCAGGCTCACCGAACGGATCGCGTCGTCGTTGCCGGGGATCGGGTACTGGAACTCGTCCGGGTCGGCGTTCGTGTCGAGGATGCCGATGACCGGGATGCCCAGCTTCGTGGCCTCGTTGATCGCGAGGTGCTCGCGCTTCGCGTCGACGACCCAGATCGCCGAAGGCGTCTTGGTCATGTTGCGGATGCCGCCGAGCGACTTGTGGAGCTTGTCGAGCTCGCGCTTCTTGAGCAGGAGCTCCTTCTTGGTGAAGCCGCTGTTCGCGGGAACCTCGTAGTCGAGCTCCTCGAGCTCCTTCATGCGCGCGAGGCGCTTGGAGATCGTCTGGAAGTTGGTCAGCAGACCACCGAGCCAGCGCTGGTTCACGTAGGGCTGACCGACGCGCGTGGCCTGCTCCGCGAGGACTTCCTGTGCCTGCTTCTTGGTGCCGACGAAGAGAATCGTGCCGCCGTGGGCGACCGTCTCCTTGACGAACTCGTACGCCTTGTCGATGTACGTCAGCGACTGCTGCAGGTCGATGATGTGGATGCCGCTGCGCTCGGTGAGGATGAAGCGCTTGACTTTCGGGTTCCACCGGCGGGTCTGGTGTCCGAAGTGGACGCCGCTGTCGAGCAGCTGGCGAATGGTGACGACGGCCATGGCCGTTCTCCTGTCCTGGCGCTTGCGCGCCTCTTGCGGTTGATTGCGCCGGACCGTTCGGCCGGCGAGCCTGGTGCCCGGACACACGCCCACTCGCAGCGCTTTCGCTCTGGAGACCGATGGGTGTGATGCCGCGCGACGCCCTTCGACAAGCTCAGGGACCGGCGAACCGGTTAGTCGCGCATTGGGCACGCGGAGTCACCCCGCACAGCGGGATGCCTTTCCAGTGTATCAGCCGCCGTCTCCTCCCCCGCATCCAGGGTGAGCCGCTCCCCCCGGCCTTCGTCAACGGCCGCCTGTGCACGTCGGAAGCGGGCGACCCTGAGCTGTGGCCCGTCTTCTCACGCTCCCGCTCGTCGTCGTGCTGCTCGCCTTCAGCGTCTCCGCGGCATCGCCACCCGCCGATGCCGCGGCAGGTCTCGCTCGCCCCGCGGTCGGGCTCGAGCTCGGCACCTCTGCGCTGCGCTGGGTGTGGCCGGTGCATCCGGTGCGGATCGTGGTGGCGTACGTCGCCCCCGCGCATCGCTTCGGTCCGGGGCATCGCGGCATCGATCTGGCGGCCGCCGCGGGTGCCGAAGTCCGCGCCCCCGCCGACGGAGTGATCGCTTTCACGGGGAGCATCGCCGGCCGCGGGGTCGTCACGATCGACCACTACGGTGGGCTCGTCACCACCCTCGAACCGGTCGACGGTGCGGTGGTCGTCGGCCAGCGGGTGGACAGGGGCCAGAGGGTCGGCGTGACTTCGGTCGGCGGGCATGCGCCGCCTGGGACGATTCACTTCGGCGTGCGACTGGGCGGCGAGTACGTCAACCCGCTGCTGCTGTTCGGGGCACTGCCGCGCGCGGTGCTGCTGCCCTGCTGCGACTGACTCCGGATGCCGCGACTACGCCCGCGGGTGAGCCAGCCGGTATACCGCGGCGAGACGTTCGCTGGACACGTGGGTGTAGATCTGGGTGGTGCCGAGACTCGCGTGGCCGAGCAGTTCCTGAACCGTGCGCAGGTCAGCGCCCCCGTCCAGAAGATGGGTCGCGGCGGAGTGGCGGAGGGCGTGCGGCCCTGCGGCACCGCCGACGATCGGGCCGAGGGTGCGGGCGACGAGATCGTAGACCGCGCGGGATCCGAGCCGACCTCCGCGGGCGCCGAGGAACAGCGGACGATCGGCCGTGGACGATGCGCGACGGGCGGTGAGCGCAGGCCGGCCGCGCACGAGATAGGCCTCCAGCGCCTTCGACGCCGGCAGACCGTACGGCACCACGCGCTCCTTGTCTCCCTTTCCGGTCACGCGTGCCGTGCGGCGATCGGGATCGAGGTCGTCTATGTCGAGGCCGCACAGCTCCGAGACACGCACCGCCGAGCCGTAGAGCAGCTCGAGGATGGCGTGATCCCGCAGCGCGATCGGATCGCCGCCGGATGCCGCGCGGGAGAGCTCATCGAGCAGGGATGACAGGGCGTCCGCGGTGGCCACTTTCGGGAGTGTCCGCCCACGCTTCGGCGAGACGAGTCGGAGGGACGGGTCCGACGTGACATGCCCGTGCTCGAGCGCCCAGGAGAACAGCCCCCGCACGGCCGCCGTACGCCGGGCGATCGTGGAACGCGCATCGCCGCGCTTGGTGGCCGCCCACAGCCACTCGCGGAGCAGCTCGAGATCGACATCCTCGAAATCGGTGGAGCCGGCGCTCGCGGCGAAATCGGCCAGGTCCGAGCGGTAGGCGCGCACGGTGGCATCGGACAGTCGCCGGACGTCGCGCAGATAGGCGGTGTACACCTCCGCCGCTTCGTCGATCCGCATACGGCCAGCATGCCCGCATCGGCCGACACCGGGTCCGCGGCGCTCCGCGCCCTGGCACAGGTCAGCCCACCGGAACCTTCCGCCAGCCCTGCGGCCCACCCTGCACGAGGCCTTCGAGTGCGAGGAGACCCAGCAGACTCTCGATCGCCGCAACGCTCATGCCGCTGCGCCGCGCGACGTCGGTCACGTCGCGCCATGCGCGGGTGCTGAGCGCGTCGGTCGCCCGCGTGCGGTGGTCGGTCCAGGGCCGGCCGTCGTCGGCGCCCATCGTGAACAGCGCCTCGTCGACAGCCTGCGCCCCGGGCTCGACCAGTCCGAGCAGCTCTCGCACATCGGCGCCGTCGGTGATGCAGGCGGCACCGAACTCGCGGAGCAGCCGGTGGCACCCGGCCGAGGCGGCGCTGGTCACAGGTCCCGGCACGGCTCCGAGGGGGCGTCCGAGTGACACGCCGTGCCCTGCCGTGTTGAGCGAGCCGCTGCGCCACCCTGCCTCGACCACCACCACGGCACCGGCCAAAGCGGCGATCAACCGATTCCGCTGCAGGAACCTCCACTTCGTGGGCGCGGAGCCGCAGGGAACCTCGCTGATCACCGCACCCGTGGCGGC
This sequence comes from Microbacterium sp. P5_E9, assembly GCF_054049175.1. Lineage (NCBI taxonomy): Bacteria > Bacillati > Actinomycetota > Actinomycetes > Micrococcales > Microbacteriaceae > Microbacterium > Microbacterium sp. P5_E9. The sequence goes on along the minus strand of NZ_JBFUMV010000001.1, from coordinate 224,336 downwards.
GATGCGGTCGATCAGCTGAGCATGGCCGACCGGGTAGGAGCGGTCTGCGCCGCCGGCGAGGAGGGCCACGGTGAGGCCGCCGACGGCCAGCGCGGCGCGGTGGGCGGCCCCGTCGATCCCGTACGCCGCGCCTGACACGATCGGCACTCCCCCGCCGGCCAGGTCGGACGCGATCTCGACCGCGACGTGCTCGCCGTACGACGTCGCCGCCCGAGCCCCGACCACCGCCACCGACGGCCGGAGGCGACGGAGCGCCCCGACGTCGCCGCGCACCCAGAGGCACACCGGCGCGTGCGCGCCGAGGTCGTCAAGCTGGTCCGGCCAGTCCGGATCGGCCGGACCGACGAGGCAAATACTCTGGCGCCGGGCGATCTCGAGCGCGGTCGCCAGCGGATCGGCGGCCAGCCGCGGCTGCCATCGCTTCCACGCTTCGGCGAGCTCCCGCAGCGACAGTCCACCCAGCTGGTCGTGCGGTGGTCCCGCGAGCAGAGTGCGCAGCGCCCCCTCGGCGCCGAGAGTCTCGATCAGCCGACCGGCGATGCCGTCGCCGGGCTCGACGAGGTGACTCCAGACCGCTCTCGACCACCGATCGACGATCGCCTCGTCGCTCAGTTCGTCGATGCGGACGATGCCGGCGAGCTGCTGCCGGGCATGCCGAGCGCTCAGATCCAATGCCTTCATTGTGTGATTCCCTTCTTCAGATACAGCGCCCGGCCGATCTCGGCAGCGCCCAGACGGTCGCTGCCGGTGATATCCGCGATCGACCACGCGACGCGCAGCACCCGGTCATAGCCCCGCAGCGTCAGCGCTCCGCGATGGAGCGCCGCATCGAGCGGGCGGCGCACCTCGGGGTCTGGCGCGAGCGGTCCCTGGCGCAGCCACGTGCCCGGCACCTGCGCGTTGAGGCGCCATGGCGTGCCGGCGAGCCGTGCCGCGGATCTCGCGCGCGCCTCGCGCACGCGCTCTCGGGCGGTCGCCGTGGTGACCGTCTCGCCCCCGGCCGTCACCGCGTGCGCGACAGCGACACGGGCGAGCGAGAGCTCGATGTCGATGCGGTCCAGGAGGGGTCCGGAGAGCCTCCCGAGGTAGCGGCGGATCGCCATCGGCGGGCAGCTGCATGAGCCGCCCTTAACCCCGTAGTCGCCGCACGGGCACGGGTTGGTCGCGAGGACGAGCTGGAACCGTGCCGGGAACGAGGCGGTGGCGCCCGCACGGTGGATCACGATGGCTCCGCTCTCCAGCGGCTGACGGAGCGCATCCAGCGCGTTCGACGGGAACTCGCCCGCTTCGTCGAGGAACAGGACTCCTTCGCTCGCACGGGCGATCGCGCCCGGTCGCACCACCCGGGATCCGCCGCCGACCAAGGCCGCCACGCTCGCCGAGTGGTGCGGAGCCTCGAACGGCGGCGTGCGGGTGAGGGTCGTCACGGGCTCCCCGGCGAGCGAGCGGATCGTGGCTGCCGTCAGCGCGGCCGATTCGTCCAGCGGAGGGAGGATGCCGGGAAGGCGCCGCGCGAGCATTGTCTTGCCCGCTCCCGGGGGTCCGCACATCAGGAGGTGATGACCACCAGCGGCCGCCACGACGAGCGCATCGACGGCCTCGCGCTGACCGATGACCTCGGCGAGCTCCGGGATCGGAAGCGGCGTCGTCGCCGTCTCGGGAGGCAGGATCGGGTCTTGGACGATCGCAGCGACGCGGGCCCCGTGCCAGCGCGCGACCTCGGCGAGGTTGACGGCGCCGAGCACGGTGACACCCTCGACCAGCTCCGCCTCGGCGGTGTTCGCCTGCGGCACGACGACGCGGGTGATGCCTTCGCGGGCCGCTGCGACGACAGCGGGAAGGATGCCGGGAACCGGCCTGAGCCGGCCGTCGAGCCCGAGCTCGCCGAGGTGGACGGTCGACGCGAGGGACGCGGCATCCATCTCCACCTCCGTCGCGAGCGAGGCGATGGCGATCGCGAGATCGAAGCCGGAGCCCTGCTTGGGCAGGCTCGCCGGCGAGAGGTTGATGGTGAGCCGACGCCGCGGGAGCGACAGCCCGCTGTTGGCGCACGCATTGTGGACGCGCCTCGCGGCCTCACCGAGCGCTTTGTCGGCGAGGCCGATGATCTTGAGCTCTGGGGTCTGATTGGACAGATCGGCTTCGACTTCGACCAGGGCGCCCTCGACCCCGAGCAGGGCGACCGACCACGTGCGCGCGACCGTCATACGATGCCGGCCAAGTGCTCGAGCGTGGCCGAAGCCGGGTCCGCTCCGATCAGCCCGATCGCGTCGATGCGCAGCCGTCTGCCCTGCGCCTGGTCGGGATGAGCCGCAATCCAGGCCATCGCCAGCCGCCAGAGGCGCGCCTTCTTCTGCTCGGTGAGCGCCTCGAACGGGTGTCCGAAGCTCTCGGTGCTGCGGGTCTTGACCTCGACCACGATGAGCTCTCGGGCGGTCGCGACGACGAGGTCGAGCTCTCCCCCGCGCGCCCGCCAATTGCGATCGAGCACCTCGAAGCCGAGTGTCTCGAAGTGTCGGGCGGCACGCTGCTCGCCCGCCCGTCCCAGCACGTCCTTGTCAGCCATGAAGGCATGCTGTCGCGCGGACCGCGGGGCGCGACGAGGTCAACGGCGCATCCGTGGATCACCCCGAACCGGTGCCGGTGTGGAGGAGCGGGTGGAACACCGACCCGCCGACAGCGCTCAGCTGTCGAGCGAGAGCTCCTCGGGGAGGTGGAAGTCGCGACGCGAGAGCTCCTCGACGTTCACGTCCTTGAACGTGAGCACACGCACCGACTTCACGAACCGGTCGGCGCGGTAGATGTCCCACACCCACACATCGGTCATCGAGATCTCGAAGTAGAAGTCGTGCTCGGTGTCGCGCCGAACGACGTTGACCTCGTTCGCGAGGTAGAACCGGCGCTCGGTCTCGATCACATATTGGAACTGCGAGACGACGTCGCGGTACTCGCGGTAGAGCGCCAGTTCCAGTTCGCGGTCGTAGTCCTCGAAGACTTCGTCATCCATGGTGCTTCCATCTTACGGTCGCGCGCTGGGGCGCGACCGCGCAGTCCGGCTCAGAAGAGGGTCGGGGCATCGGTGATCGACCAGGACGCCCGGTGGTGGGTGCTGATGCCGTACACGCGGATCGCCTCGCGGTGATCAGGGCTCGCGTAGCCCTTGTTGCGGTTCCAGCTGTAGGCGGGAACCTCGTCGTGCAGCTGGGTCATGAATGCGTCCCGCGCGACCTTGGCGATGACGGATGCCGCGGCCGCACTCGCGCAGTCGCGGTCGGCCTTGATCACCGGGCGGACGGTGAGCCCATGTGCGCCGGCCGGAGTGATGTAGTCGTAGTTGCCGTCCAGCAGCACGATCGCCTCCTCGGGGACGACGCCCTGCCCACGGAGATCGGCGAGGGCGCGGATCGTGGCCATCCCGAGCGCCCGCATGATGCCGATCTCGTCGATCTCGGCGCTGCTGGCCCAACCGACGGCGCTCGCCGACACCCACGCGGCGGCGCGAGCCGCGACATCCGCCCGTTTCGGCTCCGGAACCAGCTTCGAGTCGCGCAGACCGGCGGGGATGCGCCGGCGCGCACCGACCGGGGTGAGCACTGCAGCGCCCACCGCCACCGGGCCTGCCAGGGCCCCGCGACCGACCTCATCGCAGGCGATCACGATCGGATGCTCGCGCAGGAGCCGGCGCTCGAGGGTCAGTCGCGGCTCGACCACGGTCATTTCGACGAGCCCTCCTGGGGGCTGGCCGTCGCGTCGGGCGATGGCTGGGGAACCCCCGCGAACACCTCGGGGTGGAAATCGAGGGCGCCGAAGCGGCCGAGCGGCCACGTGATGAGGAACGCGCGGCCTACGACGTTCTCGACCGGGACGAAGCCCTTGCCGGGCTGATCCTGGTTGTAGCGCGAGTCCTTCGACCGATAGCGGTTGTCGCCGAGCACCCAGAGGCTGTCGTCGGGCACGACGATGTCGAAGGGATCGCCGGACGCCCTGGTCTCGCCGTTCGGCAGCTTCAGGTACGCGGTCTCGTCGACCGGCACGCCGTTGACGGTCACCTGGCCGATCGCGTTGCAGCAGATCACGTGATCGCCGGGCAGCCCGATGAGTCGCTTGACGAGGTGGTCGTCCGAATCCGGGGCGGACAGGCCGACGAGGGCGAGCACCCAGTCGACGGCCTCGATGACCGGCGGGCGCGCTGCCGCGGCCGACGGCGGAAGCCAGCCGCCCGGGTCACGGAAGACGATGATCTCCCCGCGGGCATAGCCGCCGAAGCGCGGCGTGATCTCATCGACGAGGATCCGGTCGTTCACCAGGAGCGTGTCCTCCATGGATCCCGACGGGATGTAGAACGAGCGCACCACGAACGTCTTGACGAGGAACGACACCAGGATCGCGATGAGCACGATCACGAGGACGTCCCGCAGGAAGTAAAGCCACCCGCGATGTCGTCTGGAGCCATCGGACGATCGGCGCGGCGTCGGGATCGGCTCCGCGGGGGCGGTCTGCTCGGTCGTCATGGGATCCTTCGCCGGGCTCGCCGGGACGTCGGCGAGTCGATGAATCAAGGGTCGCACACTCCGTCGCACGCAGGCGGCGCACGCGCGTCATCTGGTGACGACCCTCAAACGAGACGACGAAACCCCGGGTGGATCACCCGGGGTTTCGTCAGGAAGAGCGCGTCAGCGGTCGCGCTTCTCCTTGATCTTGGCCTTCTTGCCGCGGAGGTTGCGCAGGTAGTAGAGCTTCGCGCGACGCACGTCGCCACGGGTGACGACCTCGATGTGGTCGATGACCGGGCTGTGCACCGGGAAGGTGCGCTCCACGCCCACCTGGAAGCTGATCTTGCGGACCGTGAAGGTCTCACGCACGCCGTCACCCGAGCGGCCCAGGACGACGCCCTGGAAGACCTGGATACGGGAGCGGTTTCCCTCGGTGATGTTGACGTGAACCTTCACGTTGTCGCCGGGGGCGAAGACGGGGATGTCGTTGCGGAGCGATGCCGCATCGACGGAGTCGAGGATCTGCATGATCATGTCTCTCTGCGGCCGCCACAGGTCGACCGCGAGTTGGAAGGAAAAGGATTCGTGTGCCCGAGGCCGCCGACGCATGCGTCAGGCGACGGACTCCCCTGAGGCAGAGCCTGGTCGGGGCACAAAGATCCATTCTGCCATGGATGCCCCGGCGAGCCAAAACCTGGGTCAGCTGCGGTCGGCGTCGCGCTTCTCGGTGAGAACGATGACCTCGTTCGGCTGGGGCTGATCCTGGGGAGATGCCGTCGGCGGCACGTACGCGATGCCCTCCGTCGTGTACATCACCATGCCCGACGGCTTGGCCTCGCGGAGCAGCTGCCAGAGTGTGAGCCAGAACAGGCCGACCCCCACCAGGATCGTCACGATCATGACCGGCGCCCACCAGGCCTGGTTGAAGAAGCCCAGCGCGATGATCAGCGCGTGCCACACCGTGAAGCCGAGGACATCCCACCAGGAGACCGCCCGGTGCGAACGCACGGTGCCGCGCGCACGCACGAGGAATGTCAGAACCAGCTGTCCGATGAAGACAGCTGGGATCGCGAGGAAGAGGGTCCACAGGAACGCCCAGCCCCCTGCGCGGAACACCGCCCAGCCCACGAGGAGCCACAGGGGCAGCAGGAACGCCGCCGGGATCAGCCAGCCGTAGTACGCGCGACGCAGCCACATGGCACTGATGCTACGCCGAATGACGAGGTGCAGAGGCGGGATGGGCGTGTCAGTCGGTGTCCTCACAGCCCGCGCCAGATTCGATCCGCCAGAATGGATCGACGAGAGGAACAGGATGATCGAACTGCGCACCCCGGCCGAGATCGAGCAGATGCGACCGGCGGGGCGGTTCGTGGCAGAGACCCTCGCCACGCTCCGCGACGAGACGAAGGTCGGGACGAACCTCCTGGCGATCGACCGTCGCGCCCACGATCTGATCCGGCGCGCCGGCGCGGAGTCCTGCTACATCGACTATCACCCGTCGTTCGGCGCCAGTCCGTTCGGCAAGGTGATCTGCACCTCGGTCAACGACGCCGTGCTGCACGGCCTCCCCTTCGACTACGCCCTGCGCGACGGCGATCTGGTGTCGCTCGACTTCGCCGTGTCGATCGACGGCTGGGTGGCGGACTCGGCCGTCTCGTTCGTCGTCGGCACCCCCCGCGAAGAGGACCTCGCCCTGATCGACACCACGAAGCGGGCATTGGATGCCGCGATCGCGGCCGCGCGCGTCGGCAAGCGGATCGGCGACATTTCGCACGCGATCTCGAAGGTCGCGCACGCCGACGGCTACGCGATCAACACGGACTTCGGCGGACACGGGGTCGGTCGGGTCATGCACGGCGACCCGCACGTGCCCAACGACGGCAAGGCCAACCGCGGCTACCCGCTGCGCCCAGGCCTCGTCGTCGCGCTCGAGCCGTGGTTCCTCGCCACGACCGATGAACTCATCACCGACCCGGACGGCTGGACGCTCCGCAGCGCGGACGGCTCTCGCGGCGCCCACTGGGAGCACACCGTCGCGATCACCGAAGCCGGCCCGATCGTCCTCACCGACCGCTCGTTCCTCGGCGTCGACTGAGCGGATCGGCCGAGATCACTCCGGTCGCGTGATCCGCAGCACGACGGCCGACCGGCCGCCGAGCGTGACCGAATCGCCCCGCAGCTTCGTGCTCGCGGCATCCGTCTCCCAGAGGCGGTGCGCAGCGCCGCCCACCGGGACCGACCGCTGCGTCTCGGCGAGGTTGAGCACGAGCTCGAGATCGCCGCGGCCGAGGCGCACCCAGCGCTGCTGCTCGTCCACCTCGGCGCGGGTGTGTGCGAAGACGGGATCGGTCAGTGCGGGCTCGCTGCGGCGCAGGGCCGCGAGTTCGCGGTAGACGGCGAGAGTGCGAGCGTGCCGACCGTCGCCGATCTCGTCCCAGCGCAGCTTGGAACGCCGGAAGGTCTCGGGATCCTGCGGGTCGGGCACGAGCGCGCGATCCCAGCCCATGCGCGCGAACTCGTCGATGCGTCCCTCCGCGGTGGCGGTGGCGAGCCAGGGCTCGGGATGCGATGTGAAGAACTGCCAGGGCGTTGAGGCCGCCCACTCCTCCCCCATGAACAGCATCGGCGTGTAGGGGGTCAACAGGGTGAGGGCGGCGACGAGCTGCAGGCTGCGGTCGTCGAGCGTCTGCGACAGCCGGTCGCCGGCCGCCCGGTTGCCGATCTGGTCGTGATCCTGACCGAAGGTCACGAGCCGCCAGGCCGGCACCCGCGGATCGATCGGGTAGCCGTGGTCGCGTCCACGGAACGACGACCAGGTGCCATCGTGGAAGAACCCCTGGGTCCAGGCCTTCGCAAGCGCCGAGAGCGGGGCGAAGTCGGCGTAGTAGCCGGTCATCTCGCCCGTCACCGCGACGTGCACCGCGTGGTGATAGTCGTCGCTCCACTGCGCGGTCAGTCCCCAGCCGTCGGCCTCGCGCGGCAGGATCAGCCTGGGATCGTTGAGATCGGACTCGGCGATCAGGCTGAGCGGGCGACCGAGCTGCGCGGAGAGCGCATCGGATGCCAGGGCGACCTCCTGCAGGATGTGCAGGGGCGCGGAGTCGTGCAGCGCGTGCACCGCGTCGAGGCGGAGGCCGTCCACGTGGTAGTCCCGCAGCCACATCAGGGCGTTCTCGACGATGAACGACCGCACCGCGGGCTCGTCGAGGTTGACGCTGAGGCCCCACGTGTTGCGCTGCGCGCCGCGCAGGTACGGGCCGAACTCCGGCAGGTAGTTGCCGCTCGGGCCCAGATGGTTGTAAACGACGTCCTGGATGACGGCGAGCCCGTTGGCGTGGGCGGCGTCGACGAACCGCTGATAGGCCGCGGGGCCGCCGTACTGCTCGTGCACGGCGTACCAGAGCACGCCGTCGTAGCCCCAGTTCCACTCCCCGTTGAAGGCGTTCACCGGCAGGAGCTCAACATGGGTGATGCCGAGTTCGAGCAGGTGGGGGAACCGTTCGACGGCCGCGTCGAACGTGCCCTCAGGGGTGAACGTGCCCACATGCAGCTCGTAGATCAGCCCGCCGGCGAGCTGCCGCCCGGTCCAGCTCCGGTCGGTCCAGGGGAAGGCGGTCGGGTCGTGATGGACGGATGCCGCGTGCACGCCCTGCGGCTGCCTCCGCGAGCGCGGATCGGGGCGCGTGACGGCGGCATCGTCGAGCACGAACCCGTACTCGTCGCCGTCCGCCAGGACCTGGGGCGCCGCCCACCAGCCGTCGGGTCCGGCGGTCAGCTCGACGTCGTCGACCCCGGGCCGCCGCATCCGCACTCGCGCCGCCCGTGGCGCCCACACCTCGATCACGCGACCTCCTCGGCGGCAAGCAGCGCCACCGGATAGCTGGACAGCAGGTCGCGGAGCGCGAGCTCGGTGCCTGCGTAGCGCCGACCGGTGAGCACGTCCACGGTGGGACCGGCGTGGCGCAGCAGCGCCGTCGCCCCCCAGCCGCCGCGCCGCTCGAGGCCGAGCGGCAGCCTGGTCGCCACCGCGACGACTCCCCCGCGGTCGAACGCGATCGCATGGCCGGATGCCTCGCCCACGACCGTCATCGGCGTGTAGCGGCTGAACAGCTCCGGCCGATCCCGTCGCAGCCGGAGCGCGCGTGAGGTGACCAGCAGCTTCGCCGCACCGCTCTCATCGATCGGCGGGAGCGAACCGCCCGCGTCGATCCCGGCGAGCAGCCGGCGCCGCAGGGCGAAGTCGACCGGGCGTCGATTGTCCGGGTCCGCGAGTGAGGTCTCCCACAGCTCCGACCCCTGGTAGACGTCGGGAACACCCGGTCCAGCGACCTGCAGCAGCTTGGCCGCCAGCGAATTCGACCACCCGTACCGCGCGAGGCGATCTGCGGCCGACGTGATGAGCCGGTGCAGCACCGCATCATCGAAGATGTCGTCGACGAAGCGGCGCAGGCCGGCTTCGAACGCGGCATCCGGATCGCGCCAGCTGGTGCGCTCCCCGCCTTCGCGGGCGGCCTTCTCGGCATAGGCGTGCAGGCGCTCGCGCGAGATCGGCCATGCCCCGATCGCCGCCTGGAACAGCAGGCTGTCTGTGGCCGCGTGACCGGTCGTCGCCCGAGCGCGCAGCCCCGCGTAGATTGCGGCCCATTCGTCGTGCGCGAGCTCGGCGATGACCGACAGCCGGGCGCGCACGTCCTCGCCGCGCTTCGTATCGTGGGTCGACAGTGTGGTCATCGTGTGCGGCCAGCTCGCCTGCCGAGCGATCTGAGCGCGGTGGAAGCCATCGACGGACAGGGCGAACACGGACGGGTCGCCGCCGACCTCGGTGAGCGAGCCGAGACGCGTCTGCCGGTAGAAGGCCATGTCTTCGACACCTTTGGCCATCACCGGACCGGTCACCTGCTGGAACCGGCGGGCGACCTCCAGGGTGGGGTCGGCGAGCACGGGGACGAGCACAGCGATCGCCTCAGCCAGATCGGGGCGATGGGCGGATGCCAGGGCCGCGGCCGCCTCGAGCCATCCGGCTCCGCCCGGCAGATACGAGCGGTACACGGGGAAGCAGGCGAGCAGCTCCGCGATCGCGTCCTGCGCCACGCTCGATCCGTCGATCCCCTCGGGCAGGCAGCGTACGAGTCGCCGCACCTCGGCCGCCTGGCTCTCGTCCGCCACCATCCGCTTGGTCGCGTGGATGAGATCGGGCCACGCCACTGCAGCGCCCTGGCCGCTCTCGCGGCGGGCGGCCGCATCGACGAGCTGCAGCATCCGCTCCCCTGACGGGTCGATCAGCACCCGATCGATCTCCGCCATCGCGTCGTAGCCGGTCGTGCCGTCGGTGTGCCACCAGGCGGGGAGCTGCTCGGGATGATCGGTCGCAGCGTGCTCGAGGATCTTCTCCACGAGCACGTACGCCCCGCCGGTCGCCTCGGCCAGCCGTTCGAGGTAGCCGCCGGGGTCGACGAGCCCGTCCGGGTGGTCGACGCGCAGACCGTCGGCGAGCCCTTCGCGCACCCACCGGAGGATCTCCGCGTGGGTCTCGTCGAAGACCCACGGCACCTCGGCCCGGACGCCGGCCAGGGTCGTGATGGTGAAGAACCGCCGATAGTTGAGCCGGGTGGCCTCGTCGCGCCAGAAGACCGGCTCCCAGTGCTGACGTTCGAGCACGGCGGGCACATCGCCCTCAGCGAGTCCGTCGAGCGAGCCGGGTGCGAGCGGAAGGATGTGGTCGAAGTAGCGCAGCGCGCCGAACGGCGTGAGTGCCGTGGGCATCGGATCCACGGTGAGCTCCCCGGCCGCCACGACCCGGTCGAGCTCGGCGCCGAGGAGCGGCACGCGCAGGCGACCCGCTCCGAACTCCCAGTCGATGTCGAAAGCATCGGCGTATGGCGAGTCGCGCCCGTGCGTGAGCACGTCCCACCACCAGGGGTTCTCGGCGGGCTTCGAGACCCCCATGTGGTTCGGGACGATGTCGATCAGAATGCCGAGACCCGCCGTCCGCGCTGCGCGCGCGAACCGCTCGAGTCCCGCGGCCCCGCCGCGCACCGGATCGACCTGCGAGGGGTCGACAACGTCGTAGCCGTGGTCGGAGCCGCTGGTCGCGCGCAGCAGCGGGGAGAGATAGGCCCAGTCGACGCCGAGATCGTGGAGGTACCCGGCGACGGCGGCCGCGGCATCCAAGTCGAAAGCCGGCCTGATCTGCAGGCGGTACGTCGACAATGGGCGCACGGCTACTTCAGGACCTCCGGCCGTGGGGCATGGGCCGGCATGTCCTCAGCGCTCGAGGGCACCGCCGCCGCGAGCGACGCTGCGACGGAGTGATCGGCGTCCGCCTCAGGAGCGGTGTGCTCGCCGAGCACGATCATCGCCTTCGCTTCGACGCGCACCGCCGATCCCGGTACGACCGCATCGCCGCCGGCCTGATCGCCGGCGGTATCGACGAGGATGTCCCAGTCCGGGCTGAACTCGATGTCCGGAATGTGGAAGTCGATCGGCTCGTCCCCCGCGTTGAACAGCAGGATGAAGTGCCGATCGGTGATCTGCTCACCGCGACGGTCGCGCTCGCGGATGCCATGGCCATTGAGGAAGACGCTGATCGCGCGACCGAATCCGTTGTCCCAGTCCTCGGGCTGCATGAGGTCGCCCTGCGGACGGCCCCAGGCGATGTCGGGCACCGGCGCACCGGCCTCGCGCTTCACCGGACGGCCGTTGAAGAAGCGGCTGCGGCGGAACGTCGGGTGGTCGCGCCGGAGGCGGGCGAGCGCTGCGGTGAACTCGATGAGCGGCTGGTCCGCCGACTCCCAGTCGACCCAGGTGATCTCGCTGTCCAGCGCGTAGCCATTGTTGTTGCCCTGCTGGGTGCGACCCAGTTCGTCGCCGTGCAGCAGCATCGGGACACCCTGCGACAGCATGAGGGTCGCGATGAAGTTGCGCTGCTGCCGAGCGCGCGTCGTGAGGACTTCCGTGTCGTCGGTCGGCCCCTCGGCACCGCCGTTCCACGATCGGTTGTCGTCGGCGCCGTCGCGGCCCTGTTCGCCGTTGGCCTTGTTGTGCTTGCGGTTGTACGAGACGAGGTCGCGGAGCGTGAAGCCGTCGTGCGCGGTGACGAAGTTGACGGATGCCGCGGGCCGGCGCCCGGAGTGCTCATAGAGGTCTGCGGAGCCGGTCAGCCGTGACGCGAACTCTCCGAGAGCCTGCGGCTCGCCGCGCCAGAAGTCGCGGACCGTGTCGCGGTACTTCCCGTTCCACTCCGTCCACTGCGGGGGGAAGTTGCCCACCTGGTAGCCGCCGGGCCCGACATCCCACGGCTCGGCGATGAGCTTCACCTGCGACACCACCGGATCCTGCTGGACGAGTTCGAAGAAGGCCGCGAGTCGGTCGACGTCGTAGAACTCGCGCGCGAGCGCGGCAGCGAGGTCGAAGCGGAATCCGTCGACGTGCATCTCGAGCACCCAGTAGCGCAGCGAGTCCATGATGAGCTGCAGCGCGTGCGGGTTGCCGACATTGAGGCTGTTGCCGGTGCCGGTGTAGTCCGTGTAGTAGCGGTGGTCCTTGTCTTCGAGCCGGTAGTAGGCGGCGTTGTCGATGCCCTTCATCGACAGGGTCGGCCCCATGTGGTTGCCCTCGGCGGTGTGGTTGTACACCACATCGAGGATCACCTCGATGCCCGCGGCATGCAGGGCGCGCACCATGCCCTTGAATTCCTGCACCTGCTGGCCCCGCTCACCCGTCGCCGAGTAGGTGTTCTGCGGGGCGAGGAACGCGACGGTGTTGTAGCCCCAGTAGTTCGACAGCCCCTTCTCCTGGAGGGTGGCGTCGTTGACGAACTGGTGTACCGGCATGAGCTCGATCGCTGTGACGCCGAGGCGCTTCAGGTGCTCGATGATCGCGGGATGCCCGATCGCGCTGTAGGTTCCGCGGATCTCCTCGGGAATGCCGGGGTGGCGCTGCGTCAGGCCTTTCACGTGCGCTTCGTAGATCAGCGACTCGGAGTAGGGCGTCTTCGGCATGCGGTCGCCGGCCCAGTCGAAGAACGGGTTGATGACGACGCCCTTCATCATCGACGTCGCCGAGTCGTCGTCATTCCTCGAGTCGGGATCGCCGAAGTCATACCCGAACACCGACTGGTTCCACCGCACCTGGCCCTCGACGGCCTTCGCGTAAGGATCGAGCAGGAGCTTGTTGGGATTGAACCGGCGCCCGTTGGTGGGGTCGTACTCGCCGTGCACGCGGTAGCCGTAGCGCTGCCCCGGGCCGATGCTCGGGAGATAGGCGTGCCAGACGTAGGCATCGACGTCTGTCAGTTCAACGCGGGTCTCCTTGCCCCGATCGCCGAACAGGCACAGTTCGATCCGCTCCGCGGCTTCGCTGAAGAGCGCGAAGTTGGTGCCGTTCCCGTCATATGTCGCGCCCAGTGGATACGCAGATCCTGGCCATGCCTGCACGGAGGTCCTCCCTGAAGATGGATCCCCACCCTAGCCGAGGCGCTCAACGGGATCACTCGCCGGCAGCGGCCCCTATGATGTGCACCCGCACGTTGTTGGTGCTCCCTGCCGAGCCGGGAGGAGCTCCCGCGGTGACGACGACGCGATCGCCCTGCTCGGCGCGGCCGGACCGCACCAGCGTGTCATCGAGGAGAGCCATGAGCTCGTCGGTCGTGCGCGCGCGGGGGACCAGGAACGTCTCGACGCCCCAGAGGTACGCGTTGCGCGAGCGCGTGGTCGCCTGGTCGGTGAACGACAGGATCGGGATCCGATGCCGCAGCCGCGACATGCGCCGCGCCGAGTCGCCGGATTGACTGACCACGCACACGTACTTGGCCTCGACGAACTCCGCGATGCTCGCCGCCGCCAGCGTCATCGCCCCCGTCTGGGTGCGCGGCTTCGTGCCGAGGGGCGGGATGCGGCCGAGCCCGTGCTCCTCGGTGGATTCGATGATCCGCGCCATCGTCTCCACGACCGCGATGGGGTGCGCACCGACGCTCGTCTCACCCGAGAGCATCACCGCGTCGGCGCCGTCGAGGACCGCGTTGGCGACATCCGATGTCTCCGCGCGCGTGGGGACCGGATTCTCGATCATCGACTCGAGCATCTGCGTCGCGACGATGACCGGCTTCGCCCACCGGCGCGCCAGTTCGATGGCGTGCTTCTGGACGATCGGCACGGCCTCGAGCGGCAGCTCCACACCGAGGTCGCCACGAGCGATCATGACGCCGTCGAACGCGTCGATGATCTCCTGGAGATGCTCGACGGCCTCCGGCTTCTCGATCTTGGCGATGATCGGGACGCGGATGCCCTCCTCGGCCATGATGATTCGCGCCCGCTGCACATCGCGCGGGCTCCGCACGAAGGACAGGGCGATGAGGTCGGCCCCGATGCGCAGCGCCCAGCGTAGATCCGCCTCATCCTTCTCGCTCATCGCGGGAGCGCTGATGTTCACCCCCGGCAGGTTGATGCCCTTGTTGTTCGACACCATCCCACCCACGACGACTTCAGTCCGCACCCGGACGCCGTCCGTGTCGAGGACCTTCAACCGGATCTTGCCGTCGTCCACGAGGAGGGTGTCCCCCGCGGTGACGTCCTGGGCGAGCTGCGGAAACGTCGTTCCGACCAGTTCCTTCGTGCCGGGCACGTCCTCGGTCGTGATCGTGAAGATGTCACCAGGCTCGAGCTGATGGGGGCCGTCTGCGAAGCGCGCGAGCCGGATCTTCGGACCCTGCAGATCCACCAGCACGCCGACGGCGCGACCCGTGGCGTCGCTCGCCTTGCGGACATTGGCATAGGCCTGTTCGTGAACGGCGAAGTCGCCGTGGCTGCGGTTGATCCGCGCCACATCCACCCCGGCGCGCACGAGAGCTTCGATGCTCTCGTACGACGACGTGGCTGGGCCGAGGGTGGCGACGATCTTGGCACGACGCATAGGTGGTCCTCTCGCTGACCGACGATCCCAGTCTGTCGGCTCGGAGCGGCGTGGTGTGTGAAGACGATGTTAAAGATCGACGCCTATGCGTCCACGGCCACGACTTCTCACAAGGCGCGTGCGCCCCGTGTGAGGAAGAAGTTCGCTCGAGGTAATGGAATCCGGCTCGGTGCGGAAACACCACGCTCGTACGTTCGGAGCACGGATCCACCCCGCCCATCGGCAGGAGACGCCATGACCCCGAACGAACCCCGCGCTTCGAAGATCGTCGCTTTCTCGAAACAGAAGACGGACCTCGACGCAACATCGCCTCGCTACCGTGACGGCATGCTCCACCCCGATCCGCCCGCCACGCATGTGGTCGTGGTCGGCGCGGGCATGGTGGCGCATCGCTTCGTCGAGAGCCTGCTGTCGCGTGCAGGCGCCGACTGGCGGGTGACCCTGATCGGCGAGGAGGGGCGTGCACCGTACGATCGCGTCGGGCTGACCTCCTTCTTCGGCGGGGCGACCCCCGATGAGCTCACCCTGGATCGCGCGATCATCGACGGCGACCCGCGGATCACCTTCCTCCCCGGCGACCCGGTCGCGCGACTGGAACAGGCCGAACGGCGTGTGGTGACCGCGAGCGGGATCGCCGTCTCGTACGACCACCTGGTGCTCGCGACCGGCTCGTTCGCCGCCCGTCTCAAGGTGGACGGCTTCGGACACCGCGGATGCTTCGTCTACCGCACCCTCGATGACGTCGAGGCGCTGCGCACCTACGTGACCGCCCGGTCGGGCGAACTCGGCCGCCCGCTCACCGGCATGGTGATCGGCGGAGGTCTGCTCGGACTGGAAGCGGCCGGTGCCCTGCAGAACCTCGGCGTGAACTCCACCGTGGTGCAGTCCTCCGATCGGCTCATGTCCGCGCAGCTCGACCTGCCGGCCGGGAACGCCCTGCGCCGCCTGATCGAGTCCCGCGGCATCGGCGTGCGAACGGGCAGCGTGACGACCCGCCTGGATGCCGACAAGGCCGGCCGGGTGGTCGGCCTGGAGTTCCGGGACGGCAGCTACCACGGCGCCGACGTCGTGGTGTTCACGGTCGGAGTGCGTCCGCGGGACGAGCTCGCGCGCAAGTCCGGCCTGGGTGTGCACGAGCGCGGCGGAGTCCTCATCGATGCCGGCTGCGGCACGTCCGACCCGCACATCCTCGCGATCGGCGAGGTCGCGAACTTCGAAGGGCAGAGCATCGGGCTGGTCGCCCCCGGCTACGCGATGGCCGAGGTTGCGGCGACCCGGCTGCTGGGCGGCGAGGCGTCGTTCCCGGGGTACGACCTCGCGACGAAGCTCAAGCTCTCCGGCGTCGACGTGGCCAGCTTCGGCGACGCATTCGCCACCACCCCCGGTGCGCTCGACGTGGTCTACGCCGACCCGGTCGCGGGCGTCTACAAGAAGCTCGTGCTCTCCGACGATGCGAAGACGCTGCTCGGCGGCATCCTCGTCGGCGATGCCGCGGCCTATGGGTCGCTGCGCCCCCTGGTGGGCGGGGCGCTCGGGGCGGACCCGGCCGCGTATCTGATGCCCGAAGGCGGCGTCGAGGCACCCGGCGGCGCCCTTCCCGACGAGGCGCTGGTCTGCTCGTGCAACAGCGTCACAGCGGGCACGATTCGCCACGCCGTGCATGAGGACGGCTGCACGGATGTCGCGGGCATCAAGGCCTGCACCAAGGCCGGCGCCGCCTGCGGCTCCTGCGTGATGATGATCAAGAAGATCGTCGGCACCGAGCTCGCACGCTCCGGCGCGGCCCTCAGCAATGCGCTCTGCGAGCACTTCGACATGTCCCGCCGGCAGCTCTTCGACGCGGTGCGCGTGTCGGGGCTCACGACCTTCAGTGCGGTCATCGAGCGCTTCGGCGTCGGCCGCGGCTGCGACATCTGCAAGCCCGCACTCGCCAGCATCCTCTCGACGCTCGTCGGCGCGCATGTGCTGGACGGAGAGAACGCCACCCTGCAGGACACCAACGACCACGTCATGGCGAACCTCCAGAAGGACGGCAGCTACTCGGTGGTGCCGCGCATCCCCGGCGGCGAGATCACGCCCGAGGGACTGCTCGTGATCGGCACGGTGGCCCAGGACTTCGGGCTCTACACGAAGATCACCGGCGGCCAGCGGATCGACATGTTCGGCGCGCGCCTGGAGCAGCTGCCCGACATCTGGAAGCGGCTGGTGGAGGCTGGATTCGAGTCGGGACACGCCTACGGCAAGTCGCTGCGCACGGTGAAGTCGTGCGTCGGATCCACCTGGTGCCGCTACGGCGTGCAGGACTCGGTGGGCATGGCTGTCGAGCTCGAGCTGCGCTATCGGGGTCTCCGGTCGCCGCACAAGCTCAAGTTCGGGGTGTCGGGGTGCGCTCGGGAGTGCGCCGAGGCGCGCGGCAAGGACGTCGGCGTCATCGCCACCGAGGCGGGCTGGAACATGTACGTCGGCGGCAACGGCGGCTTCACCCCGAGGCACGCCGTGCTGCTCGCGGAGGGGCTGAGCGACGCCGAGCTGCTGACCGCGATCGACCGGTTCCTGATGTACTACATCTTCACCGCGGACCGTCTGCAGCGCACGGCACCGTGGTTCGAGGATCTCGAGGGCGGCATCGAGGGCCTCCGTGCGGTGATCTTCGACGATTCGCTCGGCATCTGCGCCGACCTGGACACCGCGATGCAGACGCACATCGGCTCGTACGAGGACGAGTGGAAGGCCACCCTCGAGGATCCCGAGAAGCTCCGCCGCTTCGCCTCGTTCGTCAACGCCCCCACCACGCCGGACCCGTCGCTCGCGTACACCGCCGAGCGTGGTCAGGCGCGGCCCGCAACAGAATCGGAGCGCTCCGACCGCGGCGTGCTCATCGCCGGCACGATCCTGGAGGTGCGCCGATGACCCTTCTCGAGCGAGGAGCCCTCGCCCCTTCGACAGTGCCGGCCGGGTGGGTGCGGGTGTGCAGCCTGACCGACCTCGAAGTCGAGCGCGGTCGCGCGGCCCTGCTCGGCTCGACGCAGCTCGCCCTATTCCTGCTGCACAGCGGCCGCGTCCACGCCGTGTCGAACCTCGATCCGTACAGCGGCGCGAACGTCATCTCGCGCGGCATCGTCGGCACCCGACAGGATGCCCCGACCGTCGCCTCCCCGATGTACAAGCAGGTCTTCGATCTGCGCACCGGAGCCTGCCTCGACACCCAGGGCAAGGACGCCAAATCCCTGCAGGTCTGGCCGGTCTCGGTCAGCGGCGGCGATGTGCTCGTGCGCTGGGAGAGCCCCTCATGACCACTCTGCTCGGGGTCTCGCTGGCGGGCCGCACGGTCGTCATGGTCGGCGGCGGCGCCGTCACCGCGCGCCGGGTGGAACGCCTCCTCGAGGACGGCGCCGCGGTCCGGATCGTCGCCCCCGCGCTGTCCGACGCCGTCGCCGCACTCGTGGAGGCCCACCGGCTCCCCTGGGTCGCACGAGCGGTGCAGGCGACCGACGTCGATGACGCCTGGCTCGTCCACACCGCGACCGGCGATCCCCGCGTCGATGCCGACGTCGCCGCCGCGTGCGAAGAGCGCCGCATCCTCTGCGTCAACGCCTCGGACGGCGCCCACGGCACCGCCCGCCTCGCCGCAGAGACCCGCTCCGGCGATGTCGTCGTCGGCGTCGTTTCGGACGCGGGAGTCGACCCCGGGCGCGCCGGGCACCTGCGCGACACGATCGGCGCTCTCCTGCGCGAGGGCGCGCTGCCCGTCCGACGTCGTCGCCCGACGCCCAACGGACGCGTCGACCTGGTGGGCGGCGGGCCGGGTCCCGCCGACCTGATGACGGTGCGCGGGCGGCGTCTGCTGGCCGAGGCCGACGTCGTCATCGCCGACCGGCTCGGGCCCACCGATGTGCTGTCCGAACTCGATCCCGACGTCGAGGTGATCGATGTCGGCAAGCGGCCGGGCCACCACCCGGTGCCCCAGGAGGAGATCAACGCGCTCCTTGTCCTCCACGCGAAAGCGGGCCGACGCGTGGTGCGACTCAAGGGCGGCGACCCGTTCGTGTACGGGCGCGGCGGCGAAGAGGTCGCCGCGTGCCTCGCGGCGGGTGTGGCGGTGGAAGTCGTCCCGGGCCTGACGAGCGTGGTCTCCGTGCCACAGGCAGCGGGCATCCCGGTGACCCACCGCGGGAGCGCGGCATCCGTCCATGTCATCAACGGCCAGGCGGAGACCTCACCCTCGACCATCGCGGCGCTCGCCGACGACACCGTCACCACCGTGGTGCTCATGGGAGTCGCGGCGCTCCCCCGGCTCGTCACCGCAGCGACCGCCGCGGGCGTGCCCGGAGATCGCCCTGTGGCGATCATCGAACGAGGTCACACCCCCGAGCAGCGCACGACCCGCACCACGCTCGCCGAGGCCGTCGCCGATGCGGCCGCCGCGGGGGTGCGCAATCCTGCGGTGATCGTCATCGGTGCGGTCGCCCGCGCCGGACTCCTTCTCCCCGACCGAGAAATGGCAGGTGATGTCGCGCCTTGACTGCTCCACCCCGCCCCACCCTGTCCGCAGCGCTCGAAGGCTGCACGATCGTCATCGCCGTCGATCGTCGTTCTGGCGAGCTCGCGGCGGCCCTGGAGCGGCACGGCGCGGCCGTGCGGACCGCCCCCGCGCTCACGATCGTGCCCCACATCGATGACGAAGCGCTCATCGCCCGGACGCGGGAGCTCATCGCCGACCCCCCTGACGTCGTGGTGGCCACGACCGGCGTCGGCTTCCGCGGGTGGATGGAGGCGGCGGATGAGGCCGGTCTGCTCGACAACCTGCAGGTGGTGCTGTCCGGCGCCCAGATCGTGGCTCGCGGACCCAAGGCGCGTGGCGCGATCCAGCAGGCGGGTCTGACCGCGGACTGGGTGGCGGAGTCCGAGACATCGACGGAATTGGGTGAGTACCTGCTCGCCGAGAGCGTGCGAGGCCGCCGGATCGCCGTGCAGCACCACGGATCGGGGGCGGACGGCCTCGACGAGCTCTTCGAGGACAACGGCGCGGATGTCGTGAGCCTCACGGTCTACCGCTGGGGCCCGCCGCCGGATGAAGCCGTCGTGCGGCGGTCGGTGGCCGCCACTGCCGCCGGAGAGGTCGACGCGGTGCTGTTCACCTCGGCGCCGGGTGCCGCGGAATGGCTCGCCGCCGCGCATCGCGAAGAGCTGCTCGACGACATCATCGCGCGAGCCCGCTCCGGTCGCGTGCTCATGGCGGCGGTGGGGCCCATCACGGCCGGTCCCCTCGAACGGCTTGGCATCGCGCCGCTGCAGGCGGATCGCGGCCGGCTCGGCTCACTCGTGCGGGGCGTGGTCACCCATTTCGGCGGCGGCAGCGCCCCGTCGCTGGAGACCGTCGCGGGACGGCTCGAGCTGCGCAGCTCGGGGGCGGTGCTCGATGGCGTACACATCCCGCTTTCGCGGACCGGCGTCGATGTGCTGGCGAGCCTGTTCGATGCCGCGGGCGGCGTCGTGTCGCGCGCCAAGCTGCAGTGCGCCCTGCCGCGGTCGGGCGAGAACACGCACGCGATCGAGATGGCGGTCGCCCGGGTGCGCGAGGCCCTCGGCGCCCCCGACCTCATCAAGACAGTCGTCAAGCGCGGGTACCGCCTGAACGTCATCGATCCGGCGGACGCGGCGCCCTGAGCGTTTCAGCCCAGCAGGTCCGGCCGATTGAGCCGGGTGCGCTCGAGGCTCTGCTCTCGGCGCCAGGCCGCGATGGCCCCATGGTTTCCGCTCAGCAGCACCGGCGGCACCTCATGCTCGCGCCACACCGGCGGCTTCGTGTAGCTCGGGTACTCGAGCAGCCCGTCCTCGTGCGACTCCTCGACGAGGCTCTCCGGGTTGCCCACGACACCGGGCACGAGACGCGACACCGCCTCGACGACCGCCATCGCGGCGACCTCGCCGCCGTTGAGCACGTAGTCGCCGAGGCTCACGAGCTGCACGCGTCCGCGCGTCGCGTAATGGTCGACGACCCGCTGGTCGATCCCCTCGTATCGCCCGCAGGCGAACACCAGGTGCCGCTCCTCGGCGAGCGCACGCGCCATCCGCTGCGAGAACAGGTCTCCCGCCGGCGACGGCACCAGCAGCACCGAATCGGGCGCGAGCAGCTCGTCGAGCGCCTCGCCCCACGGCTCCGGCTTCATCACCATGCCGGCGCCGCCCCCATAGGGCGTGTCGTCGACGGTGCGGTGCCGATCGTGGGTCCAGCCCCGCAGGTCGTGCACGTGCATGTCGAGGATGCCGCGATCGCGCGCCTTGCCGATGAGCGAGACGTCGAGCACATCGAAGAACGCCGGAAAGATCGTGACGATGTCGATGCGCATGGCTTCGAGTGTAGGCAACCGACCATGTTTCGACCGTGTGACGAAGCCCTCACCTCACCCCGGAACGCCGGTGACTGCATGGTGACTCAGGGTTTACGCCCCGGGGCCGGGCACCGAAACACGCCCCCCATAGCGTCGCATCAGGATCACTCACCTGGAGGCGCCACATGACCAGCACCGTCACACCTTCGACAACGGATGCCGCGGCATCCGTCTCCGTCGCATCCGGCGTCACCCTCACCCGCCGCCCCGGCCGGTGGGTGGACGGGTGGAACCCCGAGGACTCCGGATTCTGGGAATCCGAGGGGCGACCGATCGCCCGCCGCAACCTCGGCTGGTCCATCTTCGCCGAGTTCCTCGGCTTCATCATCTGGCAGCTGTGGAGCATCGTCGTCGTCATGCTCCCCGCCGCGGGCTTCACCCTGACCAGCTCTGAGCTGTTCTGGCTCATCTCGGTGCCGAGCCTCGTCGGCGCCACGCTGCGGTTCCCGTACACCTTCATGGTCGCGATCTTCGGCGGGCGCAACTGGACGATCGTCTCGGCCGGGCTGCTGCTGATCCCGGCCACGCTGCTCGGCATCGTGGTGTCGAACCCGGAGACCCCGTTCCCCGTGCTGCTGCTCGTGGCGGCCCTCGGCGGCGTCGGCGGCGGCAACTTCGCCAGTTCGATGGCCAACATCACCTACTTCTTCCCGCAGAAGGAGAAGGGCTGGGCGCTCGGGCTCAACGCCGCCGGCGGCAACCTCGGCACCGCGGTCGCGCAGTTCGCCGTCCCGATCGTCGTGACGATCGGCGCCGCCGCCACGCTCAACATCGCCCTCGCGGGGTGGATGTGGATCCCGCTGATCCTCGTCGCCATGTGGGGCGCGTGGCGATACATGGACAACCTGTCGTCCGCCAAGGCCGACTTCGCCGGCTCCGCCGCCGCGCTCCGCGAACCGCATCTGTGGCTCATGTCGCTGCTCTACATCGGCACCTTCGGCTCGTTCATCGGGTTCGCGAGCGTCTTTCCGAAGCTCATCGCCGATCAGTTCCCGGAGTACTCCTCGATCCAGGTCGGCAGCGCAGCCGTGTCGCTCGCGTTCCTCGGCGCCCTCATCGGCTCGCTCGCCCGCCCATACGGCGGCCGGCTGGCCGACCGCTTCGGCGGCTCCCGCGTGACGGTCGGCGCCTTCGCGGTGATGGCGCTCGGCGCACTCGCGCTCATCCAGACGATGGCGCTGCACAGCTTCTGGGTGTTCCTCGGCTGCTTCCTCCTCCTGTTCGCGGCGACCGGCGTCGGCAACGGCTCGACCTATCGGATGATCCCGAACATCTTCGCCGCCCGCGGCATCGCCACCGATGCCCTCCCCGGCACTCCGGCCGGCATCAAGGTGCAGCGCAAGTCGGCGGCGGCGCTCGGCCTGATCGCGGCGATCGGGGCCTACGGCGGCTTCCTGGTGCCGCAGGTGCTCAACGTCTCGCAGCAGGCCACGGGCGGTTACACCGCGGCCTTCTACGGCTTCGTCGGCGCCTACATCGCCCTCATGATCATGACCGTCCTCGTCTACGTCGTGCCGCGCACGTCGCTGGCGGGGCAGCGGATCTGATCGCCGTGCGTCGCCCTCCGCTTCGCGTCGTCCTCGTCGGCTTCGGCCCGGTCGGCGCCCGGTTCGCCGAAGAGCTGCAGCCCTCGGTCGCCAGTGGCGTCATCGCCCTGACGGTGGTCGGCGCGGAGCGGTGCGACCCGTACAACCGGGTCATGGTGGCCGAGTACGCGGTCGGCGAGGTGGAGCGCGACGAACTGGACCTCGTCGACGCGGAGGCGCTCCGCGCCGGCGGGGTCGACATCCGCACCGGCGTCAGCGCAGTCGCGATCGACTCCGCCGCACGGTCGCTGCAACTCGACGACGGGTCGCATCTCCCCTACGACCGCCTCGTGCTCGCCACGGGGGCACGCTCGCGTGTCCCCGTGCTGGACGGGCTCGAGCACACCGCCGCGGGCCTGGACTCCGATCTCACCGCGGGCGTGTGCGTGCTGCGGTCCGTCGACGACGCGCAGCAGGTGCGGGACGTCGTGGCGGCCGGCGGCCGGGTGATCGTGCTCGGGGCGGGCGTGCTCGGCATCGAACTCGGGATGCTGCTGGCCAAGGCCGGCGCGACCCCGAGCGTCGCCCACTTCGGCCCGATGCCCATGCCCCGTCAGCTCGACCGCGGCGCGGCCGCCGTGCTCGGGGCCGCGCTGGAGGGCGCCGGGGTGCACGTCATCCCGCACACCCGCGCCGAGGCCATCGTCGCCCGGGTCGACCAGCACGGCGAGCGCCGGTTCCACGCGCTCGTCAGCTCGGACGGCCGCGTCACCGAGGGCGACCTCCTCGTGCTGTCGTGCGGTGTCGCGGCGCGGACCGAGCTCGCGTCAGGCGTCGGCCTGCGCGTCGGGGCGGGAATCCTGGTGGACGAGCGCCTCCGGGCCTGGACCGACCCGGCGATCCACGCCATCGGCGACTGCGCGCATATCGCGGACCCCGACCGCTACCTGCACGAAGCCTCCGTTCCCGGCGGTCCGAGCGGGCTGATCGGCCCCGGCTGGCGCCAGGCCGAGTGGCTCGCCCGGTCGCTCGTGGCGGAGCTGCACAGCGAGGTCATCGACCCCTACGAAGAGGAGCTCCCCGGCGTCGTGCTCCTAAAGGCGGACGGTCTCGACCTCATCTCGGCGGGTGATGTCTCGGCCGATCCGTTCGCACCCGTCCCGCGCGGCGAGACCGGCCCAGGAGTGGCGGTCTGGGCCGACCCTGAGCACGGCACCTACACGAAGATGGTCACGCGCGCCGGGGTGCTCACCGGCTTCGTGAGCGTCGGGATGCCGCGCACGGCCGCCGAACTGAGCGTGCTGTACGCGCGGCGCGCCGAACTGCCGGCCGACCGTTCGCTGCTGCTCCGGCTGGACGCCGCCGAAGAGACGACACCACGAGCCGTCGGCCGGGACGCGACAGTGTGCATGTGCAACGCCGTGACCGCCGGGACGATCGAGGATGCGATCACGGACGGCTGCGACACCGTCGCCGAGGTCGGCCGCTGCACGCGCGCCGGCACCGGGTGCGGGGGCTGCCGCGCCCGCATCTCGGACATGATCGCCTCGACCCTCGAGGCGGCAGCGGCGTGAGCACCGGATCAGGCACCGCGACGCACTGCCCGTACTGCGCACTGCAATGCGCCATGACGCTGACGCCGCGGGTCTCGGCATCCGTCCCGGTCGAGGTGTCCGGACGCGACTTCCCCACCAACCGGGGCGGGCTGTGCAAGAAGGGCTGGACCTCCGCCGAACTGCTCGCCTCGCCGGACCGGCTGACCACGCCGCTGCGCCGCGGCGCGGACGGCGCGCTGCACCCGATCGGGTGGGATGACGCTCTCGACGACCTGGCGACCGAGCTGCTGCGCCTGCGCACGGAGAGCGGCGCGGACGCGATCGGCGTCTTCGGCGGCGGCGGGCTCACGAACGAGAAGGCCTACCAGCTCGGCAAGTTCGCGCGCATCGCGCTGCGCACGTCCCGCATCGACTACAACGGGCGCTTCTGCATGTCGTCGGCCGCGGCCGCCGCGAATCGCGCGTTCGGCATCGACCGCGGACTGCCGTTCCCGCTCACCGATCTCGACACCGCCGACACGGTGCTGCTGCTCGGGTCCAACGTCGGCGACACGATGCCGCCGTTCCTGTCGCACCTGCAGAGCGCCCGCGCCGGCGGCGGACTCATCGTCGTCGATCCGCGTCGCAGCACGACCGCGCGGCTCACCGACGAAGGTGCAGGCATCCACGTGCAGCCTGTCCCCGGCACCGACCTCGCCCTGCTGCTCGGCATCGCGCATGTCGTGCTCGCCGAGCGCCTGCACGACGTCACGTACCTCGCCGAGCGGACGACCGGGCTCGCGGCGATACGCCGCTCGGTGTCGCCGTGGTGGCCGGAGCGCACCCAGTCCGTGACCGGGGTGCCCGCCGCAACGATCCGGCAGCTCGCCCGGCGACTCGCCGCCGGCCGCTCGGTGTACATCCTGACCGGGCGAGGGGTGGAGCAGCACGCAGACGGCACCGACACCGCGACCGCCGCCATCAACCTCGCTCTCCTGCTCGGTCTGCCGGGCACCGAAGGCAACGGCTACGGCACGCTCACGGGTCAGGGCAACGGACAGGGCGGGCGTGAGCACGGGCAGAAGAGCGACCAGCTGCCTGGATACCGCAAGATCACGGATGCCGCGGCTCGGGCGCATGTCGCGGCGGTGTGGGGCGTCGACCCCGACATCATCCCGGGTGCCGGCATCCCGGCCGTGCAGCTGCTCCAGTCGGCCGGCACCCCTGGCGGGGTGCGGGCGCTGCTCGTGCACGGCTCGAACGTCGTCGTGTCCGCGCCGAACGTGCAGACCGTGCGGGACGCGCTGGCGCGGCTGGACCTGCTGGTGGTGTGCGACTTCTTCCTCTCCGAGACCGCGAAGGTGGCTGACCTCGTCCTCCCGGTCCTGCAGTGGGCCGAGGAGGAGGGCACGATGACGAACCTCGAGGGTCGCGTGCTGCGACGACGAAAGGCGCTCGAGCCGCCGGCCGGAGCGCGCAGCGAGCTGTGGATCATGGCCGAGCTGGCCCGTCGGCTCGACGCGCCCGGGGTCTGGGACCTTGATCCTGCGGAGGTGTTCGACGAACTCGCGCGCGCATCCGAGGGAGGAATCGCGGACTATTCAGGGTTGAGCCACGCGCTGCTCGACGAAGGCGTCGAGGCGCACTGGCCGTATCCCGTCGGCAGCAGCGGCACTCCCCGGCTCTTCGCGGACCGCTTCGGCCACGACGACGGACGCGCGCGGCTCGTGGCCGTGCAGGCGCGGAGCGGCGGCGAGGTGCCGCACGCCGACGAGCTCACCCTCATCACCGGACGACTGCTCGAGCACTACCAGAGCGGCACGCAGACGCGACGCGTGCCGGAGCTGGCGGCCGCACGCCCTGAGCTCGTCGCCCAGGTGCACCCCGCCACGGCGAAGGAGCGGGGGCTCGACGACGGCGCCGGGGTCCGGCTGTGGAATGGACGAGGAAGCGTCGTCGCGCGGGTCGGGGTGAGCCTCGACATCCGTCCCGACACCGTCTTCCTGCCGTTCCACTACGGGGACGCCGCGAGCGCCAACCTGCTCACGAGCGACGCGCTCGATCCGATCTCGTCGATGCCGGAGTTCAAGACCGCGGTTGTGCGCATCGCGCCGACCGGCTGAGCGGCGGGCGAGCTACTCCGCGGACTCTTCGGTCGCTGCGGAGGCCTCGGTCGCCTCGTCGGATTCGGGCTCGTCGTCGCCCGGAAGGTCCTCGAACAGGCCCGGAGGGGGCGTCACGACGACCCGGCCGGCGGGAACGTCGACCTCGGGCACGATCGCCTTGACGAACGGCACGAGCACTTCACGATCGCCGCCGCCCGCCGAAGCGAGCGTGCGGACGATCAGCAGGTCCTGGGCCGGGAAGTGGTCGACGCGGATGACGCGGCCGACGACCTCGTCGTCACGGACGACATCGAGGCCGACGAGCTGGTGGTCGTACCACGCGTCGTCCTCCGCCGGGGCGGTGGCGGCATCCTCGTCGATCCAGAGGATCGCGCGCAGGAGCTCCTCCGCAGCGGAGCGATCGTCGACGCCTTCGAAGAAGGCGACGGCATGCGAGTTCATGAACCGGAACTCGCGGACGGTGAGCAGCTTGCCGTGCCACGGAGATGACTCGGGCACCTGCAGAGTGAACGTCGCGCCAGGCGTGAAGCGCCCGTTGGGATCGTCGGTGTAGAGCTCGACCTTCAGCGCGCCCTTGAGGCCGTGGGCCTTGACGAGCCGGCCGACGCGCAGCTGGGCCTTGGCGGCCTTGCGCGGGCGCGCCGCGACGGCGTCCGCTCCCGGCTCAGCCGCTGCGGACTCTTCTGCTTCGGACACGTCAGTCGTCCGCGACGTCGACGCGTACGCGCCGCCCATCGGCGAGCGCTGAGATGAGTGTGCGCAGGGCCTTGGCCGTGCGTCCGCCGCGCCCGATCACGCGACCCCGGTCATCGGGGTGAACGTGCACCTCGAGCACATCGCCGCGAGGCGAGGTGGACGAATCGATGCGCACGTCATCGGGGTGATCGACGATCCCCTTGACGACGTGCTCGAGCGCAGCGGCCAGCAACGGACTACGCCTCAGTCGAGTCGGCGTCGGCGACGGGCGCCTCGACCTCTGCCTCGACGACGGGCTCGGCCTTCTTCTCAGCCTTGGGCTTGAGAACGGGCTTCTTGGCGGCGTCGATCTGGAACGGCTCCTTGGGCGCCTTGGTGCGGACCGTCGATACGGCGTTCGCGTCGCCCTTGAACTTGCCCCAGTCGCCGGTCAGCTTGAGGATTGCAGCGACCTGCTCGGTCGGCTGTGCGCCGACGCTGAGCCAGTACTGCGCACGCTCGGAGTCGACCTCGATGAACGAGGGCTCCTCGGTGGGGTGGTACTTGCCGATCTCTTCGATGACACGACCATCGCGCTTGGTCTTCGAGTCGGCGACGACAATGCGGTAGTACGGCGCACGGATCTTGCCCAGGCGCTTGAGACGGATCTTGACAGCCACGATTCTCCTGAATGTGTGGAAGTGGACGAACTGGTCGCCTGGAGCGTGGGGTGCACACCCGGCGGAAGCTCTGAAGGAGGACCATGTCACTGGATAGAGGGTCGAGTGACCGGTCCGACCCATAATTCTCTCATATCGAGCGGGATGCCGCGAACCGGCCGTCGCGCCGTCTGGCTCCGGCATCCTCTGCCAGACTGAGCAAATGACGGTGCCCTTCGCGACATCCGCCCGCTCGACGGTGGGTCTGGAGTGGGAGCTGATGCTCGCCGACGGCGAGACGGGTGATCTCGCGCCCCGCGCACCCGAGGTCATCGATGCGCTCCACGAGCAGACGGCGCTCGAGCGCTACACCGTGACCGGCGAGCTGCTCACGAACACCGTCGAGGTCACCAGCGGCATCGGTGGCACGATCGCGGCCGCTGTGGACGACATCGCGGACGCCATCGCGGCCGTGCGCACGGTCACGAACCCGCTGAACGTCGAGCTGCTGTGCGCCGGCAGCCATCCTTTCGCCCAGTGGTTCGACCAGCAGGTCACCGACAAGACGCGGTACCACAAGCTCATCGAGCGGACCCAGTGGTGGGGCCGCAACATGATGATCTGGGGCATCCATGTGCACGTCGGTGTCGAGGACGTCAACAAGGTGTTCCCGATCATCAACGCCCTCGCCGCGTATCTGCCGCACCTGCAGGCACTGTCGGCGTCGAGCCCGTTCTGGGCGGGCGAGCGCACCGGCTACGCCTCGAACCGCTCGCTGGTGTTCCAGCAGCTGCCCACCGCGGGGCTCCCCTGGCCGCTGGAGAACTGGGCCGAGTTCGAGTCGTACATGGGGGACATGGTCGGCACCGGCGTCATGGAGGATGCGAGCGAGGTGCGCTGGGACATCCGTCCCGCACCCCGCTGGGGCACGATCGAGGTCCGGGCGTGCGACGGCATGTCGACCCTCCCGGAGCTCGCGGCCGTGGCATCCCTCGTCCAGGTGCTTGTCGAGCACCTCTCCCGCCAGCTCGACGAGGGCCGGGAGCTCTGGGCCCTGCAGCCCTGGTTCGTCCGCGAGAACAAGTGGCGCGCGGCGCGGTACGGCCTCGAGGCGCGCGTCATCGTCGACCGCGACGGCACCCAGCGCCTGGTCACCGACCACCTGCGCGAGACCATGGACCAGCTGGGCCACATCGCCGAGGAGCTCAAGTGCGCTCGCGAGTTCGCCGGGCTCGAGACGATCATGTCGCAGGGCGCGAGCTACGCCCGCCAGCGGATGGTGGCGGATGCCTCGGACGGCGACCTGCGCGAGGTCGTGCAGCACCTCATCCGCGAGTTCCGCGCCGGTCCGACCCTGCGCGAGCACCTCGCGGCGCTCGGCCACTGAGCCGGCGGCGGGTTCGGATCCTTCGACGGGTCAGGATCATCGACCAGAACAGGACGATAGGCGCGGCATCCTCCTGAATTCGTCGATCCTCCTGGTCTCGTCGGCGACTGCAGGTCGGGATCGCCTCCCCGCCGCTTGACGGATTCAGGACGATCGACCTGTTCAGGACGATCGCGCGGCATCCATCCTGAATCGGTCGATCCTCCTGTCGTCAGCACTGACGGACAGCGGATGCCGGAGCTCCTGCACAGCCGTCGCCTCCGGCAAGCCGTCCACACATCACGCGGCAGCCTCGGACTGCCCCAGTCGCGGGGACGAGGGTCGCCGCATGACGAAAGTGGATCGCGCGGCGCGCACGAAGAACCTTCGCGCCTGGATCAGCGAGCACGGCGGCGTCGCCCACTCCATCGAGATCCGAGCTGCGGATTACTCCCCTCACGATCTCGCGCTCGCGGTCGGCTCCGGCGACCTCATCCGCATCCGGCGGTCGTGGCTGGCGACGACCGATTGCGATCCGGTGCGCCGCCGCGCGGCATCGGTGAGCGGCCGCGTGACGTGCGTGAGTGCGGCAAAACTCGAGAAGCTTTGGATTCCGAGCTCGACGAGGAAAATCAGCGGCCTCACATAGCCGTCGCGCCCACGAGCTCGCGGTTCGACGGGAGCGGCCTGAGCCTCCATTGGGCAAGAGGCCCGGTGATCGCCGGGCGCACCGCGATCGATGACCCGATCGTGAATGTTCTCTTCCATGTCGCTCGCTGCCTGCCCCAGCTCGACGCCCTCGCCGTCTGGGAGTCCGCGATCCGAAAGGGCAAAGCTGATCCGGCGGTTCTCGCCCAGGTCGATTGGGGCAGCTCGCGGGCTCGGGAGCTCGCGGCGGTGGCGTCGCTGCTCTCGGACTCAGGCTTGGAGACGGTGTTCATCGCCCGTCTGCGGGGTCTCCCCCTCCAGATCCGGCAGCAGGTCCGGATCGATGGTCACCCCGTCGACGCCCTGATCGGCGAGCGACTCATCGTCCAGCTGGATGGATTCGAGCATCATCGGGCCAAGGATCGGCGCCGGGATCTGCAAGCCGACGCCCGGCTGGCCCTGCGCGGATACACGGTGCTGCGGTTCGACTACCAGCAGGTCCTGTTCGACTGGCCTTTCGTCGAGGGCGCCGTTCTCACGGCAGTCGCCCAAGGGCTGCACCGGGCTCGTCGATGAGTTCAGGACCATCGACGAAATCAGGTCGATTCAGGCGCTTCCGTCCTGAGGGCGTCGACCATCCTGATCTCGTCAACACAAACGACGCCGAGCGCCGGGGCTCAGCCCTTGCCGAGCAGCTTCTGCAGTTCGGCAAGATCCTCGGGTGTCGGGCCGGCCTTCGCCGCGCCGCCGAGCCCGAAGCCCGAGCCGGTCGGCGCCGCGATGGCGGCCTGCTCGGCGATCCCGGCGTTCTCCGCCGCGCGCTTGGCGGGGTTGCCCGAACGGGAGCCGACGGCCTTGACCTGCTTGCCGCGCTTGCTGCTGGCGCCGGTGCGGGCACCGGGCACGGGACCCATCCCGGGGATGTTCGGCACGCCGCCGCGGGCGACCGTCTTCATCATCTTGGCGGCCTGCTCGAAGCGGTTGACAAGCGCGTTGACCTCGGTCACGGTCATGCCGGATCCACGCGCGATCCGAAGTCGGCGCGAGCCGTTGAGCACCTTCGGGTTGCGTCGCTCCCCCGGCGTCATCGACCGGATGATCGCCTCCGTGTGGTCGAGCTCCTTCTCGTCGAAACCCTCGAGCTGCTGCTTCATGTTTCCCATGCCGGGCAGCAGCCCGAGCATCTTCTTCATGGAGCCCATCTTCTTGAGCTGCTGCATCTGCTCGAGGAAGTCCTCGAGCGTGAAGCTGTCGGTCGCGAGCTTCTCGGCCATCTTCATGGCTTCGGCTTCGTCGAACGCGGCCTGCGTCTGCTCGATGAGCGTCAGGATGTCGCCGAGGTTGAGGATGCGCGACGCCATGCGGTCCGGGTGGAAGGCCTCGAGGTCGTCGAGTCCCTCACCCGTGGAGGCGTAGATGATCGGGCGTCCGGTGATGGATGCCACCGACAGGGCCGCGCCACCGCGCGCGTCGCCGTCGAGCTTGGAGAGCACGACACCGGTGAAGTCGACACCCTCCTGGAACGCCTTCGCGGTGTTCACGGCATCCTGACCGATCATCGCGTCGATGACGAACAGGACCTCGTCCGGGTTCGTCGCCTTGCGGATGTCGGACGCCTGCTTCATCATGTCCGCGTCGACGCCGAGGCGGCCGGCGGTGTCGATGATGACGATGTCGTGCTGCTGTCGCCGGGCGACCTCGACACCCTCGCGGGCGACCTGCACCGGGTCGCCCACGCCGTTGCCGGGCTGGGGCGCGTAGATCGCGGCACCGGCCTGGCCCGCGACCACCTGGAGCTGGTTCACGGCGTTGGGTCGCTGCAGGTCGGCGGCGACCAGGAGCGGCGTGTGCCCCTCCTTCTCGAGCAGCTTCGCGAGCTTGCCCGCGAAGGTCGTCTTTCCGGAGCCCTGCAGACCCGCGAGCATGATCACGGTCGGCGGGTTCTTGGCGAACTGCAGCCGACGCTGCTCCCCGCCGAGGATGGCGACGAGCTCCTCGTTGACAATCTGCACGACCTGCTGGGCCGGGTTGAGTGCGCGGCTGACCTCGTCACCGAGGGCGCGTTCGCGCACCTTCGCGGTGAAGTCCTTGACCACCGGCAGCGCGACGTCGGCGTCGAGCAGGGCGCGACGGATCTCGCGCACCGTCCCGTCGACGTCCGCGGGCGTGAGCTTGCCCTTGGTGCGGAGGTTGCGGAAGGTCTCGTAGAGCCGATCGGAGAGATTGCCGAAGGTAGCCATGATGGTGCAATTCTACGCGAGCGGATGCCGCGGCCCGTCGTGGACGGCAGTCGTCAGATGTGACGCCTCAGACCTCGACGCCGATCCCCAGCGCGACGCGCAGCTCCTCCTTGGCGCGGGCGTAGCGGCCACGGGCGGTGGAGTCGGGGATGCCGAGCAGCTCTGCCGCCTGCACCAGCGTCAATCGCTCCCAGTGCACCAGCCGGACGAGCTCGGCCAGGTCGGGGTCGAGGCGGGAGATCGCGTCGCGGACATCTGCACCCTCGTCGGAGGGCGGTGCCGCGGCATCCGTCGCCACACGTCCCCGGATGCGATCGGCGAGCGCCCATCGACGCCGTTCGCCTCGCGCATGGTTCAGCAGCGTGCCCCGGGCGATTCCGAACAGCCACATCCGCGCGCGCTCCGGATCGTCGGGCAGGTCTGCGACTCGCCGCCACGCGACCACCATCGTCTCCCCCAGAAGATCTGGCGCGTCGTCGGCTCCCACTCGCCGCTGGAGGTAGGCGAGGAGGGCGGGTGACGCATCGACGAGCACCTCGGTCAGGCGGCCGTCGATCGGTCGGTTCCTCACTGCTCTGCCGCCGCGCATTCGAGCTGCAGAGCGTAGGCCGTCCACGTGCCGGACGCCTGGTCTGCGCCCTCGGCGATGAGCGCGCTCTTGAGGGCGGTGTCGATGATGACTCCACGCTCCTCGTCGACCACCTCGGTGCCGCTCCCGACGAGGTGCAGCAGGCCGTCCGGACTCGACGTCAGGAGCAGGTCTGCACCGCGATAGTCCTCGAGCACCTCCTGCACCGCAGCGACCGTCGCCGCATCGAGCGAGGCGTGCGAGTTCAGCCGATCTGCCAGGTCGCCGGTGAACAGGCCGTTCGCGTCGGCGGGGTCGACCACCGTGACGCGCACCTCGCACTCATCGCCTGCGGCGAGCGCCGCCTGATACGTGTAGTCGGGGCTCTGCGCCCACGGGAGCCAATCGAACAGGTCGGCCGCGTAAGCCGCGCCCGCCCCGCCTGCGAGCAGGACAGCCAGACCGGCGCCGATGGCGATCTTGGGGAGCGGCTTCACCCGGCGCGCAGCCTCCGCAGCGACGGCCATGGCGCGCAGGTCGGATTCCGGAGCGGCCTTCGTGGCCGGGACCGAGCGGTCGAGCAGCTGGTCAAGCGAGTCCGGGGTCATGATGCCTCCATCGTGGGGTGTCGTCACTTGTTACGTGTCCGGCATCTCCCGAAACGTCCCCTGCTCCGGCCCGAGTTCCTGAAATACGGTGAGCTGCAGCCCGGCAGCGCCCCGCAGACGCGCGTTGAGCGAGCGCCACGGCGTCTCGCGAGCGGATGCCTCGACCACAGCGCCGCCGGCCTCGAGGCGCGCGACGACCGCCTCGGTGTCATCGACCTCCAGTGCGATGCGGATGCGGTCGCTCGGCGTCTCGCCGTCGGTCTCGACGCGATCGATGAACCGCACCTGCGCGGGGCTGGCCAGTTCCAGCGTCGCGCGGCCGGCGTCGAGGATCGCCACGCGCGCGCCACCCTCGGGCTCGTACGCCTCGGTCTGCGGCATCCCGACGACGTCCCGGTAGAAGACGAGGGCCTCGTCGAACTCCTCCGCGGTGACGACGACGCGCAGCTGACGTACGTGCAGGCCCTCGCCGGCGTTGGCGCCGAGAGCCGGGAGCAGCTCGAGCGCCCTGTCGAGCAGCGGGGTCAGGTCGGTGCGCCCTGGGCCGGCATCGGCCCACTCCCACACGGCCGCGAGCACCGCGCCGGCCGCCGCGGCACCGACGACCTCCGCGGCGAGCCGCGGCAGTCCGTCTTGACGGAACCGCTCGGCGGCGCAGCGGGCGAGGCGGCCGTGCCGGAGCGCGCGCTCGCGGTCGAGCTCGTCGGCGAGTCCCATCGCCTCGGCGTTCGCGACGGCGAGCGCCAGGCTGTCGGGAGCGAAGCCGGCGGCCATGCCGCGCAGGATGTCGGGGACCGGGGCAGCGTCGTCGGAATCGAGACGCTGCGCCGCGGCATCCAGTCGCTCATCGAAGGCGCCCCAGAGGATGTCGCTCTTCGACGAGAAGTAGTTGAAGAAGCTGGAGCGGCTGACGCCGGCACGTGAGGCGATCTCGGCGATCGAGGTCGCTTCGAACCCCTGCTCGAGGAACAGCTCGCAGGCGGCTTCGGCGAGCGTCTCGCGCGAGGACGACTTCGGTCTTCCGGCTCGACGGTCCATCCGGGCATCGTAGCTTGCCGCTATTGTTGGACACGATCCACAAATCGGCACCACCTGCCGCATCGCCACAAGCGAAGGAACCCGCGTGCTCGACATCCTCACTCCGGGGCTCGCTCCCCACTACGTCCCTTATCAGGACGGCTGGGACCTCCAGCGGAGCATCCACGCCGACATCGTCGCCGGCATCCGCCCCGACACGCTCATCCTGCTCGAGCACGAGCCCGTCTATACGGCCGGTGCGCGCACGGCGCGACACGAGCGCCCCACCGACGGCACTCCCGTCGTCGACGTCGACCGCGGCGGCAAGATCACCTGGCACGGCCCCGGCCAGCTCGTCGGGTACCCGATCGTGCGTCTGCCCGAACCGATGGATGTCGTCGCCCACGTGCGCCGTCTCGAGGCGCTCCTGATCGAGGTGCTCGCCGAGTACGACATCGTCGGCCACCGGGTGGAGGGACGCAGCGGGGTGTGGGTGCGCCGTCCGCTGTCCGAAGACAAGGTCGCCGCCATCGGCGTGCGCGTCCAACGAGGGGTGACCATGCACGGCTTCGCACTGAACTGCGACAACTCGCTCACGGCCTTCCGCAGCATCGTCCCGTGCGGGATCGCGGATGCCGGGGTCACGACGATCAGTGAGATCATCGGTGCCGTCGTCACGCCGGCAGAGGTGCTGGCCACCGTCGAGGATGCGTTCCTCGCCGAATACGCGGGAGTCGCGGCGTGAGCGCCTGTGGCACGCCGGCCGCGGCATCCGGACCCGCCGCCGCCCCGGGCGGCCGCAAGCTCCTCCGCCTCGAGGTCCGCAACGCCCAGACGCCGATCGAGCGCAAGCCGGACTGGATCAAGACGAAGGCGAAGATGGGGCCGGAGTACCAGGCCCTGCACGCCCTCGTGAAGAACGAGGATCTGCACACGGTCTGCCAGGAGGCCGGCTGCCCCAACATCTACGAGTGCTGGGAGGACCGCGAGGCCACGTTCCTCATCGGTGGCTCCCAGTGCACCCGGCGCTGCGACTTCTGCCAGATCGACACCGGCAAGCCCGCCGACTACGACACCGACGAACCGCGTCGCGTCGCGGAGAGCGTCGTGCGCATGCAGCTGCGCTACGCGACCATCACCGGCGTCGCACGGGATGACCTCCCCGACGAGGGCGCTTGGCTGCACGCCGAGACCGTGCGGCAGATCCACGCGACGAACCACGGCACCGGGGTCGAGATCCTCGCGACCGACTTCTCCGGCAACCCGGCGCTGCTCGGCGAGGTGTTCGACGCGCGTCCCGAGGTCTTCGCGCACAACGTCGAGACGGTCCCCCGGATCTTCAAGCGGATCCGGCCGGCGTTCCGCTACGACCGCTCGCTCGGGGTGCTGACCCTGGCGCGCGAGGCCGGCCTGATCACGAAGTCGAACCTCATCCTCGGGATGGGCGAAGAGCCCGAGGAGGTCGTGCAGGCGCTGCAGGATCTCCACGATGCCGGCACCGACATCATCACGATCACCCAGTACCTGCGGCCGACGCCGCGCCACCTCCCGGTCGCGCGCTGGGTGAAGCCTCAGGAGTTCGTCGAGTTCAAGGAGGAGGCGGAGCGCATCGGCTTCCTCGGCGTGCTCGCGGGTCCGCTCGTCCGGTCGTCGTACCGGGCCGGGCGGCTCTGGGCCCAGTCCATGCACTCCAAGGGCCGCGACATCCCGCCGCACCTGGCGCATCTCGCGCGCGACATCGAGGCGCACGGGCAAGGGTTCGCCCAGGCGGTCTAGCGGGGCAGGTCAGTCCGCGCTCGTCACCGACAGCACATCGCCCTCGGAGCCGAGGTTCACCAGCAGCACGTCGTCGGTCGCATCCGGGTCGAGCGCGTACTCGAGCACCGCGAACGGGTCGGTCCCACCGTGCTCGTCGGCGAGGATCGTCATGCTCATCAGCTGCAACGATCGGATGATGTCGATGGGGGGATCACCGGAGATATCCACGAGGAGCTCCGCGAGTTCATCCCCGAACGCTTCCTGCTGCTGGAGGGTGTACTCGGTCACCTCACTGGTGCGGTCATTGAGCTCGGACACCATCGCGTTGCGGGCGATGCTGTCGATCGCCTCAAGTGACGAGATCAGCCCGGCGGCGACATCCAGCGCCGCCTCTGAGACGTCGTCCTGGTCGGGCGCGGTGAGGTCGACGGTGACTGTCTGGTCGCCCAACTCGACGTTCTCCGACCAGAAGATCGACCCGTCCGGTCCAGACTCCAAGAGTCCGAAGAAGTCGTGTTCGATCGCCATATCCCCATGAAACCAGCACCGGGCCCGGCGCGATAGTCCCAGGGGTCAGGTGGTGGTCACTCGACCAGCGCAGCGGCGAAAACATGCGGCGTGAAGCCGGTGAGATCGCCGATTCCTTCGCCCTGGCCGAGCAGCTTGACGGGGATGCCGGTGCGCTCCTGGACTGCCAGGACGAAGCCGCCCTTGGCCGATCCGTCGAGCTTCGTGATCACGAGACCGGTGACGCCGGCATGCTGCAGGAACGCCTCTGCCTGCATGACACCGTTCTGCCCGGTCGTCGCGTCCAGCACAAGGAGCACTTCGCTGATCGGCGCCTGCTTCTCGATGACCCGACGGATCTTGGTGAGCTCGTCCATCAGCCCGCCCTTGGTGTGCAGGCGACCGGCCGTATCGACGAGCACGATCTCGGTGCCGGTGCGCTTGGCGTATTCGATGGTCTGGAAGGCGACGGATGCCGGGTCCTGGCCCTCCATCTGCGGTCGCACGATCGCGGCTCCGCCCCGCTCCGCCCAGGTCGCGAGCTGGTCGACGGCGGCGGCGCGGAACGTGTCGGCCGCACCCACCACGACCGTGCGCCCGTA
This sequence comes from Microbacterium sp. P5_E9, assembly GCF_054049175.1. Taxonomy (NCBI): domain Bacteria; kingdom Bacillati; phylum Actinomycetota; class Actinomycetes; order Micrococcales; family Microbacteriaceae; genus Microbacterium; species Microbacterium sp. P5_E9. Next base: position 187,707 of record NZ_JBFUMV010000001.1, on the reverse strand, counting down.
CCGCTGCAGGAACTTCGCGAACTTGCCGATGGTCGTCGTCTTGCCGACGCCGTTCACGCCGACGACGAGTACGACGGCCGGGCGCTCGGTGAGCCGGAGCGTCGTGTCGAACTTCGCGAAGTGCTCTTCGAGCGTCTCCTTGAGCATGCGGTGCAGGTCTTTGGGGTCGGTGGTCCGGTACTTGTCGACCTTCTCCCGCAGTTCGCCGACGATGCGCTCGGTCACGTCGGGCCCGAAGTCGGCGGTGAGAAGGGCGTCTTCGAGGTCGACCCACGTCTCCTCGTTGATCTCCGGCGTGGCGAACATGGCGCGCAGCACGCGCACGAGAGACCAGGGATGTTCCGCCATGCCTCCAGCCTACGGGCGCGGCCGGTCAGCTCGAGCCTGGGCTCACGTCGACGACCAGAGAGTGATCGTCGCGCAGCCTCTCGTAAACGAGAGAGGCGTCCTGTCCCGGTGGACACTTGATGAAGATGTTCAGACCGTTTCCCAGCGAGCCGAACATCCTCGCCGAATCGAGCCACGTGCTCCCGTCCTCGGCGCCTCCCCACACCGTCCGAAACGGCACCGTGCCTTCGTCGATGAACAGTGGAACCGAATCGTCGAACGCGTTGGCGGTCACATCTTCCCTTGTCGCGCCCGGCATGATTCCACTCGCCATGACCCAGAGCATTTCGTCAGAGATCGTGCGATCGTCCTGACTCCAGTCGAGATCGAACACGGTGCCCTGGTAGAGGTCGATCGAGCATTGGCTCGCGTTGTCGGTGTTGGCCCGATGCCCATTCCCATCATCGGGCTCGAGTTCGGAATAGCCGTTGCCGAAAGTGAACCACTGCACGCGCCAGGCGGCGGGGTCGAGGTCGGCGCCGGTCTCGAACGAGAGGTCGCACGGGGCGATCCGGTCCGGCGCGCAGCGGGACGACGGCGACGGCCTCGGCCCCACCACAGGATCGGTGGCATCCGTGCCGGGCGTAGCCGAATCGTCGCTGGGCCATCGGGCGCTGATGCGAGCGTGCTCGTCCACGATCTCCTGGTATTCCGAGACCGCGTTGACAGGGCCTGCCGGGCAGATGACCGCCATGATCAGGCCGGCCGCCATCGCTCCGAAACCGCGTGCCGCGACGAACGCGCTCCCCTTCGCCGGGGAGCTGACATGCCAGACGCGGAAGTCGACGGTCGCCGCCTTCCCTTCCTGCCAGATGCGGTCCTCCGTTGCGCCCGTTCGCATCGCTTCGACGTCCTCAGCGGCAGTCCCCCCGGTCACATTCGCCACAAGCATGGTGTCCGAGATCAGACGGTCGTCCTCGGACATCGCCTCGTCGTCGAGCCTCGCCACTTCCATGGTGATCATGCAATCGTTCTCGGTGTCGCGATACCGATAAGAGCCAGAAGGCTCTTCGCCCCCTTCCCAGTGGAATCGCTCGTCATCCTCGGTGAATGGGAGGTACCACCCCACGAGCCAGTCGCCCGTAACCTGCTCCTCCTCCGCGCCGAACCCCAGGTCGACCGCGTCGATGGCAGCGGACTCGGCCGGCGTCGGAGGCGCGTCGGCAGCGGTGTCGGCAGCATCGGCTCGAGGAGTGGATGTGTTGTCGGTATTGGCCGGCGTGAGTGACGAGCACCCGGGCAGCAGGAGTATCACTGCGGCGAGGGTGATCAGGCTCACGCGCCCTTGCGTAAACATGTTCATGGCTGGTCACATGGGTGCGACGATGAGCCTGATGTACTGCTCGATGAGCTTGTTAAGCTCCCCCTGCGCATCTTGTCCAGCGGGACAGTTGATGCCGACGTAGACCCCGGCGCCGAGGGCGCCGAACATCCGCGTCGAGTGCAGCCAGCTGCCCCCACCCTCTGAAGTGCCCCAGATGGTTCGAGTCGCCGCCGTCCCCGGGCCAGGATGCTGAAAGACACTGTCGTCATAGGCGTGGGCAGTCACATCCTCGCGAGTCGCACCATCCACCGTGCCCAGCAGCATCGTCGCGAGGAAGTCATCGGAGATCACGCGATCGTTTTGGCTCCTGTCCATATCGGTGACGGAGCCCTGAAAGAAGTAGAGCTCGCACTGGGTCGTGAGATCCGTGTACGAGTAGTAGCCGTCCCCGCCATCGGGCGACAGAACGCTGAAGGTGGGGTCGCTGGCGAAGGCGTCACCCCACCCCATGTCCCAGTCGCCTTCGGCCAAAGCCGAGCCGGCCTCGAACGAGAGGTCGCTCGGCGCCGTGGTCGGCGCCGCCGCTGTCGGGGTCGGGTCGGGCGCGGGCGATGCGGTCCCCTCGGCCTCGGGCGTTGCCTGGGCTTGGGGCGTGGATGTGGGTTCGGTACTGGCCGGCGTGAGTGACGAGCACCCGGGTAGCAGAAGTATCACTGCGGCGAGGGTGATCATGCTCACGCGCCGTTGCGTTGACATGTTCATGGCGCAACAGTAGGGTTCGCCAATCCTGCCGCGCTGTAGGAATTTCGGAGGACAGCTGTCGGCATTTCGGAGGACAGCTGTTGGCATTTCGGAGGACACCTGTCGGCACTTCGGGGGACAGCCGGTCAGCTGGCGACGCGCTCCCCCACGCGCTGGCCGACGACCGCCGACACCCCGTCCTGCCGCATCGACACGCCGTAGAGCGCGTCCGCGATCTCCATCGTGCGCTTCTGGTGGGTGATCACGATGAGCTGGCTACTCTCGCGCAGCTGCTCGAAGACCCCCAGCAGGCGGCCCAGATTCGCATCGTCGAGCGCCGCCTCGACCTCGTCGAGGATGTAGAAGGGACTCGGCCGGGCCTTGAAGATCGCGGTGAGCAGGGCGACCGCGGCGAGCGACCGCTCCCCGCCGGAGAGCAGCGAGAGCCGTTCGATCTTCTTGCCGGCCGGCCGGACCGACACCTCGATGCCGGTCGTGAGCGGGTCGTCGGGGTTGGTGAGCGAGATCGAGCCGGTGCCGCCCGGGAAGAGGATCGGGAACACCTCCGTGAAGGCGACCCTCGTGTCTTCGAATGCCGCCAGGAAGATTGTCTGCATCCGGATGTCGAGCTCGTCGATGATCGTCAGGAGGTCCCTGCGGGTCTGAGTGAGATCGGCGAGCTGCTCGGTCAGGAACTTGTGCCGCTGCTCGAGCGCCGCGTACTCCTCGAGCGCGAGCGGATTGACCCGTCCGAGCTGCCCCAGCTTGCGTTCCGCGTCCTGCAGGCGCTTGCGCTGCTGCGCGCGATCGAACGGAACGCCTGCCACTTCAGCGCTGGCGTCTCGGCCGTTCGAGAGTTCGTCTTCGCTAGGAATCGGCTGTTCAGGTCCGTATTCCGAAATCAGAATATCCTCGTCGAGACCGAGCTCCGACGCCACCCGCTCGAGGACGCTCGTCGCGTGCAGGCGCTTCTCGTGGATCTGGAGCTCGAGTCCGTGCACGCTCTCGGTGAGGCGCGCGAGGCGGTCGCGGATGCCCGCTTCCCGTGCCCGAAGCTCCGCGAGCTCGGTGGTGAGCGCCGTTCGGGCCGACTCCGCCGTGGCGAGCTCGACCCGCGCCTGGACCACCGACCGGTCGACCGAATCCAGCAGCGCCGGCAGGGCGGCAGCGACCTCCGCGGCGATCTCGCGCTGCGTGCGACGGATGACGGCTCTGCGTGCCGCCTCGGCCGCGGCATCCCGCTCCCGCTCGCGCTGCCGTTCAAGCTGAACGACCCGCGCCTCGCCGGCTCGCACGCGCTCCTTGAGCGTCTCGACGTCGAGCCGTGCGCGCATCTCGACCTCGCGTGCCGCGTCAACGGCGGCGAGCATGCCTTCGCGGGCGGATGCATCCAGGATCGGCCGAGGCGCTTCGAGTGCGGCGGTGAGACGGTCCTCGGCGATCTTCGCCGCTGCGGCGGCATCGTCGACCGCGGCTTCTGCCTGCGCGACGCCGGTGGCCAGTCGTTCGCATTCGGCGATCGCGGCCTCATGGGTGACGCTGGCGCGGTTGACCTGCTCCGCGTGCGCGGCCAGGGCCGCATCGTGCGCGCGCAGACTGGCCAGCGCCTGCTTCGCCTTCTGGCGGGTGGTCTCGAGTGCGTGAACCTTCTCGGCGAGCACCTCGCGGAGCGAATCCGACACGACTGACATCTCGGCGAGACGTTCGGCTGCGGCATCCCGTTCCGCCGCGAGTTCCAGCCGGGATCGTCCCTGACCGGATCCGGCCCTCAGCGTGTGCGCGGTGACGACTTCGCCGGTGCGGGTGACGATCGTCACCGCGTCCGCACCCTCGCTCCCGGCGAGGGCGGCCGACACTCGCTGCGCGGCGTCGAGGTCGTCCGCGACGAGCACGTGGGCGAGTGCTTCCCGCACGCCGTCCGGCGCTTTGATCACATCGATCGCGGGTACGGCGCCGGCGATGGCGGCGACTTTCGCCCGGGCTGCACTCGCCGCGGCGATCGCGATGTCGACCGTGCCGAGATCGCCGTCGCGTGCCACGGACGCCGTCTCGAACGCGTCGGAAGCGGTGTCGACCAGCACACCCTCCGCCAACGGACCGAGGGCTGCCGCGATCGCCGCCTCGTAACCGGGCGAGACCTTGATCGCGTCTCCCACGAGGCCGCGGATGCCGTGCCCGCCACGGGCGATGAGCGCCGCGGCCGCATTGCGGACCTCGAGCGCACGACCGAGCGCCGCGGCCTGAGCAGTGAGAGCGCCGACCTCGCGCTCGGCGGCGTGCAGCCGCTCGCGGAGCGTGCCGACCTCGGCTTCGATGTCCGTGGCGGCCCGCTGCGCCCGGTCGTAGGCGGCCGCGAACTCCGCCGACGAACCCTCCGGCACCAGCTCCGGGTCGAGGCCGGCGAGGGTCTCCTCGGCGGCCGCGCGGCGCGCGAGCGCCGCCTCGAGTGCGCGCGCCTGACGTTCGACCGCGGCTCGGACCGCTGCGAGAGCGGATGCCGCGGCCGCCGCTCCGCCGCGGAGCGCGGTGAGGCGCATCTCGTGCTCCGAGACCAGCGCGCTCTGCGCCGCGATGTCGGAGTCGAGGGCATCCAGGTCTCCACGGGCACGCACGACATCACGGGCTGCGGCGGTCGCGGCATCCTGCGCATCGCCCAGCCCTGCGGCGATCTCCTCGATCTCGTCTCGGACGTCGTCGATCGTCGACTGCGACACCGTCGCGCGATCGGCGAGGTCTTCGTCGGGGCGGTCGGAGAGCAGCGCGAGCCGTTGCCCGGCGAGCGAGTAAAGGCCGCGCACGCGCTCCTGCACGCGCTCCAGGGCGAAGGCGACCTGCCGCGCCTCGTCCACGCCTTCGGCGCGCTGCGCTGCTTCGAGCCCTTCAATCCGCAGGCGGCTGTCGTCCAGCTGCTCCTGGAGCACCAGCCGCTCGGCGTGCCGCTCGTGCTCGCTGCGGGCATGATCGGCGAGCTCGATGCGCAGCCCGACCAGCTCGTCGGCGAAGAGTCGCGCCTTGGCATCGCGCACGACGGCGGCGATCGTCGCCGCCTCGCGGGCGATCTCGGCCTGACGGCCCAGCGGCTTGAGCTGGCGCCGCAGCTCTCCCGCGAGATCGCTCAACCGGGTGAGGTTGGCCTCCATGGCATCGAGTTTGCGGAGCGTCTTCTCCTTGCGGCGCCGATGCTTGAGGATGCCGGCGGCTTCCTCGATGAATCCGCGGCGCTCCTCGGGCGAGGCCTGCAGCACGCTGTCCAGCCGACCCTGACCGACGATGACGTGCATCTCCCGGCCGAGACCCGAGTCGCTCAGCAGCTCCTGCACGTCCAGCAGACGGCAGGTGTCGCCGTTGATCGCGTACTCACTGGCACCGTTGCGGAACAGCGTGCGGCTGATGGTCACTTCCGCGTACTCGATCGGCAGTGCGCCATCGGCGTTGTCGATCGTCAGCTGCACTTCGGCGCGGCCGAGCGGACCGCGGGTCGCGGTGCCGGCGAAGATGACGTCCTCCATCTTGCCGCCGCGGAGGGTCTTCGCACCCTGCTCGCCCATCACCCAGGCCAGAGCGTCGACGACGTTCGACTTGCCCGAGCCGTTCGGGCCGACGATGCACGTCACCCCTGGTTCGAAGGCGAAAGCGGTCGGCTGGGCGAACGACTTGAACCCTTTGAGCGTCACGCTCTTCAGGTGCATGCGATGCGTCCTCCAGCCCGGTCGACTACCGCCATACGCTACCCGAGGCGGTGCTCCCTGCCGTGCAGGCGAGCCGGGGACGGGAGGATGCCGCGGCACACCCGTCACCACGCATTCTGAGAATCTGCTTGACGTCCGCCTCCAGACCGCGCTAGTCTCACTCTCCGCATCCGAAGTTTCGAGAGGAGGTCCCCGATGAAGTTCATGAACACGTTCGAAAGCACCGCCCCAGCTGGCGGTGTGTTCCGTGCGCGCACTCTGGGGACCGGCTCCTTCGGCGCCTTCCAGAACGGTCGCACGCACACCGCCAGCTGACCGGCTGCAGGCCAGGACTCCGCCCATCGAGGCTGTGGTCCGCCCGCACCGCTCTCCGCGCGAAAGCGGATCGCCGGTCTCCTCGCTGTTCCCCGTCGTGCTGCGGCACGGCACTCCCCTGCCGGATCCCATCGGGACCGGCCGCCCGACTCGTCCGGGTCCGGGCATCCATCACCCGTTCTGAAAGAGAACCATCATGAGTACACTCCTTGCGCCGCAGCGCCCGTCGGGAATCCCCGATACGCAGCGGCTGACGAGCCGCCCTCCGCACGTCTCCCTGGCCGATCGCGTCGCACTCCACATCGGACTGCGGCTCGTGCTCTGGAGCACCAGGACTTCCCGGCTCGCACTCGATCGCGAACAGCATTCGCGGTCGTACAACACACAGGCAGACACCGTCGCGCGCGAGCACCGCTTCGCACGCAATGCTTTCGTGGCCCCTCGGTCATGACTGCCGTCCAGGGGTCCGTCGCCCGCTCGCCCGAGCGGCGGACCCCCACCCCCACAGATCCACCACCTGCCGAAGGACCCCTCATGACCACCGCACTCGCCGGCGTCGAATTCCGCCCTCTCGTCATCCCCGAGTCCGTCGACAACGACGACGCCGCCGACTTCCGCGAGATGGTGCGGGTCCGCAACCTCGTGTACCGCGAGATCTCGGGGCACGACGACGGATCCGTGCCCGCCGACGAGCTGCTCCCCAACCTCCAGCCCGACCAGTACCGGCTGCTGGTGATGTGGGTCGTCATCGACCACGATCGCTTCGTCGGCCGGGTCATGCTCGAGCTGCCCCAGGAGGGCGAATCGAAGGTCGCCCAATGGCGCATCGAGACGCTTCGCGAGTCCTGGGGCCGCGGCATCGGATCGGCGGCGTACGCGCTCATCGAGCGGACAGCCCGAGAGCACGGTCGGACGATCCTGCAGGCCTGGGCGGAGCATCCGGCCGCCCCCGGCCCCCGGATCGCGGCGCCCACCGGCTTCGGCGACATTCCCGAGGATCACGCCGCGCGGTTCTTCCTGAGGCACGGCTACACCCTCGAGCAGGTCGAGCGGAACAGCGCGTTCGACCTCACCGGGTCGTTCGAGCAGGTCGACCGGCTGCGCGCCGAGGCAGCAGCCGCCTCCACCGGCTACCGGGTTGTGCAGTGGTTCGCCCCCACGCCCCCCGAGTTCGCCCTGGGCTACGCCTGGATGAAGTCGCGCATGATCACCGACGCACCCTCCGCCGGGCTCGAGTTCGACGAGGAGGTGTGGGACGCGGCGCGCATCGCACAGCACGACGCGAAGTACACCGATGTGGGCCGGCGCATCCAGGTGACGGCGGCTCAGCACATCGCCACCGGGGAGCTCGTCGCTTTCAACGAGCTGGTCATCGGCAAGGATCCCACCGAGGCCACCTACCAGGAGGACACGCTCGTGCTGAAGGACCACCGCGGTCACAAGCTCGGCACCCTCGTCAAGTGCGCGGGACTGGCATCGTGGCGCGAGATCGCGCCGCAGTCACCCCGGGTGCTGACGTACAACGCAGAGGAGAATCGCCCCATGCTCGACATCAACGAGGCGATCGGCTTCGTGCCGATCGCGTACGAGGGCGCGTGGAAGAAGGTGCTCGATGACTGAGCTGACGGATGCCGCAACCCTGACGATCTCGCCGATCACGGTCCCGGAGAGCCTGGAGTCGGCGGACGCGGGTCCGTTCCTGGAGATGGTGCGCCTCGCGAACGCGGTCTGCGTCGCCGATGCCGGCCACGACTACCTGAACGAGACGGCCGAGGAGGTCTTCGGCTTCTGGCAGGACCAGTCCGACTGGACTCAGATCGGCATCGCCGCGGAGCGCGACGGGCAGATCCTGGGGGTCGTGAAGATCATGATCTCGAACGAGGACGATGTCAGCGCCCTCGAGTTCGACCCCATGGTCGACCCCGAGCACTGGGGAGAGGGCGTCGAGGAGGCTCTCCTCGCTGCGGTCGAGGCGGAGGCCAGGGCCCGCGGCATCCGCACGATCCAATCGTGGACGCTGCATCGGCCCGACACCCAGGGGCAGCGCTTAGCGCCGCCGACGGGCTTCGGCGCGATCCCCGCGGACGATCGGCAGACCGTGTTCATGCGCGAAAGCGGGTTCACCCTCGAACAGGTCGAGCGCAACAGCGTGTTCGATCTGCGGGGTCCGTTCGAGATCGTCGAGCAGAAGCTCGCCGACGCGGTGCAGGCCGCCGGCGAGGACTACCGGCTCGTGTCGTGGACCGCTCCGACGCCCACCGAGTACCTCGACGGATTCGCCGCGGTGCTCGCGCGGATGTCCACCGACGCTCCTGCGGCCGGGCTCGTGATCGATGAACAGCACTGGGATGCCGCGCGCGTGCAGCGTCGGGACGCACGCCAGACGGCCCAAGGTCTGACGGTGTCGGTCGCGTGTGTGCAGCATGTGCCGACCGGCACGATCGCGGCCTACAACGAGTTGGCGATCGCCGAGCACGATGGGGCGACCCAGCAGTACGGGACGCTCGTGCTCCGGGATCACCGCGGCCACCGGCTGGGCACGATCGTGAAGTGCGCCAACCTGCTGCGCTGGCGCGAGCTCGTGCCTGATTCGCCGCGCGTGTCGACGTTCAACGCCGAGGAGAACCGGCACATGCTCGACATCAACGAGGCCATCGGCTTCGTGCCGGCCTCCTATGCGGGGGCGTGGAAGAAGGTGCTCAGTCCGGATGCCGCGGCGACCGCTGACAGTGCGGACAGAAGTGACTCGACCGGTTCATGAATGACACGCGTACGATCGGGCGGCCGCAGCACGCGCACGGCTCGCCCGTCCGGCCGTACGCGTTCAGGGAGTGCTCGAAGTAGCCGGCCTGGCCGTTGACGTTGACGTACTGGGCGTCGAAGCTGGTGCCGCCCTCGGCGAGGGACTTCTGCAGGATGGCACGGACCTCGGTCAGCAATCGGCGGGCCGTGCGGGTGGAGAGATCCCGGGCGCGCGTCTCGGGATGCACCCGCGCGGCCCAGAGCGCCTCGTCGGCGTAGATGTTGCCGACCCCGCTCGCCACGGTCTGATCCAGCAGGACGCGTTTGATCGCCGAGTCCTTGACCCCGAGCAGGCGCCGGAAGCGGTCGTCGTCGAACGCGGGGTCGAGTGGGTCGCGCGCGATGTGCGCCACCTGGCTCGGCACCGATGCGAGCTCGGTTCCGAGCCCGCCGGGCGCGGCATCCGTCGTCGTCTCGAGCGTGTCGAGGGCGAGCGAGCCGAACGTGCGCTGATCGGCGAAGATCAGCGCGAGCTCGCCGTGCTGGGGGTGGTCGAGGTGCACGCGCACGCGCTCGTGCCGCTCCAGCGGCGCCCCAGGCGGACGCAGCAGCAGCTGCCCGCTCATGCCGAGATGACCGATGATCGCGTCCACCGGCTCGCCGCCGGCGACCGCCTCGAGCGGGAGCCAGAGGAATTTGCCGCGGCGGGCGGCGGAACGGATCAGCCGTCCCGTGAGCGCTGCCTCGAACTGCGCGCCGTCGCCCTCGTACCGGGTCAGCGCGCGCTCGTCGAGCACCGACACCCCGGCGATCGAGGCGCCCGAGACCGCCGGGGCGAGCCCGGCACGCACCACTTCGACCTCGGGAAGCTCAGGCACGCTCGCTGAGCTCGCGCCAGGCCGTGAGGGCTGCGGCCATCTCGGCGTGCTTCTTGCTCGTGCCGACTCCGGATGCCGAGACCGTCCCCACGCTCACGGTCGCGGTGAAGACCCGGTCGTGATCCGGTCCGGCGGAGACCACCGAGTAGAGCGGGGCGGCCGCGCCGATGTGCGAGGCGAGCTCCTGGAGGCTCGTCTTCGGATCCATCGCCGCACCGTAGCGCTCGGCGTCGGCGAGCAGCGGCTCCACGAGGCGAAGCACCAGGGCGGTCGCGGCATCCGGTCCCACCGAGAGGTAAGTCGCCCCGATCAGGGCTTCTACCGTGTCGGCGAGGATCGAGTCCTTGTCGCGTCCGCCGGTCTGATCCTCACCGCGCCCGAGCAGGACGTGCTCGCCGAGACCGATGCGTCGGGCGACCGCGGCGAGTGCGACGGTGGACACGACAGCGGCGCGGCGCTTGGCGAGCGATCCCTCATCGAGGTCAGGATGCTCGGTGTAGAGCTGGACTGTGACGGCCTGCCCGAGCACCGAGTCGCCAAGGAACTCGAGGCGCTCGTTGTGCGGGCTCTGACCGTGCTCGTACGCGTAGGAGCGGTGTGTCAGGGCAAGCGAAAGAAGCTCGGGATCGATGACGACCCCGAGCTTCTGCGCGAGGGCAGCGCCCTCGAAATCAGTCACGCCTTGCAGGCGATCAGACGTCAGCGACCTTGCGGCCCTTGTACTCGAGGAACAGCTCGGTGCCCTGCGAGTCGGTGACGACCTTCGCCTGGTGGGGGCGGCTGTAGACGACCTTGCCGTTCTCGACAGTGGTGGTCAGCGTGATGGGCGCCGCCTTCCACTGTGCGCGACGGGACCGGGTGTTCGAGCGGGAGACCTTCCGCTTCGGGGGGTTACCTGCCATGGCTTACTCTCTTCCGTGTTCTCGACGCTTCAGCTCGCGCCCGGCGGGCGCAGCGCTTCATCGTCGTGGTCTGTGGTGTAGCCCTGGAGCGCCGCCCAGCGAAGGTCGGTGGGTCCGGACTGCTCTGACCCGGCGCTTTCGGCCAGCCGCTCGCCCGTGACCGGATCAAGGCCGGGGCAATCCGGCTGACACACCGGTTGAAACGGGAGCGACAGGACTATCGCATCCCTGACCAGAGTTTCAAGATCCACGTGGTTGTCTTGAACCTCGAAGTCAGCTGCTTCCACTCCAGGATACGCGAAAAGCTCCTGAAACTCGACTTGGAGCGGCTCTGCAATGTCTGTGAGACACCGGCTGCAGATCCCGGAGTACTTCGTGACGACCTCACCGGACGCGAGGATCCCCTCGTGAACCGACTCCAGCCGCACGTCCACGCGCACCGATTCGCCTTGAGCGACAGCGACGAGGCCCTCGCCCCACTTGGCTGGAGCGGGTACGTCAAGCTCGTGCTCACGCATTTCGCCTGGACGATGGACGATGTCTCGGACCACGATGTCGAGAGGGCCCGTTCGATGTCTTGCCACGATCCCCAATGCTACCGGGCGCATTCACCGCGAGGCTGAGCGCGCGGTCAGGCTCCTGGGGTCAGTGCGCGCCGGTGCCCAGGAAGCGCGCCACCGCGGCCGGCACGAACGGCGAAACATCGCCGCCGAGCCCGGCCACCTGACGCACGAGCGAGCTCGAGACGAGGGCGTGCGCGGGGTCGGGCAGAAGGAACACCGTCTCGACGTGGGCGAGGTGGCGGTTGACGATCGCCATCGGCGTCTCATATGCGACGTCGACCTGGGAGCGGATGCCCTTGACGAGCACACCTGCGCCGACCTCGGTCGCGTAGTCGACCAGCAGTCCCACGCTCCACGAGGCGATGATGACGTTTCCGTCGATGTTGCTCTCCGCGAGCGACTGCTCGAGCAGCGCGAGGCGCTGCGCGATCGGCAGCATCGCCTCCTTGCCCGGATTGTGCACCACCAGCACATGCAGCTCGTCATAGAGCGAGGCAGCCCGACGGATCACGTCGAGGTGCCCGAGAGTCGGCGGGTCGAATGACCCCGGAACGACGGCGATCCTGCTGCTCATGCCCACAGCCTACTGAGCGATGGAAGAGTGCCGGGTCAGCTCTTGGCGAGGGCGGCACGCTCGATGATTCCCACCCGGCGCTCGATCGCGGCGGCGACACCGGGGTGACGCTGCAGCGCCGGATCCTCCTCCAGCACGCGTTCGGCCGCAGCTCGCGCCTCCGCGATGAGATCGGCGTCCTTGACCACGCGGAGCAGGCGCAGCGACGAGCGCGCGCCGGACTGCGCGTCACCGAGGACGTCGCCCTCGCCGCGCAGCTCGAGGTCGACCTCGGCGAGCGCGAAGCCGTCGAGGGTGGCGGCGACCGCCTCCACCCGCTCCCGCGCGGAGGTTCCGATGCCGGCCTCGGTGACGAGCAGGCACAGCCCGGGCACCCCGCCGCGGCCGACTCGGCCCCGCAGCTGATGCAGCTGCGACACCCCGAAGCGATCCGCCTCCAGGATCGCCATCGTGGAGGCGTTCGGCACATCGACGCCCACCTCGACCACGGTCGTGGCCACCAGGACGTCGATCTCGCCGCGGGCGAATGCCTGCATGACGGCATCCTTCTCGTCCGACGGCATCTTGCCGTGCAGGATCTCGACCCGTATTCCTTCGAAAGCCGGATGCCGCGACAGGTGGTCCGCCGCCTGCACGACGCCCCAGCGCGTTCGCGTGGGCAGCTCGGCGTCTTCGACCGGCTCGTCGGCGGTGTCGTCGCGCGTCGCCGCCTCTGCGTCGATGGCCGGGCAGACCACGAACGCCTGATGTCCTTTCGCGACCTCTTCGGCGATGCGCTCCCAGACGCGCGCGAACCAGCCCGGTCGCTCCGCGAGCGGGGTGACGAACGTCTGGATCCCGGCGCGCCCAGCGGGCATGGTGCGGATCGTGGAGACGTCCAGATCGCCGAAGACCGTCATGGCGACCGTGCGGGGAATGGGCGTCGCGGTCAGCACCAGCGCATGCGGGGCCGAGCCCTTCGCGCGCAGCGATTCGCGCTGCTCCACGCCGAAGCGATGCTGTTCGTCGACGACCACGAGTCCCAGATCGGCGAAGGTCGTCGATTCGCTCAGCAGGGCGTGCGTGCCGACGACGATCCGCGCCTGACCGGCGGCGACGCGCAGCGCCGCACGGCGCCGGTCGGCCGCAGGCATCTGACCGGTGAGCAGCGTCGGCATGAGCTCGGGCGCGAGGTCGGGCCCGAGCATTCGCGCGATCGAGCGCAGATGCTGCCCCGCGAGCACCTCGGTAGGCGCGATCAGCGCGGACTGCCCGCCGCTCTGCGCCGTCTGCAGCATGGCCCGCAGCGCTACGAGTGTCTTGCCCGAGCCGACCTCACCCTGCACGAGCCGGTTCATCGGCCACCCGCCGACGAGGTCGCGTTCGATCTGCGCGCCCACCGACAGCTGGTCGGGGGTGCGGGCGAAGGGCAGCGACGCGTCGAATCGCTCCAGCAGGCTGCCGGGCTCCCGGGCGGTCGCCGAGAGGGCCCGCACGAACTGCCGCTGCTGCAGGAGCGCGGTCTGGAGAATGAAGGCCTCGTGCCAGCGCAGCGTCTCGCGCGCCTGCTCGATCTGGTCTCCGAAGTCGGGGCGGTGGATGCGCTCGATCGCGGTGCGGGCGTCGAGAAGGCCATGCTCCTTGCGCAGCGCCTCCGGGAGTGGGTCGGGTACGTCGCCCAGCCCATCGAGCACGAGGGCGACGATCTTCACCAGCTGCCAGCTCGCGATCGTGGCCGTGGCCGGATAGATCGGGATCGGCAGGTTCGCGTAGGCCTCCGCCGTCGCACGCGCCGTGTCTTCGTCGTCGAAGAGCTCGTAGTCCGGGTGGGCGAGCTGCTTCGTCCCGCGGTATTCGCCGACCTTGCCGGCGAAGATGCCCCGGCGTCCCGGCTGGAGCTCTTTGAGCCGCCAGGTCTGGTTGAAGAACGTGAGCGAGAGCTCGCCCTGGCCGTCGCTGATGGTGACTTCGAGGATCGAGCCCTTGCGCGCCTGCATCCGCCGTTCGCTCGCGCGGCGCACTTCGGCGACGATCGTGACCGGCTCGCCGACCGGCAGCGACGAGATCGGCGTCAGCTCGCCGCGGCGCACGTACCGTCGCGGGTAGTGCGCCAGCAGGTCGCCCACCGTCTTCATGCCGAACGCGCGGTCGAGCGCTGCGGCGGTCTTGCCGCCGACGGCTCCGTCGAGCCGTGACTCGAGCGCGTGGCCGGGCATGGTCCGAGTCTAGGTCGAGCCGCCGACGCCTCGAGCCGCGTCCGTGCCCCGGCTATCGTGGGCGTGTGACACGCATCATCGCGGGGCGCGCCGGCTCACTCGCACTCGAGGTCCCCGACGCCGGTACCCGGCCCACCAGCGACCGCGTGCGCGAGTCGCTCTTCGGCGCCCTCGAATCGGCGGATGCCCTCCGTGGCGCCGCGGTGCTCGACCTGTACGCGGGATCGGGCGCACTGGGACTCGAGGCGGTCAGCCGAGGGGCGGCGAGCGCGGATCTCGTCGAGAAGGCGCCGCGCGCGGCATCCGTCGTCGAACGGAATGCGGCACGAGTGGGCAAGTCTGTGGGGCGGGATGCCGCGATCCGCGTGCACCGCACCTCGGCCTTCGCGTATCTCCACGTCGCCCACGGCCCGTTCGACCTGGTGTTCCTGGATCCGCCGTACGACGTCGCGGAGCACGAGTTGACGAGCGCCCTCGCGCTGCTCGTGCCTTCGCTCGCGCCGATGGCCACCGTCATCGTGGAGCGCGCCTCGCGGTCACCGCAGCCGACGCTGCCGGCCGGACTCGTGCTGGACCGCTCGAAGCGCTACGGCGACACGACGCTGTGGTGGGCGTCCTTCGACGAGGTCGACGAAGCACCCTGATCCGCGCGCGGATCCCCTTCCCACACGCCGGGGCCTTCGAAGCCGACGTCGCGCGTGATCGTGAGATGCCCGTCCGGCCTCAGCTCGAGCCGGACGGTGACGGCATCCTCGAGGATCCGAAGCTCGACGACGAATGTGTCGCCCTGCCAGCCGCCTGATGCGGCGACCCGATCGCTGAACCACGGCGGATCGGTCTCCAGTTCGAGCGATACACGTCCGGTGACCCACTTCTCGGGCGAGAAGCGCACCTCGAAGTCGTCGATCCCGAGCACGTCCTGGGAGATGCGCAGCCGGCGGATCGGCCCGTCGTACTCGAAGACCAGTTCGTCTTTCCGGCTCTCGCCGCCGACGGTCGCGACGGGAGCGGGCGGGGGCACCTCGGCGGCCGGCTCCACCGTGTCGAAGGCAGGCAGCAGCGTGGTCCACAGCGCGTCGAGCGGCTGCTGCATGTCGGGCAGCCCACCGGTCATGGTGACCACCGCGTCGTGGTCGGGCAGGACGACGACGTACTGGCCGAACGCGCCATCGCCCCGGTAGGCGCCGTGCCGGCACATCCAGAACTGGAAGCCGTAGCCCTGCCCCCAGTCCGACGACTCCGCCGGCGTGCCGTTGGAGACCTGCCCGCTCGTCGCCAGCTCGACCCACTCCGCGGACACGAGCTGCCGACCCTGCCAGCGACCGCGCTGCAAGAGCAGCTGCCCGAACGCGGCGAGCTCCTCCGCACGGATCGAGAGGCCGAACCCGCCGGCATCCACCCCCGTCGGGCTCTGGTGCCAAGTCGGTCCCTCGAACCCGAGCGGGTCGAAGAGGCGCGGCGTCAGGTAGTCGAGCAGTCGCTCGCCCGTGCGCGTCTGGATGATCTGGGACAGCAGGTGGGTGCCTGCGGTGTTGTACAGCCAGTGGGTGCCGGGTGCGTGGGGCAGGTCCGCTGCGAGGATCGTGCGCGCCCAGTCGTCACCCCAGTCCTCAGGTTCCGGGTCGTGCCCGGTCGTCATCGTCAGCACGTGGCGCACGGTGAGCGCTTCGAGATGGGCAGACGGATGCCGGGGCGCCTGGTCCGCGAGCAGGTCGATGACACGCTCATCGAGTCCGAATCGGCCCTCGTCGATGGCGATGCCGATGGCGATCGCGGTGAAGCTCTTACTCACGGAGTAGAGGGCGTGCGGCGCATCGCGCTCGTACGGCGGCCGTGCGAACTCTGCGACGACGTGCCCATGTCGGGTGACGGTCAGGGTGTGGACATGCGGGATCAGGTCGAGGGCGGCGACCAATCGGGCAACGGCGGCGGCAGGAAGGCCCTGGTCTTCGGGGCGCGAGCGGGGAAGGAGAAGGCTCGGCATCGTCATCCTGTCTTCGAGTCCCAATCACGATAGGGGTCCCATCCCCCACGCCCGTCGTGGGGTCGTCCATCCACCAGCACCGCGTGCTCCCCCAGCGCAGCGACCCTGCCGATCGCGCGGAATCCCGCCGGCAGCGCGACATCCGCGGCAAAAGTTGCGAGCAGCGCGTGGTCCTCGCCCCCGGAGAGGGCCGAGGCGGGGTCGTCGCCGAGCCATGCGCTGTCCAGCGAGATCGAGACACCGGATGCCGTCGCCATGCGCGTCGCGTCGAGCACGAGTCCGTCCGACACGTCCATCATCGCGGTCGCTCCCGCCGCGGCGGCCACCGGACCGAGCGCGATCGGCGGGCGCGGGCGAAGCTGGATGGCGACGTCGTTCCGCTCGGCCGGGGTGAGGACACCTGGATCGACGTGGACAGGTGTTCCGGCGGCATCCGTGAATCTGGCGAAGAGGATGCCCAGACCCCGGGCGGCATGACCCGGCTCCCCCGCGATCGCCACGACGTCACCCGCCCGTGCGCCCGACCGGAGCACCGGAGAGTGGCCGTCGAGCGTGCCGAGCGCCGTCACCGCGATCGTCAGCGTGTCCGAGACGGTGAGGTCGCCGCCCTCGACGACGCAACCCGGTGCGAGCTCGTCGCAGGCGGTCCGGAGTCCGTCGGCGAGCCCTTCGACGAACGACAGGCGGGTGTCATCGGGCATCGCGAGCGCCACGAGGAGCGCGGTGGGGCGGGCTCCCATCGCGGCGATGTCGGCGAGGTTGACGGCGGCGGACTTGAATCCGAGATCGAACGCGCTCGACCACGCGCGCCGGAAGTCGGGCCCATGGACGAGGGTGTCGACGGTGGCGACCACACGGCCATCGGGCGCCGCGATGACCGCCGCGTCGTCGCCGGGTCCGATCAGGGCACGCGACTCGCCGATCCGCTCGAGGATCCGGCGCAGGACCGCTCCCTCGCTGAGTTCGCCCACCGTCGGGTCATCCTCGGGCTCGCGCATCCCTCCACGTTACCGGGCGGGCAGGCGCCGCCGTGCTGGTGCGGCTCGGCAGGAGGTTAGCCTGGATGGGTGACCCGCCGCGCCTGGACTGCAGCCCTCCTGCTGACGTCTGCGATCGCACTCGCGGGATGCGGTGCGACGGTGGCGCTGGATCCCGCGCCCGACGCGAACGACCCGCACTGCGCCGACGTGACGGTCCGCCTGCCGGCCACCGTGGGCGGCCAGGAGCGACGCTGGACCGACGCCCAGGCCACCGGCGCCTGGGGCACCCCTGCCACCGTCATCCTGACGTGCGGCGTCGAAGCGCCCGGACCGAGCACACTCCCCTGCCACACGGTCGAGGGCGTCGACTGGATCATCGACGATGCCGAAGCCCCGCACTATCGGATCACGACGTTCGGGCGCACGCCCGCCGTCGAGATCTATCTCGACAATGACGTCGTTCCGAGCGCGGACGTTCTCGACCGGCTCTCCCGCATCGTGTCGCTGCTGCCCGCAGACGGAGCGACCTGCACCGACCGGGTCGATCCCTCGAGCTAGGACGCGCGCTCGAGCGCGGTGTCCACGAGCTCCGCGATGAGCTCCGGGTAGGTCATCCCGCTGACGAGCCAGCACTTGGGGAACATCGAGATCGGGGTGAACCCGGGCATGGTGTTGAGCTCGTTCACGATGAGGCCGCCCTCCGCGGTGAGGAAGAAGTCCACGCGTGCGAGACCCTTGCCGTCGACCGCTTCGAACGCACGGATGGCGAGGTCCTGAAGCGCCGCGCTCTCCTGGTCGGTGAGCTCTGCTGGGCACACCACCTCGGCGCCGTCTCCCCCGAGGTACTTGCCCTCGAAGTCGTAGAACTCCCGGGTGGTGAGCACGATCTCGCCGGGCAGCGACGCCCGCGGACCGGCACCGTTCCGGCCCTCGAGGATGGCGACCTCGACCTCGCGGCCGGAGATCGCTGATTCGATGAGCACCTTCTCGTCCTCGGCGAAGGCCAGCTCGAGGGCGGCAGCGAGCTCTGACGAGTCGTGCACCTTGGAGACGCCGACGCTCGATCCGGCGCGCGCAGGCTTGACGAACGCGGGCTCACCGAGGGCAGCGGCATCCGCCCGCACACCGTCCGGATCGCGCTCCCAGCGCGCGCGGGTGACGGTGACCCACGGGGAGACCGCGACGCCGGCGGCCTCGAGCACGATCTTCATGAAGTGCTTGTCCATGCACAGCGCCGAATCGAGCACGCCGCCACCCGCGTACGGGATGCGGAGGGTGTCGAAGAAGCCCTGGACCGTGCCGTCTTCGCCGTGCAGGCCGTGCAGGATCGGCAGGACGACATCGACCGTGCCGAGATCGTCGACCGTGCCATCGGCTCGGCGGACGCGGAGTGCGCGCTCGGAGCCCCCCTCGGGCCAGACGATCCTGGTGCCGTTGTCGATGACCTCCGGCAGCCGCTCGGCGTCGAGCGCGAATTTCGCGGGGTCGTCGTCCTCGAGGACGAACACGCCGTCGCGGGTGATGCCGACCGGGATCACCCGGTAGCGGTCACGGTTGATCGCGCGAAGGACGCCGCCCGCTGTTGCGGAGCTGATCGAGTGTTCGCTGGAGCGACCTCCAAAGAGCACTGCCACCGCCGGCTTGTCCATTCTGCGTCCTCTCGCCCTTGGGCTCGTCGTCGTCGGTAGTCAGGTGTGGCGCGATCTCGCGCGGGTTCATGGTTCCGTCGAGTACGCGCTTGACCTGCTCGACGATCGGCATCTCGATGCCGGATTCCTTCGCCAGCTGCAGCACCGGGGCGACCGAGGCCAGCCCCTCCGCCGTCTGGTTCATCTGCTTCACGACATCCTGGAAGCTGTAGCCCTGACCGAGCAGGCGCCCCGCCGTGTTGTTCCGGCTGAGCGGGGACTGGCACGTCGCGATGAGGTCGCCGAGGCCCGCGAGGCCCTGCAGCGTCTCGGGCGCAGCGCCCTGCGCGACCGCGAAGTCCGTCATCTCCACCAGCCCGCGCGTGATGATCGAAGCCTTCGTGTTCTCGCCGTAGCCGACGCCGTCGACGATGCCGATGGCGACGGCGATCAGGTTCTTGAGGACCCCGCCGAACTCGGTGCCGATGACATCAGTGTTCACGAAGGTGCGGAAGTAGTGGTTGCGCGCGCGGCGGGCCACGGCATCCGCGGTCTCCTGGCTGATCGAGGCGATCACCGCCGCGGTCGGCTGTTCGCGCGCGATCTCAAGTGCGAGGTTCGGCCCGGATGCCACGGCGATGCGCATCGGATCGCAGGACAGCTCCTGCTCGATCACCTGGCTCATCCGCAGGCCGGTGCGCCGCTCGACGCCCTTCATGAGCGAGACGATCGGCACGTCGGTCCCCGTGACGAGTGGCCGCACTGCCTTCAGGTTCTCGCGCACGGCCTGGCTGGGGATCGAGAGGTAGACCTGCTCTGCACCTTCGAGCGCCTCGGAGAGATGGTGCGTCGCATACATCTCGCGCGGGAGGTTGATGCCGGGGAGGTACTGGCTGTTGCGCTTGGCCTCGTTGATCTCGTGGGCCAGCTCGGGCCGGCGAGCCCACATCGTGACGTGGGCGCCGCCGTCGGCGAGCACCTTGCCGAACGTCGTGCCCCAGCTGCCTGCGCCGATGACGACCACGCGGGGCAGCCCGGCATCGGATTTACGGCTCAAGGCGACCCGTCTCTCTCTGCCCGTGCTCGGCAGGATCCCAGCGCTTCTCGGGCGCCGGCTCGCCGCGCAGCTGCGACAGGAGCTCGGCAACGGCGTTCATGAGGCGGTCGGTCGCGGCGACGAGCGCCGCGGGCTGCGCCCGTTTGTCGGTGAACTCGGAGAGGTCCACCGGGTCGCCCACGATCACCCGCACGTGGCGTCGCAACGGCCAGAGGCTGAGCTTGCCGTACCGGGGCAGGATGGCCTGCGCGCCCCAGTGCGCCATCGGGATGAGCGGGATGTCGTCCGCCAGCGCCAACCGGACGGCACCGGTCTTGCCGCGCATGGGCCACAGGTCGGGGTCGCGCGTGAGCGTCCCCTCGGGGTACACGATGACCCCGCGGCCGTGTGCGACGAGGATCTCGGATGCCTGGATGGTCTGGCGCGCCGCGGTCGCCGAGGACGAACGCGCAACCGGGACCATGCCGGTGGCGCGCAGGGCCCACCCGAGCACGGGGACCTTGAACAGGCTCTCCTTCGCCATGAAGCGCGGTGCGCGGCCCAGCCGCCAGACGGCGAGGGCGACGATCAGCGGATCGAACTCCGTCGAGTGGCTCGGGGCGAGGACGTACGGCCCTTCGCGGGGCAGCTTGTCGCCGTCGATGATCTCCACCCGCGCGATCAGGCTGAGGATCGGCACGATGACTGCGGCGAGCGGCCAGAAGACGCTCGGGCGCCGCTTCTCGTCGGACGCCCGAAGTCGGGGCGATGGCTTGGCCACGTGCGGGCTATCCGATGACGTCGAAGTCGGCGCCCAGGGCGTCGAGCTTGGCGAAGAGCTTCTCGTAGCCGCGACGGATGATGCCGACGTTGCGCACTACGGACTCGCCCTCGGCAGCCAGCGCGGCGATCAGGTAGCTGTAGCCGCCGCGGAGGTCAGGCACCACGACGTCGGCGCCGTGCAACGGTGTGGGTCCGTTGATCACGGCCGCCTGCTCGAGCGCGCGCCGAGGAACCCGCCGGTCGGGGCTGTCGATGCCGTCGGGGTGCACGACGATGTCGGCGCCCATCTGCACGAGGGCCTCGGTGAAGCCGAGCCGGTTCTCGTACACGGTCTCGTGGACGATCGACTGGCCCTCGGCCTGCGTCAGGGCGACGATGAGCGGCTGCTGCCAGTCCGTCATGAAGCCGGGGTGCACGTCGGTCTCGACGATCACCGGCTTGAGCGCGCCCGCGCGGCGGAACTGGATGCCGTCTTCGTGGATGTCGAACCAGCCGCCCGCCTTGCGGTACACGTTGAGGAAGGTGAGCATCTCCTGCTGCTTGGCCCCGCCGACGAAGATGTCGCCGTCGGTCGCGAGCGCGGCGCAGGCCCACGATGCGGCCTCGTTCCGGTCGAAGATGCAGCGGTGATCGTAGCCGCGCAGCGTGTCGACGCCCTCGATCAGGATGACCCGGTTGGGCTCGTACGAGATGATCGCGCCCATTTTCTGCAGCACCGCGATGAGATCCATGATCTCGGGCTCGATCGCCGCGCCACGCAGCTCGGTGACGCCCTTCGCCTTCACGGCGGTGAGCAGCACCTGCTCGGTCGCCCCGACACTCGGATAGGGAAGGTCGATCTTCGCGCCGGTCAGTCCGTTCGGAGCGGTGATGCGGATGCCCTCGTACGTCTTGTCGACGATCGCCCCGAACGCGCGCAGCGCGTCCATGTGGAAGTTGATCGGCCGGTCGCCGATGCGGCAGCCGCCGAGGTCGGGGATGAGCGCCTCGCCGAGCAGATGCAGGAGCGGTCCGCAGAAGAGGATCGGGATGCGGGATGCCCCGGCATGCGCGTCGATCTCCTCGAAGTGGGCCGACACGGCGCCACTGGGGTCGAGGTGCAGCGTGCCGTCCTCTTCGCCGTCCACGACTCGCACACCGTGCACTTCGAGCAGCGAGCGCACGACCTGCACGTCGCTGATGTCCGGGACATCCCGCAGGACGCTCGTCGTCTCACCGAGGAGGGCCGCCACCATCGCCTTGGTGGCGAGGTTCTTCGCGCCCTTGACTTCGACACGACCCGTCAGCGGGCGACCGCCGCGGATCGCGAGGGTTTCTCCGGACAATTCGCGTTCTCCTGACTTCGGTTCGGCCGAATCGCTCAAGAGGGTGTTCATCCGGTGGGACCTCATCTGGTTCGTGGTCGAGGGGTGCGAAGGCGCCTTCGTGAGGCGTCGCCTGGTTCAGCGAACGGGCAGTGTGCGCGGTCGCCACGCCTCGCGGCGGGCCTCGAACTGCGCGATCTTGTCTTCGTTGCGCAGGGTGAGCCCGATGTCGTCGAGCCCCTCGATGAGCCGCCACCTAGTGTAATCATCGATGTCGAAGGGCACTCGGAGATCGCCGATGACGGCCGTGCGCGCCTCGAGATCGACGGTCATCCGGATGCCGGGATCGGCCTCGATCGCCGCCCAGATCGCCTCGGCATCCGCCTCGGTGATGACCCCGGTGAGCAGCCCCTGCTTGCCCGAGTTGCCGCGGAAGATGTCGGCGAACCGTGGGCTGAGCACCACCTTGAACCCGAAGTCGCGCAGCGCCCAGACGGCGTGCTCGCGGCTGGAGCCGGTGCCGAAGTCCGGGCCCGCGACGAGGATGCTCGCACCCTGATAGGCGGGCTGATTGAGGACGAACTCCGGATCCTGCCGCCAGCTGGCGAACAGCGCGTCTTCGAAACCGGTCTTGGTGACCCGCTTCAGGTAGACGGCCGGGATGATCTGATCGGTGTCGACCGCCGAGCGCTTGAGCGGCAGGGCGATGCCGGTGTGGGTCGTGAACGCGTCCATATCAGGCCTCCACCCTCGTCGGTCCCTGAGCTTGTCGAAGGGCGGGAAGATCGCTGGGGCTCGACAGGGTGCCGCGCACCGCCGTTGCGGCCGCCACGAGCGGAGAGACGAGGTGCGTGCGACCGCCCTTGCCCTGCCGGCCCTCGAAGTTGCGGTTCGAGGTCGATGCGCAGCGCTCCCCCGGTGCGAGCTGATCCGGGTTCATGCCGAGGCACATCGAGCAGCCGGCGAACCGCCACTCGGCGCCGAAGTCGGTGAACACCTTGTCGAGGCCTTCGGCCTCGGCCTCCAGCCGCACTCGTGCGGAACCGGGGACGACCATGACGCGCACGCCCTCGGCCTTCGTCCGGCCCTTGATGACCGATGCGAACGCGCGCAGGTCTTCGATGCGGCTGTTCGTGCAGGAGCCCATGAAGACGGCGTCGACCGCGACATCCTTCAATCGCGTGCCGGCCTGCAGATTCATGTACTCGAGGGCGCGCTCTGCGGCGGCACGGTCGTTTGGATCGGCGAAATCGGCCGGTGAAGGCACGACATCCGACAGCGAGACGCCCTGGCCGGGGTTCGTGCCCCACGTGACGAACGGCTCGAGCGCATCCGCGTCGAGGAACACCTCGGCGTCGTAGACGGCGCCCTCGTCGCTCGGCAGGGTCTGCCAGTAGGCGACGGCGTCATCCCAGTCCTGGCCCGCCGGTGCATGCGCCCGGCCCTTGAGATAGGCGAACGTGATCTCGTCTGGTGCGACCATGCCGGCGCGGGCGCCGGCTTCGATCGACATGTTGCAGACCGTCATCCGCCCCTCCATCGAGAGGGCCCGGATCGCGCTGCCGCGGAACTCGAGCACGTAGCCCTGCCCGCCGCCGGTGCCGATCTTCGCGATGACCGCGAGGATGATGTCCTTCGCGGTCACGCCGGGCTTGAGCTCGCCCTCCACCGTGATCGCCATGGTCTTGAACGCCTTGAGCGGCAACGTCTGGGTCGCCAGGACATGCTCGACCTCGCTCGTGCCGATGCCGAAGGCCATCGCGCCGAAGGCGCCGTGCGTCGAGGTGTGGCTGTCGCCGCAGACGACGGTGATACCAGGCATCGTGAGGCCGAGCTGGGGCCCGACGACGTGGACGATGCCCTGCTCCTTGTCGCCGAGCGAGTGCAGGCGGACGCCGAACTCCGCTGCGTTGCGACGGAGGGTCTCGATCTGCGTGCGGCTGGTCAGATCGGCGATCGGCTTGTCGATGTCGAGCGTCGGGGTGTTGTGGTCCTCGGTGGCGATCGTGAGATCGAGCCGACGCACCGGGCGACCCTCGGCGCGCAGGCCGTCGAACGCCTGCGGGCTGGTCACCTCGTGCACGAGGTGCAGGTCGATGTAGATCAGGTCGGGTTCGCCGTTGCCGCCCTTGACGACCAGGTGGTCGTCCCAGATCTTCTCGGCGAGGGTGCGGGGGCGATCCGGGATCGCCGACGCGTCGGCGCTCAGCGGAACTGCGCGGGAAACAGGGGTAGTCATTGCTCTGTCGTTCTCCTCGGGTGATGGATCAAGCCCGCAACGGACTCCGCGGCGAGGAGGGGCTCAGAACGCGATCTCGCCGCGGCCGCTAAGGAGAAGACGAGCGATCCGCACCCGGTCAGAATACCACCGGGTGCGGACCGCCCGGCTCGATCAGCTCTTGTCGTCGGGCGCCGCGGGCGACTGCTCGACCCCGGGAGCGGCAGCGGCGGCGGCCGCCGCCTCGCGCTTCTTGTCCCGGCTGGACGAGATGAGGCTCGCGATCGTCGCGACGGCCATCGACAGCACGATGACGATCAGCGACGCCCAGGTCGAGATCTCCGGCGCCCACGGGACCGGCTCGCCGCCGTTGATGAACGGCACCTGGTTGGTGTGCAGGGCGTGGAAGAACAGCTTCACACCGATGAACGCGAGGATGAACGCGATGCCGTAGTGCAGGTACTTGAGACGGTCGAGCAGGCCGCCGAGCAGGAAGTAGAGCTGCCGAAGGCCCATGAGCGCGAAGATGTTCGCCGTGAACACGATGAACGGGCTCTGGGTGATGCCGAAGATCGCCGGGATCGAGTCGATCGCGAAGATCAGGTCGGTGAACCCGATCGCGATGAACACGAGGATCATCGGCGTCCAGATCTTCTTGCCTCCGACGACCGTGCGGATCTTGGCGCCGTCGTACTCGTCGCTCACGTCCATGAACCGACGGGCGAAGCGCACGACGCCCGTTTCGGTCTGCACGTCGTTCTCATGTGACTTCGGGAACGCCTGTCGCCACGCGGTGAAGACGAGGATCAGGCCGAAGAAGTAGAAGATCCAGCTGAACTGCTCGATGAGCGCAGCGCCGAGCATGATGAAGATGCCGCGCAGGATGAGCGCGATGATGATGCCCACCATCAGCACCTGCTGCTGGTATTTCCGGGGCACGGCGAACTGGGCCATGATCAGCACGAACACGAAGAGGTTGTCGATCGAGAGGCTGTACTCGGTGAGCCAGCCGGCCAGGAACTGGCCCATGGCGTCGGCGCTGTCGGAGACGAAGTAGAGCACGACGGCGAAGACGAGGGCGAGCCCGACGTAGAAGCTGACCCACAGGGCCGACTCCTTCATGGAGGGGATGTGCGGCCGCTTCACGGCGAGCACGAGGTCGATGATGAGGATCAGAGTCAGCACGACGAGCGAGCTGATCTGGAACCATACGGGGATCTCAAAGGTCATGAGGGCCTTTCGGGGGTTCGCGATGGACCGAAAGTCTCTCCCCCGCGACTGCGGCGCGCGCCCGGGCTCCCGAGATCTGGGAACCGTGATGACGGACACGCGAGGTTGGGATACTCCCTTTCGCCCGCTCAGGATACAGGGAACTTCCAGGAACCGGATGCCGGAGCCCCACCGCCCTCACCCGCCGCGCGGGTCGGATTCCGATGGATGCTGAGACGATCCGCCCCCTGCGGACACTTCCCCGGTGAGAGACAATGAGCCCGACCTCAGGTGGACGGACGGCAGATGGGCGAGAACGACACGACGGACGCGACGCTGGTGCGCGCGGCGGCGGATGGCAGCGAGGTTGCCTTCCGGGCGCTGTACCGCGCCTATGTGCGGCCGGTCTACTGGATTGCGCACGGACTCTTGGGCAACGCGTCCGACGCCGAAGACGTGACCCAGGAGACGTTCCTCGTGGCGTGGCGCAAGCTCGCGGGCTTCGAGCTCGCCGGCGACTCGCTGCTGCCCTGGCTCGCCACGATCTGCCGGCTGCAGGCCGCGAATCGGATCCGCCGCCAGCGGCGCGACCGGGAGCGCACCGCCGGCATTGCCGACGAGACGCTTCCGGCGACGGTGGATGTCGAGCAGCAGGTGATCGACGGCCAGCTCGTCGCGCGCATCCTGCGCGAAGTGTCGGGCCTCAGCACACTGGACCGCGAGATCTTCCGGCTCTGCGCCGCTGAAGGCTACGGCTACCAGGCGGCCGCCGAAGAGCTCGGCGTCGCCCACGGGGTCGTGCGCAATCGTCTCTCCCGCATCCGCACGCGCCTGCGGACCTCTGTGAAGGAGAGCACATGAACACCGCATCCGACGACCCTCGGGACGACGCTCCGCAGCTTCCAGAACTGGCGGACGACCGCATCGAGAAGATCGAGGGCGCGCTGTTCGCGGAGATCGCGAAGGAGCGCGGTGCCCACCGGACCCGGCGCACCCGGATCTGGATCGCATCCGCCGCAGCCGCCGTCGTGATCGTCGTCGCGGCCGCGATCGCGCCGACGATGTCGACGCTCGTCTCCGGCGGCGCGAGCACCGAGGCCGGTTCCGCGCCCGACGCCCCCGTGTCGTGGGACGGCTCGGGCAATCCCGACCTCGGCATGACAGACGAGTCCGTGCGGGACTCGGCATCCGGCGCCGCCGACTCCGGCGGAGGCGCGCTCGGGGCGCTCGACTCCGCCGCGCCCGACCGGGAGGTCATCACGACGGCCTCGGCCACCGTGATCGTCGACGATGTCACCGCCGCCGCGCACCAGGTCGCGGATGCGGCCACCGCCCACGACGGCTATGTGGAATCGATGAGCGTCGGGCAGTCCGGTCAGCCGATCCCGGTCGACCCGAAAACGGGGATCGCGTACGACACCTACCCGTCGCCCGATGGGGCGTGGGTGACGATCCGGGTGCCCGCCGATCAGCTCTCCGCCGTCGTGGACGATCTGTCCGAACTCGGCGAGGTCACGGCATCCTCGATCAGCCGACAGGACGTCACGCAGCAGACCGTCGACCTGCGAGCCCGCACCGAGGCCGCGCAGGCGTCCGTCGATCGGCTCACCGAGCTGATGTCGCAGGCGGCGAGCGTTGCGGATCTCATCGCGGTCGAGGCGGCGCTCGCGGAGCGCCAGGCCACCCTCGAGTCGTACCAGCAGCAGCTCGAGTACTTCGAGGGGCAGGTCGCGATGTCGACCCTGACCGTCACGCTCGTGCCGGTCACCGAACCGGTTGAGGCCGACCCGGCCGGATTCACCGACGGACTGATCGCCGGGTGGAACGGCCTCGTCGCGACCCTCAACGGGATCGTGATCGCCTTCGGATTCCTCATCCCGTGGATCGTCGTGGTCGGGCTCGCCGCACTGATCGTCTGGTGGATCGTGCGGGCGATCCGCCGCCGTCGGACGCAACGGCGCACGCCGGTCGCGCCGGTCGCGACGCCCGACGCGGACTCGGCGCCGCCGACCGGAAGCGACGGGCCGTGAGCGCGTGGGGGCAGGCGCCTGTCGTCAGCTCCCCGCGCGGCGCGCGAAGCGGCGCCGGGCATCCTCGTGCGCGTCCCGGAGCAGCTGCTGCACGGCGGCTTCGGTCCGCTCGCCCGGATTGACGACGCACACCCACCCGAACGCGCCGTAGACCGGATGCACGAGGAGGACGTCGGCCTCAGCGAGATCGGTCGAGCCGCCTTCGGTCAGGGCGGCGAGCTTCGCCTGACCGACATGGATGTTCACGCGCCAGCGCCCCACACCGTCGAGGTCCGAGGCTTCATCGTCGGGATAGTCCTTCGTCACGATGGTCGCGAACGGCTGGGTGTTCAGCGGCACTTCGCCGTCGGGTGCGTAGTAGAAGAAGAAGTCGCCCCAGGAGATCTCCGGGAAATCGCTCCCGGCATCCGGGGCGAGCACGAGCACCCCGTCGAGAGCGCGAACGGCGTGGACGATCTCGTTCAGGTCCATGCTGCGATTCTGCCTGGAAAAAGAAGAAAACCCCCGGGAATCCGGAGGTTTTCATGTTGGTGACCCCAGCGGGATTCGAACCCGCGTTACCGCCGTGAGAGGGCGGCGTACTAGGCCACTATACGATGGGGCCGTTCACGCAACCGTTCGATTATGCCATGCCTGCGGCATCCCGACAAAATCGAGACGACCGCGGGCGACCGCGCTTGCCGCCGGCCCTTCAGGCAGGTTGACTCGAGGCATGCGAGTGACCAAGTTCGAACACGCCGCCCTCACACTCACCGACCAGGGCAGGAAGCTGGTGATCGATCCCGGCTCGTTCACGCTTCCCCTGGCCGACCTGGCCGATGTCGTCGCGGTCGTGATCACGCACGAGCATCCGGACCACTGGACGCCCGACCACCTGGACCGCATCCTCGAGTACGCGCCCGATGTGCCGATCTACGCACCCGAAGGCGTCGCCGCGGCCGCGGCGGGCTACCACATCACCGTCGTGCACCCCGGCGACACGGTGACCGTCGAGCCCTTCACGCTGGAGTTCTTCGGCGGGAAGCACAGCGTCATCCACGAATCGATCCCGGTCGTCGACAACGTCGGAGTGCTGGTCGACGGGGACTTCTACTATCCGGGCGACTCCTATGCCGTGCCGGAGGGCGCCCACGTCAAGCTGCTGGCCGCACCGGTCGGCGCGCCGTGGCTCAAGATCGGCGAGGCGATGGACTTCGTCCTCGCCGTCGCACCGCGGCAGGCCTTCGCCACGCACGACATGACGCTCTCCGTCATCGGGCGCGGCATGGGCCGGGCGCGTCTGAAGTGGGCGGTCGAGCAGGGCGGTGGCGAGTTCCTCGAGCTCGAGCCGGGCGATTCGACCGACCTGTAGCGCGCTCGTTCCGACAAGGCGCCAGGAACGACGGATGCCGCGGGCCGGTCGGGCCCGCGGCATCCGTCTGCCGTCATCGAGGCGTCGCCCCGAACTCAGATCACTGTGCGTCGAGGTCGGTCTCGAGCAGCTTCACCAGGTCGTCGAGCGCGGCGTCGGCGCCCTCTGCGTCCGACTTGAGTGTGACGACGGTGCCCTTGGATGCGCCGAGTCCCATGAGGGAGAGGATGCTGCCGGCGTTGAGGTCGGCCCCGCCTTCTACCGCGATGGTGATCGGGATCTTCTTCTCCTGCACGGCCGTCACGAACAGCTTGGCGGGGCGGGCGTGCAGCCCGGAGCTGCTGGCGATGGTGGCCTGGCGTTCTGCCATGTGAGTTCTCCTCGGTATCCGATGTCGATCAGGCGGGAACGGCCACCGCGGCGAAGTCGTGCTCGGCGGCCTCGAGCTCCTTGCGTCCCCAGAATCGCTTGAGGGCGACGACAAGGAGCGCAGAGACGACGGTACCGGCCACGAGCGCCACGAGGAAGCCCCAGATCGGGTTGATCGCGAAGAGGACGAAGATGCCGCCGTGCGGTGCGAGCGACTGCACGCCGAACGCCATGCTCAGCGCACCGGTGACGGCACCGCCGACCATCGACGCCGGGATGACGCGCAGCGGGTCGGCCGCCGCGAACGGGATCGCGCCCTCACTGATGAACGCGGCACCGAGGAGCCATGCGGCCTTGCCGTTCTCGCGCTCGACCGGCGGGAACAGGTTGCGCGCGAGCACCGTCGAGGCCAGTGCCATGGCGAGCGGGGGCACCATGCCGGCGCACATGACGGCGGCCATGATGAGGTACGGCGTGGGGTTCTCCTGCGATCCCGAGGCAAGCCCTGCGACCGCGAAGGCGTAGGCGACCTTGTTGACGGGTCCGCCGAGGTCGAAGCACATCATGAGGCCGAGGACGATGCCGACCACGACGATCCCGGCGGTGCCGGCGAGGTCGTTGAGCCAGACCGTCAGCCACTCCATGAGGGTCGCGATCGGACGGCCGAGGAACAGCACCAGCAGGCCCGAGGCGAAGATCCCCGCGAGCAGCGGAATGATCACGACCGGCATCAGGCCTCGCAGCCAGCGCGGGGCAGGCAGGCTCGCGAGCCACCAGGCCGCCACACCGGCCAGCAGACCGCCGACGATGCCGCCGATGAAGCCCGCGTTCATGATGACTGCGATCGCTCCGGCGACGAAGCCGGGGGCGATGCCCGGCCGGTCGGCGATCGCGAAGGCGATGTAGCCGGCCAGCGCCGAGACGAGGAAGCCCATCGACGTCACACCGATGATGAACGCGACCGAGCCGAGGTACTGGCCGAGTCCGCCCGGGGGAAGATCCCACAGCGCGTTGTCGACGATGACGGTCTTCGCGTCGTCGCCGACCTGGTAGCCGCCGAGGAGGAAGCCCAGGGCGATCAGCAGACCGCCGCCCGCCACGAACGGGATCATGTAGCTCACGCCGGTGAGGAGGATCCGCTGGATGCGCACGCCCCATCCGACGTTGTCGTCCGAGGCCTGCGCCGATGAGGCGGCCGCTGCCGCCGTGACGCGGGTCGCGTTCGGGTTGTTGGCGGCGGCGACGGCCTCCGCGATGAGCTCGTTCGGCTTCTCGATGCCGCGCTTGACCCCCGACCGGACCACGGGCTTGCCGGAGAAGCGCTGCAGCTCGCGCACGTCGACATCCGTCGCGAAGATGACGGCGTCGGCGCCGTCGATGACGGACTGCGGAAGAGCCTTGTAGCCGCTCGAGCCCTGCGGCTCGACCACCAGGTCGATGCCGCTCTTCTTGCCCGCGGCGGTGAGGGCATCGGCTGCCATGAACGTGTGCGCGATGCCGGTCGCGCATGAGGTGACCGCGACGATGCGCGCCGGACGACCGTCGACCGTGAGGCCCGCGGCGGTCGTGACAGCGGCGGCCGCGGTCGGCGCGGCGACGGGTGCCGGGGCCTCTCCCTCGCCGATCGCGGCATTCACGATCGCGACGACGTCGGCCGGAGTCCGGGCTGCGCGCAGGCCGCCGGTGAAGTCGTCCTGCATGAGGCTGCGGGCGAGCTTCGAAAGCACGGCGAGGTGGGCCTCGGCCGCGCCCTCGGGCGCGGCGATGAGGAAGACCAGGTCGGCGGGGCCGTCCGATGCGCCGAAGTCGACGCCGGGCTTCAGCCGGGCGAAGGCGAGGGACGCCTGCGTGACCGCGGCGCTCTTCGCGTGCGGGATGGCGATGCCGCCGGGCAGGCCGGTCTCGTCCTTCTGCTCGCGCGCCCAGGCGTCTTCGAAGAGGGCGTTGGCATCGGTCGCGCGGCCCTGCGCGACGACGCGGGCGGCGAGCGCCTTGATGACGGCCGCCTTGTCAGCGCCGAGCCCGACGTCGAGACTGACGAGCTCTGGGGTGATGGTGGACACAGTGACCTCCTATGGTCGTGGTGCGGATCTCAGGCGAGGGTCGTGATGACGACCTCGCCGGGCGGCAGGTCGTGGGGCGAGGGAGCTTGGGTGCCGGGGAGGGATGCCGCGGCCGCGCCGTAGCGGATCGAGCGGCTCAGCCTCTCCTCGGGCGTCGCGAGGGCGACGTCGGCGAGC
This sequence comes from Microbacterium sp. P5_E9, assembly GCF_054049175.1. Classification (NCBI taxonomy): domain Bacteria; kingdom Bacillati; phylum Actinomycetota; class Actinomycetes; order Micrococcales; family Microbacteriaceae; genus Microbacterium; species Microbacterium sp. P5_E9. The sequence goes on along the minus strand of NZ_JBFUMV010000001.1, from coordinate 156,325 downwards.
AGGTAGCCGGCGAGCGAGCTGTCACCCGCGCCGACCGTGCTGGTGACGCGGATCCGCGGAGGCACCCCGGCCCACGCTCCGTCGGCGGTGACGAGCACGGCGCCTCGCGAGCCGAGGGTGACGAGCGCGGCGCCCACCTGGGCCGGAACCAGCCGGCGCGCGACGGCCAGGACGGCTGCGGCATCCGCCTCTTCGTCGAGTGCCGTGCCGACGAGCTCGGCGAGCTCTTCGTCGTTGGGTTTGATGAGGTCGGGCCGGGCGCGCACGACGACGGCGGCGAGCGCCGCCCCGGAGGTGTCGACGGCGATGCGGGGCGCCGCACTCCCCCATCGGGATCGGACCGCGCGGATGACATCGACGTAGAACTCGTCGGGTGCGCCGGGCGGCAGCGAGCCGGCGAGCACGAGCCATGCCGCTCCATCGGATGCGGCCACGACGGCGTCGATCGTCGCCTGCGCGTCGCTCTCGGACAGTTCGGCACCCGGAAGGTTGAGCTTGGTCGTGATGCCGTTCGGGTCGGTGATGGTGACGTTGGCCCGCACATGACCGTGGATCGGCACGCGCTGCGCCGGCACGCGCGCAGCGCGCAGCGCCGCGTCGAACGGATCGTCGTCCGCGAGCGGAAGCACAGCCAGGGTGTCCACGCCGGCCGCTGCGACCACGCGGGCGACGTTGATGCCCTTGCCGCCGGCATCCTCCCGGGCCGACAGGGCGGACTGCACCTCTCCGGGCACCAGCGCGTCGGCGAGGGTGATCGTCCGGTCGAGCGACGGGTTGGCCGTCAGGGTCACGATCATGCGAGCCACACCTCCACACCGGCGTCGGCGAGCGCGGCCGCCAGTTCGTCGTCGGGCGCGGCATCCGTCACGAGGACGTCGATGTCGGCGAGCTCTGCGAAGCTCACGAGCAGTTCGCGGCCGAGCTTGTCGGAGTCGGCCACGACGACGACCCGGCGGGCCGAGCGCACGATCGCGCGCTTGACCGCCGCCTCGTCGGGGTCGGGGGTGCTCAGCCCGAAGCCGGCCGAGACGCCGTTCGTGCCCACGAAGGCCACATCCGGCCGCAGGCCCTCGATGGCCCGCACAGTGTCGGCGCCTACCGCGGCGGCGGTGAGGGCGCGGACGCGTCCGCCGATGACGGTGAGGGAAGGGTTCGGCACATCGGTCAGCGTGTGCGCCAGGGTCAACGCGTGGGTGACGACCTCGATCGGCGCTGCCGAGAGGCGGGGGGCGAGCTGGGCGGCCACGGCCGCGGTGGTGGTGCCCGCGTCGAGGAAGACCGAGCCGCGGAATGTCTCGGGGATCGCGTCGAGCGCCCGAATGCCGATGGCGGCTTTGGCCGGACCGTGTCGCTCGAGGCGCTGCGGGATCGACGGCTCCGTGGTGCTCGCCCGATCGCGCGGGACGGCGCCGCCGTGGACGCGCCGCAGATTGCCCTGTGCCTCGAGCTGGTCGAGGTCGCGACGCACCGTCTCGGTGGTCACTGCGAACCGGTGTGCCAGTTCGACGACGCTCACCCGGCCCTCGCCAGCGAGGAGCTGTTCGATCAGCTCTTGCCGCTCCGTTGCGTACATGTGGGATCCTTTCGAGGATTCCCACACATTACAATACAAACCAACACAAAACAAGACTCGATTCGGTGGATCAATTCGCCCTGCGCGCTGCCGACGCCGACCGATAGCGTCGATCCATGGCCGACAAGCCTGGAGCCGAGCTCGTGATCGACGAGGCGCTCGTGCGCGCGCTGGTGACCGCGCAGGCGGGGGCGATTCCGGATGCCGCGACCCTGTCGATCGCGCATGCCGCTGACGGCTGGGACTGCTCGGTCTGGCGCCTCGGCGAGCACTGGGCGGTACGGCTGCCCCGTCGCGCGATCGCCGCGCCCCTCGTCCTGAACGAGCAGCGGGTGCTGCCCGCCCTCGCCGCGCTGATCGAGCCCACCGGACTGCACGTGCCGGCTCCGGTCGTGCGCGGTGCGGCGGGGGCAGGCTACCCCTGGGCATGGTCTGTCGTGCCCTGGATCGAGGGGTCGCGCGGCATCGAGGTTCCGCGCGCCGAGCGCACGGGGTGGGCCGAGCCCATCGCCGCCGCCCTCGCGGCGCTCCATGTCCCGGCACCCGCCGACTTTCCGGTGAACCCGTTCCGGGGCCTGCCCCTCGTCGAGCGGACTGCGGCGGTCCAGGAGCGCCTCGCGCACCTGCATGCCGCCGGTGCCCTGAGCGACGCGGAGGCGGATGCCGCGGCATCCGTCTGGGCGGACGGTCTCTCCGCCGCGCCCTGGGATGGACCTCCGGTGTGGATCCACGGCGATCTGCACCCGGGGAACCTCATCGCACAGGGACCCCGGTTGACCGGGATCATCGACTTCGGCGACGTGACCGCGGGCGACCCGGCCTACGATCTCGCCCTGGCGTGGCTAGCCTTCGACCGGGTCGGCCGGGATCGGTTCACCTCCGCCTCGGCGACGGCGACGACCCCGAGTCGGGAACCGGCGACATGGGTCCGGGCGCGGGCCTGGGCGATGGCGGTCGCACTCATGCTGCTGATGCACAGCGACGACAATCCGCCGTATGCCGCGCTCGGTCGGGAAGCGTTCGTCGAGGTCATCGGCGGCTGACCGCCGATGTCAGCGAGCCGGCAGAGCCCGCAGCGCCTCATCCTCGGCAAGCCGCGCGACATAGACGTTGAGCATGTCTCCCTCCCACACGAAGCGCAGGAACGAGCCGACCGGAATCGGCGGGTCGAGACTCTCCGGCGGGAAGGTGGCGTTCTCGGTGACGAAGTCGACCATGGCAGGCAGCGGCCGGTGGGCGCACGACGCGCGATAGATCTGCGCCTGCATCGACAGTAGGACGCAGTCCCACTCGGACCCGTCCGTCGTCGTCCACAGATTGAGCCGGCCGAGAGTGCCGCGGTAGATGAGCGGCGCATCCGGGATGCCCCAGACCTGGCGCATCGACTCGGAGAGGTCAGGCTTCCCCACCGTCGACGGCAGCGTTCGCGCCGGCAGGCTCACCTCCGGGTTCGGCCGCGAGAACTCGCCCACGACGAGTGCGATGACGGCGACGAGCGCGACAGCCCCGGCGACCACGGCGATGAGCCACGGCATCCGTTTCCGCGCCGTGTGGAGCAGGCTGGTGCTGCCGACCTCGCTCGGCGCCTCGGTCGCAATGGATGTAGCGACGGATTCGGCCGGAGCCGCCGGATCCTCCGCGACTGCGGCCGGCGCCTCGACGGAAGGCGCCGTGCGGGCGGGGATCACCTCCTCCGAAGCGGTCTCCACGGCGTCGGAGAACTCGTGGGTGGAGCGCGTCTCGCGCTCGAGAGCCTCGAGTTCGTGCAGTCGCGCCTGCGCCTCCGGATCGGTCGCGATGTCGGCATGCGGACCGTAGGCGCGACGACGGAGTTCGGCGAGTTCGTCGACCCCGGTGTCCCGCTCGATGGGCATGCCCCCATTATGCGCGTCCGGCCGGATCCGGCATCAGACGGCATCTGCCCGATGCCTCCGCGGTTGTGGCGCTCGCGCACCGCCGCCCGGCAGTGCCCGTCCTCGCCCGGCTCGTTCGGCTCAGGACGCGACGATGTCCTGCTGCACCCCGTCGTCGCGCGCGGCCACCCTGGCCCGGTTCTCCTCGCGGCGGTCGACGAACTTGGTCGCCTGGGCGTCGAGCCCCTGGAGGAATGCCGCCAGCTGCTCGCGGGCCTGCTCGCCCTCCGGTCCGAAGTCGGTGCGGTCCAGGACGCGCCAGTGCCGCAGCACCGGCATGATCACGTCGTCGTAGTGGAGGCGCAGGTCGTAGATCCCGGCCTTCGCGATCATCATCGAGCTGCGCCGGAAGCCCGCCATCGTGGCGCCGGGCATCTCGAAGCCGATGACCTCCTTGGCGATCGCCTGCATCGTCGCGTCGGGCGCGATCTCCAGCGCCGCGGAGACGATGTTGCGGTAGAAGATCATGTGGAGGTTCTCGTCCTTGGAGATCCGGGCGAGCATCCGGTCCGCGATCGGGTCTCCGGTGACCTTGCCGGTGTTGCGGTGGGACACCCGGGTCGCGAGCTCCTGGAAGGACACGTAGGTCACCGCCTCGAGCACCGACTTTTCGCCGGAGTCGTAGCCCGAGGTCATGTAGTCCATCCGCGCCCGCTCGAGCTCGACCGGGTCGACGCCGCGGGTGACGACGAGGTAGTCGCGCATCGCGATGCCGTGCCGGTTCTCCTCCGCGGTCCAGCGGCCCACCCAGGTGCCCCACGCGCCGTCGCGGCCGAAGCGGGTCGCGATCTCGCGGTGGTAGGACGGCAGATTGTCCTCGGTGAGCAGGTTGGTGAACATCGCGGCCTTGGCCGTCTCGGAGAGCTGCGACTGCTCGGGCGCCCAGTCCTCGCCGCCGAGGAGCGCGAAGTCGCGGCCCTGGCTCCACGGGATGTAGTCGTGGGGATGCCACTCCTGCGCCATCGAGAGGTGGCGGTCGAGGTTCTCGGCCACCACCGGCTCGAGGTCCTCGAGGAGGTTGGTCGGCGTGCTGGTCATGGTTGCTCCCTCGGTCGCACTGGCCTCGTGATCGAGGCTACCTGCACCTGGGCCGGGTGCGCCCGGGAGCCGTGCAGCCGCCCACTTCTTCAACGGGGAAGGTCGTGCTCGCGGCCCGACCCTCGTCCATGCTGTCGACCGCCGAGAGGGACCGCATCGTTCCCGCCGTCTGGGCGGGGTGAACCGCCGCCTGGATCCTGACGTGATCGATCACCTCCCCCGGGTCCTAGCGGGAGTTGCCCATTCCGTTGAACCGCGAGTTATGCATGTTGAGCGCAGCGTCGCTGTTGGGCTCACGCATGACCTTCCTGTGGGCAGCCTGCTGCTCCGCGCGAGTCACGGGCCGACCAAAGAAGATCCGCTTCACCCTGCTCCAGACCCCGTGTCTCTTCATCATGACCCCCTGGCCTGAGCATAAGGGTCTGCTGCACGAGCAGGGCCAAACGGCCGAGGACGGCCTTTCGGCGTCGACGGTGGCAGGTCCGCTCGATCGCGGTCACGATCGCGAACCGCAGCGGCTCGCGGGTCGTGGAAGGAGCGAGGCCCGTCGGGCCGGAACGCAAAAAACCCCGTGCATGCCTGCACGGGGATATTTGCGGATTTCACTGCTGGGGTACCTGGACTCGAACCAAGAACAAAGGTACCAGAAACCTCCGTGTTGCCAATTACACCATACCCCAAGGCGTTCGACCGGAGTCGTGCCGAAGATCAAGTCTAGACGACGGCGGGCCTTCGATCAAACCGAGCGCGTCATCCGCGCCGATCCACCAGCGCGCCGAGGCGCCTGACCGACTCGGCCTTGCCGAGCAGTTCCATCGACTCGAACAGCGGCGGCGAGATGCGCCGGCCGCTCAGCGCGACGCGCAGCGGACCGTAGGCGACCCGCGGCTTCAGTCCGAGCCCCTCGATGAGGGCGCTGGCCAGCGCCTCCTGGATCGCCGCGGCGGTGAACTCCGACTCGGGCACGACTTGGAGCGCCCCGACCGAGGCGACGAGCACCTCGCCCGCGTTGGCGGGAAGGGTGCCCAGAGCGTCCTCGTCGTACGTCACGTCCTCGCGGAACAGGAACCCAAGCAGCCCGGGCACCTCGCTGAGCAGCTGCACGCGCTCCTGCACGAGCGGAGCGGATGCCTCGATCAGCGCCTGCTGCGCCGGTGTCGGGGTCTCCTCGACCAGACCGGCTCCGTGCAGGCAGCGGACGATGCGCGCGGCGAAATCCGCGGGCTCCAGCATCCGGATGTGGTCCCCGTTGATCGACTCGGCCTTCTTCTGGTCGAAGCGTGCCGGGTTCGGGTTGACGTCGACGATGTCGAAGGCCGCGACCAGCTCGTCGAGCGAGAAGACGTCGCGGTCAGGGCCGATCGACCAGCCGAGCAGCGACAGATAGTTGAGCAGACCCTCGTGGATGAAGCCCTTCTCGCGCTGCAGGAAGAGGTCCGCCTGGGGGTCGCGCTTGGAGAGCTTCTTGGTGCCCACCTCGCCGAGGACGAGCGGCATGTGCGCGAAGCGCGGGATGAACGTCGTCACGCCGGCCTCGACCAGGGCGCTGTACAGCGCGAGCTGGCGCGCGGTCGAGGGCATGAGGTCTTCGCCGCGGATGACGTGGGTGATCCCCATGAGGGCGTCGTCGACCGGGTTGACGAAGGGGTACAGCGGCACGCCGCCCGCGCGCACGAGCACGAAGTCGGGGAACGAGCCGGCCGGGAAGGTGACCTCGCCGCGGATCAGGTCGACGTAGGTGAGGTCGTGGTCGGGGACTTTGAGCCGCCACGCGGGCTCGCGGCCCTCGGCGCGGAACGCGGCCTTCTGCTCGTCGGTGAGGTCACGGTCGAAGTTGTCGTACCCGAGCTGCTTCGCGCGGCCGTTGGCCTCGTTGCGGGCGTCGATCTCCGCGGCCGTCGAGTAGCTCTCATAGACCGCGTCCGCGGCGATCAGCTTGTCGAGCACCTCGCGGTAGAGGTCGTGACGCTGCGACTGCCGGTATGGCGCGTGCGGTCCGCCGACCTCGACGCCCTCGTCCCAGTCGATCTTCAGCCAACGCAGCGCGTCGAGCAGCTGGTGGTAGCTCTCCTCGCTGTCGCGTGCGGCGTCGGTGTCTTCGATGCGGAACACGAGCTTGCCGCCGTTGTGGCGCGCGTAGGCCCAGTTGAACAGCACCGTGCGGATCAGCCCGACGTGCGGCAGACCCGTCGGTGAGGGGCAGAAGCGCACGCGCACATCGGCGCCGGTCGCGGTGGTCGTGCGGGAATCGGGTGAAGAAGGCATCGTCGTCCAGTCTACGTGCGGGACGCGGGCGCCTCCTGGGAGGCGAGCAGTCCCGCGATCGCGGTGAGGGTGGCGCGGATCGCGGGCACGCGCTCCGCGCCGTGCGCGGTGACGACGTGGATGGTCCGCGCCTCCGACGGCGGCAGCGGCAACGTGATCACGCCGGGAAGCTGGGGGAAGGATGCCACGGCCATGCGCGGCAGCGTCGCCACGCCGATCCCCTGCGCGACGAGTCCCTCGACGGCGACGAAGTTGTCGGTCTCGAACGCGATGTCCGGCTCGAACCCGGCGCGCGCACACAGTTCGAGCAGGTGCCCACGGCAGCGGGGGCATCCTGCGATCCACCTCTCCCCTGACAGCACTGACACGTCGACGCCGTCGCCGCCGGCTGCCGGGTGCCCCACCGGGAGCACGGCGAGCAGGTCGTCGGTGCCCACCTCGCGCACCGAGAGTCCACGCGCGCTCGGACCATGCGGGTCGTCGCGATCGCCGGGGTAGCTGAAGGTCAGGGCGATGTCGGCACGGTCCTCGCGCACGGCCTGCACGGCCTCGGGCGGCTCGGCTTCGATGTACGTGACGCTGACACCGGGGTGATGGGCGGCGAGCTCCGCGAGGAGGCGCGGCACGACCGTCGGCGACGCCGACGGGAATCCGACGAGGCGAACCCGCCCTGAGCGGAGACCGCGCAGCTCGGCGAGTTCGCCGGCCGCGGCATCCAGCGCCGTGGTCACCGCCGGTGCGTGCCGCGCGAGGATCCGACCGGCCTCGGTGAGGCGCACCGATCTGCCGACCCGTTCGATGAGCGCCACGCCCAGGCTGCGCTCGAGGCGCTTGAGCTGCTGGCTGATGGCGGGCTGGCTGTAGCCGAGCGCGGCCGCGGCCGCGGTGATCGACCCTTCGTCGGCGATGGCCTTCACCACGCGCAGCGACTGCACGTCGAACTCGAGCTCGGGGTCGAACGCATCGCTCATAGCGCTATCATAAGCATTCGGCATGAATTCCATTCGATACCTGTTCTAGACGTGCGGTATCGCACCGGGCGACCATGGATACATGCCCACCCTCGCCGCTCGCTCGACCCTCGCGTCCGCACGCGACGAGTTCGCCGGCGGCCGCGGCTACCTCGCCGCCTGCACCGTCGGACTCCCGACGCGGTCCAGCCGGGCAGCGCTCATCGCCGACCTCGATGCCGCGTTCGGCGGTCGCCCTGACCCGGCCGGCTACTCGGGGGCGGTTGAGCGCACCCGCGCCCACTTCGCCGCGCTCGTCGGCGTCGACGCCGGCCGCGTCGCCATCGGATCCCAGGCCTCGGTCGCCGCAGCGCTCATCGCGGCCTCGCTGCCGGAGGGTTCCGAGGTGCTCCTCCCCGAGTGCGAGTTCTCGTCGATCGTCCTCCCCTTCGTCCACGCCGGACGCGACCTGCGGGTGCGCGCGGTCCCCCTGGAGGCTCTGGCCGAGTCGATCAGCCCCGAGACGGCGCTCGTCGCGTTCTCGATCGTGCAGTCGGCCACGGGCGCGGTGGCGGATGCCGCGGCCATCGTCGCGGCTGCGCGTCGAGCGGGCGCTCGCACGCTGTGCGACGCGACCCAGGCGGTCGGATGGCTGCCGGTCGCGGCATCCGATTTCGATGCCGTCATCTGCCACGCCTACAAGTGGCTCTGCGCCCCGCGCGGCGTGTCCTTCCTCACTGTGTCGGATCGGCTCGCCGCCGAGCTGCCGCCCCTGTTCGCGGGCTGGTACGCCGGCGATGACCCGTGGACGTCGTGCTACGGCCACGACGTGGACCTCGCGTCGAATGCCCGACGGTTCGATGTCTCGCCGGCGTGGCAGGCGTTCGTCGGCGCCGAGCCTGCGCTCGCGCTGTTCGCAGCGCTCGACCCGCACGAGCTGCACGATCACGCGGCGGGACTCGGTGCGTCGTTCCGGGAGCGGATGGGGCTAGCCGCGCCGCAACGCGCGAGTGCGATCGTGACGTGGGCCGACCCTGACGGCTGCGACCTGGCCAGGCTCACGACGGCGGGGATCATCGCCTCCGGCAGAGCGGGACGCGCCCGCGTCGCCTTCCACGTCTTCAACGACGACGAAGACGTCGAACTCGCTCTGGCGGCGCTCGGTCGCTGACCCGCGCCGACAGGCTCAGTCGGCCAAGGCCCCCGCCGGCGGCGCCTGTTCGGCGCGGGGGCGGCGACCGAACGGCGCCAGCGCGACCGTGGCGACCACGGCGACGCTGACGACGAGGGCGAGTCCGCCGTAGCCGATCCACGAGAGGATCATGCCCGCCAGGATCGCACCGATCGCAGCGACGAGGCTCATCGTCAGATCGCTCAGGCCCTGACGCCTGGTGCGCTGACCTTCGGCGGATGCTTCGGTCAAGAGGGTGGAGCCGGCGACCGTGGTCGCGCTCCACCCGAGACCCAGCAGCACGAGCGCCACGGTGACGAAGGTCGTCGAGTCCTGCCCGAAAGATGCCGTGACGAGCGCAGCGACCAGGAGCGCCTGCCCGATCAGGATGGTCGCGACCCGACCGAGCTTGTCGGCCAGGATGCCGAAGACCGGCGACAGCGCGAACATCCCCGCCACGTGCAGGCTGATCGTGAGGCCGATCACCGTGAGAGACGCGCCATGATGCAGCAGGTGGACCGGGGTCATCGCCATGATCGACACCATGACCCCGTGCGCGGCCGCGACCGCGAAGATCGCGTAGCGCGCGACCGTCGGCTGGTCGGGCTTGGCGATCCTGGTCGCTGCTCCCGGCGTCGCCGCGTGCTTCGTCACCCGCTGTGCGAGCACCAGGGGGTCCGGACGCAGCCAGATGAGGTACAGGGCTACACCCAGCAGCTGAGCAGCGATGGTGAACAGAAACGGCCCCGTCAGCGGCGGCATCCCCACCGCGTGGCCGAGCGCCTCGCCTGGCCCCGTCAGATTCGGGCCGAGCACGGCGCCGATCGTCGTCGCCCAGACCACGAGCGAGAGGTCGCGGCCGCGCGTGGCGTCGGTCGCGAGGTCGGCGGCGGCGAATCTCGTCTGCAGGTTCGCGGCCTGCGCTGCCCCCACGAGGCCGAAGGCGACGAGCAGGAGCGGAAACGATCCGACCGCGGCGGCGAGGATGACGAGCAGGACACCCACCAGCGCCCCCGCCATCCCGCCCGCGAGCGCCGGGCGGCGTCCTCTGCGCCGTGCGAACGCCGCGAGCGGCACCGCGAAAGCCGCGGTGCCGAAGGTGATGGCGGCCGTGGCGAGCCCCGCGAAGGCTTCGTCGCCGGATACCTCGGCAGCGAGCACAGTGCCGAGCGAAATGGACGCGCCGAACGCCAGGCCACCCAGCACCTGCCCGACCGAGAGGACCCACACCGTGCGCCGCTGCACCCCGGCGATCGCCTCCGGCGCCAGGGATGCGGCATCCGCGGTGTCAGTCATGACACCACCTCGTCAGGCGTCCCTGGCGGTGTTGCGCAGGATGCCGAGGCCGGTGATCTCGACCTCGATCACGTCGCCCGCGACGAACGGGCCGACGCCTGCGGGCGTGCCGGTGAGGATGACGTCGCCGGGAAGCAGGGTGAAGGCCGCCGAGGCGTAGGCGATGATGTCGGCGACCGAGTGGATCATGTCGCTGATCGGGCCGTCCTGCTTCACCTCGCCGTTCTGGCGCGTGACGATACGGGCGTCGTCGAAGGCGAACTCCGTCTCGATGGCGGGTCCGAGCGGGCAGAAGGTGTCGAAGCCCTTGGCGCGGGCCCACTGACCGTCGGTCTTCTGCAGATCGCGCGCCGTGATGTCGTTCGCGATCGTGTAGCCGAACACGTAGTCGAGGGCGGAGGCGGCCGGCACGTTCTTGGCGACACGACCGATCACCGCGGCGAGCTCGCCCTCGAAGCTCGTGAAGGTCGACTGGGTCGGGCGCACGATCGTGTCACCGGGGCCGATGACCGAGGTATTCGGCTTGAAGAAGAGCATCGGCTCCACCGGGACCTCATTGCCCAGCTCAGCCGCGTGCTCGCGATAGTTGCGGCCGACGCACACGATCTTCGAGCGCGGGATGACGGGAGCCAGCAGCGCGATGTCCGCGAGCGGCACGCGCTCCCCCGTCGTCTCGTAGCCGGCGAACATCGGGTCGCCCTCGAGCACGACCATCTCACCGCCGTCCACGATCCCGAATCTGATGACATCGTTGTGGCTGAACCGGGCGATCTTCACCGGATCAGCCTAGCGAGCCCCGTCACCCGGTCGTTGAGCGAGCGGAGCGAGACGAAACGCCACCACAACGAAGAAAGCCCCGCCGAAGCGGGGCTTTCCGAATCGAGCGGTCAGCTGGAGGGCGTGCCGCCGAAGTTCTTGAAGCGCTGGTTGAACTTCTCGACGCGACCGGCCGAGTCCATGATGCGCTGCTTGCCCGTGTAGAACGGGTGCGAAGCGGACGAGATCTCGATGTCGATGACGGGGTACTCCACACCGTCGAGCTCGATCGTCTTGTCGCTGGTCCTCGTCGAACGGGTGAGGAAGGTCTCGCCGGAGCCGAGGTCGCGGAACACGATGGCCCGGTAGTCGGGGTGGATGTCAGTCTTCATGTTGATCCTCTGAGGGTGATGCACTGGATTTTGCCAGCGCGGTCAAAGTCTGCGGTGCGAGCGCACCAAGGATCCATCCTACCAGCCTCAACACGACGATGTGGAATCGTGCGCCGGCCTGCGCCGGAAGCTCGGGAAGCGCTCAGGAAGCGGGGCTGGTGGCGCGCGCCGCGTAGCGGCCGTCCTCGACCGTGAGTGCGATGGGCATTCCGAACGTCTCGGTGAGATTCTCCGCCGTGAGGGTCTCCGCGATCGGCCCCGCAGCGACCACGCCGCCGTCGCGCAGGAGGAGAACGTGGGTGAACCCGATTGGGATCTCCTCGACGTGGTGGGTCACCATCACCATCGCCGGCGTCGACGGCGCCTGGGCGTACCCGCCGAGCAGGATCAGCAGCTCTTCACGAGCCCCGAGATCGAGGCTCGCGGTGGGCTCGTCAAGGAGCAGCAGCTCCGGGTCGGTCATGACCGCACGCGCGATCTGCACCCGCTTCTGCTCGCCATCCGACAGGGTGCCGAATGTGCGATCCGCGAGCTCGTCGAGCTTCCACTCCGCGAGCACGCGCAGAGCGCGGCGCTCGTCGATGTCCTCGTAGTCCTCGTTCCAGCGACCGAGCACGGAGAACGCAGCGGTGAGCACGACGTCGAGCACGGTCTCCTCGGCGGGAACGCGCTTGGCCATCGCCGACGAGGCGAAGCCGATCCGCGGGCGCAGTTCGAAGACATCCGTTCGTCCCAGACGCTCGCCCAGGATCGACACCGTGCCGGACGTGGGGTGCAGCAGCGTGTCGGCCAGCTGCAGCACGGTGGTCTTGCCTGCGCCGTTCGGTCCGAGGATCACCCAGCGCTGGTCATCGGACACCGACCAGTCCAGGTGATCGACGATGTCCCTGGCATTTCTGCGAACGACGACATCGGAGAATTCGAGCACCTGCGGCATGCGGCCCAGCCTATCGGCCCGCGCCGCTCACCTCTGCGTACAGCGCCGCGGTCGTCGCGGCGATTGCGCCCCAGCTGAACTCGTTCGCCGCCCGCGCCCGGCCGGCGGCGCCGTAGGCCTTCGCCTTCTCGGGATCGCTCACGACCTCGGTGAGCACCCGCGCGAGATCGTCGACGAACCGGTCTGGGTCGATCGGGGTGCCGGTGCCGTCCTGCATCTGCTCGATCGGGACGAGCCGGCCCGTCACGCCGTCATCGACGACCTCGGGGATCCCCCCGGTCGCGGTGCCGACCACGGCCGCGCCGCAGGCCATCGCCTCGAGGTTCACGATGCCGAGCGGCTCGTACACGGAGGGGCACACGAAGGTCGTCGCGGACCCGAGGATCGCGCAGAGCTCGCGTCGGGAGAGGAGACGATCGAGCCAGACCACGCCGTCCCGCGTCTCCTGAAGGCCCCTGACGAGTCCCTCGACCTCGGCAAGGATCTGCGGGGTGTCGGGAGCGCCGGCGCACAGCACGAGCTGCACCTCCGGCGGCAGCTGCTCGGCGGCGCGAAGGAGATAGGGCAGCCCCTTCTGCCGCGTGATGCGGCCCACGAAGACCACCGACGGCCTCGCCGGGTCGATGCCCAACTCCGCCAGCAGGGCGACATCGTCGACGGGCTGCCAGGCGTCGACGTCGATGCCGTTGTAGATGACCCGCACCTTGGTGGGGTCGAGCGACGGGTAGCTGCGCAGGATGTCGGCGCGCATGCCCTCGCTCACCGCGACGATCGCCGCGGCACCTTCGTACGCGGTCTTCTCGATGTAGCTCGAGACGGCGTAGCCGCCTCCGAGCTGCTCGGCCTTCCACGGCCGGAGCGGCTCGAGACTGTGCGCCGTGACGATGTGCGGGATGCCGTGCAGCAGCGACGCGAGATGTCCGGCGAAGTTTGCGTACCAGGTGTGGCTGTGGACGACGTCGGCGCCGGCGACATCCGTCACGATCGCGAGATCCGTGCCGAGGGTCTGGATCGCACCGTTCGCGGAGCCCAGTTCCGCCGGCACACCGTACGCGGTGGTGTCGGCTTCGTCACGCGGTGCGCCGAACGCCCGCACCTGCACTTCGATGCTCTCGCGGAGCGCTTTCACGAGCTCTGTCGCATGGACCCCGGCGCCCCCGTAGATCTCCGGCGGATATTCCTTGGTGATGATGTCGACGCGCATGATCGAACGCTAGTACACGGCCGTAGACACCAATAGTGTGGTGCCATGCCAGCACAGCCGAAGGTCTTCGGAATCATCCTCGCGGGCGGTGAGGGCAAGCGGCTCATGCCGCTCACTGCTGATCGCGCCAAGCCAGCAGTGCCGTTCGGCGGGCAGTACCGGCTCATCGACTTCGCGATCTCGAATCTCCTCAATTCGGGGTTGCGGCAGCTCGTCGTGCTGACCCAGTACAAGTCGCACAGCCTCGACCGGCACATCTCGCAGACGTGGCGGATGTCGGCTCTGCTCGACTCGTACGTCGCCTCGGTGCCGGCACAGCAGCGACTGGGCAAGCGGTGGTTCTCCGGCTCGGCGGATGCGATCCTGCAGAGCCTGAATCTCATCAACGACGAGAAGCCCGACATCGTGATCGTGATCGGCGCCGATCACGTCTACCGGATGGACTTCCGGCAGATGCTCGACGCGCACCTGGCTTCCGGCGCGCAGGCGACGGTCGCCGGCATCCGTCAGCCGATCGCGCTCGCCAATCAATTCGGCGTGATCGACCTGGCCGACGACCAGACGCGCATCCGGGAGTTCCTCGAGAAGCCGCAGAAGCCCACCGGCCTGGTGGACTCCCCCGGCGAAGTGCTGGCCTCGATGGGCAATTACATCTTCAATGCGCAGGCGCTCATCGACGCGGTCGAGAGCGATGGCGAGCTGTCGACCTCGAACCACGACATGGGCGGCGACATCATCCCCTACTTCGTCGAACGCGGCGAAGCCGGCGTGTACGACATGAAGCGCAACGACGTGCCCGGCTCGACCGATCGCGACCGCGATTACTGGCGCGACGTGGGCACGATCGATTCCTTCTTCGACGCGCACCAGGACCTGATCTCCACGCTGCCCGTGTTCAATCTCTACAACATGGAGTGGCCGATCCATTCGCAGACGGTCAACTCGCCGCCGGCGAAGTTCGTGCGCGACTCGGTGGGGCGCATGGGCAACGCGATCGACTCGATCGTCTCGCTCGGCTCGGTCCTTTCCGGAACGCATCTGGAGCGCAGCGTGGTGGGTCCGTGGACCCTCGCCGGCGGCGGATCGACCATCACCGACTCGGTGCTCTTCGATCACGTGAACGTCGGAGCCGGCGCCCGCGTGCATCGAGCGATCCTCGACAAGAACGTCATCCTCGCCCCGGGCGCGACGGTGGGCGTCGACCGCGAGAAGGATCTGGCGCGCGGCTTCACTGTCACCGACAGCGGTCTCACGGTCGTCGGCAAGAACATCATCGTCGAGCGCTGACCCGCGCACGGGCGGTGCTGCGCGCGCCGCTACGGTGGACTGGTGCCCGCGACATCCGCCCGCTTCCTGATCGTCCTCGACGCAGACTCGACCCTCATCCGCAATGAGGTCATCGAGCTCATCGCCGACGAGGCGGGGCGCGGGCCCGAGGTGACGGCCGCGACCGAGGCTGCGATGCGCGGAGAGGTGGACTTCGCCACGAGTCTGCGCTCGCGGGTCCGCGCACTCGAAGGGGTGCCCGTCTCGGCGTTCGCCCACGTGCTGGCGCGCATCGAGCCCACGCCTGGAGTGCGGGAGCTGATCAGCGCCGCCCATGCCCGCGGCGGACGCGTCGGAGTCGTCTCCGGCGGCTTCCACGAGATCCTCGACATCGTTGCCCCCGACCTCGGCGTCGATCTGTGGCGCGCGAATCGACTGACCGTCCGCGATGGTGCGCTCACCGGGACGGTGGATGGCGAGATCGTGGATGCCGAGGGCAAAGCGCGCGCGCTGCGGTCGTGGGCCGTCGAGGCCGGCGTGCCGCTCTCGGCGACGATCGCGATCGGCGACGGCGCCAACGACCTGCGGATGATGGCGGTTGCCGGTCTCGGCGTGGCCTTCAACGCCAAGCCCGCGGTACGGAATCAGGCGGACCTCGTGGTGGGCCCGATCGATCTGCGCGAGATCATCCCGCTGCTGCCCTGAGCCCGATCAGTCCCCCTGCCGGATGTCGCACACCCCGAGTAGCTTCTCGGGCATGGACATCATCCTGATCCCTGGACTCTGGCTCGATTCGTCGTCGTGGGACGACGTGACTCCCGCTCTGGAGCGAGCGGGGCATACCGTCCACGCCCTGACCATGCCGGGAATCGGCGTGGCGGCGGCGGAGTCCTCGGAGGTCGGCATCGCGGACTGGGTCGACGCGGTCGTGGCGGAGATCGATGCCGTCGACGGCCAGGTCGTGGTTGTCGGCCATAGTGGCGGGGGCAACGTCGCGTGGGGCGCCGCCGACGCGCGGCCCGACCAAGTCGCTCGCGTGGTCTTCGTCGACACGGTCCCGCCGCCCGATGGGCAGGGCATCTCGGAGTTCGAGGTCGTCGACGGCGTCATCCCGTTCCCCGGCTGGGACTCGTTCGACGAACCAGAGATCTGGGACCTCAGCGAGCCGGTGCGCGCCGAGGCGGCCGCTCGGGCGCTGTCGGTGCCGGTGAAGGTTCCCACCGATCCGATCCGACTCGTCGATGAACGACGACACCAGGTGCCGGTGACGCTCCTGTCCGGCGGACAGAACGAAGCGGAGTTCCGCGCGACGATCACACAGTGGGGGCCGTGGGCGGACGAGTTCAACGCCATCGCCGATGCCGAGGTGATCAAGCTCGACACCGGGCACTGGCCGCAGTTCTCCAAGCCGGACGCCCTGGCTCAGGCCATCGTCGCCGCTGTCGCGCGCTGACCCGCTTCGACGCCCTTCGACGGGGCTCAGGGACCGGCCCTTCGACGGGCTCAGGAACCGGGGTGCGGGGTGTGCCTCAGTGACCCATGCCGAGGCCGCCGTCGACGGGAATGACCGCGCCTGAGATGTACGCCGCGTCGTCGGACGCCAGCCAGGCCACGACGCCGGCCACCTCGTCGGGGGTCGCGAAGCGACCCACCGGGATGTTGCGCTTGTACTCTGCCTGGGTGTCTTCGGGCAGCGCCGCGGTCATGTCGGTCTCGATGAAGCCGGGCGCGACGACGTTCGCGGTGATCCCGCGGCCGCCGAGCTCGCGCGTCAGCGAACGGGCGAAGCCGACGAGGCCGGCCTTCGATGAGGCGTAGTTGATCTGCCCGGGCGAGCCGTAGAGGCCGACCACACTCGAGATCAGGATGACGCGTCCCCAGCGAGCGCGCAGCATGCCCTTGGAGGCGCGCTTGACGACGCGGAAGGCGCCACCGAGGTTCGTCGACACCACGCTGTCGAAGTCATCCTCGGACATGCGCAGCAGGAGGGTGTCCTTCGTGATGCCCGCGTTGGCCACGACGACCTCGACCGGGCCGAGAGCCGCCTCCACCTCGGTGAACGCGGCATCGACGGATGCGGCATCCGTCACGTCCGCACGGACGGTGAGCGCACCCTCTGGACCTTCACCGGACCGCGCCGTCACGGCGACGCGCCAGCCTGCTGCGACGAAGCGCTCGGCGATGGCGCGGCCGATGCCGCGGTTGCCTCCGGTGATGAGGACGACACGATCAGTGGACATGAGCACTCCCGGAGGCTGGCTGTGAGGGACGCTCCAGCCTATCGGCGAGGCGTTTGACACACCGCGTGCCCGCTGTAACGCTGGGACCACCCGACGAAAGGCCTGACATGAGCGATCCGACCCCCGACGGCACGCCCGTCGCTCCCACCCCTCCGGCAGAACCGGCCATAGCCCCCGCTGCGCCCGCATACGAGGCACCCGTCGCTCCCCCTGCGCCGCCCGCCGGCGGCTACCCGACCTACCCCCCGGCGTACGGTGCGCCTGCCGCACCGGCCGCGGAGGCCTACCCCGGCTACCCCGCTCCCACCTACGGCGCTCCGGCCTACGGCGCACCCGCGTACGGGACCGCCCCCGCGCCCGCCTACGGCGCGTATGCCGCGCCGAAGACGAACGTCCTCGCGATCGTGTCGCTGGTCGCGGCTCTCGTCGGGATGTTCATCATCCCCTTCATCGGTTCCGTCGTCGCGGTCATCACGGGACACATGTCGCTCAGCCAGATCAAGCGCACCGGCGAGAACGGCCGGGGCATGGCACTCGCCGGCACCATCGTCGGCTATGTCGGAATCGGCCTGTCGATCATCGGATTCATCATCCTGATCGCCGTGTTCGGATGGTTCGCCGCCAACACACCAGGGATGTACGTCCGCTCGTAGCAGAGCGCCTGGCTTTGCCCGTCCGCACGGACCGCGGGGGCGGCGGCGCGGCGTACCCTGGATTCATAGTGAAGAGTCCGACCGGCCCCCAGTCCGCGACGTCGCTGCCTCCGGCACCGCGTGACGCCGTCGGCGCACGCTCGACGCGCTATCTGCTCATGATGGGCGTCCGGGTCGTCTGCTTCATCCTCATGGTCGTCATCACGCCCTACGGCTGGTACACCTGGGTGCTCGGGGCCGGAGCAGTCTTCATCCCCTACATCGCGGTCGTGCTGGCCAACGTCGGCGCCGACGATCGACGTCCCGAGCCGGAGAACCCGGAACGTGCGCTGCCCGCCGCACCGACGGTCCACCCCGTGCCCGGCGACACCGGGGTCATCCGCATCGCCGAGGCCCACCCGCTCGACCCGGGGCCACAGAGCACCTCGCCTGCGGATCCGCCGGCATGAACGACGAGATCCAGACCGCGGTGTGCTCGCGGGCCGGTTGCCGCGCCGCCGCGCGGTGGCGCATCGAATGGCGCAACCCGCGCATCCACGCGGAAGACCGCCGCAAGACCTGGGTCGCCTGCGACGAGCACCGGGACTATCTGAGGGACTTCCTCCGAACCCGGGACTTCCCGGTCGAGGTGACCCCGCTCGCGCAGGTGGGAGAACCAGCATGAGCCGCCGCGACGCCCCGGCCGGGGTGCGATGGACGGCGTATATCGGCGTGGCGATCGTGTTCGCGATCGCCTGCGCATTCCTGTCGAACTGGCAGTTCACCCGCAACGCGCAGCGCAGTGAGCAGCTCGCCCTCATCGCCGCCAACTACGACGCCGAGCCCGTCCCGCTGGCCGAGGTCATCGCGCCGGGCGCCGACCTCGCCCCGGGCGACGAGTGGCGACCCGTCACCCTGACCGGAACCTATCTGCTCGACGACCAGATCCTGGCCCGCAACCGCGTGCACGGCGGCACCGCGGCATTCGAGGTCCTGGTGCCTTTCCGGCTCGACGACGGCACCGTGCTGCTCGTCGACCGCGGCTGGGTGCCGCCGGGTGAGTCGCAGCCCGAACCCGACGCCGTGCCGGCGCCACCGGAGGGCGAGGTCACCGTCGTGGTGCGCCTGCGCCCGGGTGAGCAGCTCCCTCGTTCGGGCCGGACCGCGCCCGCAGGTCAGGTCCCGACTATTCACCTCGCCACGATCGCAGGCCTCATCGAGCCGGCCGACGCCTCGGAGCTGGAGCTGAGCGCCTACGGAATGATGGCCAGCGAGTCGCCCGCACCGGCAACGCGACCGACCGCTGTCGAGTCTCCGTCCGAAGACCCCGGGCCCTACCTGTCCTACGCGGTGCAGTGGATCCTGTTCGCGGTGATGGGCTTCATCTTCATCTTCTACGTCATCCGCACCGAGCGGACGCGTCGACGGGAGGATGCCGAGGCCGCCGCGGCAGGCGAGACCGTGGTGCGCGAACCCGCTCGGGCACGCCGACGTGACCGCGACGCCGAAGACGAGGACGCGCTCCTCGACCAGCGCTGACGCGCCGGCAGCTCACGCAAGCGAGATCAAGTCCGCGTAGTCGCGACCCCAGAGATCTTCGACGCCGTCGGGCAGGATCAGCACCCGCTCGGGATTGAGCGCCTCGACGGCGCCCTCATCGTGCGAGACCAGCACGACAGCACCCTCGTAGTGGGCGAGCGCGCCGAGGATCTCCTCGCGCGACGCCGGGTCGAGGTTGTTCGTGGGCTCATCGAGCAGCAGCATGTTGGCGCTCGACACGACGAGGGTCGCGAGCGAGAGCCGCGTCTTCTCACCGCCGGACAGCACGCCGGCCGGCTTGAGCACGTCGTCGCCGGTGAACAGGAACGACCCGAGCACCTTGCGAGCATCCGTGGCCGTGATGTCCGGCGCCGCCGACATCATGTTCTCCAGCACCGAGCGCGAGACATCGAGGTTCTCGTGCTCCTGGGCGTAGTAGCCGATTTTGAGGCCATGCCCTGGCTCGATCTGGCCGGTATCGGGCTTGTCGACGCCGGCGAGGATCCGCAGGAGCGTGGTCTTGCCCGCGCCGTTGAGCCCGAGTACGACGACCTTCGACCCGCGGTCGATCGCGAGATCGACATCCGTGAAGATCTCGAGCGAGCCATAGGACTTCGAGAGCCCGGACGCCATGAGGGGCGTCTTCCCGCACGCAGCGGGCTTGGGGAAGCGCAGCTTCGCGACGCGCTCCTCCTGACGCACATCGTCGAGGCCGGACAGCATCTTCTCGGCGCGAGCGACCATCTGGTGCGCGGCCGCCGCCTTCGAGGCCTTCGCGCCGAAGCGCGCCGCCTGCATCTGCAGCTGCGTCGCCTTCTTCTCGACGTTGACGCGCTCCTTCTTGCGGCGCTCCTCGTCGGCGACCCGCTGGCGGAGGTAGTTCTTCCAGTTCATGTTGTAGACGTCGATGACCTGGCGGTTGGCGTCGAGGTAGAACACCCGGTTGACGGTCTCGCCCACCAGTTCGACATCGTGGCTGATGACGATCAGCCCGCCCTTGTAGTTCTTGAGGAATTCGCGCAGCCACACGACGCTGTCCGCGTCGAGGTGGTTCGTGGGCTCGTCGAGGATCATCGACTCGGCATCCGAGAAGAGGATGCGGGCGAGCTCGATGCGGCGGCGCTGGCCACCTGAGAGGGTCTTCAGCTGCTGATCGAGGATCCGGTCGGGCAGCGAGAGATTGTGCGCGATCGACGCAGCTTCCGCCTCGGCGGTGTAGCCGCCGAGCGATTCGAAGCGCTCGGTGAGGTTCGCGTACTTGCGCATGGCCTTGGCCGCGACATCCGCGTCGTCCGATCCCATCGCGAGGGTGGCCTCGTGCATGCCGAGCGCAAGGGTCCCGAGTCCGCGGGCGTCCAGGATGCGGGTGCGGGCCAGCATCTCGGGGTCGCCGGTGCGGGGATCCTGAGGCAGATAGCCGAGTTCGCCGGAGCGGTCCACCCTGCCGTCGGCGGGGATCAGATCCCCGGCGAGCACCTTGGTGAGCGTCGTCTTGCCTGCGCCATTGCGACCGACCAGGCCGACTTTGTCGCCGGCCGAGACGCGAAAGGACACCTCCGACATGAGCACGCGGGCACCCACGCGGATTTCGAGGTCGTGCACGGAGAGCACAGCAGACGTCCGTTTCCTTGAGTGATTGGGTGCAGAAGTGACCGATGGTCAGCCCCCTAGTATAAGTCGCGACAGCACGCGCAAATTTCGACTCCCGCCTCGCCCAGAGGCCAAAGACGTCCTAGGAGCCCCATGTCCTCGCTCTCCGCAGCCCCCTCCGCCGCCGGACACCGTCCTGTTCTCGCCGACCTCATCGCCCGCCCGACCGCGCGCGCGCAGGCTTTCGCGCTCGACGCCGGACTCGTCGTCGCCGGCGCCGCAATCGTCGCGCTGCTCGCCCAGGTCTCGATCCCGCTGTGGCCGGTGCCCATCACGGGTCAGACGCTCGGGGTCATCGTCGTCGGCGCATCCCTCGGCGCCTGGCGCGGTGCTGCGGCCCTGACGACCTACATGCTCGTCGGGCTCGCCGGCCTTCCGGTCTTCGCGGACTTCACCGGCTCGATCGCGGCGGTCGCCAAGCCGAGCTTCGGATTCGTCATCGGCTTCATCGCGTCCGCGTTCGTCGCGGGCTGGTTCGCACAGCGGGCCTGGGACCGCAAGCCGCTGCTCGCCTTCGCCGGGTTCGCGCTGGCGAGCATCATCCCGTTCCTCATCGGAGTGCCGTACCTCGCGTTCATCCTCAACAACGTGCTGGGTGCGGACTACACGTTCGGCCAGATCCTCGAGGTCGGCGTGCTCCCCTTCATCCTCGGGGGCCTGATCAAGGCGGCGCTCGCGGCCCTCATCATCCCGGGCGCCTGGGCGCTGGTGCGCCGGGTCGACAACAGCAAGAGCTGATCGGATGCCGCGGCCGCGGCATCCGATTCCCCGAAAGCCCCGACTCCCTGTCGGGGCTTTCGTGTGTATGGGTTCGCCCCTCGAAATTGGTCGAAAAACTTCTGCTGATCAGGTGAATTTCGGGATCGGAATGTCGGTGGCCTTCGGCAGAATTGGGGTATGAAAGACCTCATCGATCGTCTCGAAGCACTCGACGCGATGATCGCTGAGGTCGTATCCGAGGCTCTCACCGATGGGGCTCTGAGGATCGCCGACGAGGCCGATGTCGTCCACCTGCTCGCGACGACGGCGCGTATCGGCCGGCGGCTCGATGCAGTGCTGATCGACGCGGTGGGCGAGGTGGAGGCGCGGTCGTCGTCGGGTGATCGGGACGATCGGATGACGACGCGGTTCGGCTGCCACGATGTCAGCGAACTCGTGGAACGCGCCACGCTCTGCGCCCGGTCGACCGTCTCCCGGCTGCGCCGCGCCTCGACTGCCGTGCAGCGCGACGTGTCGATCACCACGGGTGAGCTGCGCGACCCGGCGCTCCCCGCCATGCGCGCGGCAATGTGCGAGGGTCTCGTCGGGGTCGATGGGGTGGTCGCGGTCGCCGGTCCGCTGCTCTTCGCCGGGTCGCGGATCCCGCGGGAGGCGCTGCGGGCCGCCGACGCGGCACTGGCCGCCGCGGCGCGCGGCGAGGGTCCGGATGGTGGGCCGCCCATGGGCGCCGACCTGCTGCGGGTGCAGGCGCAGGCATGGTCGATCGCGCTGGATCAGGACGGCGCCGAACCGCGAGAGCAGATGACCGAGCGCAAACGCTCCTTCACGCTCGGCGCCCCCACCGACGGGGGCGTCCCGTGCCGCGGGAACCTGATGCCCGAGGTGGCCGCGCAGCTGCAGATGATCTTCGACGCGCACACCAACCCGGCCTACCACGGCGTCCGGTTCGCCGAAGAGTCCCCCACGGATGGCGAGCCCGACGACGCGGTGGTTCCGCGCGACTTCCGCACCCGGGCGCAGCAGCAGCACGACGCGCTCGCGAGCGCCCTGTCGGTCGCGGCCTCCAGTGGTCTGCTGCCCACGATCGGCGGCGCCGCCCCGACCCTGATCGTGTCCGTCCGGGAAGAGGACGCCGAGCGCGGGGAGGGGTACGCGCACGCGCAGGGCTGCGATATGCCGCTCGGCATGGCGGCGGCCCTGCATGTCGGGTGCGCCGGCACGATCCAACGGATCACGTCCCGCGACGACGGACGCATCGTCCGGATCGGCATCGAAGAACGCGTCTTCAACCGGCACCAACGCCGCGCCATCGCCCTCCGCGACGGCGGCTGCATCATCCCCGGCTGCGGCATCCCCGCCGGCTGGTGTGAAATCCACCACGTCCAGGAGCACGTCAACGGCGGACCCACCCACACCGACAACGGCGTGCTGCTCTGCTGGTTTCATCACCGCTTCATCGACTGGCACGGCTGGAAGATCCGAATGAACCACGGCGTCCCCGAAGTACGCGCACCCAGCTGGTGCGACGCCACCCTCCGATGGCGCCCCGTCACCACCTCGAAAACCCGACTCCACGACGCAGTCCTCCGACACTGAACCCGGTGCGCTCGGGGCCGAGTTCTTTGATTCAGCCGATTTCCCCTCGCGCCGACCTGGTCACTAAGGTAAACCTTACCTAACCACCAGGAGAAACTCTCGTGCCCCGCACCCGCACCGCCCTCACTCTCACTGCCACCACCGCTGGAATCACCGCGGCCGCACTCCTGCTCGCCGGCTGCGCTACCGGCGCCACCGCTCCTGCGGGCGACTCCGCAGCCGCTGCCGATGGATTCCCGGTCACGATCGAGCACGCGTATGGCGAGACGACGATCAGCGCGAAGCCCGAGCGCATCGCGACGGTGGCCTGGGCGAACCACGAGGTCCCGCTGGCCCTGGGCGTCGTCCCAGTCGGCATGAGCAAGGCCACCTGGGGCGACGACGACGGCGACGGGGTGCTCCCCTGGGTCGAGGACGCCCTGAACGAACTCGGCGCGGACACCCCGGTGCTCTTCGACGAGACCGACGGCATCGACTTCGAAGCGGTCGCCGACACCGACCCCGACGTCATCCTGGCCGCCTATTCCGGACTCACGCAGGAGGACTACGACACCCTCTCCAAGATCGCGCCGGTCGTCGCGTACCCCGAGGTGGCGTGGGGCACCTCGTACGAGGACATGATCCGCCTGGACTCGGCCGCGATCGGGCTCGCCGCAGAGGGAGACCAGCTCATCGAGGACCTGCACGGCGAGGTCGAGACGGCGCTGGCCGCCCACCCCGACCTCACCGCGTCGCACGTGCTGTTCTCCTTCCTCGACCCGGCCGACTTCAGCGAGGTGGGCTTCTACACGAGCCACGACACGCGTCCCGGATTCCTCACGAGCCTCGGGCTGCCGATGCCGGCCGTGGTCGAGGAGGAGTCAGCCGGAACCGAGGCCTTCTACCTCGCGATCAGCGCCGAAGAGGCCGACCGCTTCGACGACGTCGATGTGTTCGTCACCTACGGCGATGCCGATGGAGCGATCATCGACCAGCTGCAGGCCGACCCCCTGCTCTCGAAGATCCCGGCGATCGCCCAGGGACACGTGGCGATCCTCGAGAACGGCACCCCGCTCGCGGCCTCCGCGAACCCGTCGCCCCTCTCGATCGGATGGGGCATCGACGAGTACTTCGCACTGCTCGCCGGCGCCCTCGGCGAGCAGGATTGACTCTCACCCTGACCCGCACGACGGCCAGCCCACCGGCCAGTTCGTCGTCGCCGAGCGCCGCCGCCATGCGGCGCTCGGCGGTGGTGCGGCTGGCCTGGCTGGCCGGCGCCCTGCTCGTGCTGCTCCTCCTGTGCGGCGCCTCGGTCGCCCTCGGCGTGCGGGTCGTCAGCCTTGACGAGGTCGTCTCCGCACTCAGCGGCGACATGAGCGGGATCGCCCAGGCGGCCGTCGTCGCCCGGATTCCGCGCACGGTCCTGGCTGTCCTCGTCGGAGCCGCGCTGGCCATCGCCGGCACCTCGATGCAGGCGGTCACCCGCAACCCGCTCGCCGACCCCGGGATCCTCGGTGTCTCCGGCGGCGCGGCGCTGGCGGTCGTGATCGGCATCGCGTTCTTCGCGCTCGCTGACCCTTACGCGATCATGGCTCTGGCCATCGGGGGCGCAGCAGTCGCAGCGGTCTTCGTCTACATCGTCGGCTCCCTCGGCCGTGGCGGTGCCACCCCCCTGAAACTCGCCCTCGCGGGGGCGGCGACCACGGCGGCGTTCACGTCGCTGGTGAGCGCGATCCTGCTCCCCCGCGTCGACGTCATGGAGACGTTCCGGTTCTGGCAGATCGGCGGAGTCGGTGGCGCGACCTGGGATCGCATCGGCACTGTGCTGCCGGTCCTCGCTGTCGGCGCGCTCGCCTCCGTGGTCACGGCGCGCGGCATGAACTCCCTCGCCCTCGGCGACGATCTCGCCGCAGGCCTCGGCGAGCACGTTGCCCGCACCCGGCTGATCGCCTCCGCAGGAGCGGTCATCCTCTGCGGCGCGGCGACGGCGGTCGCCGGCCCGATCGCGTTCGTCGGACTCGTGATCCCGCACCTGTGCCGGCTCCTGGTCGGCACCGACCACCGCTGGCTGATCCCGTTCGCGGCCGTGACCGGCGCGGCGCTGGTGGTCGCATCCGACGTCGTGGGCCGCGTCGTGGCTCGCCCAGAGGAGATCGAGGTGGGCATCATCACCGCTCTGATCGGCGCACCCTTCTTCATCTGGATCGTCCGCCGTCAGAAGGTGCGCGAGCTGTGACCGCCATCCTGGACGCCACGGCGATCATGACCGGCCGTCGCCGCCGGCTGCGGCGCCGCGCGCGCACCCTGTGGGTCCTCACCGCAGTGATCGCGGTCCTCGTCGCGGTGACGCTCATGGTCGGCAAAACGTTCTACGGCCCCGTCGAGGTGCTCCAGGTGATCCTCGGCCAGCAGGTTCCGGGCGCATCCTTCACGGTAGGCGAGCTGCGGCTCCCCCGCGCGATGCTCGGGCTGTGCGCCGGCTTCGCCTTCGGCATCGCCGGCGTCACCTTCCAGACCATGCTGCGCAACCCGCTCGCCTCTCCCGACATCATCGGGATCAGCTCGGGCGCCAGCGCCGCGGCGGTCTTCGGCATCGTCGTGCTCTCGCTGGATGCGGCATCCGTCTCGGTCCTCGCCCTCGCCGGCGCGCTCGTGACCACCGCGGCGATCGCCCTGCTCTCGCACCGCGGCGGCTTCGTCGGCGCCCGGCTGATCCTGATCGGCATCGGTGTCGCGGCGATGCTCGACAGCGTCGTGACATATGTGCTCTCCAAGGCCGCGGCGTGGGATCTGCAGAGCGCGATGCAGTGGCTCGCCGGCAGCCTCAACGGGGCCACGTGGGAGGTCGTGCTTCCGCTCGCGGCCGCGTGCGCCGTGTTCGTGCCGCTGCTGCTCTCGCGGGGGCGAGCGCTCGACATGCTGCGGCTCGGCGACGATTCGGCCGCGGCCCTCGGCGTACGCCTCGGACGCACTCGCCTGCTGCTCGTCATCGCGGCGGTCGCCCTGCTCGCGTTCGCCACGGCGGCGACCGGTCCGATCGCCTTCGTCGCGTTCATGGCCGGGCCGATCGCCGCCCGCGTGATCGGCCCCGGCGGCTCGATGCTGCTGCCGGCGGGCCTGATCGGCGCGGTGCTCGTCCTCGCCGCAGACCTCGTCGGGCAGTTCGCCTTCGACCACCGGTACCCCGTCGGCGTCATCACCGGAGTGCTCGGCGCGCCCTTCCTCATCTATCTCCTCATCAGGACCAACCGCTCCGGAGGCTCGCTGTGACCGCACCGCACACCCTGTCCGCAGATGCGCTGACGCTCGCGTACGGCGATCGCACGATCGTCGAGGGGATGCAGCTGGAGATCCCCGCCGGGCGCATCACCGCGATCATCGGAGCGAACGGATGCGGCAAGTCGACGCTGCTGCGCGCGCTCGCCCGTCTGATCGCGCCGCGCGCGGGTCAGGTGGTGCTCGACGGCACCGCGCTGCACCGCCGTCCCGCGAAGGAGATCGCCCGCGCGCTCGGACTGCTGCCGCAGAGTCCCGTCGCGCCGGAGGGCATCACGGTCGCCGATCTGGTCGGACGGGGTCGGCATCCGCACCAGAAGCTCCTGGCCCGCTGGAGTGCGCGCGACTACGAGGTCGTCGCGCAGTCGCTCGCGGCGACCGGGACGAGCGACCTCGCCGAGCGCTGCGTCGACGAACTGTCCGGCGGCCAGCGCCAGCGCGTGTGGATCGCGATGGCGCTCGCGCAGGAGACCGACATCCTGCTCCTGGACGAGCCGACGACATTCCTCGACGTCGCCCATCAGGTCGAGGTGCTCGACCTGCTCACCGACCTCAACCGCGACCGCGGCACCACGATCGTGATGGTGCTGCACGACATGAACCTCGCGGCGCGCTACGCCGACCATGTGTTCGCGCTGCGAGACGGGCGGCTCGTGGCCGATGGGCCGCCGCACGAGGTCATGACCAGCGCGCTCATCCGCGACGTCTTCGACCTCGACGCGCTCGTGGTCACCGACCCGGTCTCCGGCTCCCCCATCGTCCTCCCCCGCGGCCGGCACCACAGAGCACCGGACCCGGCCCGCTCCCCCGAACTCACCCTGACAGGATCCGACGATGCCCGCACCCGCTAGCACCCGCTTCTTCCACGCGCGTGTGACCGCGATCACCGAGCTCACGCCCAGCTTCCGCCGTTTCACCTTCGGCGGTGACGAGCTCGCCGAGTACGGCGACCCGGGCTTCGATCAGCGCATCAAGATCGTCTTCCCCACCCCGTCGATCGGTCTGGACGCCATGCCCGGCGGAGACGACTGGTACACCAAATGGCGGGAGCTCGACGAGAGCGCCCGACCCCCGTTCCGCACCTATACGACCCGGCGCGTCCGCAACCACGCCTGCGAGGTCGACGTCGACATGGTGGCGCACGACGTCCAGGGACCGGCCTCAGCCTGGATCGCCGGCGCCGCGGTCGGCGATGAGGTCCTGCTCCTCGCCCCCACCACTGCGCATGAGGGGGTCAGCTACGGCATCGACTTCGTGCCGCCCGCCCAGACCGATGCGCTCCTCCTCGCCGGGGATGAGACCGCCGCGCCCGCCATCGCGGTCATCCTCGAGCAGCTCCCCGCCGAAGCGCGCGGCACGGTCGTCCTCGAGGTTCCGCACGAGGACGACACCTCGTACCTTCCACGGCACCCCGGGTTCGAGTACCGCGTCAACGCTCGGGGCGACGGCCCGCGCCACCGCCACCTCGTGGCGCACGTCACGGAGGCCGCCGCACGGCTGGCGCCGGCCGGGCGAGGCTCGGAAGTCACCGAAATCGACATCGACACCGACATCCTGTGGGAGGTGCCGCGCACCGCGAAGGGCGGCGCCGCACTGAAGAGCGCCCCGGTCTACTCGTGGCTGGCCGGCGAGGCCGGCGCGATCACGTCGCTGCGCCGGCACCTCGTCGCCGAACGGGGAGTCGACCGACGGGCGATCGCGTTCATGGGCTACTGGCGGCTCGGCCGAGCGGAGAACTGACCGGGCGCGGTCACGCCTGCGGTCGCGCCGCCTCGTGCGCGCGACTCTCGTGCGCATGACCGAGCCGCAGCCCGGGCACCAGGGCGACGAGCGCCAGCACGGTGGCGATGAGGAACACGGCCGGGAACCCGGCATCCGTCCCGACCAGCGCGGTGAACACGAGTCCCATCACCGCGATCGACGTCGCGGCGCCGATCGAATCCGCGATCGACAGCGCCGACGAGTTGAAGCCCTGGTCCTGCGGTGTCGAGTAGGCGAGAGTGAGCACCGTCAGGCGCGGGTACATGAGGCCCATACCGCCGCCGGCGAGCGCCCACCCCGAGATCACCACCGCTGCCGGGAGGTGCAATGCGGCCGTGGCCGCGGCAATGACCATGGCGGCGGTCAGAAGTCCCGTGCCGATGAGCGTGATCCGGGTGTTGCCGAGGCGGTCGCCGAAACGGCCCTGGACGTCCGCCGCCGCCGCCCACGCGAGCGCGGCCGCGGTCAGCCCGAGGCCCGCCCACGTCGGCGAGAAGCCGTAGTCGTCGATCAGCAGGTATGGCACGTAGATCTCGGCGCCGAAAAGGGCACCGGCGATCAGCCCGCGCATCAGGATCACGCTGGGGAGGCCCCGGACGGCGCGCAGAGTGCCGCGCGGCAGCAGCGGGCGGGATGCCACGCCGATGACGAGAGCGGATGCCGCGACCACGAGCCATGCCCACGCGCCGAGCGCGCCGGCCAGGCTGAGGGCGAGCGCTCCGGCGGCGACGGCGACCGCGCAGGCCAGGCGTGGACCGATCCGGGCGGTGGACGGCGTGCCGGTGTGCATGGGCGTCCCGCGGAGTCGGAGCGCGACCACCGCGTACGCGACGGTCGTGAGCGCGGCGATGCCGAAGAACACCCAGCGCCAGTGCAGGTACTCCGTGACGACCCCGGCAAGGAAGGGACCGATCAGCGATGGCACGACCCACGCCGCGGAGAACGCGGCGAACACACGTCCGTGCAGCGCGGGCGGGTAGACCCGGGCCACCACGACGTAGAGGGCGACCGTCTGGCCGCCGGTGCCGAGGCCCTGCACGAGCCGCCCGACGACGAGCACCTCCATGCTCGAGGCGGCGCCGGCGAGCACGAGTCCGGCCACGAACAGCGCGACGGCGGCGGTGAGCGGCAGCAGCGGTCCGGAGCGATCGCTCCACGCCCCCACCGCCACCATGCCGATGACGCTCGTCGCGAGCGGCCCGGCGAACGCGACAGCGTACAGCGCAGCGCCGTCCAGATCCGCGCTGACGATCGGCATCACCGTCGTCACCGCGAGGGACTGCATCCCGGCGAGGAAGATGATCGCGACCGCGCCGACCGTGACCCAGACGAACGGGGCACGCCAGACGCTCGGAGCGCGTTCGGCAGTGCCGGTCATGGCGCGACGAGCGCGCCGATGCGTTCCACGGCCTCGCGCAGCAGCTCGGGCGAGCAGCCGAAGTTGATCCGGACGTGGCCTTTGCCCTGGGGCCCGAAGAGCGGGCCGAGGTGCAGTGCCACCCGTGCGTCGCGCAGCACCTTCAGTGCGGGGTTCTGACCCCAGTCCAGTGCGGTGAGGTCGACCCACGCCAGGAATCCGGCATCCGGAATCCGGTACAGCGCGCCCGGCACGTGCTCGGCGAGCAGGTCGGCGAGCAGGCGTCGGTTGCCGTCGAGGGTCACGAGCAGGCTGTCGAGCCACGCGTCGCTCTCCGGCGAGAATGCCGCGACCGCGGCCATCGCGCCGAACAGGCTGGTGCGCCACTCCACCTCGTCCGGCATCGATCGGACGATCTGCGCCGTCTCCTCGGCCGCCGTGATCATGAGTGCGCATTTGAGGCCCGCGAGGTTGAATGCTTTGCTCGCACTGGCGATGGCGTAGCCCACCTGCGCAGCAACGGGCGAGGCATCCAGGAACGGAGTGAACACGACGCCGGTGTGGGCGAGCGGTGCGTGGATCTCGTCGCTGATCACCGCAGCGTCGAAGCCGGCCGCGAGGTCGGCGAGTGCGGCGAGGGTCTCGCGGCTGTGCACGGTGCCGGTGGGGTTGTGCGGGTTGCACAGCAGTACGGCCCGTGCGCCGCCGGCCAGCGCCGCCTCGATGCCGGGGAGGTCGAGTTCCCACCCTGCGCCGGTGTCGACGAGCGGAACGTCTTCGACGATCGCGCCGGCCTCCTCGACGCACGTGAAGAACGGCGGGTACACCGGCGTGGTGATCACGACGCGGTCGCCGGGCTTCGTGACGTGGCGGAGGATCTCCACGACGCCCATCATGACGTCGCACGTGGTGCGGATGCGCGCAGGGTCGACTGTCCAGCCGAAGCGCCGCTGGGCGAAGTCGACATAGGCGTGCGCGACGCCCGGGTCGGGCGGCGTGTAGCCGGTGTCGCCGAGTTCGACCGCGCGGGTGAGCGTGCGGCCGATGGCGGGCGCGAGCGGGAAGTCCGTCTCGGCGACGAACATCGGGATGACATCCGCCGGGTACTTGCGCCACTTCGTGCTGGAACGCAGACGCAGCTGGTCGAGAGGGATTGCTTCGAGGGGGGTGACGCTCACCCTTCGAGCCTACCGACGCCCCCCGTTCCGCGATGCCGCCGGGTGTCGTCCTGTGACGTCGCCTGCTGCGACAGCGAGGTAAGACGGATCAGATGGCGAAGCCGAGCGCGCGCATCATGTCGCGCCCGTCGTCGGTGATCCGCTCCGGACCCCACGGCGGCATCCACACCCAGTTGATGCGGAACCGCTCCACGACCTCGTCGAGCGCCTGTGCCGTCTGCTCCTCGAGCACGTCGGTGAGGGGGCACCCCGCCGATGTGAGGGTCATGTGGATCACCAGCGCGTCGTTCTCGTCATCCCAGGCGAGGTCGTAGATCAGGCCGAGGTCGACGACATTGATCCCCAGTTCGGGGTCCATGACGTCCTTGAGCGCCTCGGTGACCTCGTCGAACTTCTCGGGTGTGAGCGTCGCGGTCATGGTGCCGATCCTACGCCTCGGTCGGGGCGGCGGCTTCGGAAGCGGCCTCTCCGGCGCCCTCGAGAACGGGCTCGAGATAGCGGTCGTAGCCCTCGTTCTCGAGACGCTCGGCGAGCTCCGGCCCACCTTCCTCGGCGATCCGCCCTGCAACCATCACGTGGACGAAGTCGGGGTGGATGTAGCGCAGGATGCGGGTGTAGTGGGTGATGAGCAGCACGCCGAGGTTCGTCTCGCCCTTGGCCCGGTTCACGCCCTCCGAAACGATCTTGAGCGCGTCGACGTCGAGGCCGGAGTCGGTCTCGTCGAGCACGGCGATCTTCGGCTTGAGCAGTTCGAGCTGCAGGATCTCGTGGCGCTTCTTCTCGCCGCCGGAGAAGCCCTCATTGACGTTGCGCTGCGCGAACTTGGGGTCCATCCGGAGGTGCTTCATGGCCTCCTTGACCTCCTTCGTCCACGTGCGGAGCGCGGGAGCCTCGCCGTCGACGGCGGTCTTGGCCGTGCGGAGGAAGTTCGTGACGGTGACGCCCGGGATCTCCACGGGGTACTGCATCGCGAGGAACAGACCGGCCCGCGCGCGCTCGTCGACGGTCATCGCCAGGACGTCTTCGCCGTCCAGCGTGATCGATCCGCTCGTGACGGTGTACTTGGGGTGCCCGGCGATCGTGTACGCCAGCGTGGACTTGCCGGAGCCGTTCGGCCCCATGATCGCGTGCGTCTGGCCGGTGCTGACCGTCAGCGTCACGCCGTTGAGGATGGGGGTCGTGCCCTCATCGGTCTCGACGGTGACGTGGAGGTCGCGGATCTCGAGGACAGGCATTCAGACTTCCTTCTTCAGTGCGGGGTCGATAAGCACGTCGTCGCCGTCGATCTGGACGACGTAGACCGGGACGGGCTCATACGCGGGGAGGTTCAGCGGCTTGCCGGTGACGAGCGAGAAGGCCGAGCCGTGGGCCCAGCACTCCAGCGCGTCGCCGTCGACGAAGCCTTCGGCGAGCGAGATGTCGCCGTGCGTGCAGGTGTCGCCGATGGCGTGGACTTCGCCGTTCGAGTCGAGGACGACGGCCATCGGCACGCCGTCCACCTCGAAGCGCACGGCGGCATCCTGTTCCAGGTCGCTGAGTGCGCAGACGCGGGTCGCGGTCATTCGGCGGCCTCCTCGGACAGCTCGTTCTCGATGGCTTCGGCCAGTTCCGCCTCGAGCGAGGGGATGCCGATCTTCTGGACGATCTCGCTGAGGAACCCGATCACGACGAGGCGACGGGCTTCCTTCTCGGCGATCCCTCGGGCCTGCAGGTAGAACAGCTGCTCGTCGTCGAAGCGGCCCGTGGCGCTGGCGTGACCGGCACCGCGGATGTCGCCGGTCTCGATCTCGAGGTTCGGGATCGACTCCGCGCGCGCGCCGTCGGTCAGCACGAGGTTGCGGTTCGCCTCGTACGAGTCGGTGCCGACGGCATCCGGTCCGATGAGGACATCGCCGATCCAGACGCTCCGCGCGCCCGCGCCCTGCAGTGCGCCCTTGTAGAGGACGTCGCCCTTCGTATCGGCACCCTTGTGGTGCAGGTAGACCTGGCTCTCCAGGTGCTGGCCCGCGTCGGAGTAGCTGAGCCCGAAGAGCTCCGCATGCGATCCGGTGCCGGCGAGCTCGACGCTCGGGTTGACGCGTGCGAGGGAGCCGCCGAAGCTGACGACGATGTGGCGGAGGGTGGCGTCGCGATCAACGCGAGCCTGGTGGGATGCCGCGTGCACGGCCGTGTCCGACCAGCGCTGCACGGTGACGACTTCGAGCGTGGCGCCGTCGCGGACGAGGATCTCGACGTTCTGCGCGTAGTGCGCGTCGCCGGTGTGCCGAAGCAGGACCGTGCCGTGCGCATTCGCGGCGGCCTCGATCACGAGGTGCCCTCGGGTGAGGCCGCCGTTCCCGTGGACGTCGACGACGATCGGCTCGGCCAGTTCGGCTCCAGCCGGAATCTTCAGGTGGAGCGCTTCCGCGCTGTGCTTCCATGCGAGCGCAGCGGTGAGATCCTCGGGCTGGAAGACGTCGCCGCGCGGCGCCTCGCCGATGGCCAGCGCTCCCTGGACGACCCCGTCGGGAGCGGTCACCGTGACGGTGACGGCATCCGCATCGCCCGCCTCATCGGCGAACAGCGGCCGGATCCGGTCGATCGGGGTGTGCTTCCAGTTGACCTCGAAGCCCGCCGGAACGCCGAAGCCGGCGGGGTCGTAGGACCACGGCCGCTCGGAGCGGGTCTGAACCGGATGAACGGCCCAAGCCCCGTCGGTGTGCGCTGTGGAACCCGGCACCGTGACGGGTGCCTGTGTCGTGGTCGTCATCTAGCCGACCGATCCTTCCATGCCCATTTCGATGAGCTTGTTCAGCTCCAGGGCGTACTCCATGGGCAGTTCGCGTGCGATGGGCTCGATGAAGCCGCGGACGATCATCGCCATCGCCTCGTCCTCGGGCATGCCGCGGGACTGCAGGTAGAACAGCTGCTCGGCGCTGACCTTCGAGACGGTCGCCTCGTGGCCGAGCTGCACGTCGTCGACGCGGATGTCGATCGCGGGATACGTGTCCGATCGCGAGATCGTGTCGATGAGAAGGGCGTCGCAGCGCACGGTGTTGGCCGAGTGGTGCGCGTTCGCGTCGACCCGGACCTCTCCGCGGTAGCCGGCCCGTCCGCCGCCGCGCGCGATCGACTTCGAGACGATCGAGGACTGCGTGTAGGGCGCCATGTGGATCATCTTCGCGCCGGCGTCCTGGTGCTGACCGGGACCGGCGAAGGCGACCGAGAGGGTCTCGCCCTTCGCGTGCTCGCCGACCAGATAGATCGACGGGTACTTCATCGTGACCTTGGAGCCGATGTTGCCGTCGATCCACTCCATCGTCGCGCCCTCGTGCGCGATCGCGCGCTTGGTGACGAGGTTGTAGACGTTGTTCGACCAGTTCTGAATCGTCGTGTAGCGCACGCGGGCGTTCTTCTTGACGATGATCTCGACGACCGCGGAGTGCAGCGAGTCGCTCTTGTAGATCGGGGCGGTGCAGCCCTCGATGTAGTGGATGTAGGAGCCTTCGTCGGCGATGATGAGAGTCCGCTCGAACTGGCCCATGTTCTCCGTGTTGATGCGGAAGTAGGCCTGCAGCGGGATCTCGACGTGGACGCCCGGCGGCACGTACACGAACGAGCCGCCCGACCAGACTGCCGTGTTCAGCGCGGCGAACTTGTTGTCGCCGGCCGGGATCACGGTGCCGAAGTACTCGTCGAAGAACTCGGGGTGGTCGCGCAGCGCGGTGTCGGTGTCCTTGAAGATGACGCCCTGGGCCTCGAGGTCCTCGCGGATCTGGTGGTAGACGACCTCGGACTCGTACTGCGCGGCGACACCGGCGACGAGGCGCTGACGCTCAGCCTCGGGGATGCCCAGCCGCTCGTACGTGTTGCGGATCTCCTCGGGGAGGTCTTCCCACGACTGCGCCTGCTTCTCGGTCGAGCGCACGAAGTACTTGATGTTGTCGAAGTCGATCTCACTGAGGTCGGCACCCCAGGTCGGCATCGGCTTGCGGCCGAACAGCTGCAGACCCTTGAGCCGGTTCTTGAGCATCCACTCCGGTTCGTCCTTGAGCGCGGAGATGTCGCGGACGACCTTCTCGCTCAGGCCTCGGCGGGCGCTGGCGCCGGCCGCATCGCCATCGTGCCAACCGAACTCGTATTGTCCGAGGCTCGCGAGCTCTGGGCGGTCGATCAGCACATCCGACATCGTCACACTCTCCTCTGGGCCCCGGCGGTGTCATCCGCTCCGGCATCCCGGATCTTCCGTGGGAGTTCGGGAAGGGGGATGCCGCTGATGGGCCCTCTCAATTGGCGCTGGTCCTCGCGCCTAAACTGTCAGTGATCCCAGGCGCCGTCGGCGCCGGTATCCAACCCCTCGATTCTACAGGTTCGACGCCGTCCGCGGCGCGGCGACCGCCGCACGCCCACGGTTCCCAGGAGGCGACACCCGATGTCCGCGCAATCCCCCGTCCAGACCCGCCCCGGCCCGCTCGGCCGATTCTGGGGATGGCTGCCCGACCGGGTGGACCGTCGCGTGGTCGCCGCGGCGTGGGCGACGCTCGCGGTGCAGATCGGCATCGTCGCCACCGGTGGCCTCGTGCGGCTGACCGGATCGGGGCTCGGCTGCCCGACCTGGCCGCGCTGCACCGACGGCTCGCTCGTGGCGACGCCCGAGATGGGCATCCACGGTGTCATCGAATTCGGCAACCGGATGCTGACGTTCGTCCTGGTGATCGTCGCGGTGATCACCTTCCTCTTCGTCGTGCGCCTCCGTCGCGAGCGCCGGGACCTGTTCGCTCTGGCGGTCGGGATCGGCCTGTATGTGCCGCTGCAGGCGATCATCGGCGGCATCACGGTGCTGACGAACCTGAACCCGTACGTCGTGGGCCTGCACTTCTTCGCGTCCGCCGTGCTGGTCGCGCTCTCCGCCGTCTTCGTGGCGCGGGTCTACGCCACCCCCGGCCCGCGCGTTCGGGCCGTCGCACGCTGGTACGCCGTGATGGCGCACATCACGAGCGCGCTGGTGCTGGTCACGGTGGTCGTCGGCATCCTGGTCACCGGCTCGGGGCCGCACGCCGGCGACGGCGGCGCCGCGCGCAACGGGCTGAACCCAGAGTTCATGCAGCACGTGCATTCGTGGCCCGCCTACGCGCTGCTGGGCGCCACGCTGGTGCTGTTCGTCGGGTCGTGGCGTACTCCGCCCGCGCTGCGCCAGCGACTGTGGGTCGGCCTGCTGCTCGGTGTGGAGCTGCTCCAGACCGCGGTGGGTCTGTGGCAGGCGCGCACGGGATTGCCGATCCTCCTCGTCAACATCCACCTGACCCTCGCGGTGGGCCTCGTCGCCGCGATGACCGCGGTGGTGATGCACCTGAAGACGCCCGTCGAGTCGGCCGTCGCGGCCGCGGTGCCGGCCCCCGCGGCAGCCGGTCGTTGACAGGGAATACATAGAGTCCGCATATCATCGGCACGGTCGCGCACCGCACACTTGCGGATGCCGCGGCAACCCCGTGCCCGGAGTCCAGAGGAGTCACCACTCATGCCCACCCGTCCCCGTCTCGTCCGCAGCATCCCGTTCTGGGGTCTTGTCCTCGTGTCGATCGCGACGGCCGTCGCCGGAGCCCTGCTCCTCGTCGACAAGCTCGGCTCGATGACCACGACGCTCACTGACGGCAGCGCCACCGGCGTCGACGTCTACGTCGGCCAGTCCATCGCCGTCCTCGGCGCCATCCTGCTCGGTGCCGGCGTCATCGGCATCCTGCTCGCCCTCGTGGTCGCCACCGCCGCGGGCCTCCGCCCGGTCGCGCCCGTCGAGATCGTCGGCCCGATCGACTGGACCGCCGAGGAGCCGTCCGACCTCGACCTCGACGAGCCCGTTGCGGCCGTCGAGGCTGAAGAGGCCGTCCTCGCGCGCTGACCCGCCGCTGAACGAAAAGAGACCCGCACTTCTTCGGAAGTGCGGGTCTCTTTCGTCGTACGCAGATCAGAAGGGCAGGAGCGGGTCGATCGCGATCGCCACGAACAGCAGCGTCAGGTAGGTGATCGACGCGTGGAACACGCGCATCGGACGCGGCTCGGTGCCACGCACGGCGCGGCCGTACAGGCGGTGCGATTCATAGATGAACCAGCCGCCGAACACCAGCGCGGACACGGTGTAGACCAGGCCCATGCCGGCGACCGGGATCAGCAGCAGCGAACAGGCCACGGCCGCCCAGGCGTAGAGGATGACCTGGAGCCCGACCTGCGACCCGGTGCGCGTGGACCCGAGCATCGGGACGTCGACCTCGTCGTACTGCTCCTTGTATTTCATGGACAGCGGCCAGTAGTGCGGCGGCGTCCAGAGGAACACGAGTGCGAACAGGATGACCGGCGGCCATGCGAGGGACCCCGTCACCGCGGTCCAGCCGATCAGCACGGGGAAGCATCCCGCGATCCCGCCCCACACGATGTTCTGCTCGGTGCGGCGCTTGAGGATCATCGTGTAGATGACGACATAGAAGAAGATCGCGACCGCCGACAGCGTCGCCGCCAGCCAGTTGGTCGTCACCCAGAGCCACACCGTCGAGACGACGGCCAGGGTCCAGGCGAAGATGAGCGCTCCGCGCGGCGAGACTTCGCCGGTCACGAGCGGACGGTTCACCGTGCGCTGCATGTGCGCGTCGATGTCGCGGTCGAGGTACATGTTGAAGGCGGCGGCGGAGCCGGCGCTCATCGAGCCGCCGATCACCGTGGCGACGACGAGCCAGAGGCTCGGCAGTCCACCCTCGGCGAGGATCATGACCGGCACGGTCGTGACGAGCAGAAGCTCGAGCACACGCGGCTTGGTCAGCGCGATGTAGGCGCGGATCGTTCGGCCGATCGGCCTGCGGGTGACCGTGGCCGTCTTATGCGACGTCGTGGTGATGTGGATCGCCCCCTCCGAAGCCGCCGCGATGACCTCACAAGTGTATGACACGGCGTCACATCGCCCTGCCGCAGCACCCTCACAATCGCCGCGGTGCGCTCGTGCGGTCGCGGATACGAACCGGACACGCCTTCGACACTCCCTTGAGCGGTCCCCGTGTCACACTCGCGTCATCCAGCGCCACGCATGACCACCTGGGAATGCCCCTTCGGTATGCTGAAAGAAGACGCGCGCCCCGCGCCGATCCCCCTCCCCCAATGACGGTTGAGGATGCGGACGGGCAGTTGGGCGCGCACCGTGAGAAAGGCGACCGAGTGTCGGAACTGCGTTGGGATGAAATCGATCGGCGCGCGGTGGACACCGCGCGCGTGCTTGCGGCGGATGCCGTGGAGAAGGTGGGCAACGGACACCCCGGGACGGCGATGAGCCTCGCGCCGGCCGCGTACCTCCTCTACCAGCACGTGCTGCGCCACGACCCGGTGGACACGCACTGGGCCGGACGTGATCGGTTCATCCTGTCGGCGGGCCACTCGTCGCTGACGCAGTACGTGCAGCTGTATCTCGGTGGATTCGGACTCGAGCTCGATGACCTGAAGTCGCTGCGCACCTGGGGCTCGCTCACCCCGGGCCACCCCGAGTTCGGCCACACCAAGGGTGTCGAGATCACCACCGGCCCGCTCGGCCAGGGTCTGTCTTCGGCCGTGGGCTTCGCCTACGCGGCGCGCTACGAGCGCGGTCTGTTCGATCCGGACGCCGCCGCCGGCGCGTCGCCGTTCGATCACTTCATCTACGTCATCGCGGGCGACGGCGACCTGCAGGAGGGCATCACCTCCGAGGCATCCTCCCTCGCCGGCCACCAGGCCCTCGGCAACCTGATCGCGATCTACGACTCCAACCAGATCTCGATCGAGGACGACACCAATGTCGCGTTCACCGAGGACGTCGCGGGGCGCTACGAGTCCTACGGCTGGCACGTGCAGACGGTGGACTGGAAGCAGACCGGCGAGTACGTCGAGGACGTCCCGGCGCTGCACGAAGCGCTCGAGGCCGCGAAGGGCGAGACGAGCAAGCCGTCGATCATCATCCTGAAGACGATCATCGGCTGGCCGTCCCCCGGCAAGCAGAACACCGGCAAGATCCACGGCTCCGCCCTCGGTGGCGACGAGCTCGCCGCGACCAAGAAGGTGCTCGGCTTCGATCCCGCTGAGAACTTCGCCGTCGCGGACGACGTGATCGCGCACACCCGTCAGCTGGGCGAGCGCGGCGCTGCAGCGCACGCGGAATGGCAGACGAGCTTCGACGAGTGGGCGGCCGCGAACCCCGAGCGCAAGGCGCTGTTCGACCGGCTCGCTGCGAAGGAGCTGCCCCAGGGCATCGCCGACGCGCTGCCGGTCTTCGAATCCGGCAAGGAGGTATCGACCCGGGCCGCTTCCGGCGTCGTCATCAACGCCCTCGCCGCGGAGCTCCCCGAGCTGTGGGGCGGATCGGCCGACCTCGCGGAGTCGAACCTCACCACGATCAAGGACGCGAAGTCCTTCATCCCGGCCGAGTGGTCGACGCACGAGTGGTCCGGCGACCCGTACGGCCGCGTGCTGCACTTCGGCATCCGCGAGCACGCGATGGGCGCCATCGTCAACGGCATCATCCTGCACGGCCCGACCCGCGCGTTCGGCGGCACGTTCCTGATCTTCAGCGACTATATGCGCCCCGCGGTGCGGCTGGCCGCCCTCATGAACATCCCGTCGATCTACGTCTGGACCCACGACTCCGTCGCCCTCGGCGAGGACGGGCCCACCCACCAGCCGATCGAGCAGCTCGCGACGCTCCGCGCGATCCCGAACTTCACGGTCGTGCGCCCGGCGGACGCGAACGAGACGTCGGTCGTCTGGCTCGAGCTGCTCCGCCGCACCGGCGGACCGGCCGGCCTCGCACTCACCAGGCAGAACATCCCGGTGTTCCCCCGTGGCGAGGGTGCGGCATCCGGTGATGTCTTCGCATCGGCGGCCAACGCCACCAAGGGCGCCTACGTGCTGGCCGAGGCGCCCGATGGAACCCCCGATGTGATCCTCATCGGCACCGGCTCCGAGGTGCAGCTCGCCGTGGCCGCCCGGGAGACGCTCGCCGCCGAGGGCATCAACGCCCGCGTCGTGTCGGCGCCCTCGCTCGAGTGGTTCGCCGAGCAGGACGAGGCGTACCGCGAGTCGGTGCTCCCCGCCGCCGTCACCGCCCGCGTCTCCGTCGAAGCCGGCATCAGCCTCACCTGGCGCGGCATCGTCGGCGACAACGGCCGCTCGGTCTCGATCGAGCACTTCGGCGCCTCCGCCGACTACAAGACCCTGTTCCAGAAGTTCGGCATCACTGCCGACGCCGTCATCCAGGCGGCACGCGAGACCATCGCGGCCGTGGAAGCGGCCATCAGCATCAAGGAGAACGCATGAGCACCCCCACTGAGCAGCTGACCGCCGAGGGCGTCAGCATCTGGCTCGACGACCTGTCGCGTTCGCGGATCACCTCCGGCAACCTCGCCGAGCTGATCGCCACCCGCAACGTCACCGGTGTCACCACGAACCCGACGATCTTCGCCGGCGCACTGTCGAACGGGCACTCCTACGAGGCGCAGGTCGCCGAGCTCGAGGCGGCCGGCGCGTCGACCGACGACGCGATCTTCCGGATCACCACCGACGACGTCCGCGACGCCGCCGACGTCTTCCGCCCGGTGTTCGACGCCAGCAACGGCGTCGACGGTCGCGTGTCCATCGAGGTCTCCCCCGATCTCGCGCACGACACCGCCGCGACGATCGCGCAGGCGAAGGAGCTGTGGGCGACGGTCGACCGGCCGAACGTGCACATCAAGATCCCCGCGACCAAGGCCGGCCTCCCCGCGATCACCGCCGTGCTGGCCGAGGGCATCTCGGTCAACGTCACCCTGATCTTCAGCCTGGAGCGCTACGCCGCCGTCATCGACGCATACCTCTCCGGCATCGAGCAGGCCAAGGCGAACGGGCACGACATCTCGGCGATCCACTCGGTCGCATCGTTCTTCGTGTCGCGCGTCGACACCGAGGTCGACAAGCGGCTCACCGCGATCGGCACCCCCGAGGCCGAGGCGCTCAAGTCCAAGGCCGGCGTCGCGAACGCGCGCCTCGCCTACGAGCTGTTCGAGCAGGAGTTCGCCACCGACCGCGCGAAGGCGCTGACGGATGCCGGAGCCAACGTGCAGCGTCCGCTCTGGGCGTCGACCGGCGTCAAGGACCCGGCGCTGCCCGACACGCTCTACGTCACGGAGCTCGTCGCCCCCGGCACCGTCAACACCATGCCGGAGAAGACCCTCGAGGCCACGTTCGACCACGGCCAGGTCGCCGGTGACACCGTCACGACGAACTACGCCGACGCGCACGGGGTGTTCGACCAGCTCGCCGCCGTCGGCGTCGACTTCGCCGATGTCACCCAGGTGCTCGAAGACGAGGGCGTGTCGAAGTTCATCGTCTCCTGGCACGAGCTCAAGGACACCGTGGCGAACGCGCTGGCCGCGTCGACCAAGGTCGCCGGATGACCTTCGCCATCCACCTGAGCGGCCACGTCAAGTCGGTGGTGGAAGCAACGCTCCCCGGCCTGGTGGCCGATCTGGTGGCGTCGGGTGTCACAGCAGGCGACTCATCGCTGTGGGGTCCGGCCGCCGAGGACGAGGCATCCCGCCGGCTCGGCTGGGTGGAGGCCGTCAGCGTCTCACGGCCGCTCGTGCCGGAGATCGTCGCCTTGCGCGACGAGCTCTGGGCGAAGGGCGTCACGCGCGTGGTTCTCGCGGGTATGGGCGGATCCTCGCTCGCGCCCGAGGTGATCGCCCAGACCGCGGGTGTTCCACTGGTCATCCTCGACTCGACCGCGCCCGGCCAGGTGCTCGCCGCGATCGACGGCGACGCCGAGGCCGGCGGCCTCGCGCAGACCGTCCTCGTGGTGTCCTCGAAGTCCGGCTCGACCGTCGAGACCGACTCCGCCAAGCGGGCCTTCGAGGCCGCCTGGCGGGACCTCGGCATCGACCCGGCCGAGCGGATCGTCGTCGTGACCGATCCCGGTTCGCCGCTGGATGCCTCGGCTCGCGCCGCCGGGTACCGCGTCTTCAACGCCGACCCGACCGTCGGCGGGCGCTACTCGGCGCTCACTGCCTTCGGCCTGGTGCCCACCGGGCTCGCCGGCGCGGACATCTCCGAGCTCCTCGACGAGGCGGAGGCCAGCCTCCTCGAGCTCTCGATCGACAGCCCGGACAATCCGTCGCTCGTCCTGGCCGCGGCGATCGCCGGCGGTGCGCCGCGGCGCGACAAGCTCGGGCTGGTCACCGACGGCACGCACATCGTGGGCCTGCCCGACTGGATCGAGCAGCTCGTCGCGGAGTCCACCGGCAAGGACGGCCTCGGCATCCTCCCCGTCGTCCTGCTCCCGGTCTCGCCGGAGATCGATGCGGCACCGGCGGATCTGCAGATCGTCCGGCTCGTCGACGAGGCCGCCCGCTTCCACCTGTTCGAGCACCACGAGGGCGAGATCCTCGTGAGCGGCTCGCTCGGCGCGCAGCTCGTCGTGTGGGAGTACGCCACCGCCATCGCGGGCCGGATGCTCGGGATCAACCCGTTCGACCAGCCGGACGTCGAGTCCGCCAAGATCGCCGCGCGCGGTCTGCTGGACGCACGCCCCGACCGGTCGGCACCGGCGTTCATCCTCGAGGGCGTAGAGGTGCGGGTGTCCGATCCCGAGCTCGCCGCCTCTGGTACGGTCGCCGGCGTGCTCGACGCGCTCTGGGCGCGCCTGCCCGAGGACGGCTACGTCTCGATCCAGGCGTACGTCGACCGCCTCCAGCTGCCGCAGCTCGCAGGGCTGCGCGAGCTGGTCGCCGCCGACTCGGGGCGCCCCACCACCTTCGGCTGGGGACCGCGCTTCCTGCACTCGACGGGTCAGTATCACAAGGGGGGCCCCGCCAACGGGGTGTTCCTGCAGATCCTGGAGCGCACGGATGTCGATCTCGAGATCCCTGGACTCCCGTTCACCTTCGGACAGCTCATCGAGGCGCAGGCAGCCGGAGACGCGAGTGTGCTCGCCGACCACGGTCGTCCCGTCGTCACCCTGACGCTCACCGACCCCCAGCTCGAGGTGCTCGCGCTCTTCGAAGCGGCCCAGTAGGAGCAGACACACTCAATGACCGCTGAGATCTCTCGCGAGCGCAACCCGCTTCGCGACGCCGATGACCGCCGCCTCAGCCGCATCGCCGGCCCGAGTGCCCTCGTCATCTTCGGCGTGACCGGTGACCTGTCCCGCAAGAAGCTGATGCCGGCGGTCTACGACCTCGCCAACCGGGGGCTCCTGCCTCCCGGCTTCGCGCTGGTCGGCTTCGCCCGTCGCGACTGGGAGGACGAGGACTTCGCCAAGGTCGTCTACGACGCAGTGAAGCAGCACGCCCGCACCGAGTTCCGGGAAGAGACCTGGAACCAGCTGCTGCAGGGCATCCGCTTCGTCTCGGGCGAGTTCGACAACCCGGAGTCATTCCGGAGCCTGCGCGAGACCGTCGAGCGGCTCGATACCGAACGCGGCACGATGGGCAACCACGCGTTCTACCTGTCGATCCCGCCGAAGGACTTCTCCGTCGTCGCGGCGCAGCTGAAGGCGTCCGGCCTCGTGGACGACACCGCCGACCAGCCGGAGCGCTGGCGTCGGGTCGTCATCGAGAAGCCGTTCGGGCACAACCTCGCCTCGGCACGCGAGCTGAACGACGCGCTGCGCACGGCGTTCCCGACGGACTCGATCTTCCGCATCGACCACTACCTCGGCAAGGAGACGGTCCAGAACATCCTGGCGCTGCGCTTCGCGAACGAGCTGTACGAGCCGCTCTGGAACCGCAACTACGTCGACCACGTGCAGATCACGATGGCCGAGGACATCGGCGTGAGCGGCCGCGCCGGGTACTACGACGGCATCGGCGCCGCACGCGACGTCATCCAGAACCACCTCCTGCAGCTCATGGCCCTGACCGCGATGGAAGAGCCCATCACCTTCAACGCCGCGGATCTCCG
The DNA here is from genome assembly GCF_054049175.1 of Microbacterium sp. P5_E9. Lineage (NCBI taxonomy): Bacteria > Bacillati > Actinomycetota > Actinomycetes > Micrococcales > Microbacteriaceae > Microbacterium > Microbacterium sp. P5_E9. Next base: position 112,718 of record NZ_JBFUMV010000001.1, on the reverse strand, counting down.
CGCCGAGAAGGAGAAGGTGCTCGCCGCGGTCACCCTTCCGGAAGACCTTTCGCTCGCCGCAGCACGCGGACAGTATGCGGGCGGCTGGCAGGGCGGCGAGCAGGTGCGCGGCTTCCTCGACGAGGACGGCATGGCCGAGAACTCGACGACCGAGACGTACGCCGCCGTGAAGCTGGAGATCAACACGCGACGGTGGGCGGGCGTGCCCTTCTACCTGCGCACCGGCAAGCGACTGGGCCGCAGGGTGACCGAGATCGCCGTGGTGTTCAAGCGCGCGCCGCAGCACCTGTTCTCGCGCAGCCAGACCTCCGAGCTCGGCCAGAACGCCCTGGTGATCCGCGTGCAGCCCGACGAGGGCGTCACGATCCGGTTCGGCTCCAAAGTTCCCGGCGCCGGCACGCAGGTGCGCGACGTCACGATGGACTTCGGCTACGGCCACGCTTTCACCGAGGCGAGCCCCGAGGCCTATGAACGCCTGATCCTCGACGTGCTGCTCGGCGACCCGCCGCTGTTCCCGCGACACGAAGAGGTCGAGCTGTCGTGGAAGATCCTCGACCCGATCGAGGAGTACTGGGCAAGCGAGGAAGGCCCGGTCGAGCAGTACTCCCCCGGCTCCTGGGGTCCCCCGTCTGCCGATGAACTGCTGGCCCGCGACGGCCGGATGTGGAGACGCCCGTGATCCTCGAACTTCCCGACACGACAGTCAGCAAGATCTCGCGCGCACTCGTGAGCGTGCGCGAAGAGGGCGGCGCTGTCGCCCTCGGCCGGGTGCTGACCCTCATCATCGCGACACGGCACGGCGCCGAGGAGACGGTGATCGAGGCGGCCAACGCGGCATCCCGTGAGCACCCGATGCGCGTCATCGTCCTCATGCTCGACGGCGGCGACGCCGAGCCCCGCCTCGATGCGGAGATCCGCGTGGGCGGCGACGCCGGTGCGAGCGAGGTCATCGTCGTGCGCGCGCACGGCGCGGCCGCATCCAACACCGAGAGCCTCGTCACCGGCCTGCTGCTCCCGGACGCCCCCGTCGTCGCCTGGTGGCCCGACTCGCCCCCGTCGGTGCCCTCGAAGTCGCCGCTCGGGCGGATCGCGCAGCGGCGGATCACGGATGCTTCGACCCGGCCGTACGAGCCGCACCGGCTCGCCGTGCTCGGCCAGAATCATGCCCCGGGCGACACCGACCTGGCCTGGACGCGACTCACCCACTGGCGCGAGCAGCTCGCCGCGGTCCTCGACCAGCCGCCCTTCGACGTCGTCACCGCTGTCGACGTGGCCGGCGCCAGCAGTTCGCCCTCGACGGCGCTGCTGGCCGCGTGGCTCCGGCTCATGCTCGACGTGCCGGTGACCTGGCGCTACCTGCCCGCGGACGAGTGGACCGACGGCATCAAGTCGGTCCGCCTCACCCGGGCGAGCGGCGACATCCTCCTGGAGCGCTCGTCACCTGCGATCGCGTGCCTGAGCCAGCCCAATCAGCCGCAGCACGACCTCGTGCTGCCGCGGCGCAGCCTGCGCGAGTGCCTCGCGGAGGAGCTCCGACGGCTCGACCCGGACGTCCTGTATGGTCGAGTCATCACGGAGGGGTGGAAGCTTCTGGGTCCTCCCACTTCTGAGGAGTCGGATGGCTGAGTTCTGGACCGAGAAGCGCGTGGTGATCAGTTCGGATCCTACGTCGCTCGCGGAGTCGGTCGCCGCCCGCTTCCTGAGCCGCGTCGCCAAGCGGACCGCAGACGGAGAGCTCGCGCACATCGCGCTCACCGGCGGGTCGATGGGTGCGGCGGTCCTCGCCGCGGCGGCGCGTCATCCCCGGCACGAGCGCATCGACTGGTCGCTCGTGCACTTCTGGTGGAGCGACGAGCGATTCGTCCCGCTCGGTCACGCCGATCGCAACGACCGGCAGGCGCGCGAGGCGCTGCTCGACTCCCTCGAGATCCCTGCGGAGAACATCCACGCCGTCGCCGCGAGCGACGATGGCGTGGATCTGGATGCCGCGGCCGCCGCCTATGCGGCGGAGCTGGCGCGTTTCCGCCCCGCCGACGGCACCGATGAGTGGCCCTCGTTCGACATCTGCTTCCTCGGCGTCGGTCCGGACGCGCACATCGCGTCGCTGTTCCCCGACCGGCCTGAGATCCGAGTCACCGACCGCGCGGTGCTCGCGGTGCGGGAATCGCCCAAGCCGCCGCCGGAGCGGGTCACGATGACCCGGCCGGTGATCAACTCCTCCGAGCGCGTGTGGATGGTGCTCGCCGGCGCCGACAAGGCCGCCGCACTGGGTCTCGCCCTCGCCGGCGCCAGCTATCACAGTGTGCCGGCGGCAGGAGCAAAGGGGCGCAAGCGCACCATCTTCTTCGTCGATGAGGCGGCCGCGGCACAGGTGCCGCCTGAGCTCATCGAAGGCGACTACTAGATCCAGAACATTGAAAAAGCGAAAGGCCGCGCAACGCGCGGCCTTTCGCTTTTGACGTTGCGGGTCAGACTTCCCCGCGCCGTTCCTTCAGTTGCTGAAGCGCGTCATCGAGCAGGGCGACCGCCTCGTCCTCGGTGCGACGCTCCTTCACGTAGGCGAGGTGCGTCTTGTAGGGCTCGGTCTTGGCCAGCGCGGGAGGGTTCTCCTTGTCGCGACCGGCGGGAAGCCCGGAGTGCGGCGAGTCGATCGTGTCCGGGATCTCGTCCTCGGGGATGCCGGCCGCGAAGTAGCGGACCGTCTCGTTGCCGAGCGCGTCCCAGTACGAGATCGCGACGCGATCGGCGTGGAAGCCGTGGTCCTGCTCACCCATGGGGCCTGCGCCGACGCGCGTGCCGCGGATTGCGTTGCCTCCGGTAGCCATCAGATCCCCTGGAACTTCGTGATGAGGCCGAGCGCGACGATGGAGACGAACCACGTCAGCGCCAGGACGACGGTGAATCGGTTGAGGTTGCGCTCGGCGAGGCCGGACGAACCGAGCGCAGAGGTCATGCCGCCGCCGAACATATCGGACAGACCGCCACCACGCCCCTTGTGAAGCAGGATCAGCAGAGTCAGCAGGAGGCTCGTGATACCGAGGACCACCTGCATGACGAACTCGAGGATGTCCACAGACAAACGCCTTTCACCGTGCCCCGGGTCGGGCACACAATCTCAAAGTATAAGCGGGATCAGACGCCGACGTGCTTCTGGTAGCGGATGATCGCCGCGAACTCATCAGCAACGAGACTCGCACCGCCCACGAGCGCACCATCGACGTCGGGCTCGCGCATGTAGCTCGCGATGTTGGACGACTTCACCGACCCGCCGTAGAGCACGCGCGTGCGGGCCGCGGCATCCGCTCCCAGGCTCTCGGCGATCACGTCGCGGAGCTTGGCGCACACGTCCTGCGCCTGCTCCGGCGTGGCCGCCAGGCCCGAACCGATCGCCCAGACGGGCTCGTAGGCCACCACGATGTCCGCGTCGGCCGCGAGGCCGCCGAGGGCGACCTTGAGCTGCCCGACCGGCACCGCGCTGGCCCCGAACTTCTCGAGGTCTTCGGAGGTCTCACCGACGCAGATCACCGGAACGATCCCGTGACGCAGCGCGGCCTGCACCTTGGCCGCCACGACATCGTCGCCTTCGGCGTGGTACTGGCGACGCTCGGAGTGCCCGATGATGACGTAGCCGGCGTTCAGCTTCGCCAGGAAGGCACCGGAGATCTCGCCCGTGTACGCGCCGGAGTCGTGGGACGAGATGTCCTGGGCTCCGTAAGAGAACGGGATCTTGTCGGCGTCCAGCAGCGTCTGCACGGTGCGCAGGTCGGTGAAGGGCGGGAAGACCGCCACCTCGACCGAGCCGGTCTCGTGACCGGCATCCTTGAGCGTCCAGTGCAGCTTCTGGACGAATGCGACCGCCTGAAGGTGGTCGAGATTCATCTTCCAGTTGCCTGCGATGAGTGGGGTACGAGTCACAGCGACCATCCGAGGACCTCCAGTCCGGGCAGCTTCTTGCCTTCGAGGAACTCGAGGCTGGCGCCTCCGCCCGTTGAGATGTGTCCGAACTCGTCATCGGCGAAGCCGAGCTGACGGACGGCCGCAGCCGAATCGCCGCCGCCGACCACGCTGAGCCCGTCGACATCGGTGAGCGCACCGGCGACCACCTTGGTGCCCTCCGCGAAGGCCGGCATCTCGAACACGCCCATCGGGCCGTTCCAGAACACCGTCTTGCTGCTGCGGATGACCTCGGCGAACTGCTTCGCCGTCTCAGGGCCGATGTCCAGCCCGAGGCCGGAGGCTCCGAACGCCGTGTCCTCGAGCGCCGACGCGGGAGCGACGACGTGCTCGGCATCCGCCGCGAACGATTCCGCGACGACCGCATCGACCGGGAGCACCAGCTCGACGCCGCGCTCTTTGGCCGTCTCGACGTAGCGCTTGACCGTGTCGAGCTGATCGGCCTCGAGCAGGCTCGCGCCGACCTTGTAGCCGGCAGCGGCGAGGAAGGTGAACATCATGCCCCCGCCGACGAGGAGCTTGTCGACGCGCGGAAGCAGGTGCTCGATGACGCCGAGCTTGTCACTGACCTTCGATCCGCCGAGGACGACCGCGTACGGGCGCTCAGGGGTCTCGGTGAGGCGGTCGAGAACCTCGACCTCCTTCTCGATCAGGTAGCCGGCGGCCGACGGCAGGATCTCGGCGAGCTCGTAGACGCTCGCCTGCTTGCGGTGCACGACACCGAAGCCGTCCGACACGAGCGCGTCGGCGAGATCGGCGAGCTGGCCGGCGAACGCCTTGCGCTCCCCCTCGTCCTTCGCGGTCTCACCCGGGTTGAACCGCAGGTTCTCGATGACGGCGACATCTCCGTCCTCGAGGGCGGCGACCGCCTCCTGGGCGGACTCACCCACGGTGTCGCGGGCGAACGCGACCGGCTTTCCGAGCAGCTCAGACAGTCGCTGGGCGACCGGTTCGAGGCTGTACTTCGGGTCGGGCGCGCCGTCGGGTCGCCCGAGGTGCGAGCAGATCACGAGCCGGGCGCCTTGATCGATCAGGGCGTTGAGCGTGGGCAGCGACGCACGCACGCGGCCGTCGTCCGTGATGACCCCGTCCCGGAGGGGGACGTTGAGGTCACAACGGACGACGACGCGCTTGCCTGCGAGCGGACCCAGCGATGCGAGGGTGCGCAGAGACATGATGAACGCCTAGAGGCGCTCGGCCACGTACTCGGTGAGGTCGACGAGGCGGTTGGAGTAGCCCCACTCGTTGTCGTACCAGGCCGAGACCTTGACCAGGTTTCCGCTGACGTTGGTGAGCTCCGCGTCGAAGATCGAGGAGTGCGGGTTGAGCTGGATGTCGCTCGACACGATCGGGTCCTCGGTGTACTCCAGGTAGCCGACGAGGCTGCCCTCGGCCGCGGCCTTCTTGTACGCGGCGTTGATCACCTCGACGGTGAGACCGTCGGTGGGGGTGATGATCGTGAGGTCGACGATCGAGCCGGTGGGGATCGGAACGCGGTAGGACGAGCCGCTCAGCTTGCCCTGCAGCTCCGGCAGGACCAGGCCGATGGCCTTGGCCGCACCGGTCGACGCGGGGACGATGTTGACGGCGGCGGCGCGCGCACGACGAAGGTCGCTGTGCGGGCCGTCCTGCAGGTTCTGGTCTGCCGTGTAGGCGTGCGCGGTCATCATGAAGCCGCGCTCGATGCCGAACGCGTCGTTGAACACCTTCGCCAGCGGGGCCAGGCAGTTGGTCGTGCACGACGCGTTCGAGATGATGACGTCGGTCTCGGGGTTGTAGTCGCCCTCGTTCACGCCCATCACGATGGTCGCGTCGTTGCCCGAAGCGGGAGCGGAGATGAGCACCTTCTTGGCGCCGCCCGCGATGTGCTTCTTGGCGTCCTCGGCCTTGGTGAACCGGCCGGTCGACTCGATGACGATGTCGACGCCCAGGTCGCCCCAGGGGAGGTTCGCGGGGTCGCGCTCTTCGAAGACCTTGATGGACTTGCCGTTGACGGTGATCGAGTTCTCGTCGTAGGACACGTCCGCGGCGAGCGGGCCGCCGACCGAGTCGTACTTCAGCAGGTGCGCGAGAGTCTTGTTGTCGGTGAGGTCGTTCACCGCCACGATCTCGAGGTCCGCACCCTGCGCGAGTGCCGCGCGAAGGTAGTTGCGTCCGATGCGGCCGAAGCCGTTGATGCCGATCTTGACAGACACGATGTCTCCCGTTTCTCGTCGCGCCGAAGACGCCAGATCGACGCCCCAGCTACGCGCTCCTATGAAAGAAGAGGATGCCGGAGCCCGCCGAATTCGGAGGGCTCCAAGGCATCCTCACCTGGTTTCGACCCTACAGCAGACCGGCGGTCTTCTCACGGGCCGTTGCGAAGCGATCCGCCACATTCGACCAGTTCGCGATATTCCAGAACGCCTTGACGTAGTCGGCGCGGACGTTCTTGTAATCGAGGTAGTACGCGTGCTCCCAGACGTCGAGGAGCAGCAGCGGAACCGTGCCGGCCGCGAACTGCGACTGCTGGTCGAAGAACTGCTGGATGATCAGGTTCTCGCCGATCGAGTCCCAGAACAGTCCGGCCCAGCCCGAACCCTGCACGCCGAGAGCGGCGGCGGTGAAGTGGGCGCTGAACTTGTCGAACGACCCGAAGTGGTCATCGATCGCCGACTCGAGGTCTCCGACCGGCTTGTCGCCGCCGTCCGGCGAGAGGTTCGTCCAGAAGATCGAGTGGTTGGTGTGCCCGCCGAGGTTGAACGCGAGGTCCTTCTCGAGCTTGTTCACGTAGGTGAAGTCGCCCTTGTCGCGCGCTTCGGCGAGCTGGTCGAGGGCGGCGTTCGCACCGGTCACATAGGCCTGGTGGTGCTTGGAGTGGTGCAGCTCCATGATCGTCGCACTGATGTGCGGTGCGAGCGCCGCATAGTCGTACGGGAGGTCGGGCAGCGTGTACTTCGCCATGTTCTCTTCTTCCTGTCTGCGCGGCACCAGGAGCCCAGCGCCAGCGGGGGTGACGGACTCATCCTAGTGAGCGTCAACGCCCTCGAAGGGGGGTTGCTTCCCTGCATGACAACGCAGAGAATCGGATGCCGCGGGCAGCGGCATCCGTGGTCTCTCAGTCGATCGCACCGAGCGGAACTGCCGATTCCGTGCCCGGAATGCCGTCCACCTCGGCCTGCTTGTCGGCCATCGCGAGGAGGCGTCGGATTCGCCCGGCGACGGCGTCCTTCGTGAGCGGGGGGTCGGCGTGGTGGCCGAGCTCATCGAGGCTGGCATCCCGGTGCGCGAGACGCAGGTCGCCCGCCTCGCGGAGATGGTCGGGAACGTCGTCGCCGAGGATCTCGAGCGCGCGCTCGACGCGCGCGCAGGCGGCGACGGCGGCCTGTGCGGACCGGCGCAGATTGGCGTCGTCGAAGTTCACGAGCCGGTTGACGCCCGCGCGCACCTCGCGGCGCTGGCGGAGCTGGTCCCACTCGGCGGCGGCACGCTCGGCACCCATCGTCGCGAGGGCGAGCCGGATGGCCTCCCCCTCGCGCACGACCACCCGGGGCACACCCCGGACTTCGCGGGCCTTCGCCGGGATGCCGAGACGCCGCGCGGCGCCCTCGAGCGCCATCGCGGCCTCGCCGGAGGGGCAGGAGATCTCCAGCGCGGCCGACCGGCCGGGCTCGCTGAGCGAGCCGGCGGCGAGAAACGCGCCGCGCCACACCGCGGCGAGGTCGGCGCGGGCGCCGGTGGTGAGCTTGTTGGGCAGCCCGCGCACCGGGCGACGACGCTGGTCGAGCAGACCCGTCTGGCGAGCGAGCGTCTCACCGCCCTCGATCACCCGCACGGCGTAGTGACTGCCGGTGCGGCCCCCGGAGCCCTGCACGTGGACCAGCTCCGGCCGGACGCCGTAGATCTCCATCAGGTCGCGCGCGACACGACGCGCGAGGACGTCGGAGTCGAGCTCCGCCTCCACCGCGACGCGGTTGGCGATCGAGTGCAGTCCCCCGGAGAAGCGCAGGAGCGAGGTGAGCTCGGCCACGCGGGCGCTGGGTCGGGGATCGCGGACGGCGATGAGTTCGGCCTTCACGTCGGCGGTCAGCGACACAGGTCTCCTCGCGGGTGTGGGGGGTGGCAGATGAAACGTCCAGCCTACTCGGGGCGAGTCGCTACTCTCTGCCCAGATCCCGGTGCTTGACGCGCACGGCGACGCCGGGCGTCTGGGAAAGCCGGGCGGCGAGCTCGCCTGCCATCACGACCGAGCGGTGCTTGCCACCGGTGCAGCCGATCGCGACGACCGAGTGACGCTTGTTCTCGCGCTGATAGCCGTCGAGCACGGGCGCCAATGCCGCGGCGTACGCATCGATGAATTCCCGCGCGCCGGTCTGCGCGAGCACGTAGTCGCGCACCGCCTCGTTCTCGCCATTGAGGGCCCGCAGGCTCTCGTCCCAGAACGGATTGGGCAGGAACCGCATGTCGGCCACCAGATCGGCGTCCGGCGGCAGCCCGTACTTGAACCCGAAGCTGACGATCGTCAGGGTGTGCTTGGCAGCACCTTCCTGGGCGAACAGCTCGACGACCTGCGTGGCGAGCTGGTGGATGTTCCAGTTCGACGTGTCGAGGATGACATCCGCGCTCTCGCGCACGGCGGCCAGCCGGGTGCGCTCCAGCCGGATGCCGTCCAGGATCGTGCCGTCGCCCTGCAGCGGGTGCGGTCGGCGCACCGCCTCGAACCGGCGGACGAGCACTTCGTCCGAGGCATCCAGGAACAGCACGCGCACCTGCTGGCGCGTGTCGCGCAGCGCGCGGGTGATCTCTGGAAGCGCGGTGAACAGATCGCGACCGCGGACGTCGACGACGACCGCGACCCGGGGAAGCGCGCCTCCGGCGAGTCCGGTGAGATCGAGCAGCGGCTTGAGCATCTGGGGCGGCAGATTGTCGACGACGTACCAGTCGAGGTCCTCGAGCGCATCGGCCGCGGTCGATCGTCCGGCGCCGGACATGCCGCTGACGATGAGCACCTCACCCGGTTCCCACTGTGCTTCGTCCGCCATGACACCCCCGTCGTCTCCCTCACCCTACCGATCGGCGATGACGCGGAATACCGTCAGCCGCTCTGCAGGTGCCCGTGCACCGCGGCCGCGAGCTTCGGGCCGATTCCGGGGAGTTCGGCGATCTCGTCGGGGGTCGCGTTCTTGAGCGCCGCGACCGATCCGAACTGCCGCAGCAGGGCCTTGATGCGCGCGTCGCCGAGGCCGGGGACCTCGGACAGGACGGACTGGATGTCGCGCCGCCGCCGGCGGCGCTGGTGCGTGATCGCGAACCGGTGCGCCTCGTCGCGCAGGCGCTGCAGGAGGTAGAGCGCCTCCGAGGTGCGCGGCAGGATCACCGGGTACTCCTCCCCGGGCAGCCACACCTCCTCGAGGCGCTTCGCGATCCCGCACAGCGCGATCTCCTCATGACCGGCATCGGCGAGCGCCCGGGCGGCCGCCTCGACCTGCGGCCTGCCGCCGTCGACGACGAGCAGCTGCGGCCGATAGGCGAAGCGGGGGCGCTTGCGCGTCGTGACGACCTCGGCGTCCGGATCGAGCACCGACGCCGCCGCGAGCGCCGCATCCGTCGCGTCCTCCGCGTCACCGCGGTCGACGTAGGCGAGTCGGCGCGTGAGCACCTGGTAGAGCGAATCGGTGTCGTCGGTCGTCTCGGGAACACCGAACGACCGGTATTGGTCCTTGCGCGGCAGACCGTCCTCGAAGACGACCATCGACGCGACGACGTTGGTGCCGCCGAGATGCGAGACGTCGTAGCACTCGATCCGCAGCGGCGCTTCGGCGAGTCCGAGGGCCTCCTGCAGGTCGGTGAGCGCCTGGGAACGGGCGACGTAGTCGCTGGTGCGGCGGGTCTTGTGCAGGATCAGGGCCTGCTGCGCGTTGAGCTTCGCCGTCTTCATCAGCTCGGCCTTGCGCCCGCGCTGCGCGACCTGGATCGTTACGGGCCGCTCGCGCTTGTCGCGCAGCCACTGCTCGAGCTCGGCAGCATCATCCGGCAGCGCAGGAACGAGCACCTGGCGCGGGATGTCGGATGCCGGAACATCGCCGTACGTCCGCTGCAGCACCTGATCGACCAGATCGGCGCCCGAGATGTCGAGCTCCTTGTCGATCGTCGTGGCCCGCACACCGCGAACGCGGCCACCGCGGATCACGAAGTGCTGGACGGTCGCGGACAGCTCGTCCTCGGCGATGCCGAAGAGATCGGCATCCGTATCCTCCGCGAGCACGAGCGCACTCCGGTTGAGTACGGCATCGATCGCCTGGAGCTTGTCGCGATAGACCGCGGCCGCCTCGTAGTCCATCGCCGCGGAGGCCTCCCGCATGCGGGCCGAAAGGCCCTTCGTGAAGCGCTGGTCGCCGCCGGACATGAACGCGATGAAGTCGTCGACGATGGCGCGGTGCTCCTCGATCGTCACCTTCATCGAGCACGGTCCGCCGCAGCGGCCGATCTGACCAGGGAAGCAGGGGCGGCCCGTGGCCATCGCCTTCTTGTAGCTGGCGTCGCTGCAGGTGCGGATCGGGAAGACCTTGATCATCAGGTCGATGGTGTCGTGCACCGCCCACACCTTGGGGTACGGGCCGAAGTACTTCGCCCCCGGGATCCGGCGGTTGCGCGTCACGATCACCCGCGGCGCCTCGTCGGCGAGGGTGAGCGCCATGAAGGGATACGACTTGTCGTCCTTGTAGCGCACGTTGAACGGCGGATCGAACTCCTTGATCCACATGTACTCGAGCTGCAGCGAGTCCACGTCGGTCGCCACGACGGTCCACTCGACGGATGCCGCGGTCGTGACCATGCGGCGGGTGCGCTCATGGAGCGTCTGCAGCGGCGCGAAGTAGTTCGACAGCCGGGCGCGCAGGTTCTTCGCCTTGCCGACGTAGAGCACCCGGCCGGCGGCGTCGCGGAAGCGATAGACACCCGGGTTGGTGGGGATCTCCCCCGGCTTCGGCTTGTACGCGACCGTGGGGCGAGCAGTCGGCGGCATCCGCTAGCCGGCCTTGCGTCCCGCCTGCGGGACGCCGAGCACGTCCGCGAGGAAGGCGCCGGTGTGGCTGCCCTCCGCACGCGCGACCTGCTCCGGCGTGCCGGTGGCGATCACCTGACCGCCGCCCGAGCCGCCCTCGGGGCCCAGGTCGATGACCCAGTCGGCCGATTTGATGACATCGAGGTTGTGCTCGATGACGATGACGGTGTTGCCCTTGTCGACCAGGCTGCCGAGCACCTCGAGCAGGCGGGCGACGTCTTCGAAGTGCAGACCCGTCGTCGGCTCGTCGAGCACGTAGATGCTGCGGCCGTTGGACCGACGCTGCAGCTCGGTGGCGAGCTTGACGCGCTGCGCCTCGCCGCCGGAGAGCGTGGTGGCCGACTGGCCGAGCCGGACGTAGCCGAGCCCGACGTCGACGAGCGTCCGCAGATAGCGGTGGATCGCCTGGATCGGCTCGAAGAATTCGGCCGCCTCGGCGATCGGCATGTCGAGCACCTCGGCGATGTTCTTGCCCTTGTAGTGCACGGCGAGGGTGTCGCGGTTGTAGCGCTTGCCGTGGCAGACCTCGCAGTCGACGTACACGTCGGGAAGGAAGTTCATCTCGATCTTGATCGTGCCGTCGCCCGAGCACGCCTCGCAGCGGCCGCCCTTGACGTTGAAGCTGAAGCGCCCCGGCTGGTAACCGCGCACCTTCGCCTCGGGCGTCTCGCTGAAGAGGGTCCGCACCCTGTCGAACACACCGGTGTAGGTGGCCGGGTTCGAGCGGGGCGTGCGCCCGATCGGGGCCTGGTCGACGTGCACGACCTTGTCGAGGTTGTCGAGGCCGGTGACCCGCGTGTGCTTGCCCGCCACGCGGCGCGCCCCGTTGAGGCGGTTCGCGAGCACTTCGTACAGGATGCCGTTGACCAGCGAGGACTTGCCGGAGCCGCTGACGCCCGTGACCGCCGTCATCACGCCGAGCGGGAACGACACCGTCACGTCGCGCAGGTTGTTCTCGCGCGCACCGACGACGGTGACCTGGCGGGACTTGTCGATCCGGCGCCGCTTCGCGGGGGTCGCGATGGCCCGACGCCCGGCGAGGTAGTCGCCGGTGATGGAGCGGGTCTCGGTGAGCAGGTCTGCGAGGGGCCCGGAGTGCACGACGTGCCCGCCGTCCACACCGGCCCGGGGGCCGATGTCGACGATCCAGTCGGCCGCGTGGATCGTCTCTTCGTCGTGTTCGACGACGATCAGGGTGTTGCCCAGGTCGCGGAGAGTGAGGAGCGTCTCGATGAGCCGCCGGTTGTCACGCTGGTGCAGGCCGATCGACGGCTCGTCGAGCACGTAGAGCACGCCCGTCAGTCCCGACCCGATCTGCGTCGCGAGGCGGATGCGCTGGGCCTCGCCACCCGACAGGGAGCCGGCGGCGCGGCTCAGGCTCAAGTAGCTGAGTCCGACCTGGAGGAGGAAGTCGAGGCGCGCCCTGATCTCGCGGAGCACCTGCGCGGCGATCTTCGCCTCGCGATCGGTCAGTTCGAGCCGGGCGAAGTAGTGCTGGGCGTCGGCGAGACTCAGGCGCGAGGCATCCGCGATCGAATGCCCGTGCACGAGCACCGCGAGCACCTCCGGCTTCAGCCGGTCGCCCTTGCACGCGAGGCACGGCACTTCGCGGAGGTACTCCGACCACTTCTGCCGCTGGGTGTCGGACTCCGCCTGCACGTACTGGCGCTCGATGTACGGCACGACGCCCTCGAAGCCCGAGGCGTAGCGCATCTCCCGGCCGTAGCGGTTCTTCCAGCGCACCGTGACCTTGTAGTTCTCGCCGCGGAGCACGGCGTCCTGCACGTCGACCCGGAGGTCTTTCCACGGGGTGTCGAGCGAGAAGTTCAGGTCGGCGGCGAGGCCTTCGAGCAGGCGCTCGTAGTACTGGAAGAGCCCCTTGCCCTGGGTGGTCCACGGGATGAGCACGCCCTCCCGGATGGACTGCTCCTCATCGCCGAGCATGAGGTCGACGTCCACTGACATGCGCGTGCCGAGGCCGGAGCAGGTGGGGCACGCGCCGAAGGGCGCGTTGAACGAGAAGGTGCGCGGCTCGATCTCGGTGAGCTGCAGCGGGTGGCCGTTCGGGCAGGCGAGCTTCTCGGAGAAGTTCTGCCACGCGGCATCCCCCTCCTCATCGACGAAGTTGACCTGCATGACGCCGCCTGCCAGCCCCAGGGCCGTCTCGACGGAGTCGGTCACGCGGCTGAGGATGTCGGAGCCGGCGACGAGGCGATCCACCACGACGCCGATGTCGTGCTTGTAGGTCTTCTTCAGCGTGGGCGGCTCGGCGAGCTGGATCAGCTCCCCGTCGACGATCGCGCGTGCGTAGCCCTTCGCGCCGAGCTCCTTGAAGAGGTCGACGAACTCGCCCTTCTTCTGGGTCACGACCGGAGCGACGATCTGGTATCGGGTGCGCTCGGGCAGCTCCACGAGCTGATCGGCGATCTGCTGCACGGTCTGGCGCTGGATGACCTCGCCGCATTCGGGGCAGTGCGGCACGCCGATGCGCGCCCACAGGAGGCGCATGTAGTCGTGGATCTCGGTGATCGTGCCGACCGTCGAGCGCGGGTTGCGGTTGGTCGACTTCTGGTCGATCGAGACGGCGGGGCTCAGCCCCTCGATGAAGTCGACATCCGGTCGGTCGACCTGCCCGAGGAACTGGCGGGCGTAGGCGCTGAGCGACTCGACATAGCGTCGCTGACCTTCGGCGAAGATGGTGTCGAACGCGAGGCTGGACTTGCCGGATCCCGACAGACCGGTGAACACGACGAGCGAATCGCGGGGGATGTCGAGGTCGACGTTCTTGAGGTTGTGCACGCGGGCGCCCCGAACGCTCAGCTTCCCGCTCGAGTTCGCGGCGACGTGTGCGAGGGCGTTTGCGGGCGCGATGACAGGGACGATGGGCACCGGTCAAGTCTAGGCGGGGCCTCCGACACGGTCGCCGGGTTCGCCCTCGGCGCACCCCCGTGCTATGGGACGGAACGACGGATGCCGCGGGGCACAGCGGCCCCGCGGCATCCGATTTTGTCGCTCGTCGCGCTACTTGACCTTCACCATCACGGTCGTCTCGGACGCGGCGAAGGCGCCGTCGCCGAGATAGGCGACCGTCACCGCGACGTCAGCCGGGAACGCCGGAAGCGTCACCGAGGCGCTGCCATCGGCGAGCGTCGCGAGGATCGGCGCGTAGCCGTCGGCGGACACGGCGATCTGCCCGGTCGCGAGCGCACCGCGTGATCTGACCGTCGCGTCGAGCACGAGAGGCGCACCCTTCTTGCCGCCCGAGACCTTCGCGGTCGTCGTGGTCTTGATCCCCTGCACGATCTCCAACGGAACCTCGAACGAGGTGCCCCTCGGAGTGGTAATCGTGAGTGCGACGGCGCCCGCCGGGAGCCCGTCGGGGATCACGATCTCCAGCGATGCCCGGCCGGCCTCATCGGTGATCGGAACCAGCGAACTGTCGACCGTCGCGGTGTCGAGCACCTGTCCGGCGATGGACGCCGAGACCGTGCCCGCAGGCGTCGGGGTCTGGGTGAAGTCCAGCGACGACAGTTCGACGCCGACCGTCTGGCCAGCACTGTAGACACCGGTGGTCCCGCCGGAGAGCTCCACGCCGATGGAGCGCTGTGCCAGGTCGGGCGACGCCTCGCCATTCGTGGCGAACCAGCTCACCATCGCCTCGAGGTCGACCAGACCTGTGTCCGCCTTGTTCGTGCCGGCGCGGAACACAGTGAAGTTGTCGCCGCCGGACGCGAGGAAGGCGTTCGTGACCACCTTGTACTTGACGGTCGGGTCGACCGGCCCGCCGTTAAACTCGAGGTGGGTGATGCGCGATCCTGCCGGAGCGTCGTAGTCCGTGATGTACGTCAAGCCCTTCGATACACCGAGCTTCAGGAACGGGCGTGACGCCGTCGTGGGCTGCCACTGCTGCTCGAGAACGGCCTGGATCTGCGCGCCGGTGAGTGTGAGCGTGACGAGCGTGTTCGCGAACGGCTGCACCGCAGCGGCCTCGGCGTAGGTCACATTCCCGTTCGAATCCCACACCTCGCCACTCGCCGGATACTTCAGGTCGTCCCGCAGTCCGCCCGGGTTCATGAACGCGATCTGGGTGTCGGGGAAGCGCACCTGCATCTGGTCCAGCTGCACGTCGGCGACGAAGTTGCCGAGCGTCGATTCGGCGCCGCGGGCCTCCTGGATGGTGGCGGGGTCGTCCGCTGTCGGAGTGCGCGGCTGAAGGCCGCGCTGCAAGCTCGCGGTGATGTTGCCAACCTTCACCGAGCCCTTCACCTTCGCGACGGCGACCGCGTCATCGACCATCGGCTTGATCGCGGCGTCTTCCGCGTAGTTCGGCACGTACGGGTTGGCGGTCGTGCCGGCACCGCTGAACAGAGTCTCAGTGGTGTTCAGCATCGACAGGACGTCTCCGCTGTCGGGGTCCACGGTGATCTTCATGTCGCTGAAGCGCTCGCCGTACTGTCCCGACGAGATCACCGGCCGCCCGTCGATCACGAGGTTGTACGCGAGGTGCGTGTGTCCCGACACGATGGCGTCGACCTCGGAGGTGACGCCTTCCACGATGCGGCCGAAGGGTGTGGTCAGATCCGTCGCGGACTCGATCGTGGGCTGGGTCGCTCCCTCGTGCACGAGCAGCACGAGGACGTCCGCCTCACCATTGTCGGCGTCGCCATCCGAGAGCTCCGCGGCGACGGCGTTGACGCTGTCCACCACGGGGTTCACGTCGAGCGTCTCGATGCCGGCAGGGCTGACCAGCGCAGGCAGCTCTTCGGTCACAGCGCCGATGAAGCCGATCGTGACACCCTGGAACTCTTTGGTCCAATACGGAGCCAGCGCGTAGTCGTCGGTCTCGGTGTCCCAGACGTTCGCGGAGATGTACTCCCAGTTGGCGAGACCCTGAACACGGTCGCGAAGGTCTGTCCACCCCTGGTCGAATTCGTGGTTTCCCGCCGCGCTCACCTCGAGACCCGCCGCGTTGAGCGTGTTGATCGTCGGGACGTCGTTCTGAATGAACGACGTGAACGTCGATGCCCCGATCAGATCCCCGGCGGCCGCGAACACAGTGTTGGGGTTGCTCGCACGGATCTTGTTCACCGCTGTTGCGAGCCGTGCGATTCCGCCTGCTGGAGCAATCGACTCGATCCGGCCATGGAAGTCGTTGACCGTCACGAGGTCGATCGTGACCGGGCCGGCTGCCTGCGCCGGGCTCGCGACGAGCAGGCCTGCGCCGAGCGCCAGGACCGCCGTGCCGGCCCCGGCCGCGATCCTCCGTCGGGATGGTGAGCTGTGGTCGGGGTGTGACCGCATTCGCATGTGCGTTCCTCTTCTGTGGGGGGACATGCCCTCGGCGCGCGGCGGTTGCCGTGAGATCGGGGCCTCGAGAGCGAGCCTAGGAAATCGCGGCGAAGATGCCTAGGGAATGAGAGGAAGTTCATCCAGCCGTTGCAATGGCCAGATACCGGAGCTCTGCCCCCGAGACGGCGTCGCACGCAGACTGGGACGCCGTCGCACGTTGCGGTTTCAGGATGCCGGGGCCACCGGCTCGCGCCGCGCGCGGCCGCCTGCGAACGGGGTGAGCCCGTCGCGGAGCGCCGCGAGCTGCTCGGCATCCATTCCGGTCCGCTGCATGATCTGAGTCGGAACCTCGAGTGCCTGGCGGCGCAGCGCGCGCCCGTCGTCAGTGAGTCGGATCTCGAGCACACGTTCGTCGCCAGGACGACGGCCTCGGGTCACGCGGCCCTGCGCCTCGAGGCGCTTGACCAGCGGCGACAGCGTGGCGG
This sequence comes from Microbacterium sp. P5_E9, assembly GCF_054049175.1. Lineage (NCBI taxonomy): Bacteria > Bacillati > Actinomycetota > Actinomycetes > Micrococcales > Microbacteriaceae > Microbacterium > Microbacterium sp. P5_E9. Next base: position 95,948 of record NZ_JBFUMV010000001.1, on the reverse strand, counting down.
GCTCCATCGCGAGCTCATCGGCGAGTTCGCCGAGCGAGCGCGGCGACTCCTCCCACAGCGCGAGCATCACGAGGTACTGCGGATGGGTGAGGCCGAGGGGCTCGAGCACGGGCCGGTAGAGAGCGACGACGTTGCGCGCCGCCGTCACCAGAGCGAAGCACAACTGGTTCTCGAGCTTCAGGAGGTCATCGCGGGGATCCACACCCGTCATCCTATCGGGTACTAATCTTTAGTACACTAAGCAATGTGACGAACCAATCATCTCCCGACGTGCCGCCGCCGCTTCGTGACCGCGTGCGCGAGGCGGGCGGCTGGTATGCCTGGCTCAACGCGAAGCTCATCCGCATCGCCGGGCCCGCCTCGGTCGGTCCCTACGAGACGACTCCCCCGCCCAGTGCGCAGGAGCGCGCGGAGCGCGCGTGCCCGCTCTGCGGACAGCCGATGACGGCGCACACCTTCGACCGATCGGGCCCGAAGCCGCTGATGCACTGCCCTTAGCCCTTCGACAGGCTCAGGAACCACCCTTCGACAGGCTCAGGGACCGGCAGCAGGCTCAGGCGTGGCCGGCGCGCTCCATGGCGCGCAGCTCCTTCTTGAGATCCTGCACCTCGTCGCGGAGTCGGGCGGCGAGTTCGAACTTCAGCTCGCCGGCCGCCGCGAGCATCTGAGTCGACAGGTCCGAGATCGTCGCCTCGAGCTGCTCCGCCCCTTCAGCGGCGATGCCCGTCCGGCGCAGGCCAGGCGTGGGCGCCTTGCCTCGACCCGACTTCAGCTTGGCGGCGTTGCGCTTCGACATCATCGCGTCGGTGTCGGCGCCTTCGCGGGCGAGCACTTCGGTGATGTCGGCGATCCGCTTGCGCAGCGGCTGCGGGTCGATGCCGTTCGCCGTGTTGTACGCGACCTGCTTCTCGCGGCGGCGATCGGTCTCTTCGATCGCCTTCAGCATCGAGTCCGTCACCCTGTCGGCGTACATGTGAACCTGCCCCGAGACGTTGCGGGCGGCACGCCCGATCGTCTGGATGAGAGAGGTGCCGGAGCGCAGGAACCCCTCCTTGTCGGCGTCGAGGATCGACACCAGAGACACCTCCGGCAGGTCGAGACCCTCGCGAAGGAGGTTGATCCCGACCAGCACGTCGTAGACGCCGGCCCGCAGCTCGGTGAGCAGTTCGACGCGACGGAGGGTGTCGACATCCGAATGCAGGTAGCGCACGCGCACGCCGTGCTCGCCGAGGAAGTCGGTGAGCTCCTCGGCCATCTTCTTCGTCAACGTGGTGACGAGCACGCGCTCATCGCGCGCGGCGCGGACGCGGATCTCTTCGAGAAGGTCATCGATCTGGCCCTTGGAGGGCTTCACGACGATCTGCGGGTCGATGAGACCGGTCGGGCGGATGATCTGCTCGACCACCCCGTCGGCGATCCCCATCTCGTACCGGCCGGGCGTCGCAGAAAGGTAGACGGTCTGCCCGATCCGGTTCTTGAACTCGTCCCAGCGGAGCGGCCGGTTGTCCAGCGCGCTCGGCAGGCGGAAGCCGTGGTCGACGAGCGTGCGCTTGCGCGAGGCATCCCCCTCGTACATCGCTCCGATCTGCGGAACCGTGGCGTGCGACTCGTCGATCACCATGAGGAAGTCGTCGGGGAAGAAGTCCAGGAGCGTGTGCGGGGGCTCCCCAGGCGCCCGGCCGTCGAGATGGCGCGAGTAGTTCTCGATGCCGGAGCAGAAGCCGAGCTGCTGGAGCATCTCGAGGTCGAACGTCGTGCGCATGCGCAGGCGCTGCGCCTCGAGCAGCTTGTTCTGCGACTCGAGCTCCTTGAGCCGCACCTCGAGCTCGGCCTCGATCGTGCCGATCGCGCGCTGCACGGTCTCGGTGCCGGCGACGTAGTGCGACGCGGGGAAGATCGGCACGGAGTCGAGGCGCTGGACGACATCTCCGGTGAGCGGATGCAGCATATACAGCGCTTCGATCTCGTCGCCGAACAGCTCGATGCGGATCGCGAACTCCTCGTACACCGGGATGATCTCGATCGTGTCGCCACGCACGCGGAAGTTGCCGCGCGAGAAGTCGACGTCGTTGCGGTTGTACTGCATCGAGATGAACTTGCGGATGAGCGCGTCGCGGTCGTACCGCTCCCCCACCTGCAGGGCGACCATCGCCCGCAGGTACTCCTCCGGCGCGCCGAGACCGTAGATGCAGGAGACGGTGCTGACCACGATGACGTCGCGGCGGCTCAGCAGGGAGTTGGTCGTCGAGTGGCGCAGTCTCTCGACCTCGGCGTTGACCGACGAGTCCTTCTCGATGAAGGTGTCCGTCTGCGGGACGTAGGCCTCGGGCTGGTAGTAGTCGTAGTAGCTGACGAAGTACTCGACGGCGTTGTTCGGCATGAGGTCGCGGAACTCGTTGGCAAGCTGGGCCGCGAGGGTCTTGTTGTGGGCGAGCACGAGTGTAGGACGCTGCACCGCCTCGATGAGCCACGCCGTGGTCGCGGACTTTCCCGTGCCGGTCGCGCCGAGCAGCACGACATCGGTCTCACCGGCGGTGATGCGGGCGGCGAGCTCGGCGATCGCCTGGGGCTGGTCGCCGCTCGGGGTGTATTCGCTCACCACCTCGAACGGGCGCACGGAACGTGTGGTCTGCACCACTCCAGGTTAGGCGGGGGTTCCGACACCGGGGCCGTCGTTCGCGACGGGCGGATGCCGGAGGCCCGGGTGTGGGCCGGGTTAGGTCAGCCGCCGGCCCCGTTGAAACCGCCTCCGCCGAACCCCGATCCGTCGAAGCCTCCGCCGAACTCGCCGCCGTTGAACCCGGCTCCGTCGATCGCGCCGCCCCCGCCGTCGATGCCGCCGTCGGGACCCGCTCCCGCAGCGGCCCCGGGATCGTACGTCTCAGCGACCCAGTCGGGTTGATCTGCCAGGTCTAGGGATCCGGCACCGTAGAGGAAGTACGACGAGATCGAACTCGAGAGGAGGAATTGGTACGCCACCATCGTCATGACACCGGTGTCCTGCAGCAGCGCCCGCGGGTCGACCGCGTCCCGCGGATCGTCGGACTCGCGCGTCGCTGTCGCGACAGGTGCCGCGGCATCCGATTCAGCGCGCTTGCGCCCGGCGCGGTGCTCTTCCGCACGACGGATCAGTCGCGCCAGAACCGTCGGGTCGTCGGATGCCGATGCCTGTTCGGTCTCCGACATGAAGGGGCGGAGCTGCTCGAACATCTCACGTCGGCGCTCGGGTGGCACGTCCTCGAAGGCCTTCGCGTGGGCGCTCTCGATCACCCCCGCGGGGAGTGTGTTGAGCAGGTAGACGTAGCGCGCGATCCGCTCCTCGTCGGTGAGGGCGGCGTCGGGCGCTTTGTGTCGACGGAAAAGAGCCATGGCCTTACCTCCACTGTCGTGGTCACAGCGTACGCCCGCGATCGGCGGGAGCGGCAGGCCCGGAACGGCGACACGAAGCGTCAGCGGACGCGAGCGGCGATGAGCTCGCGCAGACCTTCCCACAGGGCGTCGACCTGTCGCTCCGTATCGGCGAGCGATCCCGTCGTGTCGATGACCGCGTCGGCGATGGCGAGGCGTGCCTGGTCGGGCACCTGCGAGGCGATCCGGGCCGCGGCATCCGCTTCGGTCATGCCGCGCAGGTCGACCAGCCGGCCACGCCGCAGCTCGGCGGGTGCGTGCGCGACGACGACGAGATCCCATGGGTCGTCGACCCGCGCCTCGACGAGCAGCGGGACGTCGTAGACGACGACGGCGTCGGGGTCTGCCGCGAAGGCTTCGGCGAACCGCCGCGCCGACTCCTCGCGGACCGCCGGATGGACGATCGCGTTGAGCCGCTGGACCGCCGCCGCATCGCCGAAGACCGCACCGCCGAGGGCCGCGCGATCGAGCGATCCGTCGGGGCGGATCATCTCGGCGCCGAACTCCGCGGCGATCGACGAGAGGACGGGCGACCCCGGCTGCTGCACGTCACGGACTATCTGATCGGCATCGACGACGATCGCGCCGTGCTCCGCGAGACGACCGGCGACCGTGGACTTGCCGGAGGCGATGCCTCCGGTGAGTGCGACGAGGGGCATGCCGTCAGTCTCCCACGGGCGCGTTCGACCCGTCCGCTCGTCGCGAGCCCGAGGTCAGAATCCGAAATCGCCGCCGAAGTCGCCCCCGAAGTCGCCGGATCCGGAGTCGCCGCCCCAGCCTGAGGCGTCCCCGCCCCAGCCGGAGGCATCGGCGCCGGAGGCATCGGCGCCGGAGCCGTCGGCACCGGAGCCGTCTGCGCCCGTGTCGCCCGAGGCATCCGTCGATCCGTCCGCGTACCCCTGGTCGTACCCGGAGGGACCCATGAACGAGCTCACGATCGCCGACCCGATGACGTAGCCGATCACGGTCCCCACGATCGAGCCGCCCATCGACGAGCCGAAGCCGCCGCCGCGCTGCATCGTGCGCTCCATGAATCCGGGCTGCATGTACTCGGCTCGAGTCGCGGCGCGAGCGAGTGTCTGGGGATCGCTGGACTGCGGCTGCTCGGCGGGCGGAAGGCCCGACTTCAGCTCGGCGAGCACGGTCTGCCGCTGGTCGGGGCTCAGCTTCGCGAACGCCTCGGCGTGAACCTGCTCGATGGTCTCCGGCGGGGCGGTGCGCAGCAGATACCGGTAGCGCTCCACCGCGACCTCATCCTCGCTCCGCGGCGGCTGCGCGGCCTGCGCGGGCGTCGGGTAGCCCTGCCGCGCGTAAGAGTTCTGCGGGACGGGCGGCGCCTGCCGCGGCTGGGTGCCGAAGAGCCGATCGAGAAATCCCATTGCTGCCTCCATGGGGTGCGGGGATCCCTCACGCTATATCGCGTTGCTTGGAGCGGGCTGAGGAAGACCGCAAGACACCCGTCACCCCTGAAGCGCCACCGCTTCGCTGACCCAGCGCGAGTAGAGCGTCCATGGATCATCGACGCCCGCTCGCACCGCGTCGATATGCGCCCGAAGCACCGGCGAGGGCGTGAACCACTCGCTCGATCCGAGTCGGTCCTCGGCGAACTGGCGATGACGTCGCCGCTCCAGTGCGCGGTCCCCGCGCTCGAAGGCGAGCACCTCGTCGTGCCAGATCGCCGTGAAGCGCTGCCGAGGATTTGCGGTGGTGCCGATCTTCACGCGGTCGGCGTAGGCGAGGTAGTACACGATGTCGACCCGCGGCGGCGGAAGCTCCGCGTCCACGACCTCACCGTGGCGCCACTCGCACACGGCGCAGATCCAGCCGGAGGGATAGCGCACGCCCAGGCGCGATCCGCACAGCCGGCACGGCGACGGCAGCGCATCCGTCACGCCGTAGGCTCGGTCCGCCCACTCGGATGCCGCGACCAGGTGCCCTTCGCAGAGCGCGAGGGGCGCGTCCGCAGGCACCGAGCCGCGGCATCCGTCAGCTTCGGCTAGGCAGCGCGTCGGTGTGGGCACGTCCGGAGCGTAATCGACGGTGCCGACACCGTCGTTGCGCAGTCCGATCAGGCGGCCCTGCGCTCGGACTTGCGCTCGGACTTTCCCGGCGAGCAGTGCTTCGTCTGGGGCTGCTCGGAGATGTCCTTCGCAGTCTTCTGCTTCGAAGCCTTGCACCCCCTGCCCTGTCCCGGCAGGACGGGAGTGCCGGTCGTGGCGACAACCGTGCCGCCCTGGGCCAGATACCGGACGCACTCGCCCTGGGTGCGGAAAGGCACTGCCGCGTCGTCCTCCGCGGCGAGCGCCATCCAGCCGCCCTTCTTGCATGCGGCGACGACCGAACTCTTTCCCGGGTCGTCAGGCTCCTCGGCGGATGCCGCCACCGGCGCAGCGAAGATCAGCCCGGCCGCCAGCACGGCTGCGCACAGCGCGCCAGTCCTCCCCAGCCCCATAGCCAAGGGGTACACCCGATCGGCACTGCGCGCAATCATGCGGGCCGAACCCTCGTCGGACACGCCAAAGGGCCGCCACCCGGAGGTGACGGCCCTGAGGACGGATCTCGACGTGCGGCTATGCCGCTACGCGATCACCGGTGGAACTTCTCAGCGGTTCGAGAGCTTCTCGCGCAGTGCGGCGAGCGCCTCGTCGTCGGCAAGGGTGCCGACCGAAGCGGACTCCGACGAGAACGAGCTCGAGCTGGAGCTGGACTCGGTCGGGGCAGCAGCCTCGGCCTCGAGGGCCTTGGCGACGGCAGCCTTGTGCGCCTCCCAGCGACCCTGAGCAGCGGCGTACTCCTGCTCCCACTTCTCGCGCTCGGCGTCGAAGCCTTCCTTCCAGGCGTTCGTCTCCGGGTCGAAGCCCTCGGGGTACTTGTACTCCCCGAGCTCGTCGTACTCGGTGACCATGCCGTAGAGGGCCGGGTCGAACTCGGTGCCGAACGGGTCGACCGACTCGTTCGCCTGCTTGAGCGACAGCGAGATGCGGCGACGCTCGAGGTCGATGTCGATGATCTTGACGAAGACCTCTTCGCTGACCGACACGACCTGCTCGGCGAGCTCGACGTGCTTGCCGGAGAGCTCCGAGATGTGCACGAGGCCCTCGATGCCGTCCGCGACGCGCACGAATGCACCGAACGGAACGAGCTTGGTGACCTTACCCGGTGCAACCTGGCCGATGGCGTGGGTGCGGGCGAAGACCTGCCACGGGTCCTCCTGCGTCGCCTTCAGCGACAGCGAGACGCGCTCGCGGTCCAGGTCGACCTCGAGGATCTCGACGGTGACTTCCTGACCGACCTCGACGACCTCGGACGCGTGCTCGATGTGCTTCCACGAGAGCTCGGAGACGTGCACGAGGCCGTCCACGCCGCCCAGGTCGACGAACGCACCGAAGTTGACGATCGAGCTGACCGTGCCCTTGCGAACCTGACCCTTGTGCAGGTTGTTGAGGAACGTGGTGCGCGACTCGGACTGCGTCTGCTCGAGCAGGGCGCGGCGCGAGAGCACGACGTTGTTGCGGTTCTTGTCGAGCTCGAGGATCTTGGCCTCGATCTCCTGGCCGAGGTACGGCGTGAGGTCGCGGACGCGACGCAGCTCGATGAGCGATGCCGGCAGGAAGCCGCGCAGGCCGATGTCGACGATGAGGCCACCCTTGACGACCTCGATCACGGACCCGGTGACGACACCGTCGGTCTCCTTGATCTTCTCCACGTCGCCCCACGCACGCTCGTACTGCGCACGCTTCTTGGACAGGATGAGACGGCCTTCCTTGTCCTCCTTCTGGAGAACGAGGGCTTCGACCTCATCGCCGACCTTGACGACCTCGTTGGGGTCGACGTCGTGCTTGATGGAGAGCTCGCGCGAGGGGATGACGCCCTCGGTCTTGTATCCGACATCGAGGAGGACCTCGTCGCGGTCGATCTTGACGACGATGCCTTCGATGAGGTCGCCGTCGTTGAACGACTTGAGGGTCAGTTCGATCGCGGCGAGGATGTCTTCAGCAGATCCGATGTCATTGATCGCGACCTGCTTGGTGGCCGGGGCGGCCGTTGCGGTAGTCATGTAGTGGGTTGTCCTTGTTGGGTTGGGGTGTCGGGCGTCAGCCTCGAAGTTCGATCTGCGCAGACGCGCAGAGGGATGCCTCGAGCCGAAGCGAAGCGGATTTCTGTTGCGATGCCACGAAGACGTGCTTGTAGAAAGCACACTCGTGACACTCCAGGGTAGCAGAACGCGGGCCCCCGCCGGGATGTTCCCTGCGCCGCGGCCGAGCCGGCGCCGACCCCGCCCAGCCCGCCGCTCAGCGCGGCAGATCGATCGGGGCGGTGGTCGTCCGATCCGGATCGAAAGCCGGCGGCGACCCGGTCGTCGGCTCCCCCCGCAGTTCGGCCAGACGCTCCGCTTCGCGGCGCTGGGCATCGGCGAGCCACCCCCACCCGGCGTCGACTCTGGTGGCGTCCTGCGGGGGCCGCGGCGGGAGCGGCGGGACCGGCGGGATCGGCGCAGGCGGGTAGTCGGGCTCGAGCTCGACGACGGCTTGCTGCTGGCCGGGCACGAATCCGCGCAGCCCGGCCTGCTGGATCACCCGCTGGATGGTCAGTCCGCGCACGTCCGGATCACCCACGAAGCGGATCGCGTGGAGGCCCTGCTCCTGCGCCGCAGACTCGAAGACGAAGTGCCCGAACCCGAAGACCCGGCCGATGATCGGCGTGTGCACCGAGATGTCCAGAATGCGCGAAAGCGGCATCGTCGCGATGTTCTGCGACAGGATGCCGTGCACCCGGAACACCCGCATGTTCGTGATGACGAACCGATCCGTCTTCTGCTCGAGGATGCGCCAGCTCGCGTGCAGCAGGATCGCTGCGCCGAGGGCGGCCGGCAGCCACCAGGCGGCGGGCGGGACGAACAGCGACAGCAGCAGCACGATCGCGCCGGCGAAGAGCTCGAGCATCGCGCCCACGGTCGCCGCCCAGTGCTTGCGCACCTCGTCGATGACGACTTCGCCCTGGTCGGCGATGAGGTGCTTCTCGATCCGAGGATCGAAAAGGCCCATCAGCCGGCGAGCGCCGCGAAGAAGTCGGTGATGGCCGCACCAGCGCCCCACACCGCGCCGACCGCGCCCTGCACGGCGTCGGCCGCGTCCTGCGGCCTGGTGACGAGGTAGAAGACGGCGAATGCGGCGACGAGCACCAGTGCGGTGCGCTTGAGGAGCTTCATGGCGTGGGAGGGGTCCCTTCGAGTCGAGGTCGGCCAGTGATCCCCCCGGGAGCACAACCTGAGCTTTTCTATCGCATCGCCCGACCGCGATTCGCAGGCGCGCGGGCGAGTCGCCTACCCGTTACGCGCGGAGTCCGTGCTCGAGTCGTTCGAGGCCGTACTCGTAGGCGTGGTCGATGTCCCCGCCCAGGCGGAAGGCGCCGGCCAGTTCCATCTGGATGAAGCCGGTCGCCCATGCCGTGACCAGGCGTGCCGCCTCGAGCGCGGCATCCGTCCCCACCAGCTCTTCGGCGACCCGCAGGATCGGTGCGCTCACCCGACCCAGCGAGGAGGCGGCCCCATCGACGGTGAACATGAGCCGGAATCCCTCCGGGCGCTCATGAGCGAAGCCGCGATACACGTGCGCGACCCCTGCAAGGGTGCCGTCGGATGCCGCGAGTCGCCGCGCCAGGTCGTCCACCGTCGCCTCGGCGACGAGCACGAGCAGGGCGTCGCGGTCGCGGACGCGCTTGTAGAGCGACGGCGCGCGCACCCCGACGCGCTCGGCGACGGCCTGCATCGTGAGCTTCGCCGCGCCGCCGGTCTCGACGAGATCGCGACCGGCCTCGACGATGTCCTGCAGCGACGTGCGGTCCGGAGTCGGCATGACGATGTTCCTTCCGATGGCTATTGACCTAAGCTATCATGGCTATGTATCGTAGCCATAGATATTCGATCCCGTGTCGGGTGGAACAGAGGAGATCTCATGAAGCTCGGACCGAACCTTCGTCGCATCGGCAACGACATCGTCGCCGCCTATCTCGTCGAGACCCCCGACGGCATCACGGTGATCGACGCCGGCATGCCCGGCCACTGGAAGGACTTCCAGGCCGAACTCTTGGACATGGGACGTGCCGTCGACGATGTGCGCGGCCTGATCCTCACCCACGGAGACAGCGATCACGTGGGATTCGCGGAGCGACTGCACCGGGATCACGGCGTGCCGGTGTACGTGCACGCGGAGGACGCCGAGCGCGCCAAGGGAGTCAAGAAGCCGAAGGACGACGGGCCGAAGAACCCGATCGGGCCGATGCGGCTCGGCGCGACGCTGGGCTTCTTCGCCTATGGGCTGCGCAAGGACGCGATGCGCACGGCGCATCTCAGCGAGGTCGTCGAGGTCGCGGACGGCGACGTCCTTCCGCTGCCCGGCTCCCCAGTGGTCATCGGGCTGCCGGGACACTCGCCCGGGAGCATCGCCATCCACATCCCCGTCGCCGACGCGGTGTTCGTAGGAGACGCCCTCACCACGCGGCACGTTCTGACCGGCCGGACCGGCGGACAGCCGGCACCCTTCACCGACGACCCCCAGCAGGCGCTCCAGTCACTGAACCGCATCGAGGGTCTCGAAGCGGCGTGGGTGCTGCCTGGCCACGGCGCGCCATGGCACGGCGCGCCCCGCGACCTCGTCGCGGCCGTGCGCAGCGCGGCAGCCTGAAAGTCTGACTCCGCCCAGGCTGATCCCAGCAACCATCGGGCTCCTGCCCAGACTCGCCCCAGGTAAATGTCAGGACCCTTTACTAATGTGGCTCCCGAGCACATGGGGATGCTCAGTACCAGCCCCGGCCCCTGGTTTTCGTCTCCCACGACACTGATGTCGTGGGAGTTCGATCGCCGGGGGCCGGGGTCCCCCGTGTGCGACTCGGCCGCTACGGCCGGAGCATGACCTTGGTGGCGCGTCGCTCGTCCATCGCGGCGTAGGCCGCGGCCGCCTCGGCGAGCGGAAGCACCAGGTCGAACACACGGCCCGGCTGGATCGCACCGGACCGCACATCGGGAAGCAGCTCCTCGATGTAGCCGCGCACCGGCGCAACTCCCCCGTTGACGCCGACGTTGCGGCCGAACATCGCCTTGATCGGCAGCTCGGGTCCGCCGTTCGGAACGCCGACGTACCCGACCATGCCGCCTGGGCGGGTGGAACGCAGCGCCTGATCCATCGACTCCTTGGTGCCGACGCACTCCAGCACGCGGTCGGCGCCGATCCCGCCGGTGAGCTCCTGCACCGCGGCCACGCCGGCATCCCCCCGCTCCTGCACGATGTGGGTCGCGCCGAAGTCGCGCGCCAGCGCCTGACGCTGCGGATGCCGCGACATCGCGATGATCGTCGTCGCACCGAGTCGCTTGGCCGCGATGATCGCGCACAGTCCGACCGCCCCGTCGCCGACGACCGCGACCGAGTCGCCGGGACCGACGCCGGCGGACAGGGCGGCATGATGCCCGGTGCCCATGACGTCGCTCAGGGTGAGGAGGCCGGCGATCTCATCGTCCGAGACCGGTCCTGGTACGACCGCGAGGGTGCCGTCGGCGAGCGGAACCCGCACCCGCTCGCCCTGACCGCCGTCGGCGAAGCCACCCAACCGGTCGTCGCTCCCCCACCACCCGCCGGTGAGGCACGAGGTGCTCACGCCGTTGCGGCAGTTCGCGCACGTTCCATCGCAGACATAGAACGGCGCGATGACGAAATCCCCCACCGCGACGGCCCGCACCTCGGGCCCGACCGCTTCGACGACTCCGACGAATTCGTGGCCGATGCGGTGCGGCTGGTGCGTCGCCGTGACTCCGCGATAGGGCCAGAGGTCGGAGCCGCAGACGCAGGCTGCGACGACGCGGACGATCGCGTCACCGCCGGTGGACAGGACGGGGTCGGCGACCTCTTCGACGCGGATGTCACGGGCAGCGTGGATGACGGTGGCAAGCATGATCCGAGCCTATGCGCCGCGGGATCCGGCGAGACGACGGATGCCGGGTGGGTCGCTACTCCCCTGCCTCTTCGAGAGCCTCGGCGACCGGGTCGCCCAGCACGCTGTGCCGGCGGCCCCACAGGAGGTAGAAGGTGACGACGACCGCCAGCCAGACGAAGAACCAGAAGTACGCGGTGCCCGGCAGCCCGGTCATGAGGTACCCGCAGGCGATGATCGACAGGATCGGGACCACCGGGAACCAGGGCACCTTGAACCCGCGCGGCAGATCCGGCCGGGTGCGCCGCAGCACCATCACGCCGATCGCCACCACGATGAACGCCACCAGCGTGCCGAGCGACACGAGGTCCCACAGGCTCGACAGCGGGATGAAGCCGGTGAGCACCGCGACGATGCACGCGACGACGATGGTCGCGAACTCGGGCGTGTGCGTGCGCGGGTTCACCTGCTTGAACGCCCGCGGCAGCAGGCCGTCGCGGCCGACGGTGAACAGGATCCGGCTCTGCGCGAAGAGCGTCACGAGGGTGACCGAGAAGATCGAGATCACGGCGCCGGCCGAGAAGACGGTGACGGGCCAATCCGACGCCACGATGTTCGAGAGGATGACCGCGAGTCCCGCCTCCTGCTGCGAGGGGTCGGAGAAGTCCTGCCAGGGCTGGGCGCCCAGGGCGGCGACCGCGACCCCGATGTAGATCGTCACGACGACCACGAGGGCGATCAGGATGGCCTTCGGCAGCGTCTTCTGCGGATCCTTGACCTCGTCTCCGGCGGTGGATACGGCATCCAATCCGATGAAGGTGAAGAAGATCGTGCCGGCTGCCGCGGTGATGCCGGGAACCCCCATCGGGGCGAAGTCGGCGAAGTGATCGGCATTGAACGCGGTCAGCGCGACCAGGACGAACATGACCAGCACGCTGAGCTTGATCAGCACCATGATCGCGTTCACCGTGGTGGATTCGCGCGTGCCGCGGAGGAGCAGCAGCATGCACATGCCGACGAGCACGATCGCGGGCAGGTTGATGATTCCCCCCTCAGCCGGTGCCGCGCTGAGCTCGGGCGGGATGCGCCAGTCGAACAGGTCCTCGAGAAGGAGGTTGAGGTAGCCGCTCCATCCGGAGGCGACCGCTGCGGTGGACACCCCGTATTCGAGCACCAGACAGGCCGCGACGAGCATCGCGACCCCCTCGCCGAGCGTGGCGTACGCGTAGGAGTAGGACGATCCCGAGACCGGCACCGCCGAAGCCATCTCGGCGTAGCAGAGCGCGGAGAGCCCGGCTGCGAGGCCGGCCAGGATGAACGAGATGATGACGGCGGGTCCGGCGAGCGGCACCGCTTCGTGCATCACGAAGAAGATGCCGGTGCCGACCGTGGCGCCCACGCCGATCATCGAGAGCTGGAAGGTGCCGATGCGACGTTCGAGCCCACCGGGATGGGGTGTGGGTGGCACGATCGGCTTGCGTCTTGCGAGCTGCTCACGAAGGCTCACGGATGCCCCTTCCTCAGTTTGCTCGTCAGCGTATCGCCGCGGGGCCCCTGCCTGTCCAGGCGGCTGCCTCGTTCGTGAGGCCCCGCTCGGCCGAACCGGCGAGCGCGGGAGCTGTCATCCGACGACGCCGTCGAGATACCACCACCGCGCGCTCTGGAACACGAAGCGGCTGCGCTCGCGCAGCACCCCGCTCTCGCGCGCCTGCCGCCAGTGCGCGCGGAACTCGACAGTCCCCCGCTTGTCGCCGGCGAGCCCTGACTCGCGGTCGATCACCTCCAGGCCGGTCCAGCGCAGATCCGGCTCCAGATCGAGCGTCTCGGGCCGGGTTCCGGGGTGCCAGGTCGCCGCGAGGTAGGCGGCATCGCCCACGACGAAGGCGGTGTACCGCGAGCGCATCAGCGCCTCGGCGGTCGGCGCCGGGGTGCCGCGCAACGCCGGGGCGCAGCATCCGTCGAAGCGAACGCCGCTGCCGCACGGGCACGGGTCGCCATCTCGGACGGTGGCGAACGAAGCGGTCATGGCGAGATCGAGCCTATGGCCGCGCCGGCGGACGGCCGTCGTCCGCGCAGGCGCGACCCGCGCGCCCTAGCGTGGGACCATGCGCATGTCCGCCATCGTCCGAGCGCCGCAGCGCGCTCCACTGCTGCACGTCGCGAAGTCCGCCGTCGCGACCGCGGCGGCCTGGATCGTCGCCGACCTCATGACCCCCGGACCGCCGGTGTTCGCCGCGATCGCCGCGCTCCTGGTGGTGCAGCCGAGCGTCAACCAGTCGTTCGCGAAGGCGATCGAGCGCAGCATCGGCGTGATCGCCGGAGTCGTCGTCGCCTCGGTGTTCGGCATCTGGCTCGGCGATGCCACCTGGGTCGTCATCCTCACCGTCACCGTCGCCCTGCTGATCGGCTGGGCGCTGCGCATGACCGCGGGCACCGCGAACCAGGTCGCGATCAGCGCTTTGCTCGTGCTGGCGCTGAGCTCGGCGACGCCGCAGTACGCGTTCGACCGCATTCTGGAGACCCTGATCGGCGCAGCGATCGGCGTCGTCGTCAACGTGGCGCTGGTTCCCCCCGTGGCGGTCACACCCGCGCACCGTGCCGTCGAAGCGCTGGGCGAGAGCCTCGCGAGCGCCCTCGAACGTCTCGCGGACGCGCTGGAGCATCCCCGCACCCCGTCCGAGCTCGCACAGCTGCTGCTCGACGCCCGCGCGGTGCGCCCGGCGCTCGAGGAGGCGGACCGGGCCCTCGCCGCGGGCGCCGACTCCCTGATGCTGAATCCGCGCAGCCGCCGGCACCGCGCCGAGCTGGTCGCACTCGAGGCCGCCGTGGAGCGGTTCCGGCCGATCGTCACCCAGATGATCGGCATGACGCGGGGCTACAGCGAGCGCTATGAGGTCGACATCGTCGACGACCCCGCCGTCCGAGCGATCGCCGAGCAGCTGCACCGCGCGTCGCACGACGTGCGGCTGCGGGTGCGCACGACCGAGGCGCCCGCTACGCCTGGGGTCACTCGCGCGGATCTCATCGACGAAGAAGGCGACGTCGTGCCGATCGACGAGCCGCCCGCCCTCACCGCGCAGCTGCAGATCGCCCGGCCCCCTTCCACCCACTGGATCCTGATCGGGTCGCTCCTGGAAGACCTCCGCCGCATCCACGAGACCCTCACGGAACCGGATGCCGCGCCCTGACGGGTGTGGATAACTCGGCGCGGCGCCTGCGACCCGTAGGTAGCCTGGCCGCGTGAAAGCTCGTGTGTTGGCCGCCGCCGCGGTGCTGGCGTGCGTCATCACAACGGCCACCGGATGCTTCGCCCAGCCGGATCCCGAACCCACTCCGCTCTTCTCTTCTGAGGAAGAGGCGTTCGCCGCGGCCGAGGCGACCTACCGCGCGTACGTCGATGCGCTGAACCAGGTCGATCTGAGCGATCCGGAGACGTTTGAAGAGGTCTACGCCTGGACCACCGGCGACTTCAACGCCGATGAGCGCAAGAGTTTCTCGCAACTGCATGCGGACATGTGGAGCGTAAGTGGAACCAGCGAAGTTGTCCGAGTTGAGAAGCTGGATGCAACGACGGGGTTTGCGACCGTCGATCTCGGGTCCTGTTTGGACGTCTCGACAGTGGCGTTGGTCGACGGTGATGGCGTGTCGAAGGTCGACCCGTCCCGACCAGATGTTCAGGCGACTCGCGTGTCAGTTGTTGAGGCGGAAGAGTCACCGACCGGATACCTGATCGAGGACATCGTTGGCTTCGAACTCGAGCCGCCATGCACGCCCTGACTGCACTCGTCGCTCTGGGTGTAACGGTGTCGATCGGCATCGTTGGTCCCCCGTCTTCGGAGCGCTGCGTTGCGGCGGGGGTCTGGGGTGCCCAGTGCGCGGTGTCAAACTCCGGCTCCCAAGTCGATATCGGCGCGACCGAAGACCGCCCCGGGTCCACGACCCCCGACCGCAACCGCGATGACAGCAACGGCGACCAGGCTCCCCCGGTCCAGCCCGCGTATGACCCGACCTGCCTGACCGAGTTCTGCCGCCCGCTGTACAGCGTCCTGTCGATCCCCGACGTCACCCTCGCCGACCTCGCCTCGTTCCGCCCCGCGGTCCCCTCCCTCACCGGCGAACCGCTCGGCTTCGGCGTCGCCGGAATGCCGGCGAACATCGTGGCCGCGGCATCCGAACAGCGCATTCCCGGCGTCGTGCTCGGCTGGGACGTCGTCGTGCGGTTCGTGCCGACGGACTACACGTTCGACTACGGCGACGGGGGAAGCGCGCGCACCACGACCGGGGGCGCCACCTGGCCCGAGCTCCGCCAGGCGCAGTTCACCCCGACCGCCACCAGCCACGTGTATCGCTCGCGCGGCAGCTATCCGGTCGTCGTCACGGTGCGCTATGCCGCCTCGGTCGACTTCGGCACGGGCTTCCGTCCGGTCGACGGCTATGTCAGCGCGACGACCGCGGGTTACGACGTGCGCGTTGTGGAGGTCCGCACGGCCCTCGTCGACAAGACCTGCGCCGAAGATCCCCGCGGTCCCGGCTGCTGACCGCGGGGCGGGCCGCGAGGCCCCTGACGGGCACCCGAAGCCGGGCGTATCCTCCGACTACCTGCCCGAAGGGAACGATGATGTCTACGACCGACGGCGAAAACGACTCCCGCGCGGTGGAGACCCTGCAGACGGCGGACGACCTGGCCATGCGGGTGCTGCAGTCCGCCGTCGGGGCGGCCGAGACGATGGCGATCTACCTCGGTGACCGGCTCGGCTGGTATCGCAGCCTCGCCGCGGACGGTCCCGCCACCGCGGGCGAGCTGGCCGCGCGCACGGGTACGAACGCACGGTATGCCCGCGAGTGGCTCGAGCAGCAGGCCGTGTCCGGGCTTCTGCTCGTCGACGGCTCCGACGACGCCGAGAGGCGCCGTTTCGAGATCACGGATGCCGCGGCCGAGGCTCTCACCGACGAGCGGAGCCTCGCGTACATCGCGCCGCTCGCCCGCATGTTCGGGGCCGTCGGGCCGCAGCTGCCCGCCCTGCTGGAGGCCTACCGCAGCGGAGGCGGAGTGAGCTGGCAGCAGCTGGGCGAAGACGCGCGCGCCGGCCAGGCCGACATGAACCGGCCGTGGTTCGACCAGCTCGCCCGCGTGTTCGCCGAGGTCGACCATCTGCACCGCGTCTTGAGCGCCCCGGACGCGCGCATCGCCGATGTCGGGATGGGCGCCGGCTGGTCTTCGATCGCGCTCGCCCAGGGCTACCCGAATCTCCGCGTCGAGGGCTTCGATGTCGACGAGCCGTCGGTGCAGCTCGCCCGCGCGAATGCGGAGTCCGCGGGGGTCGCCGATCGCGTGCAGTTCCATCTGGCCGGCGGGGACACCCTCGAGAAGGAGGGACCCTTCGACGCGGCCTTCGCCTTCGAGTGCATCCACGACATGCCGCAGCCGGTCGACGTGCTGCGCGCGATGCGCCGTGCGGTCTCGCCGGATGGCCTCGTGATCATCATGGACGAGGCGGTCGGCGATCGCTTCGCGGTGCCCGGGGCGGAGTTCGACGCCGTGATGTACGCCTTCAGCCTCTTCGTGTGCCTCCCTGATGGGATGTCGCATCAGCCGAGCGTCGCCACCGGTACGGTGATGCGCCCCGACACGCTGCGTTCCTACGCCCAGGCCGCCGGATTCGCAGACCTCAGTATCCTGCCGATCGAGGACTTCGGCTTCTGGCGCTTCTACGAGCTGCTCGGACGCCGCTCCGACGCCCCCTGAGGTCGGTCGACGGACGGATGCCGCGGCATCCGTCACCTCCGACGCGTCAGTCGCCCGTGCCAGGATGATCCCGTGACCGACCGCCTCATGCTCCTCGATTCGGCATCCCTCTACTTCCGCGCCTTCTACGGCGTGCCCGACACAGTGCGCGCGCCGGACGGCACGCCGGTGAATGCGGTCCGCGGGTTCCTCGACATCATCACGAAGCTCGTGACGCTGTATCGCCCGACGCATCTCGTCGCCTGCTGGGACGACGACTGGCGCCCGCAGTGGCGCGTCGAGCTGATCCCGACCTACAAGACGCACCGGGTGGCCGAGGTCATCGAGGTCGGCCCCGACATCGAGGTCGTGCCCGACCCCCTCGAGGTGCAGGTGCCGGTGATCCGCGAGGCGCTCGACACCCTCGGCATCCCGATCGTCGGCGCCGCCGAGCACGAGGCCGACGACGTGATCGGCACGCTCGCGACACGCGCGACGCTCCCCGTCGACATCATCACCGGTGATCGCGACCTCTTCCAGCTGGTCGACGACTCCCGTGACGTCCGGGTGATCTACACCGCTCGCGGCATGAGCAACCTCGAGATCGTGACCGACGCCGTCGTGGTCTCGAAGTACGGGGTGCTGCCGAGCCAGTACGCCGACTTCGCCACTCTCCGCGGCGACTCGTCGGACGGCCTTCCCGGTGTCGCGGGCATCGGCGAGAAGACCGCCGCGGGACTCCTGGCCACGCACGGCGACCTCGCCGGCATCCTCGCCGCGGCCGAGGCCGGCGAAGGGATGTCAGCCGGCATCCGCGCCAAGCTCCTGGCAGGGCTCCCCTACCTCGCCGTCGCTCCGACGGTCGTCGCCGTCGTGCGCGACCTCGACCTGACGGTCCCCGACACCCTGCTGCGCCCGCTCGATGAGTCCGCGAAGAAGGATGCCGCATCCCTCGCCGAGCGCTGGGCGCTGGGTGCGGCGATGACCCGGATCGTCGACATCCTCGACACCGTCTGACCCGCACGCCAACCCGGCGTACTCCCCCGGGAGTACACGCCTGCCGTCCCCGGATCGGACGAATCCCACTGCCGCGCGGCGTACGATCGACCGCATGCCGCGCGACACCTGGGATGCGTCCGGGCCCCGGTTCGGTCCGCCGCCCGCGGTGACGCTGTTCGTGCCGGTGGTCGTCGCCTTCGTCATCCAGGTCCCCGCGACCATCGCGGTCTCGCTCTGGCAGGACGTCCCCCCGCCTTGGGCGGGCCTGAGTGTGGCACTGGCGGCGGCATCCGCTCTCGCCCTCCTCGCCGCGCGGCGCTGGCCCGGTCCGACCGTGGCCGTCGTGGCCGCGCTCACGACGCTCGACCTGTTCGTCCCGCCGGACGCGGGGCCGGCGTTCATCGCCCTCGCGTTCGCGATCGTCGGCGGCATCGTCCGCGGCGCGCGAGTATGGGCGCTCCTCTCGGTCGGGCTGGCATGGCTCACCGCGGTCGTCGCGAGCGGCCTGATGGGGATGAGCTGGCATCCGTTCCGCGTCGCCATCACGACCCTGGCCCTCGCGATCTGCGTCGGCATCGGGGAGGGCATCCGCGCGCGGCTGGAGCACGGCCAGGCGCGGCGGGCTCAGCTCGCGGAGCGGCGCACCGCGAGCGAGCAGCAGGAGCGCACCCGCATCGCCCGGGAGCTTCACGACGTCCTCGCCCACTCGCTC
Source organism: Microbacterium sp. P5_E9 (assembly GCF_054049175.1). Classification (NCBI taxonomy): domain Bacteria; kingdom Bacillati; phylum Actinomycetota; class Actinomycetes; order Micrococcales; family Microbacteriaceae; genus Microbacterium; species Microbacterium sp. P5_E9. The sequence goes on along the minus strand of NZ_JBFUMV010000001.1, from coordinate 77,181 downwards.
AGCCAGATCGCGGTGCAGTCCGGCGTCGGCCTGCACCTGTTCGACAAGGAGCCGGAGCGCGCCCGCGAGGCCCTCGCGAACATCCGAGCACTCAGCGCCACCGGCCTCGACGAGGTCCGCGGCGTGCTGTCGTTCCTCCGCGGCGATGAGCCCGCGACCTCCACCGCCCCGCTGACCCCGCAGCCGCAGCTCGCGCAGCTTCCCGCCCTGGCCGTACAGCGCAGCGGGCTCGGACTCGAGATCGAGCTCGACGATCGCCTCGCCGGCGACCAGCCGCCGAGCGCGACGCAGGCGACCGCCTATCGCATCGTGCAGGAGGCCCTCACCAACGTGGTGCGCCACTCCGCGGCATCCCGCGCCACGATCGTCCTGGATCGGGATGCCGATCACCTCGTCGTGACCGTGCTCGACGACGGCAGCGGCATCGCCGCTGATTCGATCGAGCGCGGTGGCCTCCGCGGGATGCGAGAGCGCGCCGAGCTGGTGGATGGCGCCCTCACGGTCGCGCCGGCCGCGAGCGGTGGCACCGAGGTCATTGCGCGACTGCCCTGGAAGGCCACGGCATGATCCGGGTCGCGCTCGCCGATGATCACCAGCTCGTGCGCGCGGGCTTCCGTGCCCTGCTCGACTCCGAGCCCGACATCCAGGTCGTGGCCGAGGCTTCCGGTGGCGAGGCCCTGCTGCGTGCCATCCGCACAACCCCCGTCGATGTGGCCCTTCTCGACATCCGCATGCCCGATGGCGACGGGCTCTGGACGACGGAGCAGATCGCCGCCGACCCGGCACTGCACTCCGTCAAGGTCGTGATCGTCACGACGTTCGAGCTCGACGAGTACGTGGCGCGCGCGATCCGCGCCGGCGCGAGCGGGTTCCTCGTGAAGGACACCGAGCCGGTCGATCTCATCCGCGCGGTGCGGGTCGTCGCCGCGGGCGATGCGCTGCTCTCGCCGGGCATCACGCGTCGGCTGCTGGAGCGCGCCGCGGTGGGAATGAAGGATGCCGTCGCCCCGAGCGAACTCGCCGGTCTCACCGACCGCGAGGTCGAGGTGCTGCGGCTCGTCGCCCAGGGCCTCACGAACGACGAGATCGCCGGAGCGCTGTTCCTGTCCCCCCTCACCGCGAAGACGCACGTCTCGCGCATCATGCAGAAGCTGCACGCCCGGGATCGTGTGCAGCTGGTCGTCCTCGCTTACGAGTCCGGTCTCGCCACCCCCGGCTGGCAGCAGTAGCCGCACCGCCGCTACTCCCCCGGGAGCAGCCCGAGTGCGTCCCGCGGGCAGATTCGCCGGAGCCGGCTCCGGCGTTGACTCGAGGCATCCGATCGGCGACGGCTGTCGCTGATCCTGACGAGAGGATGACCATGTCCGCAGCACTCGCCACCGCAATGGTGGCCACCCACTTCGCCGGCCCCTGGGTATGGGGCCCCTGGTTCCTGCTGATCCCGCTGTTCTGGATCACCGTGTTCGTGGTGCTGTTCATCGTGTTCGGCCGGCGCTGGCGCCGCAACGCTGCGGAGAACGGCTACGGCCCGCACGGACGCCTCAACGCGGCCCGCCAGGCGGAGGTCACCCTCGCCGAGCGCTTCGCGAAGGGCGACATCGACGAGGTCGAGTACCGCGCCCGCCTCGAGGTGATCCGCGCCAACGCCGTGAGCTGACGGAGGGGGCGCCGGTCGACCACCGACCGGCGCCCGCCGCGTCTAGGGAGCCGTCACCTCGCCGATGCCCGCGAGAATCGCGCGGCGAGCCCAGGCGTAGTGGTTGCCGCCGCACTCGAGGCAGAGCTCGCCGAGCGCGGTCCCGCGGGTCCACGGGTAGGCGCCGCGGTCGAAGAGGTCCTCGTCGGAGTGGGCGAGCACCAGCCGGCGGAGCCCCTCGTGCGAGGACTCCAGGCGCCGCTCGAGTTCATCGAGCGACGCATCCGCCCAGCGGTCGCGCAGCGTGACGTTCAACGCGTCGAGCTGACGCCAGGTATAGCCGTCGGCCGGGAGGGCAGGCGACCCGCCGATCATGCCGTCCTCGTACCATCCCTCGAGCAGCAGGTGCCAGGCGTGCAGGTGGGCGAGCACGTCGCGCACGCTCCGGTCTCGTGCCTCGTTCGTGAACGCCGTGTCGAGGCGGCCTTCCTCCCGCAGCCGGTTCACCAGCTCCTTCAGCCGGCCGTACTCCTCGTCGCAGCCGCGTGCGAGATCGTCGCGCTGGTCGGTCGTCATCGGCTTCCCACCTTCCGTGTTGCGGTCCACTCCCTCAGTCGCTCGAGCGGCCAGGTCGTCACGATGCGCTCCGCCGGCACCCCGAGTCGTTCGGCGCGCTGCGCGCCGTAGTCGATCAGCGACAGCTGCCCCGGAGCATGCGCATCCGAGTCGATCGAGAAGAGGCATCCGGCGTCCAAGGCGATCGCCACGAGGTCGTCCGGCGGATCCTGGCGCTCCGGGCGGGAGTTGATCTCGACCGCGACGCCATGTGCCGCGCACGCGTCGAAGACCGCCTTCGCGTCGAGCGTCGATGCCGGCCGGGTTCCTCGGGAGCCTTCCACGAGCCGACCGGTGACGTGCCCGAGCACGTCGACCCGCGGGTCCGACACCGCGGCGACCAGCCTCCGGGTCATCGGCCCGCGCTCCATCCGCAGCTTCGAGTGCGCCGAGGCCACCACGATGTCGAGCCGGTCGAGCAGATCGGGCTCCTGGTCGAGCGCGCCGTCTTCGAGGATGTCGACCTCGATCCCCCACAGCAGCGTGAACGCTCCGCCGCTCTGCCCACGCACCAGCTCCTCCTGCGCGCGCAGACGTTCCGGCGACAGTCCGTTCGCAACCCGAAGACGGGGCGAGTGGTCGGTGAGCGCGAGGTATTCGTGACCGAGCGCGCGACCGGCCTCAGCCATCAGGTCGATCGACGTCAGTCCATCCGACCAGTCGCTGTGGCTGTGCAGGTCGCCCCGCAGCAGTCCGCGGAGGGTCGACTGCTGCTGCACACCGGCCCGTTCCCGCAGGTCGGCGAGGTACGTAGGCACTCGCCCGTCCAGCGCCTCCTGGATCACCGCGAACGTGGAGTCGCCGATCCCGGGACGCCGACGGAGGGATGCCGCATCCCGCAGCTGTTCGTCCGTCAACGCCGAGATCGCGTCCGCTGCGGTGCGGAAGGCCTTCGACTTGTATCTCGAAGACCGTTCTCGCTCCAGCAGGGACGCGATCTCGGTGAGCGCGTCGTACGGGTTCATTCCACCCGCCACGCGACGCTCGGCAACGGCTCTAGGCGGTGGTGACGTTCGAGCGCTTCACCACGACCGGCGTATTCGCCAGTCGCACGAACGCCCAGCCGAACAGGATCGAGAGCACGCCGATCGCCGCCGCGAACAGCGCGACGCCGTAGGCCACGACGGAGGTGAAGAGCGACGCGCGCAGGAAGGATGCCTGCATCACGGTCGCACGCACCGGGTCGTCCTGGTCGAGCTCGGCGTAGGTCTTACCGCCGGAGGCTTCCAGCGCGTGGTGGTTGATGATGTCTGCCTGCACGTAGGCGGTCAGCGGGCCGGTGACCTGCTGGCCCTGGAACGCGGCAGCGTCGTCCGGGACAGTGATGTTCTCCGCCGTCAGCTGGTTGGTGACGAGAATCCAGGCGACGATTCCCACGATGATCAGCAGTGCGCCCGCGACGATGCCGAGGATGCCCACCCACTTCACAGGTCCGAGGCTCTTGACGGGCGGTTCGATGGTGTCAGCGGTCGAGGGCGTTGCGTTGCTCATGGAAGTCCTCCTAGGTAGCGGTGCCGTGTGAGGGACACGCTAGCGTCGAGCCGCAGCGGCGCGAAAGGTACTCGCCGTGAATATTCATGGTGGGTCATATTCGGCCTTCAGGCCGGAAGACTGCTCGTCGTCAGTGCGCGAACGACTGCGTGGCGGCGATCCACTCATCGAGCTTGGCCGCCGCCGCCCCGGTGTCGACCGCCGCGGCGGCGTCGTCGCGGGCCTCGGCGAGCCGCTCCAGGATGGGTCGCTGCACCTGGGCGGCGTCCAGGAAGAGGCGGTACGAGACGAGGCCGGCGGCCGCGTTGAGCAGCACGATGTCCCGCACCGCTCCCGACTCGCCCGCGAGCACGCGGCGGACGATCGCCGCGTTGTGCGCGGGATCCCCGCCGAGCAGGTCGTCGATGTCGGCGAGTGGGATGCCGATATCGCGGGGGTCGAGATCGTGCTCGTGCACATCGCCTCGACTGACTTCCCACAGCCTGCTGTGGCCGGTCGTGGTCAGCTCGTCCAGCCCGTCGTCGCCGCGGAACACCAGTGCGGTCGCCCCGCGAGTCTGGAACACGCCGGTGATGAGCGGCACGCGGTCGAGCTGCGCGACGCCGACGGCGTTGGCTTCGGCGCGCGCGGGGTTGCAGAGGGGCCCCAGGAAGTTGAAGACCGTCGGCACGCCCAACTCGGCACGCGTCGGACCGGCATGACGGAAGCCCGGGTGGAACGCCGTCGCGAAGGCGAAGGTGATACCGGTCCGTGCGAGCGTCTCGGCGACGGCATCGGGGCTGAGCGTCAGGTCGATCCCGAGCGCGGCGAGCACGTCGCTCGAGCCGGAGGCCGAGCTGGCCGCCTTGTTGCCGTGCTTCACGACGGGAACCCCGGATGCCGCGGCCACCACTGCGGCCATCGTCGAGACGTTCACCGTCCCGAAGCGATCGCCTCCGGTGCCGACGATGTCCAGCACCGCCGCGTCCACCGGCAGCGCGAGCGCGGCCTCGAGGATCGCGTCTCGGAAGCCGACGATCTCGTCTACAGTCTCGCCTTTTGCGCGCAGCGCGACCAGGAAACCGGCCAGCTGCGAAGGCGTCGCCTCGCCCGCCATCACGCGCCGCATCGCCCAGGTCGACTCGGACACACTGAGATCCCGCCGCTCGAGCAGCGTCGTGAGGATTCCCGGCCAGGTGTAGAGGTCAGCCATAACCATGAAGCCTAGCCTCGGGACACGGCGGACTCGGAGCACACTCTGGGCGTTCTCTTAGGAGGGCCTAAGTTCGCGCGCAGGCAAATCCGTGCCTCCGGATGCGAAACTCGCGCGCCGAATTCAGCCATAATGGGGAACGTGACGACGACCCCAGCGACCTACTCCCAGGCGATGCGTTCGGTCAAACGGCCCGATCCGGTTGCCGTGGGCACGATCGTATGGCTCGGCAGCGAGGTGATGTTCTTCGCAGGCCTTTTCGCGATCTACTTCACGCTCCGCAGCACATCCCCGGAACTCTGGGCGGCTCGAACCGAACAGCTGAACGTCGGCTACGCCACGGTCAACACGATCATCCTCGTGCTGTCGTCCGTCACGTGCCAGATGGGGGTGTTCGCGGCCGAGCGCTTCCAGCCGTACCGCACCAAGAGCCTCTGGAACCCCCGCACCTGGGGCATGGTCGAGTGGTTCTACCTCACCTTCATCATGGGCGCGGTGTTCGTGTCCGGTCAGGTGTGGGAGTACGCCCAGCTGGTGACGGAAGGGATGCCGATCAGCTCGGATTCCTACGCATCGGCCTTCTACCTCACCACCGGCTTCCACGCCCTGCACGTCACCGGCGGGCTCATCGCCTTCCTCCTCGTGATCGGGCGCGCGTATGCCGTCAAGAACTTCGGGCGCAAGGAGATGACGACCTCCATCGTCGTGTCGTACTACTGGCACTTCGTGGACGTCGTCTGGATCGCCCTGTTCCTTGTCATCTACTTCCTGAAATAGAGCGGAGCTGTAGCCCCACATGGCACGAGAGACGAAGCGCCGCTCACACGGACGCCGCAGCCCCTGGGCAGCGGCAGCACTCATCGGCATCGGACTGCTCCTGACGGGCGGTGTGTACGCCGGAGCCTCCGCGGCAATGGCCGCCACCGAAGACACCAAGGCCCCCACCGCACTGACGGTCGAAGACGGCAAGAAGCTGTTCCAGGCGAACTGCGCCACCTGCCACGGACTCGACCTGCAGGGCACCCAGGCGGCGCCCTCGCTGTACGGCGTCGGCGAGCTGGCAGTCGAATTCCAGGTCTCCACCGGTCGCATGCCGCTGCAGGCGACCGGCCCGCAGGCTCCGGAGAAGCCGGTGCAGTTCACGCATGAGCAGATCCTCGCGATGGCTGCGTACGTGCAGTCCACCTCCCCCGGTCCGACCTATCCGTCCGACGAGACCATCGACGGTGGTGGCGACGTCGCACGAGGCGCCGAGCTGTTCCGCATCAACTGCGCGATGTGCCACAACGTGGCAGCCGCCGGCGGAGCGCTCACCGAGGGCAAGTACGCGCCGCCGCTCACCGAGACCAGCGCGCTGCACATGTACGCCGCCATGGTGACCGGACCGCAGAACATGCCCGTCTTCAACGACATGTACCTCTCCACCGAGGACAAGCGCGACATCATCTCGTCGCTGCTGTTCCAGCAGGAGGCAGTATCGCCTGGTGGCTTCGCGCTCGGTTCGCTGGGTCCGGTGTCGGAGGGTCTGTTCATCTGGATCTTCGGCATCGGCGCGCTGATCGGCATCACGGTGTGGATCACCGCGAAGTCCAACTGACCTGACACCGACGAGAACACGCAAGAGGAGCAGCATGGAACACGAGGACGACCCGCTCGAGCACGAGAGGGCTTCGTGGAAGCCTTCGCGGGGGCTCGCCGTGGTGATCCCCGATCCGGTGCACAACCCCGAGCTTCCGCCGCACCGTGCGCGGATGACCGACAAGGACCCGGCGGCGATGACGCGCGCCGTCCGGACGGTCTACACGCTGTTCTACCTCTCGGTGGCCGCAAGCATCTGGGCCATCGCCGCCTACTTCCTGTTCCCGATCGAAGACGGCGAGCTCGTCAGCGTCCGGTACAACAACCTCTTCATCGGCCTCGGCATCGGCCTGGCGCTCCTCGCACTCGGCCTCGGAGCGATCCACTGGTCGAAGGCGATCATGTCGGACAAGGAGTTCATCGAGCCTCGTCATGCGACCCGAGGTCGCGACGCGACGCGTGCGGCGTCGATCAAGGCCTTCGCCGATGCCAACGAGGAGTCCGGCTTCGGACGCCGCGCGATGGTCCGCAACTCGCTGATCGCGGCCCTCGTGGCCTCCATCGCACCGGGAGTCGTGCTGTTCCGCGGCCTCGCGCCGTTCAGCTCTGCGGAAGACCCCATCGCGGGCGACCCCGTCGCACAGCTGAGCCACACGATGTGGAAAGAGGGGACGCGTCTCGCGCGCGACCCCGAGGGCACGCCGATCCGCGTTGCAGACGTCACGCTCGGATCCGCCATGCACGTCATTCCAGAAGACCTCGCGGCTCTCGGACACAGCGAGGGGTACCTCGAGCAGAAGGCCAAGGCCATCGTCCTGCTCATGCGCCTCCTCCCCGAGGACCTGCAGGAGGCTGCAGATCGCAAGGACTGGTCGTACGACGGCATCGTCGCCTATTCGAAGGTGTGCACGCACGTCGGCTGCCCGGTCGCCCTGTACGAGCAGCAGACGCACCACCTGCTGTGCCCCTGCCATCAGTCGCAGTTCGACGTCACGGACGGCGCGAAGGTCATCTTCGGCCCCGCCGCCCGCCCCCTCCCCCAGCTCCCCATCACGGTGGATGCCGAGGGATACCTGGTCGCCCGCAGCGACTTCACCGAACCCGTCGGCCCGAGTTTCTGGGAGCGCCATTGAGTACCGCAACCGCCACCTCCCGGTTCCAGGCGGAGACGAAGGAGAAGCCGCTCGGCGGCCGCTTCGTCGGCGCCGCATCGAACTACATCGATGAGCGCACGAGCCTGTCCGGCTTCGTCAAGGAGCTCGGCCGCAAGATCTTCCCCGACCACTGGTCGTTCATGCTCGGTGAGATCGCGCTGTGGAGCTTCGTCGCTGTGCTCCTCTCCGGCACGTTCCTGACGTTCTTCTTCCAGGCATCGATGGTGCCGACCCACTACGAGGGCGCCTACCTTCCGATGCGCGGCGTGGAGATGTCCGCGGCGCTCGACTCGACGCTCCGACTGTCGTTCGACATCCGCGGCGGATTGCTCGTTCGCCAGATCCACCACTGGGCCGCTCTTGTGTTCGTCGCCGGCATCGGCGTGCACATGCTCCGGGTGTTCTTCACGGGCGCCTTCCGCAAGCCGCGCGAGCTCAACTGGGTGATCGGATTCATCCTGTTCATCCTCGCTATGGGCGAGGGCTTCACGGGCTACTCGCTGCCCGACGACCTGCTCTCCGGCAACGGCCTGCGGATCATCGACGGCATGGTCAAGGGCATCCCGCTCATCGGCACCTGGACCTCGTTCCTGCTGTTCGGCGGGGAGTTCCCGGGCGACCAGATCGTCGGCCGGCTCTACACGCTGCACATCCTGCTGCTGCCCGCGATCCTCGTCGGCCTGCTGCTGCTGCACCTGATGCTCATGGTCATCAACAAGCACACGCAGTTCGCCGGCCCGGCCCGCACGAACAGCAACGTGGTCGGCTACCCGATGATGCCGGTCTACATGTCCAAGATGGGCGGCTTCTTCTTCATCACGTTCGGCGTGATCGTGCTGATCGCCTCGCTCTTCCAGATCAACCCGATCTGGGTCTACGGACCGTACGACCCTTCCCCCGTCTCGGCGGGCACGCAGCCGGACTGGTACATCGGCTTCGCGGATGGCGCGCTGCGTCTGGTGCCGCCAGGGCTCGAGTTCGTGTTCCTCGATCACACGTGGTCGTTCAACATCCTCATTCCGCTCACCGTCATCGGCATCTTCATCGTCCTCGTCCTGCTCTACCCCTTCATCGAGGCGTGGGTCACGGGAGACAAGCGCGAGCACCACATCGCCGAGCGTCCGCGCAACGCCGCCACCCGCACCGCCATCGGCGCCGCCGGTGTCACGTTCTACGCGGTGCTGTGGGCCGCGGCAGCCTCCGACATCATCGCCACGCACTTCTGGCTGACGATGGAAGGCGTGATCCACACCCTGCAGGCGCTGCTGATCGTCGGCCCGGTGATCGCGTACTTCGTGGCGAAGCGCCTGGCGATCGCGCTCCAGAAGAAGGACCGCGAGATCCTGCTGCACGGCTACGAGTCCGGTCGCATCGTCCGCCTCCCAGGTGGGGAGTACATCGAGGTGCACCAGCCCGTCGAGGAGTACGACCGCTTCAAGCTCGTCGACATCGGCGGCTACGAGCCGCTGGTCGTCCGGCCGAACGCGAAGGGTCGCATTCCGTGGCACGAGAACCTGCGCGCCGCGATCTCGCGCTGGTTCTTCGAAGACCGGCTCACCCCGGTCAGCCAGGCTGAGTTCGACGGATCGCTGTCGCACCAGCACCACGAGCTCGATCACATAGCGGCGGAGGAAGACCTTGAGATCCAGGGTGCGCACGAGCGCGCTGGGGTCCCGGACGCTCCGCACGTGCCGATCGACGACGGTCACAACAGCGAGGTCCCGGTTCGGCCTTCGAACATCATCGTCCCGGACGATGGCGAGAAGAAGCCGCGCAACCGCGAGAAAGAACCCGGCCAGTAGGCCAGCACACGATCGGATGCCTCGCATCTGAGCCCGCGAGGACTCAGCTGCGGGGCATCCGCCGTTGTGCCCGGCGACTCCGGATTACGGCAGGAATCCACCTCCCACTGTCTGCCGGCCGATGGTGTGCCGCGATCAGCACACCGTACGGTTGAGTGCATGACCGATGCTCTCGAGTACTTCTCCGCCAAGCTCCGCCACGAGACCGACGCGTCCGATGTGTACGCCGCCCAGAAGGCCGGCGAGCAGTTCGTGCTCGTCGATGTGCGGGGCGACGAGGCGTGGGCCCAGGGACGCGTCGCCGGCGCGATCCACATGCCGTACCGCGACATCGCCGCACGCGCCCCCATCGAGCTCGACGCCGGACTCCCGGTGGTCGTGTACTGCTGGAGCCCGGGCTGCAACGCCGGCGCGAAGGGCGCCCTCGAGTTCGCAAAGCTCGGCTACTCGGTCAAGGAGATGATCGGGGGCTACGAGTACTGGGTGCGCGAGGGTCAGCCGACCGAGAACGACGAGGGGGCACTCCCCCGAGTGTTCGACGCCCAGGTGATGGTGGTGCGGCAGACCCAGTCGGCCTAGGCGGACTCGAGGCCCTCTGCGAATCGCTCCGCCGCCGATCCCGCGAAGGCCGTCTCAGCGGCGCTCAGGCGCGCTCTCGTGGCGACCACGACGTCGCACACCACCGCACTGACGTTGTCACGCGAGCCCGCCTGCAGCGCGAGGTCGACGAGCGCCCGCGCGGCCTCACCGACGTCGCCACCGCCCAGCACGACCGCGATCTCCGGCTCCGGCACGTAGTCCGTCAGGCCGTCGCTGCACAGCAGCCACCGATCGCCCTCGCGGCCCTCACGTTCGAGGATGGTGACAGCATCGTCGTCACCACCGCGGAGCGACGCGGTGATCAGATTGCGATGAGGGTGGGATGCCGCATCCGCCGCCCGCACGATCCCGCTGTCGACGAGGAGCTGCACGAATGAATCGTCGCGCGTCTGACGCGTGAGCACGCCGCCCTGCAGCAGGTAGGCGCGCGAGTCACCCGCGTGCGCGAGAATGAGCCCGCCCGCGGTCGAGCTGAACAGCCCGGTGAAGGTCGTAGCCATGCCCTCGAGCGTTCTGTCCCGCTCCACGTGGGCCCGCAGGTCCCAGTTGGCGATGCGCAGGCGCGTGGCGAGCATGTCCGGGTCGAGCGAGCCGGACAGTCCGGCGGCGAGACGATGGACGTATGCGGCCGACGCGAGATCTCCGGCCGGTCCCCCGCCTACCCCGTCGGCGACACCCGCGCCCCACGAAGCGGTGAACGCGGCATCCTGGTTCACGGCGCGGTACTCGCCGCGTTCCGAGACGGCCGCGGCCCGCAGTGCGAGCGTCACCGAAGGCCGACGATCAGCGTGCGAAGTGACCGCGGTAGTACTCGAAGACCCAGCCGACGATCGCCACGAGGAACACGGCGATGCCGATCGGCATGATCCAGGTTCCGACGGCGAGGCCGATCATGGCGAGCGCTGCCGAGAAGGCAAGGACGATGGGCCACCACGACCAGGGGCTGAATTCGCCGAGCTCCGGGTCGCCGTCGTCGATATCGGCCGTCAGAGTGTCTTCCGGCAGATCGCCACCCTGAGCCTTGTGCACGCGCCCGATGTAGAACGCGATCAGCGCCGACATCAGCGACGTGAAGAACAGGGCGACGGTGCCGACCCACTCGATCCCGTGGTACCACTCGAGGTCGGGATGGGCGATGATGCTCCAGATGGTGTAGATCGTCCCCATCAGGAAGAAGAACCCGACCAGCAGCCACCAGAGGCCGACGTTGGTGCGCACTTACTTCACCTCTCCATGAGCCTCGTCGACGACCGGGGCGTCGGGAGCATCCTTCGCTGACCCGACTCCGACGGGAATTCCCGCCTCCGGGTGATTGAGATCGAACGCCGGGCGCTCGCTGCGGATGCGCGGGATCGACGTGAAGTTGTGGCGGGGCGGCGGGCAGCTGGTCGCCCATTCCAGCGAAGAGCCGTAGCCCCACGGGTCGTTGACTGTCACCAGCGGCGCCTTGCGCGCGGTGATCCAGACGTTGAAGAGGAACGGGATCATCGATGCGCCGAGGATGATCGCACCGACCGTCGACACCTGGTTCTGCAGCGTCCAGCCGTCGGCTTCCGAGTAGTCCGCGTAGCGACGCGCCATGCCGTCAACGCCCAGCCAGTGCTGGATGAGGAACGTCATGTGGAAGCCGATGAACAGCAGCCAGAAGTGCACCACACCGAGCCGCTCGTTGAGCATGCGTCCGGTCCACTTCGGCCACCAGAAGTAGAAGCCCGCGAACATCGCGAACACGACGGTGCCGAAGACCACGTAGTGGAAGTGCGCCACGATGAAGTAGGAGTCCGAGAGGTGGAAGTCGAGCGGCGGCGAAGCGAGGATGACGCCGGTCAGGCCACCGAAGACGAACGAGACCAGGAACCCGAGCGCGAAGATCATCGGCGTCTCGAAGGTCACCGACCCTCGCCACATCGTGCCTATCCAGTTGAAGATCTTCACCCCGGTGGGCACCGCGATCAGCATCGTCATCAGGGCGAAGAACGGTAACAGCACCGCGCCGGTGACGTACATGTGGTGCGCCCACACCGCCACGGACAGCGCGGCGATCGCGATCGTCGCGTAGACGAGGGTCTTGTACCCGAAGATCGGCTTGCGGCTGAAGACGGGGATGACCTCGGAGATGATGCCGAAGAACGGCAGCGCGATGATGTACACCTCAGGGTGCCCGAAGAACCAGAACAGGTGCTGCCAGAGCAGCACGCCGCCGTTCGCCGGGTCGTAGATGTGGGCGCCCAGGATGCGGTCGGCCGCAGCGGCGAGGATCGCGGCCGCGAGCACCGGGAACGCCATCAGGATCAGGATGCTGGTGACGAGCGTGTTCCACGTGAAGATCGGCATCCGCCACATGGTCATGCCGGGAGCGCGCAGCGTGATGATCGTCGTGATGAAGTTCACGGCCCCGAGGATCGTGCCGAAACCGCTCATGCCGAGACCGAGCATCCACAGGTTGCCGCCTGGTCCGGGCGAGAAGCTCGCGCCGGCCAGGGGCTGGTACGCGAACCAGCCGAAGGCTGCAGCGCCCTCGGGAGTGAGGAAGCCGGCGACCGCGATGGTCGACCCGAAGAGGAACAGCCAGAACGCGAAGGCGTTCAGACGCGGGAAGGCGACGTCGGGTGCGCCGATCTGAAGGGGCATGAGCGCGTTGGCGAAGCCGGCGAACAGCGGCGTCGCGAACATCAGCAGCATGATCGTGCCGTGCATCGTGAACAGCTGGTTGTACTGATCCTTCGTGGGGACGATCTGCAGCCCCGGCTCGAACAGCTCAGCGCGGATGATGAGGGCCATCACACCGCCGAGCATGAAGAACAGCACCGAGGCGATCAGGTACATGTAGCCGATCGTCTTGTGGTCAGTCGAGGTGATCCACTTGACGATGATGTTGCCCTTCTGCTCGACGCGCGTGGCGCTGAGCAGTGCGGCTTGGCGAGGTGGGAGGGTCGTCGGGCGGCCCTGGTTCTCCTGAAGCGGAAGCGTCGTCGCCATGATCACTCGTCTCCCTCAGTGCCCTCGGTGGTCTCCCCCGTGCCGGGGAGATTGCCGAGGCGGTCGTATGCGTCGGTGATGTCACCGGTCTGGTCCTTCGCGCGCAGCGAAGCGAGATAGTCCTCGTACTCGGACTCGCTCACGACCTTGACGTTGAAGAGCATCGCCGAGTGGTACTCGCCGCACAGCTCGGCGCACTTGCCGGCATAGGTGCCTTCGCGCGTCGGCGTGAACGACCAGTAGTTGTCGCGGCCGATGTACATGTCCTTCTTGTAGAGGAAGTCGATGATCCAGAACGAGTGGATGACATCCCGCGACTCGAGCTTGATCTTCACGGTCTTGTCGACCGGGAGATACAGCGTGGGGAGCTTCGCCTGGTCGATGTCGCCGTTGGGCGCCGGCTCGGCCTGCACACCCATCGTCCACACCGCGTCCGAGCCGTCTTCCTCATCGCCGTTGTACTGGAAGTCCCACGCCCACTGCTTGCCGATCGCGACGATCGACACGTCCGGGTTCTCGGTCTGGGTCTCGAGGATCGCCTGGTCGCGCGCGGTGAAGGCGAAGAAGCCGACCACGAGGATGAACGGCACGATCGTGTAGAAGATCTCGATCGGCATGTTGTAGCGCAGCTGCACCGGAAGGCCGGTCTGCCCGCGGCGCCGGCGATAGACGATCGCCGCCCAGCCCATCAGGCCCCAGGTGATGACTCCGACGACGAGGAGGACGATCCACGAGTTGACCCAGAGACCGGACACCATCTCGGTGTGGTTCGTCGTGGGCGCCTTGTTCTCCTCGAAGCCCGGGAGGAACCCGTTCAACTGGGTCGGAGTGCATCCCGACAGGGCGATCGCAGCAGCGATCCCAGCGGGGACGAGCGCCCAGCGGAGACGACGTTTCGAGGGCACGGTGCACCTTTCGGGTCGCGAGTGTGACTGCCGCAAGTCTAGGGCAACCTCACACCGGATTCAGGCCAACCATCCAGCCCGATTCTGCCTCCGAGGTCGGTTTCAGCCCGCTTTCCCGCGCTTTCCGGGCACGCAGCAGCGCCCCGCACCGCACGAGGCGGGCGAGGCGCTGGACGTCGCGAAGTGCGTCAGTGGAAGCTGTCGCCGCAGGCGCAGCTGCCGGCGGCGTTGGGGTTGTCGATCGTGAACCCCTGCTCCGAGATCGTGTCCTTGAAGTCGATGCTGGCGCCGTCGAGGTACGGCACGCTCATGTCGTCGATGATGACCTCGACACCGTCGAAGTCCACCGTCTTGTCACCGTCGAGATAGCGCTCGTCGAAGTAGAGCTGGTAGATCAGGCCGCTGCATCCACCCGGCTGCACGGCGACGCGCAGACGCAGGTCGTCGCGCCCCTCCTGGCCGAGGAGGTTCTTCACCTTCGCCGCGGCGGCGTCAGTGAGCAGCACCCCGTGGGCGCGGGTGGTCTGGTCGGTCGACAGGGCGGTGTCGGTCATGGCTCTCCTCGCGGTCCGGGCTGCATCGATGGCAGCGGATGCCTCGATTCTACGCGCCCGGATGTGGAACGGGCTCTGCAGCCCGGTGGGTCGAACGCTCAGAGGGTGCGGGCGTCGAGCTTCTCGAGCAGCAGCGCCTCCGCGAGAACCGCGTTTCGGAAGGTCGCGAGGTGCAGCGACTCGTTCGGGCTGTGCGCCCGGGCATGTGGATCCTCGACCCCGGTGACCAGGATCTGGGCGCCGGGGAACTCGCGCACCAGGTCGGCGATGAACGGAATCGATCCGCCCACGCCGATGTCCACGGACTCGACGCCGTAGCCCTCGTGCAGGGCGTCGCGCGCCTCCGCGACGGCCCAGCCGCTTGTGTCTACGAGGAACGGGTTGCCGTAGTCCTGATCGGTGAAGGTGAGCTGAGCGCCGAACGGCGCATGCGCGCGCAGGTGCGCCTCGATCGCCGCGTAGGCGTCCTTCGCCTCCTGTCCAGGCGCCACCCGCGCGCTGATCACGACGGTGACCTCCGGGCTGAGGGTGTTGGAGGCGTTGGCGACGCTCGGAGCATCGATCCCGGTCACGGTGATGCTCGGCTTGTTCCAGATGCGGCTGAGGATGGTGCCCGATCCGATCGGGCTGACCTCCACGGGCAGCCCGGCCTCGTCGCGCAGTGTCTCTTCGCTGTAGGGCGGGGTCTCGGCATCCCGCTCCGTGAGTCCTTCGACGGCCACCGCGCCGGTTTCGTCCCAGAGCGTGGCGAGCAGCTTGACGGTGGCCATCATCGCGTCGGGCACCGCTCCCCCGAACATGCCCGAGTGCGAGGCGTGCTCGAGCGTGCGGACGCGCAGCGTGAAGCGGGTGTTGCCGCGCAGCGAGACCGTCAAGGCGGGGGTCTTGTCGTCCCAGTTGCCGGAGTCGGCGACGACGATCACATCGGCGCGCAGGTCGGCGGCGTTGTCGGAGAGGAACTGCGCGAACGAGCGCGACCCGGCCTCCTCCTCGCCTTCGAAGAACAGCACGACGCCGAGGTCGAAGTCCGGTCCGACCGCTTCGGTCAGTGCACGGAGCGCGGCGACGTGCGCCATGACCCCGGCCTTGTCGTCGGCGGCACCGCGGCCGTACAAGCGGCCGCCGCGGATCGTCGGCTCGAAGGGGGGCGACTCCCAGAGCGCCTCGTCGCCGACCGGCTGCACGTCATGGTGGGCGTAGAGCAGGATCGTCGGCCGGCCGTTGCGGGCCGCCCGGGTGGCGAGGACGGCGGGCATTCCCGTCTCGGAGGTGTCCGGGATGGCAGCACGACGGATGTCGACCGTCTCGAAGAGGCCGGTGCTGCGCACGAGTTCGGCCACAGCCTCGGCGCTGCGCTCCACAGCGGCGGGTTCGAACCCGGGGAACGCGATCGAAGGAATGCGCACGAGTGCGCCCAGATCGGCGAGGGCGGACGGGATGCCGGATGCCGCGGCGGCACGCACAGCATCCTGACGGGTGGGGTCGGAGGTCATGCGGGTAATCTTAAGTCCACCCCTACTGCTTGATCGAGGATCTCCCGTGGCCAAAACACCTGCCGCTCCGGCACCGAAAGACGTTCCGACCGACGCGTCGGTCGACTTCACCTCCGGAAAGGGTCACGCGACCCCTTCGCGCGCCGAGCAGGAGGCGGCCCGCAAGCGACCGCTCGTCCCCGACACCAAGGAGGCGAAGGCGCGCGCAAAGGCAGACCTCGCCGCGCAGCGCGACAAGGCGCGGGTCGGCATGGCGGCCGGCGACGAGCGCTACCTCACTGCCCGAGACAAGGGCCCGCAGCGTAGGTTCGCCCGTGACTACGTGGACTCGGGCTTCCACCTCGGCGAGGCTGTCATGCCGGCGATGGTGGTCGTGATCCTGGCGACGTTCATCCCGCTCTCCGCGGTGCAGTACTACTCGTTCCTGGGCCTGTGGATGTTCATCTTCCTCGTCGTGGGCGACATGGTCTGGACGTCGTTCCGGGTCAAGAAAGCGGCGCGCGCGAAGTTCGGCGACAAGACCGAGAAGGGCCTCGGCTGGTACGCGGCCATGCGGTCGATCCAGATGCGGTTCCTGCGCCTCCCCAAGCCGCAGGTCGCGCGGCGCTGGCGGAAGACCGCCTAGGCCCTGCTCGCCCGACGGACGAGTCCGCGGTTGATCTGGCGTGCCCAGAGCGGCCCGCGGTACAGGAACGCCGTGTAGCCCTGCACCAGGGTGGCACCGGCGTCGATGCGCTCACGCACGTCTGCTGCGGTCTCCACTCCGCCGGCGGAGATCACGCAGAACTCCGTCGGGACGACCGATCGCACGATCCGGAGCACCTCGATCGCGCGCGCCTTGAGGGGAGCGCCAGACAGACCGCCGTCCCCCGCCGCCGCGATGACCGATGGCTGGGTCGACAGTCCGTCGCGCGAGATTGTCGTGTTGGTCGCGATGAGGCCGGCCAGGCCGGATTCGACCGCCAGCGACGCGATCGCGCGGATCTCGTCGTCCGGGAGGTCGGGGGCGATCTTCACGAGGAGCGGCGTCCGGCCCGCGGCATCCCGAACCGCCTCCAGCAGCGGACGGAGCGTCTCGATCGCCTGCAGGCCGCGGAGGCCAGGAGTGTTCGGCGATGACACGTTGACCACGAGGTAGTCGGCGAGCGGGGCGAGCAGCCGAGCGCTCACCACGTAGTCGTCGACGGCGTCGGCGACGTCGACCACGCGGCTCTTGCCGATGTTCACTCCGATCACGGCGCGCTTCGCGTGGCGACGGAGCTTGCGCAGCCGCTCGGCGGCTGCCGCGGCACCACCGTTGTTGAACCCCATCCGGTTGACGACCGCACGGTCGGGGATGAGGCGGAACAGCCGCGGGCGGGGGTTGCCCTCCTGCGCGATCGCGGTCAGCGTGCCCACCTCGATGTGCCCGAATCCCAGTGCGTAGAGGCCCCTGGTCGCCTTCACGTCCTTGTCGAAGCCCGCGGCGACGCCGAACGGCGAATCGAAATCGAGGCCCAGCGCGGACGTGCGCAGCTCCGGGTCTGGTGCGGCCAGGGCCCGCGCGGCCCAGGAGAACGGCGGAACGCCGAGCAGCCGGATCACGATCATCGCGGCGTGATGGGCCGTCTCGGGGTCCATGCGGGACAGGATGGTGCGAAAGAGGAAGGGATACATCCCCTCCAGGCTATCCAGGCCCAGCGGTGTCGCCGGCGCATCCCGGCGCGAATCCACCCTTACGGCAGTTCGGCGGTGGCGGAATGGTCCAGGCGCAGCTGCGCGATCGCGCTCTCGAAGTCCTCGAGCGAGTCGAATGCCTGATAGACGCTCGCGAAGCGCAGATAGGCGACCTCGTCGAGCTCGCGCAGCGGACCGAGGATCGCCAGCCCGATCTCGTTCGTGTCGACCTGAGACGCACCCGTCTGCCGGACGACCTCTTCGACCCGCTGGGCGAGCACGGCCAGATCACCGTCCGTGACCGGGCGGCCCTGACACGCCTTGCGCACGCCCGAGATGACCTTCTCGCGACTGAACGGCTCGATCACGCCGCTGCGCTTGATGACGTTCAGGCTCGCGGTCTCGATCGTCGAGAAGCGACCGCCGCACTCGGGACACTGCCGCCGGCGACGGATGCTGAGCCCATCGTCGCTCGTCCGGGAGTCGATGACACGCGAATCGGGGTGGCGACAGAACGGGCAGTACATGGCACCGACAGACTACGCCTCGAAGCGCGCCTCGACCGCTTCGCCGTGCGCGGGCAGCTGTTCGGCCCCCGCCAGCGTGACGATCGCGTCGCGGACGCTGCCGAGCGCCGCCCGGTCGTATTCGATGACCTGCTGGGGCCGCAGGAACGTCGCAGCCGAGAGTCCGGGCGAGTAGCGCGCCTGACCGCCGGTCGGGAGCACATGGTTGCTGCCCGCCAGGTAGTCGCCGAGACTGACCGGCGAGTCCGGACCGACGAACACGGCGCCGGCGTGGACGAAGTCCTCGGGGCGGGGATCCGTCACCTGCAGTTCGAGGTGCTCGGGCGCGTACGCGTTGCTGAACGCCGTCGCCGCGGCCAGGTCATCGACGAGGACGATCGCCGACTGTGGGCCCGCCAGGGCGATGGCCACACGCTCCGCGTGCCGCGTGCGCGGCGCCCGGACCGCGACTTCGCGGGCGACGGCCTCGGCGAGCTCCTCCGAGTCGGTGACGAGCACCGCCGCGGCCTGCTCGTCGTGCTCGGCCTGGCTGATCAGATCGGCGGCGACCAGGCGCGCGTCCGCTGCGGCGTCAGCGACGATGAGGATCTCGGTGGCGCCGGCCTCGGCATCCGTCCCCACCACACCCGCCACGACGCGCTTGGCGGCCGCGACGAAGTTGTTGCCGGGTCCGCTGACGACATCCACCCGTTCGAGACCGATACCGGGAACCCCGTACGCGAAGGCGCCGATCGCTCCGGCCCCGCCCATGGCGTACACCTCGGCAACGCCGAGGAGCCGCGCCGCGGCCAGGATCACGGGGTGCACGCGGCCGTTGTGCTCACGCTGCGGCGGCGAGGCGAGCGCCACTTCGACGACACCCGCGACCTGCGCGGGCACGACGTTCATGATGACGCTCGACGGGTACACCGCCTTGCCGCCCGGGACATACACGCCGACCCGGCGCACCGGCTGCCACCGCTGCCAGACGCGCGCGCCCGGACCGAGTTCGGTCAGCGCGGGCGCGGGCACCTGGGCGGCGGAAGCCGCGCGCACGCGGTGAATGGCCTCTTCGAGGGCCGCCCGCACGGCCGGGTCCAGCCCGGCGAGCGCTTCGTCAAGATGCGCCGCGGGCACGCGGAGGTCGTGTCCGACGGCTCCATCGAAGCGCTCGGCCTGGTCGCGCAGCGCCGTCTCGCCCTCCCGGGCGACGTCGGCGACGAGGCGAGCCGCGGTGGTCAGCGCTTCCTCGCGGGCGGCGGCGGCGCGCGGAACGGTCGCCAGCAGTTCGGCCGCCGAAAGCGCGCGGCCGCGCAGATCAATGGTGCGGAGCATCCGATTACGTTATCGCGAGCCGGAGTGCCCGGCCCGCGAATCAGCCCCGAGTGACGCCGGCCAGATCGTGGAGGTAGCCGACCCGGCCATCCTCGTCGCGGATGACGAAGCTCTCGCCGCGATCCTCGATCGCCAGTGCCCACGCGCTCGGACCGATGCGGAAGATCGGAATGCCGTTCTCGTCGACGACGTCGCGGTCCTCGGGAGCCAGCGCCCAGAACGCCTGCTGACGCACCGGCTCGGGCGCGGGGGCCGGCTCGTACGACCTGCGCGTCTGCGGCGCCCATTCGGCGTCGACTGCGGTCACCGCCGTCTCGGCTGCGGCAGCGGCCACCGGCGCACCGGCGTACTCCCCCGCGTAGTCGGCCTCCGGCTGAACGGGCGCCTCATCCGCGCGGTCCTCGACCGGTTCGGGCGCCGGCTCCTCGGCCGCCACTCGGGGCGCGGGCGCAGGGCGCGGCGCGATCGGACGAAGCGGACGGGCGTGCGTGTGAGCTGTGACTTCGGGGCGGTGGCGGAAGTCTTCGCACAGCACCGGGATGAACCGGGCGCCGACCGTCAGGACGACGCCGGCCAACATGAGCACGAACTCGACCCACATCACCCAGGAGCGGATCCAGGGTCCGCCGTCGATCGCGAAGGCGATCGTCTCCCACATGTATGTGAGCCACGTGACCGCGGAAACCGAGAAGGCCACCGAGGCGAACTGATCGATTCCGAGCGATCCGACGCGGCGGATCCCGTCGGGCGAGAGGCGGCGCAGGACCACGAGGAAGACGGCGGCCGTCGGAACGGCGATCGTGAGGATCCAGGTGAGTCCCGCCGTCCAGACCGATTCGAAATGCAGCGGGCTCACCGAGAAGAACGAGACGATGAACGCGACGAGCCACACCCCGGTCAGTGCCACCTCGCGGATGGAGAAGGGACCGACGCCGTACTGCGGCGGCGTCTGCGCGGCCACGTCGACCGACTGCTCTTCGGGAGCTTCGAGGTCCGTCTCGGCGACGCTCGCGGGCTCGGTCCCAGGCTCGGCCTCAGTCACATTCTCGTCCAGCTGTTCGTCTGTCACGATGTTCCCTTCCTGCACGCCTGGCGCACCGTCCCGATACTACCCACGGCCGATGAGACCCGGATGAGGAACACTCACCCCAGGCACTGCGGGCCGAGCAGACCCTTCAGCTCGCCGTAGAGGTCCGCGGTCACCTGCACCGGCATCGGCACCTCGAACACCTTCGCGCTCGAACCTTTGTGCAGGCGCAGCATCACTTCGGTGCGTCCGGGGTGCCGTGCCAGCACCTCGGCGAGTTCGCCGACGATCGCCTCGGTGGCGCGATGCTCCGGCATCACGAGCGTCAGCGGGCCCGAGGCATCCATCGCTCCCAGATCCGGCACGAAGGCCGACTGGGCATGCAGGTTCAGACCGTCGTCGCGACGGGAGACCCGGCCGCGCACCACGAGGATCGAGTCGGCCACGAGCGACGCCTGGAACTCGGCGTAGGTCTTGCCCATGAACATCACGGTGACCTCGCCGTCGAAGTCCTCGACGGTGATCATGCCGTAGGGGTTTCCGCTGGATTTCGCGACGCGGTGCTGCACGGTGGTGACCAGACCGGCGACCGTGACCTGGTCGCCGTCGTTCACGTCTTCGGAGACCAAGAGGTCGTGGATGCTGGTGGACGCGTGCTTCGCGAGCGGGATCTCCAGGCCGGCGAGCGGGTGGTCCGAGACGTAGAGCCCGAGCATCTCGCGCTCGAACGCGAGCTTGTCCTTCTTGGTCCACTCCGGGCGGTCGGGCACCTTGGCGGGGGCGACCTGCTCGATATCGTCGTAGAGGCTGTCGAAGTCGAACCCGATTGCGCCGGTCGCGGCCTTCCGCTTGACCTCGACAGCAGCTTCGCAGGCGTCCTCGTGGATCTCCATGAGCGCGCGCCTGGTCGACCCGAGCGAGTCGAACGCGCCGGCCTTGATGAGGGACTCGACCGTCCGCTTGTTGGCGACATGGATCGGAACCTTGCCGAGAAAATCGTGGAAGGAATCGAAGGATGCCTCTGCGCGCGCCGCGACGATGGCGTCCACGACGTTCGTGCCGACGTTGCGCACGGCGCCGAGTCCGAAGCGGATGTCCTCGCCGACGGCGGCGAAGTAGCGGATGGATTCGCCGACATCCGGCGGGAGCACCCTGATGCCCATGCGGCGGCACTCGTTGAGGTACACCGCGAGCTTGTCCTTGGCGTCGCCCACGCTCGTGAGGAGGGCGGCCATGTACTCCGCGGGGTAGTGCGCCTTCAGATACGCGGTCCAGTACGAGATCAGCCCGTAGGCGGCCGTGTGCGCCTTGTTGAAGGCGTAGTCGGCGAACGACTCGAGCACCTTCCACAGGGCGTTCTGCGCCGCCGCCGAGTAGCCGTTCGCGGTCATGCCCGCGAAGAAGTCCTCCTGCTGCTTGTCGAGCTCGGACTTCTTCTTCTTGCCCATCGCCCGCCGGAGGATGTCGGCCTGGCCGAGCGAGAAGCCGGCGAGCTTCTGCGCGGCCGCCATGACCTGCTCCTGATAGACGATCAGGCCGTACGTTCCGCCCAGGACCTCGCTGAGCGGCTCCTCGAGCTCGGGGTGGATCGGGACGCTCTCCTGCAGCTTGTTCTTGCGCAGCGCGTAGTTGGTGTGCGAGTCCACACCCATGGGTCCTGGGCGATAGAGAGCCAGCACGGCCGAGATGTCCTCGAAGTTGTCGGGCTTCATCAGCCGCAGCAGCGACCGCATCGGCCCGCCGTCGAGCTGGAAGACCCCGAGCGTGTCACCGCGGGTGAGCAGTTCGTACGAGGCCGCGTCGTCCAACTCCAGGTCTTCGAGCACGAGCTTCTCGCCGCGGTTGGCCTCGATGTTGTCGAGCGCGTCGTCGATGATCGTGAGGTTGCGCAGCCCCAGGAAGTCCATCTTGATCAGTCCGAGCGACTCGCAGGCCGGGTAGTCGAACTGCGTGACGATCTGGCCGTCCTGCTCCCGCTTCATGATCGGGATGATGTCGATGAGGGGCTCGCTCGACATGATCACACCGGCCGCGTGCACGCCCCACTGGCGCTTCAGGTTCTCCAGGCCCACCGCGGTGTCGAAGACCGTCTTGGCCTCGGCATCCGTCTCGATCAGGGCACGGAATTCGGATGCCTCTTTGAAACGCGGGTGCTCACGGTCGAACATGCCCTCCAGCGGCATGTCCTTGCCCATCACCGCGGGGGGCATCGCCTTGGTGAGCTTCTCGCCCATGCTGAAGGGGAAGCCGAGCACGCGGCCGGCGTCCTTGAGCGCCTGCTTGGCCTTGATGGTGCCGTAGGTGACGATCTGCGCGACGCGTTCGTCGCCGTACTTCTCGGTGACGTACTGGATGACCTCGCCGCGGCGCCGGTCGTCGAAGTCGACGTCGAAGTCGGGCATCGACACACGCTCGGGGTTGAGGAACCGCTCGAAGATGAGGCCGTGCTTGAGCGGATCGAGGTCGGTGATCTTCATGGCGTAGGCCGCCATCGAACCGGCGCCGGAGCCGCGGCCCGGACCCACTCGGATGCCGTTCTCCTTGGCCCAGTTGATGAAGTCGGCGACGACGAGGAAGTAGCCAGGGAAGCCCATCTGGGCGATGACCGTGGCCTCGTAATCGGCCTGCGCCCGGACCTCGGTGGGGATGCCAGCGGGATACCGCTCGCCCAGGCCCTTGTCGACCTCTTTGACGAACCAGGACTCCTCGGTCTCGCCGTCCGGGACGGGGTAGCGCGGCATGTAGTTCGCGGCGGTGTTGAACTCGACGTGGCAGCGCTCGGCGATGAGGAGCGTGTTGTCGCACGCGTCGGGGTGATCGCGGAAGATCTGCCGCATCTCCGCGGCGCTCTTGACGTAGTAGCCGTCGCCGTCGAACTTGAAGCGCTTCGGGTCGTCGAGCGTCGACCCGGACTGCACGCAGAGGAGGGCCGCGTGGCTGCCGGCATCGTGCTGGTGTGTGTAGTGCAGGTCGTTCGTGCCGACCAGCGGGATCTGCAGGTCTTTCGCGATGCTCAGGAGGTCGGTCATCACGCGCCGCTCGATCGACAGCCCGTGGTCCATGATCTCGGCGAAGTAGTTGTCCTTGCCGAAGATGTCCTGGAACTCCGCGGCAGCGGCACGCGCGGCGTCGTACTGCCCCAGGCGCAGGCGCGTCTGCACCTCGCCGGACGGGCAGCCCGTGGTCGCGATGAGCCCGCGCGAATACGTCTGCAGCAGCTCGCGGTCCATGCGGGGCTTGAAGTAGTACCCCTCCAGGCTGGCGCGCGAGGACAGGCGGAAGAGGTTGTGCATCCCCTCGGTCGTCTCCGACAGCAGGGTCATGTGCGTGTAGGCGCCGGAGCCGGAGACGTCGTCGTCGTTCTGCTCGGGCGTGCCCCATCGCACCCGCGCCTTGTCGGCGCGGTGGGTGCCCGGGGTCACGTAGGCCTCGATGCCGATGATCGGCGTGATCCCGGCGTCCTTCGCGCTCTTGTAGAACTCGTAGGCGGCGAAGGTGTTTCCGTGGTCGGTGACGGCGATCGCCGGCATCCCGAGCCGGACCGCCTCCTGCACCATCGGACCGATGCGCGCCGCGCCGTCGAGCATCGAGTACTCGCTGTGCACGTGCAGGTGAACGAAGGAGTCGGCTGCCACCCGACGAGTCTACGGTCGGGGTCTGACGAGCCCCGGCTATCGTGGCGGCATGCCGACTCCCGACTTCGTGCTCGAACTCCGCCGTCTCGTCGGCACTGCGCCACTCCCCCTGGTCGGTGTGACCGCCGTCATCCTGCGGGGCGACGAGGTGCTGCTCGGACGGCGCACCGACAACGGCGCACTGACTCCGATCACCGGGATCGTCGACCCCGGCGAGGAGCCGGCCGACGCCGCCGTGCGTGAGGCCCTCGAAGAGGCGGGGGTGAAGATCCGCGCCGAGCACCTGGCCTGGGTGCACCAGATCCCGCGGGTCACCTACGAGAACGGCGACCAGAGCGACTACCTCGACCTGACGTTCCGCTGCTCCTGGGTCGCGGGCGAGCCCGTGCCGGTCGACGGCGAGATGCGCGATCTCGCGTGGCATCCGGTCGATGCTCTGACCGACATCTCCGATGACATGCGCCGACGCATCGAAGCCGCCACAGCGACCGTCGTGGCCGCGCGCTTCGAGGGCGGACGCTGAACCCGCCCACCCGGGCGCCGCGCCCTGCGGCTGGATTTCTCCGGTGATGCGAGGCCCCGCCGGGGGTGGGACGCGGCCAGAATAGCCGCATGATGGTCTCGACTTCGTCAGCCACGCATTCCCCTGGTACAGGCACGCTCATCCGTCCTCCACGCGGCCTCGCGATCTTCTGGATCGTCGCGGGAGCCCTGGGCGGTATCGTCGCCTTCCTGCTCTATCTCGAATACATCGGCCAGCTCACCGACGCGAAGCCGCTCATCTCGTGCTCGATCAGCCCGATCGTCACGTGCGGACCGAACCTCCTCTCCCCCGGCGGCAACCTGCTCGGCTTCAGCAACTCGATTCTCGGGATCGTGCTCTTCTGCGGTCCCGTCTACGCCGGCGTCAGCGCGCTCGCCGCGCCCACCGGTCTGCGCACCTGGTATTGGCGGGTCTACAGCGTGTTCGTGCTCGGCGGATTCCTGCTGGTGCACTTCTTCGCCTGGCGGAGTGTCTTCGAGTACGGGTCGCTGTGCCCCTGGTGCATGATCATCTGGCTCGTGACGATCCCGCTGTTCTGGTTCACGCTCGGCTGGTCGCTGCGCGACGGCGTATGGGGCTCGTCGCCTCGCCGGGTGGGCGCCTTCATCCTCGCCTGGGCTCCGCTCATCACGATCGTCGACTACGCGATCATCGCGATCGCCGCCCAGGTGCGCTTGGACGTGCTCGGGTCGCTCTTCTGACCACCCCTCAGCGCAGGTCGAGACGCATGAGCACGCGGGGAAACCCGCTGAGCACCGAGTCGGTGTTCGCAGCCTTGTGAAACCCGGCCTTCTGAAAAAGCGACCGCGTACCGACGTACGCCATCGTCAGGTCGACCTTCGCCCCCTGGTTATCGACGGGGTAGCCCTCGATGGCAGGTGCCCCGCGTTCTTTCGCGAACGCGACGGCGCCATCGAGGAGCGCATGCGAGATGCCCTTGCCCCGGTGCCCCGGACGCACGCGGATGCACCACACCGACCACACGTCGAGGTCGTCGACGTGCGGGATCTTCCGGAACGTCGCGAAGTGCGTGTCCGTACGCGGGGCGACCGCCGCCCAGCCGACGACATCGGCCCCGTCGTAGGCGAGGACGCCAATCGCTCCCACCTCGTCGATGAGGCGCCGTACGCGCTCTCCCCGTTCGGGGCCGCGCAAGGCGAGATGCTCCTTCGACGGTATGCGATAGCTCAGGCACCAGCACACGTTCGAATCGGGCTTCTTCGGCCCGACAATCGTCCTGACGTCCTCGAACACATTCGCCGGACGCACCTCGATCGCCATGGCAAACACTGTGCCACCGGCATCCGACACCGTCCAGGTATGCCGACCGGCACGCGGGCGGCATGCCTGCGCGCCTCAGTCGCCGCGCAGCACCTCGAGCGCGTGCGCGAGATCAGCGGGATACGCGGAAGAGAAGGTCACCCAGTCGCCCGAACGCGGGTGGGCGAAGGAGAGCTGGTGCGCGTGCAGCCACTGCCTCGTGAGATCCAGCCGGGCCGACATCGTCGGGTCGGCGCCGTACAGCGGATCGCCGACGCACGGATGCCGGTGCGCGGCCATGTGCACGCGGATCTGGTGCGTCCGCCCCGTCTCCAGATGGATCTCCAGCAGCGAGGCGCCGGGAAACGCCTCGAGCGTCTCGTAGTGCGTCACGGAGTCCTTGCCTGTGGGGGTGACCGCGAACTTCCAGGAGTGCGTCGGGTGACGCCCGATCGGCGCGTCGATCGTTCCGGCCAGCGGATCGGGATGCCCCTGAACCACCGCGTGATAGATCTTCTCCACTTCGCGTTCCTTGAAGGCGCGCTTGAGGGCCGTGTAGGCGTGCTCGGTCTTGGCGACCACCATGAGACCGCTCGTGCCGACATCGAGGCGATGCACGATGCCCTGCCGCTCCGCTGCGCCCGTCGTGGCGACGCGGAATCCGCTGCCGGCCAGCGCGCCGAGCACCGTCGGGCCCTCCCACCCGACGGACGGGTGGGCGGCGACGCCGGTCGGCTTGTCGACCACGACGATGTCATCGTCGTCGTAGACGATGCCCAGATCCGGCACCTCGATCGGGATCACCTCGGGATCGCGACGCGCCTGCCATTCCACCTCGAGCCAGGCGCCGCCGCGAAGCCGGTCGGACTTGCCGAGGACCCGGCCGTCCTGGCGCACACCATCGGCCTCGGCGACCTCGGCGGCGAATGTCCGCGAGAAGCCGAGCATCTTCGCGAGCGCGGCATCGACGCGTACGCCGTCGAGTCCGTCAGGCACCGGAAGACTGCGTGATTCCATCGTCAGTCCTTCGAACCGGGGGCCTCTGCCTCGGCGGACGACGAACTCTCAGCCTCGGCCACGATGGCGTCGCGCTGATGGCGCGTGCCGTCGAGGTGCACACCGACCAGGACGAGCAGGGCGATGCCGATCATCATCGTCACGATGAACATGTCGGCGACGTTGTAGATCGCCGGCATCATCCACGGCGTGTGGATGAAGTCGATGACATGCCCGACCGCGAATGCCGGTGGCCGGAAGAGCCGGTCGGTCAGATTGCCGAGCACTCCGCCCAGCAGCAGGCCGAGCGCGACCGCCCAGAGCCGCGAGCGCACCCTGGTGGCGGCCAGCCAGACGATGATGCCGGCCACGACGGCCAAGGCGATCGTGAAGAGCCAGGTGACGCCCTCGCCGAGCGAGAACGCGGCGCCGGGGTTGCGCACGAGATAGAAGATCAGGAAGTCGCCGATGACGTGCACCGGCTCCTCCGGGGGGAGGTTCTCGATCGCCAGGTACTTGGTGAACTGGTCGGCGGCCAGCACCAGGATCGCGAGGATCGCGATCGTGATGCCGGCCGCCGCCTGATGGAGCGGGGCTCGACCTGTCAAAGGCTCGGCCTAGAGACCGATGGCCGAGACCGGCGTGGGGCCGGACGCGTTGGCCGAGGTCTCGAGGTCGCGCAGGTGGCCCTCGATGTAGTTGCGCAGCTGCGCACGGTAGTCGCGCTCGAACACGCGGAGGTCGGTGATGCGGGTCTCGAGATTCGCCTTCTCGCGCTCGAGCCGGGCGATCTCATCGCGTCCGCGTGCCTCAGCATCGGAGAGAATCGACGCGGCCTGGGCCTGCGCATCGGCGACGAGCTGGTCGCGCTGGGCGCGACCCTCGGCGATGTGCTCGTCGTGCAGGCGCTGGGCGAGCTCGATGATGCCCGCGGTGGCGGCAGCAGGGGCCGCAGCCGACACCGGCGCGGGCGCAGGCGCCTCGGCAGCCGGTGCGGGAGACTCCTCAGCCGGCGCTGCGGTCGCTCCGCCGGACTCCAGCTGCGCGACCTTGGCCTTCAGCTCGTCGTTCTCAGCGATCGTCTTGCGCCACTCGACGACGATCTCGTCGAGGAAGTCGTCGACCTCGTCGGGGTCGAAGCCCTCCTTGAAGCGGACGTGCTGGAACTGCTTGGTGACGACGTCATCGGGGGTCAATGCCATGGTGGTTCCTCTTTCGAGCGCTCAGGTCGCCGGCAGAATTCGGGCTTCGGCTGCCGTCTCCGGCAGACCATCCCAGGCAAGCATAGTCGCGGGTCCTCTGGGCTGTCGAAGGATTGCCTGGCAGGTCGCTGTCAGCCGGCGAACGACCGGGTCACCGACAGCAGCACCAGGCACAGCAGCATCGTGATCGAGAACCCGAAGTCGATCGCGACCTGCCCGACGCGCAGCGGCGGGATCACGCGGCGGAACATCTTCAGTGGCGGATCGGTCACGGTGTAGACCACTTCGGCTGCTACCAGGCCGGCGCCCTTGGGGCGCCATTCGTGATTGAAGAACGGGATCCAGTCCAGCACCATGCGCACGAGCAGCACAAGGATGTAGAGCAGCAGAAGCGTGTTCAGGACGGCCGCGATGACGCGGATGGCTTCCACGGTCTACGGCGCGAAGGGGACCGACTCAGGGTCCGCCTGCGCCACACCGCCGTCGCCGGAGACGGCGACGTTCTCGGGCGAGAGCAGGAAGACCTTGCTCGTGACCCGCTCGATGCGTCCATAGAGCCCGAGGGAGAGTCCACTGGCGAAGTCGATGAGACGCCGCGCATCGGCGTCGCTCATCTGCGAGAGGTTGATGATCACCGGGATCCCCTCGCGGAAGTTCTCGGCGATCACCTGCGCGTCGCGGTACTGCTTGGGGTGCACCGTGAGGATCTCACTGATCGTGGAGGGCGCGGGCTGACGCACGACCGTGGGTCGATGCAGCGGCGTCACCGTCGCGTCCTTCTCGACGGCCTGGACACTCTTGCGTCCGGTCGGCTGCGCCACAGGCTCCTCGTAGGCTTCCTCTTCGTCGGCCAGACCGAGGTACACCATGGTCTTCTTGAGCGGGTTCGACATCGCATCCTCCGTGTGTGCTCGCCGTCCTGGTTCGAGGCTAACGGGGCACCGGCCTTGGCCCCGTTATTGCCGAGCCGATCCGCAGGTGTGTCGCACCCGCGGCGATCGCCTCGGCGAAATCGGCGGTCATGCCCGCCGAGATCCATTTCGCGTCCGGCACGAATGCCTGGACGCGCTCACTGCTGTCGTGCAGCCGCGCGAAGGCCGATGCCGGCGCCTCATCGAGTGGCGCGACCCCCATCACTCCGCGCACCCGCAGCGTGGGCAGCCCGGCGACATGCTCCACCAGCGCGGGCAGATCGTCCGGTGCCACGCCGCCGCGACCGAGGTCGTCGGTGAGATTCACCTGCAGGAGCACGTCCAATGCCTGACCCGGTTCACCGGCGGCATCGAGCGCGTCCGCGAGTTTCGCACGGTCCACCGAGTGGACGACGGATGCCGCGGCCCGGATCGCCCGCGCCTTGTTGGTCTGCGCCTGCCCGATGAAGTGCCACGCGAGTCCGTCTCGCTCGCCCACGGCGGCGGCCTTCTCGCTCAGCTCCTGCTGCCGGTTCTCGCCGAACTCGCGCACACCGAGGGTGTACAGCTGCTCCACGATCGTCGGCGGGTGGAACTTCGTCACGACGATGCGGGTCAACGCTCGCGGATCGCGACCGGCCGCGCGCGCGGCATCGGCGATGCGCACGTCCACGTCCGCGAGGCGCTCCTCGAGTGCATCCACGTTCTTCAGAGCCTCTCGAGGGTAGATCCGTGGGACCGGGCGGTCTCCCGCCCGGTCATCTCACTTCAGGAAGTCGGGGATGTCGAGGTCGTCGTCGCCGAACGCCGAGTCGTAGCTCGAGTCGATCGTGGCTCCGACCGACACCGGCTCCTTCTCGACGGGGCGCTCGATCGACTC
The DNA here is from genome assembly GCF_054049175.1 of Microbacterium sp. P5_E9. Taxonomy (NCBI): domain Bacteria; kingdom Bacillati; phylum Actinomycetota; class Actinomycetes; order Micrococcales; family Microbacteriaceae; genus Microbacterium; species Microbacterium sp. P5_E9. The sequence continues at coordinate 47,230 of NZ_JBFUMV010000001.1, read as the reverse complement.
CGGGAGCGAGGACGGCACGGCCGGCGGTGTCGCCACCCGTGCGGCCGTCATCGGCTCGATGCGCGACGTCGGCTCACCGCTGTCGAAGCCGGCGGCGATGACCGTGACCCGCACCTCGTCGCCGAGCGTGTCGTCGATCACGGTGCCGAAGATGATGTTCGCCTCGGGGTGGGCCGCTTCCTTCACGAGCTGTGCGGCGTCGTTGATCTCGAAGATGCCGAGGTTCGATCCGCCCTGGATGGACAGCAGCACGCCGTGCGCACCCTCGATCGACGCTTCGAGCAGCGGCGACTCGACGGCCAGTTCGGCCGCCTTGATCGCACGGTCCGCGCCGCGGGCCGAGCCGATGCCCATGAGGGCGGAGCCCGCACCCTGCATGACCGACTTGACGTCGGCGAAGTCGAGGTTGATGAGACCCGGCGTCGTGATGAGGTCGGTGATGCCCTGCACACCGGCGAGGAGCACCTGGTCGGCGGTGGCGAATGCCTCGATCATCGAGATGCCGCGGTCGCTGATCTCGAGGAGTCGGTCGTTCGGCACCACGATGAGGGTGTCGACCTCCTCCTTCAGCTTCGAGACGCCGGTCTCGGCCTGCTGCTGCCGACGACGCCCCTCGAAGGAGAACGGCTTCGTCACGACGCCGATGGTCAGTGCGCCGATCGACTTGGCGATCTTGGCGACGACCGGTGCGCCGCCGGTGCCCGTTCCACCGCCCTCGCCCGCGGTGACGAAGACCATGTCCGCGCCGCGCAGGGCCTCTTCGATCTCCTCCGCGTGGTCTTCGGCTGCGCGACGGCCCACTTCGGGATCCGCCCCCGCACCGAGTCCGCGGGTCAGTTCGCGTCCCACGTCGAGCTTGACGTCTGCGTCGCTCATCAGCAGCGCCTGTGCGTCGGTGTTGATCGCGATGAACTCGACGCCGCGCAGGCCGAGGTCGATCATGCGATTGACCGCGTTGACGCCGCCGCCGCCGACGCCGACGACCTTGATCACGGCGAGGTAATTCTGGTTCTGGCTCATGCCGGCCTCCGTCTACGAAACCCCGAAAAAAAACCTTCAACTTCATGTTGAGGTATAAAGAATTGCCCGGTATGCAATTCCTGACTCGAAGGTATGCGGCCGCGTCGACGAGAGCCGGAGCCGGGCGGCGTGTCGCGACATCGCCGCGCGAATCCGCTCGGTCCGCGTGGAACGGTCGGGTCAGCGCACCACGATGGCGGCCGGGGACGACACGTCGTATTCGCTCACCGATGCGGGCGGGCGCGAGCGCATCGTCGTCTCGAGCACCTTGGCCTTCAAGGCCGACTGGTCGGCACTGCCCCATACGACCTGGGAGTTCGTGCCGCCGAGCGTCAGTGTGACGTCGTCGGCGGTCGTGGCCGAGATGGCGGTGACCTGGTCGCGGATCGACGCGGGCAGCGAGCGCATCACCTGCGCAGTCGCCGCGAAGGCACGCGAATTCGTGCCGCCCGACACGGTGAGCAGCGGGCGACCGGGCGCCGGCGTCTCGGTCGTCGACAGGATGACCCCCGCGGCATCGACCAGCGTGTACCCCGCACGCGTCTGGATGAGTCCGATCGGCATCCGCTCGACGATCCGCACGATGAGCTCGTGCGGTGGCCGCGCCTCGAGCGAGTACGTCTGCACGAGCGGGAAGGTCACCAGGGCGGCCTTCACCGCACTCTCGTCGATCAGGGGCAGCGGTGTGCCGAGCTCATCCGACAGCGCGGCCTCCACGGCCGCCGCATCGAGCTGCTGGGCTCCGACGACGCGGATCCGCTCGACGGCGAAGAGCGGGCTGTACGCCATCGCGAGCGTCGTCAGCACCAGGAGCAGGACGGATGCCGCGACCGCGACCCACAGCATCCTGCGCCGTCGCTGGCGGCCTGTGAACCGCCGGACCTCGGCGCGCAGCGCCCGTCGACGCGCCCGGGCTGCCGCCCAGACGTCGCGGATGCGGATCGCCGGATCGTCGTCCGCATCGGCGCTCTCACCGGCGGGTGCCATCTCGGGCAGCGCGTGCGGTGCGCCCAGCGGGATGACCGGTGCGACCGACTGCACCTCGTGCGGCTCCACGATGAGCGGTCCGGTCATGGTGGCCGTCGCTGTGCCCAGCGGTCCTGATGCCGGCGCGGCATCAGGCGCACCGGCGGGTCCGGACCCAGACGCCGGCACCGCCACGGACCCGCTGATCCCCGGTGCGGGTGATCCGTCGGCGGAGCCCTCGCGGGGTGCCGGGCTCTGCGGCAGGGGCGAAGGCCGGCGCATTCGGCTACTCCCCGGCGGCCGTGCGCGAGAGCGCGTCGAGCACCTGCGGGATGATCTGGTAGACGTTGCCGCAGCCGAGGGTGATCACGTAGTCGCCGGACCGTGCCACCGTGGCGGTGTAGTCGGCGGCGGACTGCCAGTCCTTTACGAACTGCACGTGCGAGGGATCCGCGAACGCGCCGCTGACCAGTTCGCCCGTGACGCCCGGCACCGGATCCTCGCGCGCACCGTAGACATCGAGGACCACGGTGTGGTCGGCGTACTGCTCGAGCACGTCGGCGAACTCGCGGAACATGTGCTGCGTCCGCGAGTAGGTGTGCGGCTGGTGGACCGCGATGATCCGGCCGTCGCCGATCACCGTGCGGGCGGCGGCGAGGGCCGCGGCCACCTCGGTGGGATGGTGCGCGTAGTCGTCGTACACGCTCACGCCCCGTTCGACGCCATGCAGCTCGAAGCGCCGCACCGTGCCCGCGAAGCCCTCAACGGCGCGGATCGCGGGCTCGAGTCCGAAGCCGAGCGTGAGGAGCGCTGCGACGACTCCTGCCGCGTTGATCGCGTTGTGCTCGCCGGGGACGATCAGCTGCGCGGTCACCGACTCGTCGCGGTAGGTCAGGGTGAACGCCACCGGGCCGTCGGTGCGGATGTCCGAGACCCGAAGGTTCGCGGCATCCGACGTCCCGAAGGTCAGCACGTTCGGGTGCGTGATCCGCGACGAGACCAGGAGCGCGCCCGGATCGTCGGCCGAGATCACGACCGCCTCGCCGGCCTCGTTCGCGAATCGGGCGAAGGCGTCGTAGAACGCGTCGGCCGAGCCCCAGTGGTCGAGGTGGTCGGGGTCGACGTTCGTGATGAGCGCGACCGAGGTGTCGTAGAGGAGGAATGTTCCGTCGGACTCGTCGGCCTCGATGACGACGAGATCGTCCGACCCGGTGCCGCTCGAGACGCCCAGCTGGGCGATGACGCCGCCGCTCACGAAGGTGGGCGCGGCGTCGAGCGCCTGCAGAGCGGTGACGAGCATGCCGGTCGACGTGGTCTTGCCGTGCGCGCCGGCGATCGAGACGAGCCGGCGGCCGCCGATGAGCCAGTACAGGGCCTGCGAACGGTGGATGACCGGCATCCCCCGCTCCTTCGCCGTCACGAACTCGGGGTTCTCCGGCCAGATGGCCCCGGTGTGGATCACGGTGTCGGCGTCGCCGAGGTTCGCGGCATCGTGCCCGACGTGCACGCGGGCGCCGAGCGCGGCGAGTTCGCGCAGCGCCTGGCTGTCAGCGCGGTCGGATCCGGAGACGCGGATGCCACGCTCGAGGAACATGCGCGCAAGCCCCGACATACCGGAACCGCCGATGCCGATGAAGTGCGCAGCCTCGATGGACTCGGGAATGGGAAGGCTCAGGTCGGGTCTGATCATGACCTGTCAAGCCTAAGCGGGCGGGCTGGGGGCTCGGCCCCGGCACGCTGGCACGGGCGCCGAACCCTCGGTCACTGACCCCGAAGGGCCCGGTCGACGAGGGCCACGACATTCTCGGTGCCGGTGCGGATTCCGACGGATGCCGCGGCCGCGGTCATCGCCGTGCGCCGCGCGGCATCGGCCAGCAGCGGGATGACCTCCGTGCGCACCCGCCCGGGCGTGAACTCGCTGTCGGGGATGACGGCCGCCGCACCGGCGCGCACCGCAGATGCGGCGTTGAGTGCCTGCTCCCCGTTGCCGACCGCGTACGGGACGTACACCGCCGGGATGCCGAGCGCGCTGATCTCGCTCACGGTGGCGGCTCCGGCACGCGACACGACGAAGTCGGCGATCGCGAACGCCAGGTCCATCCGATCGACGTAGCGCTGCAGGCAATAGCCTGCCACGCCCGGATCGACGAGCTCGGACTTCTCCCCCGTGACGTGCAGAAGCTGCCAGCCGGCGTCCAGCACGTCCTGCCAGGCACCGCCGAAGGCCGCATTGAGCTGCCGGGCGCCGAGCGACCCACCGAACACGAGGAGCGTCGGACGATCAGGGTCGAGCCCGAAGTGGGCAGCTGCCTCGGCGCGCAGCCCCTGTCGGTCGAGGTCGACGATCTCACGGCGCAGCGGCATCCCGACCACGGTGCCGCCCCGGAGCCGGGTGCCCGCGAAGGCCACTCCGACGGCGGCGGCCCGGCGCGCGCCCAGCACGTTGGCGAGCCCTGGCTTGGCGTTGGCCTCGTGCACCACGTACGGCACGTGCGCGCGCGCGGCCGCGACATAGGCCGGCGCCGACGCGTAGCCGCCGAAGCCAACGACCACGTCGACAGCCCGGTCGGTCAGGTGGGTCCGGACCTGGGCGATCGCGCCCCGGAACCGGGCCGGAAAAGACGCGGCCGCGCGGTTCGGCCGCCGCGGGAACGGCACCTTGTCGACGATCAGCAGCTCGTAGCCGCGAAGCGGCACCAGGCGGGCTTCGAGCCCCTCCCGCGTGCCTAGGACGAGCACGTGCGCGTCAGGTTCGCGCTCGCGCAGCGCATCGGCGACGGCGAGGAGCGGATTGACATGCCCCGCAGTGCCACCACCGGCCAGAAGGTACGTCGTCACCTGGACGAGACTACTTGCGCACGCGGGCGACGACGCACCGCGGCATCCGTCTTCGCGGGCAGCGTGCGGGCGAACGACAGCAGCACGCCGCAGGCGAGGAGGACGGACAGCAGCGACGTGCCGCCCTGCGACATGAACGGCAGCGGCACCCCGAGCACGGGGAACACCCGCAGGACGACGCCGATGTTGATGAGGGCCTGACCGACGATCCACACCGTGATGGCGCCGGCCACGATGCGCACGAACGGGTCGTGGGTCTTGCGGATGACGTGGAACGCCCCGACCGCGAAGAGCGCGAAGAGCCCGAGCACGACGATGCAGCCGATCAGGCCGAGTTCTTCGCCGACGATCGCGAAGATGTAGTCGTTCGCGGCGGCGGGGAGCCAGTCGTACTTCTCCTTCGAGCCGCCGAGGCCCACTCCGAAGATGCCGCCCCCGGCGAGGCCCCAGATGCCGTGCAGCGGCTGGTAGCAGTCGCCGAAGTAGTCGGCGAGGCAGTTCGGGTTGAGGAAGCTCAGGATGCGGCGCACGCGGTCGGGGCTGGTCGCCGCGAACACGACAGCCCCGAGCACGCCGAGCATGGCGGGCAGGATGAACAGCCGCAGCTTCACCCCGGAGAAGAAGAGCGCTCCGAGGGCCACGAGGGCGATGATCATCGCCGTGCCCATGTCGCGGCCGGCCATGACGGTGGCCAGCACGAGCACGGTGACCGGCACGAGCGGGATCACGACGTGGGTCCACGACCCGAGGAGCGTCTGCTTGCGGAACAGCACGTACCCGACCCACAGCGCGAGGGTGAGCTTGAGGAACTCCGAGGGCTGGGCCTGGAGGCCCGCCACGACGATCCAGTTGCGGTTGCCGTTCGCCTCGACGCCGATGCCGGGCACGAAGACGAGCAGCTGGAAGAGGATCGCCGCGATCAGCGCCGGCCACGCCACCTTCTTCCAGAACGCGATGGGGAGGCGGCTGGCGATGAACATCAGCGGGATGCCGAGCACGGCGAACATCGCCTGCTTGAGCACGGCCTCATAGGGCGGCTGGCCCGCCGCGGTCGCGGTAGCCGATGTCGCCGAGAGGATCATCACGAGACCGAAGAAGGTCAGCAGCAGCGCCGTCGAGGTGATGAGCAGGAACTCGCTCGGGACCGGCGCGAACACCTTGCCGAGCGACACGCGGGCGGCCAGGCCTCGGCGGCCTTTCGGGTCAGGCGGGATCTGGCCCGGTCGGGTCGGGGCGGTGGTCGTGCTCGCCATCGTCTCCCCCTGCGATCCGTTCCCTCACCGCTGCCGCGAAACGCCGGCCTCGGTCTGCATAGGACGCGAACTGATCGAAGGATGCGGCGGCGGGGGCGAGCAGCACGACGTCCCCGTCACGTGCGATCCCGGCCGCCAGTTCAACGACCCGTGCCATGACATCCCCAGTCTCAGCGCCGTCCACCTCGAACACGGGCACCGCGGGCGCGTGTCGCGAGAACGCCGCCACGACCGGCGCGCGATCGAGGCCGATCACGATCGCGGCCTTCGCGCGGGCGCCGCGCCCGGCGACGAGGTCGGAGACATCCACACCCTTGAGGAGTCCGCCCACGACCCACACCGCGCCCGGATACGCCGCGAGCGAAGACGCGGCGGCATGCGGGTTCGTGGCCTTGGAATCGTCGACCCACGTGACGCCGCCGTGCATCGCCACGACCTGGATGCGGTGCGGGTCGAGCGTGAACTCCTGCAGGGCGGCGCGGATCGCCACCGGCGGCACATCGAGCGCACGGGCGAGAGCGCTGGCCGCGAGGATGTTCGCGACCATGTGCGGTGCGCCGAGCCCAAGGGCTGCGACATCCGCCACCGTCGTGAGCTCGAGGGCGCTGGTGTGGCGGTCGTCGAGGAAGGCGCGATCGACGAGGATCCCGTCGACCACGCCGAGATCGCTCGGCCCCGGGACTCCGAGGTCGAATCCGATGGCGCGCGCGCCCTCGACGACATCGGCGTCCTCGACCATGCGGCGGGTCGCGGCATCCGCCTTGTTGTACACGCACGCGACGCGCGTGCGGTCGTAGACGTGCGCCTTCGCGTCGCGGTACGCGTCGAACGAGCCGTGCCACTCGAGGTGGTCGTCGGCGAGGTTGAGGCACACGCTCGCGAACGGCGACACCGGCTCGGGTCCGTCCTGCAGGCCGAGGTACCAGAGCTGGTGGCTCGACAGCTCGACGACGAGCGCGTCGAAGCCCTCGGGGTCGCGCACCGCGTCGAGCACCGGAGTGCCGATGTTGCCGACGGGCACGGCCCGCAGGCCGCCCGCGACGAGCATGGTCGCAGTCAGCCGGGTCGTGGTGGTCTTGCCGTTGGTCCCCGTGATGAGGATCCAGTCGGCGGGTGTTCCGTCGGCGCGCACGACCTTGTCGCGCACCCGCCAGGCCAGCTCGACGTCGCCCCAGAGTCCGACGCCGCGCTCACGCGCCCACGTGATGACCGGATGCCCCGGCGGGAAGCCGGGCGATGCCACGACGAGTTCGGGATCGAACTCTGCCAGCGCAGGGGGGACATCGCTCAGTGAGCCGACCCAGAGCCGCGCCCCCATGACCGGGAGGAGCCGCTCGTACTCCTCGTCGGCGCGCTCGGTGACGACGAGGACATCGGCGCCGAGCTCGGCCAGCGTGTCGGCGACCGAGAAGCCGGTCACCGAGAGGCCGAGCACAGCGACCCGCAGCCCCTTCCAGTCGGCGTGCCAGCTCGTGAGGGCGCTGAGGCGATCGGCGCTCATGTGCGGGCGAGCCACTCGACGTAGAAGAGCCCGACGCCGGTGACGGCGAGCATGGCGGCGATGATCCACATCCGCACGACGATCGTCGTCTCGGCCCAGCCGCGCATCTCGAGGTGATGATGGAACGGGCTCATCAGGAAGAGGCGCTTGCCTCGCGTGAGCTTGAAGTAGTAGCGCTGGAGGATCACCGACCCGGGTCCGATGATGAAGACGCCCGCGACGATGACGGTGAGCACCTCGGTGCGCGACAGGATCGACATCGCGGCGATGACCCCGCCGATCGCCATCGACCCGACATCGCCCATGAACACCTGCGCCTTGGGCGCGTTCCACCACAGGAACCCGGCGAGGGCGCCGACGAACGCCGCAGCGACGATCGTGAGATCCAGCGGATCGCGGGTGCCGTAGCACGCGGTCTGGAAGGAGGCGACCAGGTCCGAGGAGTCGCAGCGCTGCTGGAACTGCCAGAACGTGACGAGGCTCATCGCGGCGATCGTGAAGATGCCCGATCCGGCCGCGAGTCCGTCGAGGCCATCGGTCACGTTCGTGCTGTTCGACCAGGCGACCCCGATGAACGTGATCCACAGGATGTAGAGGATCCAGCCGACCACGAGGCCGAGCGCCATGAAGGACAGCAGTGGGATGTCGCGGAAGATCGAGACGTACGGAGACGCCGGGGTCTGCCCGGCGGCGTTCGGGAAGTTCAGCGAGACGATCGCCCAGGGGACGACGACGATGACCTGCCCGACGATCTTGCGCCACCCGGTCAGTCCGAGGCTGCGCTGGTGGTGCACCTTCATGTAGTCGTCGATGAAGCCGACCACCCCGAATCCGACCATCATCCACAGCACGAGCAGGCCCGAGACGGTGGGCGGGAAGTTTCCGGCGTACGTGCCGATGAAGTAGCCGACCAGCGTGCCGACGATGAAGATCACACCGCCCATGGTGGGGGTGCCCCGCTTGGCCTCGTGGGGCGGGATGTTCCCGTCCTCAGGCGTGCGGATGATCTGGCCCCAGCCCCACTTGCGGAACCACCGCAGGAACACCGGCGTGAGGAACAGGGTGAAGGCCAGCGAGATCGACGCAGCAGTAAGGAGGGATCTCACGAGAACGATTCTCCCAGACGATCGCCCAGGTGCCGCAGACCTGCCGAGTTGGAGGACTTGACCAGCACCCGATCGCCGTCCCGCAGTTCGGTGAGGAGATAGTCGTAGGCCTCGTCGGCGGTGGCGAAGTAGACCCCCTCGCCGTCCCACGAGCCCTCGCCGACGACGGCGAGGAACAGCCGCCGCGCCTCGGGTCCGATCACGACGATGCGCTGGATGCCCAGCCGCACCGCCTGCAGGCCGATGCGGTCGTGCTCCTCGCCGGCGTACTCCCCCAGTTCGCTCATCGCGCCGAGCACCGCGACGGTCCGCTCGCCCGGCCCCGTGATCTGTGCGAGGGTGCGCAGCGCCGCCGACATCGAGTCGGGGCTGGCGTTGTAGGCGTCGTTGATGATCCGCACGCGGTCGGACCCCATCGGCTGCATGCGCCACCGCTCGGCCAGTTCGACGGTCTCGAGGCGGGTGATGCAGTCCTGCAGCGACACCCCGAGGGCGGTCGCCGCGGCGATCGCCGCGAGCGCGTTCATGACGTGGTGCTCGCCGAGGACCTTCAAGTTCAGGGGCAGAGTGACACCGTCGGCGGTGATCGTGGAGCGGGTACCGGATGCCGTGACCTCGACGTCGTCGGCGCGCACGTGGGTCGCACCGCCGCCTCGGCCGAACCAGCGGACCGCGGCATCGCGCTCAGCGGCGATCGACGCCATGGACGCGACCCGCCCGTCATCGGCGTTGAGCACCGCGAGCCCCCCGGGGCGCACGGCCCGCACGAGCTCGGACTTGGCCGCGAGCGTCGCATCGATGCCGCCGAAGCCGCCCGCGTGGGCCATGCCCACCATCAGGACGACCCCGAGATCCGGTTCGACGAGGCCGGCGAGGCGAGCGATCTCGCCGGGCGCGCTCGCACCGAACTCGCTGACCAGGAATCGCGTCGTGGCCGTCACGCGCAGCATGGTCAGCGGCGCGCCGACCTCGTTGTTGAAAGACGCGCGCGGCGACACGGTCTCGCCCTCGGACTCGAGGATGCGGGCGAGGAGGTTCTTGGTCGTGGTCTTGCCGTTCGAGCCGGTGATGCCCACGACGCGCAGCTCGCCCTCGGCCCGCACGCGCGCGACGGTGGCGCGCGCGAGATCGGCCAGTGCGGCGACGACGTCGGGCACGACGATCTGCGAGACCGCGGCGTCGACCGGTCGCTCGACGAGCGCGAGGACCGCACCGGCCGCCACAGCGGTGTCGACGAAGAGGTGCCCGTCGGTCACCTCGCCGGGCTTCGCCACGAAGATGTCGCCGGGGCCGATCAGCCGGGAGTCGGTGTCGACCGCGCCGGATACGACGGTGTCCGGGGTGTCGGATGCCGCGAGGCGCAGTTCACCGGAGACGACGTGGGCGAGCCTGCTGAGAGTGAAGTCGATCATCGGTTCTCCGGCCGGACCGACGTCACTGAGCGAACTTGGGGAGCAGTGTGGGTGCTGACGTCGCCGGCATGATGCGATAGGTCTTGAGCACCTGGGTCATGGCCTTCTGCCATGCCGGCGCATTGGCCGCAGATGACTTTACCCTGGTCGGCTCGTCGAGCGTGACGACGACGAGGTACTGCGGGTCGTCGGCAGGCGCGAATCCGATCATCGTCGTGAAGTACACGCCACGCTTGTAGCCGCCGTTGCCGTCGGACTTCTCGCCCGTGCCGGTCTTGCCCGCCACACGGTATCCGGGAATGGCGACCTGCGGAGCGAGCTGCCCCTGCACGAAGACGTTCTCGAGCATCTGCTGCACGTCGGTGGCGGTCTGCTCGCTGAGGATCCGCGAGGGCTCGGGCAGCTGCGGCTTCTCCACGGTGCCATCAGGTTGGGTGCACGACTCGACGATCGACAGCGGCACCTTGACCCCGTCGTTCGCGATGGCCTGGTACGCCCCCGCCAGCTCAGGCACGGTCGTCGAGACACCCTGCCCGAACGCGGTGTTGTAGAGCGTCTGGTAGTCCCACGTGTCGGGCTTGGAGAGCCAGCCGTTGGACTGGCCGTAGAACGGGATGCTGCTTCCATCGCCGATGCCGAACCGCTTGAAGTAGTCGTATCGGGTCTGGGCGCTCACCCGCTCGGAGAACTTCGAGATGCCCGCATTGGACGAGTCGATGAGCACGCCGGTCAGCGTGTAGTCGTACGTCGGGTGGTCGAAGGCGTCGCTCACGCGTGCCCCATTGGCGAAGGTCTCGTCGCCGGAGACGGTGACGCTCGAGCGCGGGGTCTGCCCGCCGGCGTCGATGAGCGTCGCTGCGGTGAGCGCCTTGAAGGTCGATCCGGGCTCGAAGGAGTTGGTGAAGATCCGGCTCCCGCGATCGTCGACCTTCGACGCCGCGACGTCGTTGGGGTCGACGGTCGGGTACTCGGCGGCGGCCCGGATCTTGCCCGTGGCCACCTCGACGACGGTGATCGTGCCGGACAGCGCCTGCTCGTCCTGCACCTGCTCGGCGATCAGCTGCTGGAGGTACCACTGCAGGTCGCGGTTGATCGTGAGCGTCAGCGTCCCGCCGTCGACAGCAGGATCCTCGACCTCGGTCCCGGGGATGATGACCCCGTCCTTGCCCTTCTCGTAGGCGAGGGTGCCGTCCGTCGCGGTGAGGCAGTCGTTCTCGCTCTGCTCGAGCCCGCCGAGCGGTGCCCCGTCGATCCCCATGTAGCCCACCACGTTGCCGGCCACTGCGCCGTCCGGGTAGGTGCGCGCGGGGTGGGGCTCGAAGTACAGGAACGGGATGCCGAGATCGGCCAGGGTGCGGAACTGCTCGGTGGTGAGCCCGCGCTTGAGCAGCGCGTACTGCGAGTCCGGGTCGGCCGCACGGGCATCGTCGACGACCTTCTGGACCTCTTCGGCCGTCTGGCCGGTGATCTCGGCGATCTCGGCGGCGACTTCGGTCCACGGGACTTCGACGACCTTGCCCTTGTCGTTCTTCCGCTTGAGCGGTCCCACGTTCGAGGGGTCGAGCTGCGCGTCGTACAGCAGGATGCTGCCGGCGAGCGTCTGCCCGGACTCGTCGACGATGCTTCCCCTGGTGCCGTACACCGGCCTGCCGCCGCCGAGCGCGTTGGCGAGCGAGTCCTCGATGTGCTCGGCCGCGCTCACGACCTGGATGTCGACGAGTCGCACGATGAATCCGGCGAGCACCACGAGCACGACGGCGAGGGCGACCACGGTGCGACGGCGCGGGCTGCGGGTGCTCTTGGTGGTCATGACCTCAGTGTGTGCTCGGGGTGGGCAGTCCGTCGGTGAGCGCCGGCGGAGTGTTCGCGATCGCGACACCATCCGCCGGGACTCCGTCGGCCGTGGTGCCGTCGGGGTTCGTCTCCGCAGCGATCACGGGCGCTCCCGCGATCGTCGCGTCCGGCTCGGTCACGAGCGGGGTGTCGGTGATGAGGGCGTTGGGCACGCCGGCGCGGCCGATGGCGTCGACCGATGACGCGCCGAGCGCCACCTGCCCCGCACCGAGGATGGCCCCATCGCTGAGCCGCAGATAGTTCGGCGACTCGTTGATCACCATGCCGAGGGCGGAGGCGTTCGCCGCGAGATACTGCGGCGAGCTGAGCCCGGCGACGTCGTCGTACAGCATCTGACTCTGCCAGCCGAGTTCGCGCTGCGTGCTGCGGAGGGCGGAGAGCTCATACGAGCCCTGGGTGGTCAGCACCGAGAGCCACATCTGAGCGGCGCCGATCGTGATCGCCCCGCCCAGTGCGATCATCGCGTAGAGCAGCCGAGGACGGCGGCGCGCCGGAGCATCCAGCAGCCGCAGTCGCCGTCGCGCCTCGTCCCAGCGGGATGGGGCCGGCGCGGTGCGCAGGGGAACGCTCATCGCGCCTCCTTGATGCGCTCGGCCGCGCGAAGGCGCACCGGAGTCGCTCTGGGATTGCGCGCGATCTCCTCGGCAGACGCGAGCTCGGCGCCCTTGACGAGCAGCCGGAAGCGCGGGGTGTGCTCGGGGAGCTCGACCGGGAGCCCCGCCGGAGCCGTGGAGGCGGTCGCATCGGCGAAGTCGTGCTTGACGATGCGGTCTTCCAGGGACTGGTACGACATGACCACCATCCGCCCGCCCACCCGGAGCAGATCGAGCCCCGCCGGAATCGCGCGTTCGAGAACGGAGAGCTCGCGGTTGACTTCGATCCGCAGCGCCTGGAAGACCCGCTTGGCCGGATGTCCCGTCCGCTGCAGCGCCGCGGGCGTCGCGTCGTGGAGGATCGAGACCAGTCGGCCGGACCGTTCGATCGGCGCCTCCTGTCGAGCGCGGATGATGGCTCGGGCGTAGCGGCCGGACAGCTTCTCCTCGCCGTACCGCTCGAAGATGCGACGCAGGTCGCCTTCGCCGTAGGTGGCAAGGATGTCGGCGGCCGTCGTGCCGGAGGTCTGATCCATGCGCATGTCGAGCGGCGCATCCCGCGCGTACGCGAAGCCGCGGTCGGCCTCGTCGAGCTGGAGCGAAGAGACGCCGAGATCGAAGAGGATGCCGTCGACCGATGATCGCCCGGTCGATGTGACGGCCTCGGCGATGCCGTCGTACACGGTGTGCACGAGCGTCACCCGGTCGCCGAACGGCGCGAGCCGCTCCCGGGCGATGGCCAGAGCGTCGCGGTCGCGGTCGAGGCCGATGAGATGGAGCCTGGGAAAGCGCTCGAGGAACGCCTCGGCATGGCCGCCCATGCCGAGCGTCGCATCGACGAGCACCGCGCCTTCGGGCTCGACGGCGGGGGTGAGCAGTTCGACGCAGCGGTCGAGCAGCACGGGAGTGTGGATGTCGCGGAGGTTCATGATGTCTGGGCACTGGTCCCCCGGCCCTGATCCCCATCCGCTCTGACCTGGCGCCGGGGAAGTGCGTCAGGGCGGGAGCGGCTGGGAGTCACGGCCGGGGGGCTCAGAACAGGCCCGGAATCACCTCCTGCTCCAGCTCGGCATAGCTCTCTTCGTTGCCTTCCGCGTAGGTGTTCCACGCGTCGGCGTTCCAGATCTCGGCATGGGCGCCCACGCCGGTGACGACGAGGTCTCGCTCCAGGCCGGCATAGGCGCGCAGCGGAGGGGGGATCGTGATGCGGTTCTGGCTGTCGGGCTTTTCGGCGCTTGCCCCGGAAAGGAACATCCGCAGGAAGTTCCGGGCGTCCCGGTTGGTCAGGGGGGTCTCGCGGATCCGCTCGTGGATGCGCTCGAACTCCGCCGCGCTGAAGACGTACAGGCAGCGGTCCTGTCCGCGGGTGACCACGATGCCGGCACCGAGGTCGTCACGGAACTTCGAGGGAAGGATGACGCGCCCTTTGTCATCGAGCTTGGGAGTGTGCGTGCCCAGAAGCATCGGCGGATCACCCCCCTCTGTTCGGCCCCCCGACGGGTATGTCCGCCACTTTACTCCACTTCCCTCCACATGGCTATGCGAATCACGGCGCAGTTGGGCCCGTCCTCCACTCGTCCGGAATCCGGCACGAGATGACGCGCGCTGCCGTCTGCGTCCGGGCAAAAAAAAAGAGCACCGACCCGAAGGTCGATGCTCTTGAAAGGTCAGGCGGCTGTCAGCGGTCTTCCTGGCGGCGGTCCCAGCGATCGTTCATGCGATCCATGAACGAAGTCGATCGGTGCGGCTTGGCGGCCTGCGGTTCGGTCTCGAGCGGCACCGCGCCGAGGCCCTTCGTCGGCGTGACCGCGAGGATCACACCGCCCAGCATGACCACGAAGCCGATGACGCCGACGACCACGAAGCTCGTCGATACCCCGAAGATCAGACCGCCGAGGCCCACCAGAACCAGGATCGTGCCGTAGACGATGTTGCGATAACTCAACGTGCGGCCATCTGTGGGCGCGCTCACGACATCCGCGTCGTTCCGCATGAGATGGCGTTCCATCTCATCAAGCAGGCGCTGCTCCTGTTCGGAGAGTGGCATGCTTCCCCCTCTACACACTCGAACGCGTCAATTCTACGCGTGCCTTGGATCACTAGGCTAGGCCCGTGTCAGCCCCTGTGGATCCCGTCGCGGCTATTTCTCAGCGACTGGACAACTTCGTCGCCATCCAGCGCGATGAGTCAGACGGTCTCGGCACCGAAGCGGCCCTCTTCGTCGGCGCGGCAGCCGACGCTCTCCGTGGCGGCAAGCGGCTGCGCGGGCGCTTCTGCGTCGCCGGATTCCGGGCCGTGGCGGAGCTCTCCGATCGCTCCGGAGCGCTGCCCGCTGAAGTGATCGCCGCCGCCGCGTCGCTCGAGGTCTTTCACGCGGCGGCGCTCGTCCACGACGATCTCATCGACAACTCCGATACGCGCCGAGGGCGGCCGGCGGCCCACCGGTCGCTCGAGGCGGCGCACCGGGCCGCAGGCTGGGAGGGCGATGCCGCCGCCTTCGGCCGGTCGGCCGCCGTGCTCCTCGGCGACCTGCTGCTGGCGTGGAGCGACGACCTCTTCGAAGACGGGCTGGCCGCGGCATCCGTCTCCCCCGCCGCACCGCGTGCGGAGTACGCGAGGATGCGGCGCGACGTCACCATCGGGCAGTTCCTCGACGTCGCCGAGGAGTCCGCCTTCCGCACCGAGCCGGACGACCGGCACGCGGCGCGCGCGCTGCGCGTCGCGTCGTTCAAGTCGGCGCGGTACAGCGTGCAGCAGCCGCTCGCCATCGGCGCAGCAATCGCGGGAGCGGATGCCGCGCAGCAGGCCGCGCTGGCCGCGTTCGGGCATCCGCTCGGCATGGCCTTTCAGCTGCGCGACGACGTCCTGGGCGTCTTCGGTGACGAGGCGCAGACCGGCAAGCCCTCCGGTGACGACCTCCGTGAGGGCAAGCGCACGGTGCTGATCGCGTTCGCCCGGGAGGGTCTCGCCGCGTCGCCGAGGCGGATCGTCGACGAGCTGATCGGAGACCCCGACCTCGATGGCCCGCAGATCGCTGCGCTGCAGCGCACGATCGTCGAGACCGGAGCCCTGGAGCGCGTCGAGTCGCTCATCGCGGACTATGCCCGTGAGGCGGAGCGGTCGCTGTCAGGCGCACGCCTCGGCAACGCCGCGGTCGGCGAGCTGCGTGACCTGGCACGGGCCGCGACTGTCCGGACCACCTGATCGCTCAGGCGGGGAATACCGGTCGAGGGCTCAGCCCAGCGACTGGGCTACGCGCCGGACCTCGCTCTTGCGGCCGGCACGGAGGGCCTCGATCGGCGCGAGCCCGATGGACTCCTCGGGGGTGAGGAGCCACTCGATCGTCTCATCGTCGGTGAAACCGCGATCGTGCAGCACGATGAGCGTTCCGTGCAGCGATGCCAGCGGATGCCCGTCGAGGATGAAGGCGGCGGGCACCTTGAAGACGCCGTCCTCCTGGCGGGCCCCGACGAGATGCGACTCGTCGAGGAACCGCTTGACGCGGCCCAGCGGTTCGCCGAGCACATCCACCAGTTCGGGGAGGGTCAGCCAGTCGGTCTCGAAAAGCGGCGCGGGCTCAGCGGTCACCGTGCCACTATCTCACGCGAAGATCGCTCTGCGAATCGCGCCGTCATGCTCACTTCCGTCCCTTCAGTCACAACAGTCACTTCTTTAGCATCAGTTGACACGAATTAACTTCCGTGACACGGTTTTGGTCAGTCACAGAGGGGGAGACTCGTGCGACAACAGGTGGACAGTTCCCGACTCCGCGGTGCGCCCGCACTCATGCCGGCCGCTGTTGCGGGGTCGATCGCTCTTCTCCTGGGCGCCGCACCATCTCCCGCGATGGCCGTGGAAAGCGCCGCCGATCACCACCGATCGCCGCGCGCACCAGGCAGCGACTCCCCCGCAGCGACGTCGACCTCTCGCGTGCCGACGGCAGCCTCACCCGCGACCTACACGGTGCAGCGCGGCGACACGGTCTTCGGGATCGCGGCCCGCTACGGTCTGCGCACCGCCGACGTCCTCGCCCTCAACGGGCTCACGTCCACATCGATCATCCGCCCCGGCCAGGTGCTCCGCCTCACCGGCGCGACCCCGGCAGCCCCGGCCCCGACGGCACCGGTCGCATCGGCCGGCACGTACACCGTGCAGAAGGGCGACACCCTGAGTGCCATCGCCGGCCGGCACGGCGTGACGATCAAGGCCCTGTTCGCCGCCAACGGGCTCGGCTGGGCGTCCATCATCTACCCCGGCCAGAAGCTCACGCTCCCGGGCGGCCAGGCACCGGCGGTCCAGCCGGCGGCGCCGGCGCCTGCGCCGCAGGCTCCGGTCGCGGCATCCGGTGTCTACACGGTCCAGAAGGGCGACACGCTCAGCTCGATCGCCCAGCGCAACGGCGTGACCGTGCAGACGCTGTTCGCCGCGAACCGCCTGGGCTGGGGCTCGATCATCTACCCCGGGCAGAAGATCGCGCTCAACGTGCCGCCCGCTGCGGTCGCGGCGGCTCCCCCTGCCCCGAAGCCCATCCCGACGCTAGACGCCGAGCAGCGGGCGAACGCGCAGCTCATCATCCGCGTCGGCCGCGAGCTCGGCGTTCCCGACCGCGGGCTCGCGATCGCGCTCGGTGCGGCGATGCAGGAGTCATCGCTGCGCAACCTCGCGGCGGGCGATCGTGACTCGATCGGTCTCTTCCAGCAGCGCCCCAGCGCGGGCTGGGGCACCGCCGCCGAAGTCGGCAACGCCGAACGGGCGACGCGGGCCTTCTTCGGAGGCCCCTCCGACCCCAATGGGTGGAACACGCGCGGACTCCTCGACATCCCCGGCTGGCAGGGTCTGTCGTTCACCCAGGCGGCCCAGGCGGTGCAGATCTCCGCACACCCGGAGCTCTATGGACAGTGGGAGCCTGCCGCGCTCGCGTGGCTCGCATCACTCGGCTGACCCCGCTCCGGCGAAGGTCCCGCGGGTGAGGCGCTCCCGGGCCTCACGGCCCCGCGTCCGTAGACTCTCAGCGTGAGCACGAGTCAGCAGGCCGACCCGCTGATCGGCCGTCTGGTTGACGGCCGATACCGGGTCCGCGCGCGCATCGCGCGCGGCGGCATGGCGACCGTGTACGTCGCGACCGACCTGCGGCTCGAGCGCAGGATCGCGCTCAAGGTCATGCACGGCCATCTCAGCGACGACACCGTGTTCCAGAGCCGGTTCATCCAGGAGGCGCGGGCGGCCGCGCGACTGGCCGATCCGCACGTCGTCAACGTGTTCGATCAGGGCCAGGACGGCGACATGGCCTACCTGGTCATGGAGTACCTGCCGGGCATCACCCTGCGCGAGCTGCTGCGCGAGCAGCGCCGGCTCACGATCCCGCAGACGATCACGATCATGGATGCCGTGCTCGCCGGCCTCGCCGCCGCGCACCGATCCGGAATCGTGCATCGGGACGTCAAGCCGGAGAACATCCTGCTCGCCGACGACGGGCGCATCAAGATCGGCGACTTCGGGCTTGCGCGCGCCACGAGCGCGAACACCGCGACCGGAGCGCAGCTGCTCGGCACGATCGCCTACCTCGCCCCCGAGCTCGTCACCCGTGGGACGGCCGATGCCCGCAGCGACATCTACGCGCTCGGCATCATGCTCTACGAGATGCTCACGGGCGAACAGCCGTACAAGGGCGAGCAGCCGATGCAGATCGCCTTCCAACATGCCACCGACTCGGTCCCGCGGCCGAGCGTCAAGAACCCCGGCGTCCCCGAGCAGCTGGACGAGCTCGTGCTCTGGTCGACCGAGAAGAACCCCGACGACCGCCCGGTCGACGCACGGGCGATGCTCGATCGGTTCCGCGAGATCGAGCGCGAGCTCGGCATCCATCCGCAGGTCGCCCGCGCGGTGCCCATCGGGGTCATCCACGATGAGGGCGGTGCCCAGACCGAGCTGACCAAGGTCATCCCGTCCGCCGTCACCGGGCCGATGGCCACCATCGACGACGTCGACAACGCCGCCCAGCTGCGCCTGATGACGAGGCGGCGCGCGCGCCGTGGCGGGTGGCTGATCGCCGTGGTGATCCTGCTCGCCGCCCTCGCCGCCCTGATCGGGTGGTGGTTCGGCTCCGGACCCGGGTCGATGGTGATGGTGCCGGATGTCTCGAAGATGACTTTCGCGGACGCGCAGGCGGTGCTGCAGGAGGAGGGGCTGACGGGGGTCCAGAAAGACGTCTTCGACTTCGACATCCCCGCCGGAACGACGACCGGCTCCGAGCCCGGCGCCGGACTGCCGGTCGACAAGGAGTCCACCGTGACGGTCCTGGTCTCGAAGGGCCCGCAGGACCATGTGGTCCCGGCCCTCGGGGGGCTCCCGGCGGATCAGGCGCGCGCGACTCTGGAAGCGGCTCTCGTGCAGGTCGGCGACGATCTGCTGTTCTTCACGGATGCCGCGGAGAACAGCGTCACCGCGGCATCCGTCACTCCCCGCTCGGGTGAGCCGGCCATCGACTGCACCCCGGGCTGCACTCTTCATGAGGGCGACTCGGCGGTGCTCTCGGTCTCGGTCGGCCCCGTGCCGGACGTCACCGGCAAGAGCGTCGGCGACGCGACCGCGGCGCTCAACGCCAAGGGCCTGCAGATCGCCGGGACCTACGAGGAGACGAACGAGTCGATCGACGAGGGTCTCGTGATCCGGATGGACCCGAAGGACGGTGGCGCGCCCTGGCAGCCGAACGACGCCGTGACGCTCGTCATCTCGTCCGGTCCGCCGCTGTTCCCGGTGCCGAACATCGTCGGCATGACCCGGGATCAGGCCAAGGCTGAGCTCGAGAACGCCGGGTTCAAGTACGACTACAACAGCAGCTGGGACCTCTTCCCCGACCCCGTCACGCAGGTCGAGGCGCAGGATCCGCCCGCGGACTCCAAGCACACCAAGGGCACCGTCGTCACGTTCCGGATCAAAGCCGCGCTGTAAGCCTCGCCGCTGAGGGTCAGAGCTTCTCGAGCTCCTCGGCGACGAGGAACGCGAGCTCGAGGCTCTGCATGTGGTTCAGGCGCGGGTCGCACAGCGACTCGTAGCGCGTCGCGAGGGCGGCCTCGTCGATCTCCTCGGAGCCGCCGAGGCACTCGGTGACATCGTCGCCGGTGAGCTCGACGTGGATGCCGCCGGGGAACGTGCCGACCACCCGGTGGGCCTCGAAGAAGCCGCGCACCTCGTCCACCACATCGTCGAACCGGCGGGTCTTGTAGCCGGTCGGGGTGGTGATGCCGTTGCCGTGCATCGGGTCGGTCACCCACAGCGGCAGTGCGTCCGAGTCGCGGACGGCCTCCAGCAGCGGCGGCAGGGCATCGCGGATCTTGCCCGCGCCCATCCGGGTGATGAAAGTCAGCCGGCCGGGCTCGCGCTCGGGGTCGAGCTTGTCGATCAGCTCGAGCACGTCGCTCGCGGTCGTCGAGGGTCCGAGCTTGACCCCGATGGGGTTGCGGATCTTCGAGAAGTAGTCGATGTGGGCGCCATCGAGGTCGCGCGTGCGCTCGCCGATCCAGACGAAGTGCGCCGACGTGTTGTACGGCGTGCCGGTGCGCGAGTCGATGCGCGTCATCGGGCGCTCGTAGTCCATCAGCAGACCCTCGTGGCCCGTGTAGAACTCGACGCGGCGCAGCTCGTCGAAGTCGGCGCCGGCGGCCTCCATGAACTTGATCGCCCGATCGATCTCCTGAGCGAGGCGCTCGTACTGCTGGTTCGCGGGGTTCTGTGCGAAGCCCTTGTTCCAGGAGTGCACCTCGCGGAGATCCGCGAAGCCACCCTGCGTGAACGCGCGCACGAGATTGATGGTCGACGCGGCCGTGTGGTAGCCCTTCAGCAGACGCTGCGGGTCGGCCGTGCGGGAGCCCTCGGTGAAGTCGAATCCGTTGACGATGTCGCCGCGGTAGGCGGGAAGGGTGACCTCCCCGCGGGTCTCGGTGTCGCTCGAGCGCGGCTTCGCGAACTGCCCCGCCATCCGTCCCATCTTCACGATGGGCATCGATGCGCCGTACGTCAGCACGACCGCCATCTGCAGCACGGTCTTGACCCGGTTGCGGATCTGCTCCGCGGTGGCGCCGGCGAACGTCTCGGCGCAGTCCCCGCCCTGCAGCAGGAAGGCGCGTCCGGCCGCGGCACGAGCCAGTCGCTCGCGCAGCTGATCCACCTCACCGGCGAAGACGAGCGGCGGCAACGTGGCGATTTCGGCGGACATCGCCGAAACGGCGTCGGCGTCGGGCCAGTTCGGCTGCTGCTTGATCGGGAGCGTGCGCCAGTGGTCCAGGGAGTCGAGCTGCGAGGGCATCCGCCAAGTCTATCGGCGCGCCCGTCTGCACCGGATCGCTATGACGCGGCCGGCCTGCTCTTGAGCCGGTCCTTCACCGTGCTGGCGTACACGTCGTCGTACTCCTGCGACCCGATGCGATGGAGCGCGACCATGATCTCGTCGGTGACCGACCGGAGGATGTAGCGATCGCCGGCCATCCCCTCGAAGCGCGAGAAGTCGAGGGGCTCGCCGATCACCACTCCGACCCGTGCGATGCGCGGCATCCTGCGCCCGATCGGCATCATCGTGTCGGTGTCGACCATTACGACCGGCACGACCGGCACGTGCGCCTCGAGGGCCATCCGGGCGATGCCGGTCCGGCCGCGGTACAGCCGGCCGTCGGGGCTGCGCGTGCCCTCGGGGTAGATGCCCAGCAGATCGCCGTGACCCAGCACCTGCAGTCCGGTGTTGAGGGATGCCTCGGAGGCCTTGCCGCCCGAACGGTCGATCGGGATCATCCCGGTGCCCTTGAAGAACACGCGAGTCGCCCACCCCTTGAGGCCCTTGCCGGTGAAGTAGTCGCTCTTGGCGAGGAACGCCACCGGACGGTCGATCATGAGCGGCAGGAACACCGAGTCGACGAACGACAGGTGGTTGCTCGCGAGGATCGCGGCGCCGGTCTGCGGGATGTTGCGGCGGCCGACGATCCACGGTCGGAAGATCGCCTTCACGATCGGTCCGATCACCACGTACTTCATCAGCCAGTAGAACATCGCTACCCGTTCCCCGCGAGGTCTGCGGCGCCGATGATTCCGGCATCGTTGCCGAGGTGAGCGATCGCGAATTCCGCGATCGGCCGATCGCCGTAGCCGGGCAGCGACGTCTCATACGCGATGCGGACCGGTTCCAGCAGCACATCTGCGAGCTGCGCCACTCCCCCGCCGATGATGAACAGCTCGGGGTCGAGCACGGCCTGGAAACCGCCGCAAGCCTCACCGAGCGCGGTGGCCACGCGGCGCAGCGCCTCGAGGGCGCCCGGGTCTCCGGCGAGCACGAGACGAGAGATCGCGGGCCCTCCGATGGTCCCCTTCGACGCGCGGACCGCGGCAAGTGCCGCGCCCACTCCGCCCTCGTCGGCGATGGCGTTGGCCTCGCGCTGCAGTGCGCGTCCCGACGCATACTGCTCGAGGCATCCGTTCTGTCCGCAGCCGCACGGTCGCCCCTCCCGAACGAACCGGGTGTGCCCGAGTTCGCCGGCGATGCCGTGGCCGCCGCGGTAGAGCGCGCCACCGGAGATGACGGCGCCTCCGACTCCGGTGCCGAGGGTCAGCATGGCGACGTCCTGGTAGCCGCGCCCGGCTCCGAAGCGGAACTCCGCCCAGCCGGCCGCATTCGCATCATTCTCGATCGTCACCGGCATCTCGAGGCGCGACTCGAGCTTCGCCTTGAGGGGCTCGTTGTGCCAGTCGATGTTCGGCGCATGGATCACGGTGGTGCCGGCACGGTCGACGAACCCGGCGGCGGCGACGCCCACAGCGGCGATCTCATGCCCGCGATCGAGGTGACGCACCATGTCGACGACGGCGTCTTCGAGCGCCGACGTGTCGGTAGGCGTCTCGACCCGCAGCTGCTCGACGATATGCCCTTCCTCGTCGACCACGCCGCCCGCGATCTTGGTTCCACCGATGTCGATTCCGACCTTGAGCACGCCGTTCCCTTCAGACCGCAGCGGGGCGCAGCGGCGCCTCGAAGTCTATCCGGGAGCACCACCGCATACCGGGAGGAGGAGGCCCCTCGGAGATAGACTTCAGGCACACAGCACCGGAGTTAAGTGCCGGTTACGAAGGAGTCGCCGTGGTCCAGTTCGAAGTCCCCCCCATCGTTCCCGCGGATCCCCAGGCGAACATCACCGACCTGCTCGCAGAGCGGGTGAAGAAGACCCCGCAGCTGGCGCTGTTCGCAGTGCCCGAGGGCGAGGGCTGGCGTGATGTGACCGCCGCGGAGTTCCAGCGTCAGGTGATCGCCCTCGCGAAGGGCTTCGTCGCGGCCGGGCTCGCGCCGGGTGACAAAGTGTCGTTCCTGGCGCGCACCACGTATGACTGGACGCTCGTCGACTTCGCGCTGTTCTATGCGGGCGCGGTCATGGTCCCGATCTTCGAGACGAGCTCACCCGCCCAGATCTCCTGGATCCTCACCGACTCCGGAGCGATCGCCAGCATCGTCGAGTCGCCGGAGCACAGCGCACGTCTCGACGAGATCCGCGACGAGGTTCCGCTCCTGCAGCACACCTGGTCGATGCACAGCGGCGACCTCGACAAGCTCATCACCCGGGGCAAGGAAGTCCCGGATGCCGAGATCGAGCGGCGCCGCAACCTCGCGGTCGGTGCGGACATCGCCACGCTCATCTACACCTCCGGATCGACCGGTCGCCCGAAGGGGTGCGTGCTGACCCACAGCAACTTCGTCGAGCTGTCCCGCAACTCCGCGAAGGCGATGAGCGAGGTCGTCGAAGCGCCCGGCGCATCCACCCTGCTGTTCATCACGACCGCGCACGTCTTCGCCCGGTTCATCTCCATCCTCGCGATCCACTCCGGCGTGAAGACCGGGCACCAGCCCGACACCAGGCAGCTCCTCCCCTCGCTCGGCTCGTTCAAGCCGTCCTTCCTGCTGGCCGTGCCGCGCGTGTTCGAGAAGGTGTACAACTCCGCCGAGCAGAAGGCAGAGGCGGGCGGCAAGGGCAAGATCTTCCGCGCCGCCGCGCACACCGCCGTCGAGCACTCCAAGCTGCTCCAGGCCGGCAAGAAGATCCCCGTCTTCACGAAGATCAAATTCGCGCTGTTCGATCGGCTCGTCTACAGCAAGCTGCGCGAGGCGATGGGCGGCCGCGTGGTGTTCGCCGTGTCGGGATCCGCCCCGCTGGGCTCGCGACTCGGCCACTTCTTCCACAGCCTCGGGCTCGTCATCCTCGAGGGCTACGGCCTCACCGAGACGACGGCTCCCGCCACGATCAACCTGGCCACGAAGTCCAAGATCGGCTCGGTCGGTCCGGCTCTGCCGGGCGTCGGCGTGCGCATCGCCGACGACGGCGAGATCCAGGTGCGCGGCATCGACGTCTTCAAGGAGTACTGGCGCAATCCCGAGGCCACGGCCGAGGCGTTCGACGGCGACTGGTTCAAGACCGGCGACCTGGGCTCGTTCGACGAGGAGGGCTTCCTCACGATCACCGGACGCAAGAAGGAGATCATCGTCACCGCAGGCGGCAAGAACGTCGCCCCGGCGGTGCTCGAAGATCCGATCCGCGCGAACCCGATCGTCGGGCAGGTCGTCGTGGTCGGCGACCAGAAGCCGTTCATCGCGGCGCTCATCACGCTCGACAGCGAGATGCTCCCGACGTGGCTCGGCAACAACGGCCTCGACAAGAACATGACCCTCGAAGAAGCATCCAAGAACAGCGCCGTGCGGGCTGAAGTTCAGAAGGCCATAGATCACGCGAACAAGGCGGTCTCGCGCGCCGAGTCGATCCGCAAGTTCACGATCCTGCCGACGGAATGGACCGAGGCCAGCGGTCACCTGACCCCGAAGCTCAGCATCAAGCGGAACGTCATCATGACCGACTTCGCGTCCGACGTCGACGCGATCTACGACGTGCCGGTGTCGACGACCAACGTGTCGATCGGCTGACCGAGCGGAACGGAATGGCCCGGGGCAGCGCCCCGGGCCATTCTCACATCCAGTCGCTCTCGCGGATCTCGCGCATCGCGATGCGCCGTGTCTCCGGCGGAAGCCGGTCGAGGTAGAGCTTGCCGTCCAGGTGGTCGGTCTCGTGCTGGAGCGCCTGCGCGAGCAGACCCTCACCCTCCAGGACGACCTCGTTGCCGTCTAGGTCGATGCCGACGACCTTCGCCCACGGATGCCGCAGCGCGTCGTGCCAGAGGCCGGGCACCGACAGGCAGCCTTCGCCGGTGGGCTCAGGCTCCCCGGACACCTCCACCACCTCGGGGTTGAGGATGTAGCCGATGTCGCCGTCGATGTTGTAGCTGAACGCGCGCAGCCCCACACCGATCTGCGGTGCGGCGACGCCCGCGCGGCCGGGCAGCTCCACCGTGTCGATGAGGTCCTGCACGAGCGCTCGGATGCCCTCGTCGATGTCGGTGATGGCAGCGCTCGGCGTCCGGAGGACGGGGTCGCCGAACAGCCGGATCGGCCGGACTGCCACGGTCAGGCCGCGGGTGCCAGAGCGCGCAGACCCTCGACGACGGTGGCCGCCAGTTCGCGGGCCGCCAGGCGCGTCTCGGGACGCAGATCGCGGAAGGTGATGGCGCTGCCTGCCGCGATGTGCGGGTCGTACGGCACCCGAACGACCGCGCGCACCCGCGTCTTGAAGTGCGTCTCCAACTCGTCCTGCTGCACGAGCGGCAGGCCGGGCCGGGCGTTGTTGAGCACGACCACGGCGCCGCGGACCTGCTCGGCGTAGCCGTTCGTCTCGAGCCAGGTGAGCGTCTCGGACGCCAGCCGCGCCTCGTCGACGCTGAGGCCGGAGACCACCACGAGTTGGTCGGCGCGGTCGAGCGTCGCCGCCATGACAGAGTGCACGATCCCGGTGCCGGTGTCGGTCAGGACGAACGAGTAGTAGTGCGCGGCGAGCGAGGCGACATCGTTGTAGTCGCGATCGCTGAAGGCCTCGGACACGCGGGGATCGGCATCCGATGCGAGCACGTCCAGCCGAGTCTCGTCGCGGGCGACGATCGCGGACACCTGCGCGTAGCCGGTGATCTCGCCACGGGCGCGCACCAGGTCGCGAACGGTCTTGCCGCTGGTGCGGGCGACGCGGTCGGCGAGGGTGCCGCGGTCGGGGTTGGCGTCCACCGCGATGACCCGGTCGTCGCGGGCATCCGCGAGGGCCATGCCCAGCAGGGTCGTGACCGTGGTCTTGCCGACGCCGCCCTTGCGCGAGAGCACCGGCACGAACCGCGCGCCGCCGCTGATGGGCGCCGCGATCCGCTGGTCGAGCTCCTTGCGCGCGCGTGCGCGCTTGCCGTCGCCGAGGTTCACGCGGTGCCCGGTGATCGTGTACAGGAAGTTCTGCCACGCGCCTTCGGGCTCGGAGCGCACCACCTGGTGGGGGTCGAGCAGGCGGTCGGCCGTCAGCAGATCGGCGGACTCGCGGCTCGCGCCGAGCTCGCCGAGCCGCTTGGAGCTGAGGCTCAGGTCGGTGCGCGCCGGCACGCGCTCGACGGCGGTCGCGCGGTCGGATGCCTCGTGGTGGGCTTTGCGGCGGGTCGAGGGGATCGACCCCGACGTGGTCGGGACGGCGCCGGTCGTCGGCACCCGCTCCTCGGGCTCGACCGTCGACGCGGAGTCGAACGACCAGGCGGCCGCCTCGTCCTGATCGATGGGTGCCGCTTCGGCGGCCCGCTCGTCGTCGAACTCACGTCCGGTCTCGATGTCGCTCACGGGATCCCCCTCCACGTCGGATGCGAATGCGTACTCGTCCGCCGACTCCAGAACCTCCGCCGAGGTGTCGACGTAGCTGTCGGTGTCGTCGCCCATCGGAATGATCTCGGCCACGATCTCTTCGCTGATCGGCTCCTGCCCGGCGGACCCGTCGGACGTTTCAGCGCCCACGTCCTGGACCTCGAACGGCGAGACCTCATCGTCGAGCACGTCA
Organism: Microbacterium sp. P5_E9; assembly: GCF_054049175.1. Lineage (NCBI taxonomy): Bacteria > Bacillati > Actinomycetota > Actinomycetes > Micrococcales > Microbacteriaceae > Microbacterium > Microbacterium sp. P5_E9. The sequence continues at coordinate 20,753 of NZ_JBFUMV010000001.1, read as the reverse complement.
TCGTCGAGATCGTCGTCGGAGTCCGTCGGCATGACGACGCTGACCTGCTCCGTCGCGCCTCCGAGGATGCCGAAGCCGGTCGTGTCGATTCCACCGGTATCACCGAGAACGCTGTTCTCGGATTCTTCGACGGGGTGCTGTTCGTTGCGATCAGGCGTCACTGAGTGGTCTCCAGGAGGGTCGGCGGGCACCGGGGCCCGTCTTCCAGGCTACTGCGCCGGACGGAGGACGACCAAAAGGTCGCCTGCCTCGACCTGCTGGGTGGCACCGATCGCCACCCGTTCGACCACGCCGTCGACCGCGGCGGTGATCGCGGCCTCCATCTTCATCGCCTCGATCGAGGCGACCGGCTGGCCCGCGACGACGGCATCGCCGACGGCGACCTTGAGCGTGACCACACCCGAGAACGGGGCGGCGACCTGCCCGGGCTTGGAGGTGTCGGCCTTCTCCACCTGACGCGACTCGACGGCGATGCTGCGGTCCCGAACGAACACCGGGCGCAGCTGCCCGTTGAGCGTCGTCATGACTGTGCGCATGCCCTTCGCATCGGCTTCGCCGATCGCCTCGAGCCCGACGTACAGCTGGACGCCTGGGTCGATCTCTGCGACATGCTCCTCGCCCGGCTTGAGCCCGTAGAGGTAGTCCGGCGTGCCGAGCGCGGAGAGGTCGCCGTACGCCTCGCGGTTGCGCTCGAAGTCACTCGCCGGGCCGGGAAACAGCAGGCGGTTCAAGGTGCGGCGGCGTTCGAGGGCATCGCCGTCCAGCGCCTGGTTCTCCTCGCTGCTGATCGGCACGACGTCGATCGAGATCTCACGGCCCGCCAGCACCTTCGAGCGGAACGGCTCGGGCCACCCGCCGGGCAGGTCACCGAGCTCGCCGGCCATGAAGCCCACGACGGAGTCGGGGATGTCGTAGGCCTGGGGATTCTCCTCGAAGTCGGCGGGATCGGCGTTCGCGGCGACGAGTGCGAGTGCGAGGTCACCGACCACCTTCGACGAGGGGGTGACCTTCGGGATGCGTCCCAGGATCCGGTCGGCCGCGGCGTACATGTCCTCGATGCGCTCGAACTCGTCGGCGAGCCCGAGGGCGATCGCCTGCTGACGCAGATTCGACAGCTGTCCACCAGGGATCTCGTGGTGGTACACGCGCCCAGTGGGGCCAGGCAGACCGGACTCGAAGGGACGGTAAAGGTGGCGCACGCCTTCCCAGTAAGGCTCGAGGTCGCTGACTGCCTGCAGATCGAGGCCGGTGTCGCGCTCGGTATGCGCGAGAGCCGCGACCAGTGCCGACAGCGAGGGCTGGCTGGTGGTGCCTGCCAGGGGGGCAGCGGCGGCGTCGACAGCATCCGCTCCGGCTTCGCTCGCGGCGAGCAGCGTCGCGAGCTGTCCGCCCGCGGTGTCGTGCGTGTGCACGTGGACCGGAAGGTCGAAGCGGTCGCGCAATGCACTCACGAGACGGGATGCCGCGGCCGGCCGCAGGAGCCCCGCCATGTCCTTGATCGCGATGATGTGCGCGCCGGCCTCGACGATCTGCTCCGCGAGGCGCAGGTAGTAGTCGAGCGTGTACAGATCCTCGGACGGGTTGAGCAGGTCGCCGGTGTAGCAGAACGCGACCTCGGCGACGGTGGTTCCCGTCTCCAGCACGGCATCGATCGCCGGGCGCATCTGCGACACGTCGTTGAGCGCGTCGAAGATGCGGAAGATGTCGACGCCGGTCGCGGCCGCTTCGCGCACGAACGCGTTCGTCACCTCGACGGGGCGAGGAGTGTATCCGACCGTGTTGCGGCCGCGCAGAAGCATCTGGATGGGGACGTTGGGGATCGCCTCGCGCAGTGCGTCGAGCCGCTCCCACGGGTCCTCCGCGAGGAATCGCAGCGCCACGTCGTAGGTGGCCCCGCCCCACGCCTCGATCGACAGCAGCTGCGGTGTCATGCGCGCCACGTGCGGCCCGACGCGGACGAGATCGCGCGTGCGGACGCGCGTGGCCAGCAGCGACTGGTGCGCGTCCCGGAACGTCGTCTCGGTCACGGCGAGCGCGGTCTGCTCGCGCAGCGACCGGGCGAAGCCGGCCGGTCCGAGCTCCTGCAGTCGCTGCCGGTTGCCGGCTGGTGGCGGGGCGAACAGGTCGATATCGGGCAGCTTGCTTCCCGGCGAGATGGACACCGGCTTCTCGCCGTAGGGCCGGTTCACGGTGACGTCGGCGAGCCAGTTGAGCAGCTTCGTCGCGCGGTCTCGCGAAGGATTGGCCTTCAGAAGCTCGGGACGATCGTCGATGAACGACGTGCTCAGATCGCCGGCGACGAACGCCGGATCGTCGAGCACCGACCGCAGGAACGGGATGTTGGTGGCGACGCCGCGGATCCGATACTCGGCGAGCGCGCGCTTGGCGCGCGCGACAGCAGAGGGGAAGTCGCGGGCGCGGCAGGTGAGCTTCGCGAGCATCGAGTCGAAATGGGGGCTGATCTGCGAGCCCGCCGCCGTCGTGCCGCCGTCGAGTCGGATGCCGGCGCCGCCCGGAGACCGGTAGGTCGTGATGCGTCCGGTGTCTGGCCGGAAGCCCTGCGAGGGGTCTTCGGTGGTGATCCGGCATTGCAGCGCGGCGCCTCGGAGCACGATCCTGTCCTGGGTCAGGCCCAGATCCTCGAGCGTCTCCCCTGCCGCGATGCGCATCTGGGATTGCACGAGGTCGACGTCGGTGACCTCCTCCGTCACGGTGTGCTCGACCTGGATGCGCGGGTTCATCTCGATGAACACATGCTCGCCTGCCCGTTCACCCGCCGTGTCGACGAGGAACTCGACCGTGCCCGCGTTGACATAGCCGATCGACCGGGCGAAGGCGATCGCGTCGCGGTGGATGCGCTGGCGGAGACCCTCGTCGAGATTAGGCGCCGGCGCGATCTCGATGACCTTCTGGTGACGCCGCTGCACCGAGCAGTCACGCTCGAAAAGGTGCACGGTGCCGCCTGCGCCATCCGCGAGGATCTGCACCTCGATGTGCCGCGGCCGAAGCACGGCCTGCTCGAGGAAGACTCGCTCGTCGCCGAAGGCCGCGCCGGCTTCGCGCATGGCCTCGGCGATCGCGGGCGGCAGCTCCTCGGCGGTCGCGACGCGCCGCATGCCGCGCCCACCCCCGCCGGCGACGGCCTTGACGAAGATCGGGAAGCCGATGGCCTCGGCCTGCGCCACGAGGGCGTCGACGTCATCGGACGCGGGAGTGGAGCGCAGCACCGGAACGCCCGCCGCGATCGCGTGCTCCTTCGCGGTCACCTTGTTGCCCGCCATCTCGAGCACGTCCGACGTCGGCCCGATGAACGTGATGCCGTTCTCGGCCGCGCGCGCGGCCAATTCCGGATTCTCGGAGAGGAACCCGTAGCCCGGGTAGATCGCGTCGGCGCCTGCGTGCAGCGCGACGCGGATGATCTCCTCGACGTCGAGGTAGGCCCGCACCGGGTGACCCGGCTCGCCGATCTCGTACGACTCGTCGGCCTTCTGTCTGTGCAGCGAGCCACGGTCCTCGAAGGGGAAGACCGCGACCGTGCGGGCACCCAATTCGTATGCGGCGCGGAATGCTCGAATGGCAATCTCACCGCGGTTCGCGACCAGGATCTTTCGGAACATGCGCACCTCGCTGGGCGATCTAGTTCGGGGGGCTGAGTGTGTTCTCAGCCTAGGGGAAGGTAACGTGGACCCTTGTGCACGTACTCTCCGTCAGCTCACTCAAGGGTGGGGTCGGCAAGACGACCGTCACTCTCGGGCTCGCCTCAGCGGCGTTCGCGCGCGGGGTGCGGACACTCGTCGTCGATCTCGACCCGCAGTCCGACGTCTCAACGGGCATGGACATCCAGGTGGCCGGCCGTCTGAACGTCGCCGACGTCCTCGGAAACCCGAAGGAGAAGGTCGTCCGTCAGGCGATCACCTCGAGCGGCTGGGCCAAGGTCCACCCCGGGACGATCGATGTCATGATCGGCAGCCCTTCCGCGATCAACTTCGACGGACCGCACCCGAGCGTGCGCGACGTGTGGAAGCTGGAGGAGGCGCTCGCGACGATCGAGGCCGACTACGACCTCGTGCTGATCGACTGCGCACCGTCGCTCAACGCGCTCACCCGCACCGCCTGGGCCGCGAGCGACCGCGTCATCGTCGTCACCGAGCCCGGCCTGTTCTCGGTCGCCGCCGCCGATCGCGCGCTGCGCGCGATCGAGGAGATCCGCCGCGGGCTCTCCCCGCGCCTGCAGCCCCTCGGCATCGTCGTCAACCGGGTGCGCCCGCAGTCGATCGAGCACCAGTTCCGCATCAAGGAGCTGCGCGACATGTTCGGCCCGCTGGTGCTCTCGCCGCAGCTGCCCGAGCGCACCTCGCTCCAGCAGGCTCAGGGTGCCGCCAAGCCGCTGCACATCTGGCCCGGCGATTCCGCACAGGAGCTCGCGGCCGACTTCGACGCGCTGCTCGACCGCGTGATGCGCACCGGCCGGATTCCGGTCCCGGGCGACGCCCGCGCCTGACACTCCGCGCTTCGTCGCCGGTCGCCCCGCGCTTCGCCGCCGGTCGCTCCGCGCTTCGTCGCCGGTCGCTGAGCTTGTCGAAGCGTCCGGCGGCCCTTCGACAGGCTCAGGTACCGGATGCCGCGGCTTACGCGGTGCGGACGGTGCGGCGTGCCGCGAGCTCGTCGACCGGGTCGGGCGACTGGGCGTCGAAGTCGACGAGCGTCGACTCCACCTCGCTCAGCACCTTGCCGACGGCGATACCGAACACACCCTGACCGCGGCTCACGAGGTCGATGACCTCGTCGTTCGAGGTGCAGAGATACACGGACGCCCCATCGCTCATGAGCGTGGTGCCGGCGAGATCGCGGATGCCGGAAGCCCGAAGCTGGTCGACGGCCGTGCGGATCTGCTGCAGGGAGATTCCGGTGTCGAGCAGGCGCTTGACGAGCTTCAGAACCAGGATGTCGCGGAACCCGTACAGTCGCTGCGATCCCGACCCGCTCGCACCGCGCACCGTGGGCTCGACGAGCTCGGTGCGGGCCCAGTAGTCCAGCTGCCGGTAGGTGATCCCGGCGGCGCGGGCGGCGACCGCACCGCGGTAGCCCACCTCGTCGTCCATCTGCGGGAGACCATCGGTGAAGAGCAGATCGGCGTCGAATCGGGGTTCGTCGGCATCGCGGTCAGTCATGCGGATCCTCCCCCGTTCGTCCGATACTTCAACGCTAGATCAGGCCCCCTCCGGGGGCAACGACATCGGCCCCGAAGGGGTCGGCGTGTCGCGATGGCGGCTCAGGACATGAGACGGTCCAGGGCGCCGCGGACGAACATCGCGCGCACGTCCTCGAGGCGCTTGGCCAGCTCCGGCGCCAGTTCGCTCGCACGAGCCCGAGACCCGGCATCCGTCCGCCGGAGCAGGGGCGAGAGTGCGGATTCCACGAGGGCGACATCGCGCTCGGCGCTCTGCCGCAGCGTCCGCACATGGCGGGGCTCGATGCCGTGCCGGTCGAGCGCGACGAGCGATCGCAGCATGGCCAGCTGCTGATCGGTGTAGGTCTCGGCGCCGACGATGACACCGGTGCTGATGGCGTCGTTGAGCAGCTGCGGGGCGGCCCCTGCCGCCGACAGCAGCTCTTCGCGGCGATAGCGGCGTGGGGCTGGCACGATCGACGGCGGCGCCGCCGAGGCGGGCGGTGCGGGGTTGCGGCCGGCATCCACGTCTTCCAGGTACTCCCGGATGACGACGAGCGGCAGGTAGTGATCGCGCTGGAGCGTCAGCGCGAGGCGCAGCCGCTCGAGGTCGTCGGGAGAGAACTTGCGGTAGCCCGATTCGGTGCGCACCGGCGTGACGATGCCCTGCACCTCGAGGAACCTGAGCTTGCTCGAGGTGAGCGTCGGAAACTCCGGAGCGAGCCGCGCGAGGACCTGTCCGATGCTCAGAAGCCCCGCGGACGAGGATCGTTCGCGGGCTGATGCTGCCGGCATCAGCCGTCCGCCGCCTGAGTGAGGTCGGCGGGCGAGACGAAGAAGTTGAGGCGGAACTTGCCGATGCGAAGTTCGGAGCCGTTGCTCAGATGCGCGCGGTCGACCCGCTCGCCGTCGATGTAGGTGCCGTTGAGCGACCGCTGATCGACCAGTTCGAAGGCGTTGCCTTCGCGGGTGATCTCGGCGTGCCGGCGCGAGACGGTGACGTCGTCGAAGAAGATGTCGGCCTCGGGATGCCGCCCCACCGTGGTCACGTCGGTGTCGAGCAGGTAGCGGGCCCCCGCCGTCGGGCCGGAGCGCACGATGAGGATGGCCGCGCCAGACGGGAGCGCGCCGATGGCGTCGAGCTCCGTCTCGCTCAGGTCGGCGCCGAACGGCACGAACGACAGATCCGAGTCGTGCCCGAATGTCTGCGTCGTATCGACGGCACGATCCTCGGACTTTCCGTCGCCCGCCGGTTCGGCAGAGCGGCGGATCTCGTCCGGTCGGCCACTTTCCTCCACGCTGCTCCCCTTCGTTCGAACCAGCCTAGTCGATCACCTGCAGGCCACCACAGGAAGTTCACGGGCGGAATCGCGGCCCGGCGACTGTTTCGCCGTGTGTCACGACAGATGCCCCGGCGGACCCGCCTGCATACCCTGGTGACTAATCGAACCTAATGACAGGAGACCCGTCGTGTCGACCCCGCACCGCCATGTTCCGCCCCTTCAGGTGCGTGAGCGTTCGGCGTGCATGTGCATCCACGGCAGTCCCTGCACCACGTTCGCACCCGGTCACGCGCTGCACCTCATCCAGTCTCGGCTGGCCGCTGCGACGCCGTCCGACTGGCTCGATGCGATCGTCGAAGAAGTGCACGCCGACGGGACCATCGCCCTGCGCAGCCTGGACGGCTCGGGTCTGACCGTGTGGAACGGCGCCGGAGCAGACGGGCAGGTGCATCCGGGTGCCCCGGTCGCGCTGCACGACCGTTACGACGTGCTTGCGGTCGGCACCCGGCGATTCAACATCTTCCGCGACCGCTAGGCCGCAGCGCTTCTTGAATTCGGCAGGGCGTCAGGCCGCTGCCATCATCATGTTCTTCATGGCCATGCAGGCGTCCATGCAGGCCTTGCAGGCCTGAGCGCACATCTTGCAGACCTCGCTGTGGTCGGCGTGCTTCATGCACTCGTCCATGCAGTTCATGCACATCGCCATGCACGCGTCGAGCATCGACATCATGGCGGCCGGGGTCATGCCCTGCATCCGCATCATGGTGCGCATCATCGTGTTGCACATGTCCGCGCAGTTCATGCACACCGAGGCGCACGACATTCCCTGGGTCGAACACACCACACAGGCCTGCTCGCAGGCCGAGCAGGCGTCCATACAGGCCTGCATCACCGACATGTCCATCATGTCCATACCGGGCATCGACATCATGTCCTTCGACATCATGTCCATCATCATCGAGTCCATTCCCGCACCACTTTCCGACGTCGCACTGAGAGCGGGGCAGGTGCACCCGCCTGCCGCCATGGTAAGCCTGCCCCGGCGGCGATTGAAGCCCCCGGTAGGCTCGGACGAGTGTCGTCACACAGAATTCACAAACGCCGCTCCCTGCTCGCTCTGATCGCCGCCATCGCATTTGCCGGGGCATCCGTCTTCCTCATCGCCGCCCCCGCGAGCGCGCACGATGAGCTGGTCTCCACCGATCCGGTCGCGGGTGCGGCCGTCGAGGCGCTGCCGGCGCAGCTGACGCTGACCTTCTCGGGCGAGCTCGCGACCGATCCGGGAGCGACCGAATTGCAGGTGACGGATGCTGCGGGCACATCCCTCGCGAACGGCGATCCGGTCATCGCCGACACGACTGTCACCCAGCCGCTCGCCGGCACGGCGAGCGGCGCGATTACGGTGCTGTGGAAGGTGGTCTCCAGCGACGGCCACCCGATCTCCGGCGAGTACACCTTCACGGTTACCGCACCGGCGCCCACCCCGACCCCCACTCCTACTCCGAGCGCGACTGTCTCGTCGGCCCCGACCGAATCGCCCAGCGCGACCGAGTCGGCCGTTCCGGTGACCGACGAGGACGCGGACGCCGACGACTCCTGGCCGTGGATCGTCGGGGCGATTCTGCTGGTCGCGATCGCAGGCGCCGTCACGTATCTCCTGGTGTCGAGTGCCCGTCGCAAGCGCGCCCTCGAGGCCGCCACCGCCCTGCCGCCGGCGCCCTCTGACGAGGGCTCGTCGCCGTCCACCGACCGATAGGCTGGAAGTATGCCTCACTACGACGTCGTCATCCTCGGTGCCGGTCCCGGCGGCTATGTCGCGGCCGTCCGAAGCGCTCAGCTCGGCCTCTCCGTCGCGGTCATCGAGGAGAAGTACTGGGGCGGTGTCTGCCTCAACGTCGGCTGCATCCCCTCCAAGGCTCTCCTCAAGAACGCCGACCTCGCGCACACGTTCAACCACAAGGCCGACCTGTTCGGCATCTCTGGCGACGTGACCTTCGACTTCGGGGTGGCGTGGGATCGCAGCCGCAAGGTCGCGGAGACGCACGTCAAGGGCATCCACTTCTTGATGAAGAAGAACAAGGTGACCGAGTACGACGGCCGCGGCTGGTTCGTGGACGCCAACACCATCGACGTCAAGAAGGCCGACGGCTCGTCGGAGCGCGTCACCTTCGACAACGCGATCATCGCGACCGGCTCAAAGGTCCGGCTCCTGCCGGGCGTCGAGCTCGGCGGCAACGTCGTCACGTACGAGGAGCAGATCCTCGCGCGCGACCTGCCGAAGTCGATCGTGGTCGTCGGCGCCGGCGCGATCGGCATGGAGTTCGCCTTCGTGCTCGTCAACTACGGCGTCAAGGTCACGATCATCGAGTTCCTCGACCGGGTCCTGCCGATGGAGGACGAAGACGTCTCGAAGGAGCTCGCCCGCCAGTACAAGAAGTACGGCGTCGACATCCTCACCTCCACCAAGGTCGAGACGGTCGTCGACCACGGTGATCGCGTCACCGTGACCTACACGCCGAAGGACGGCGCGCAGGCGTCGATCGACGCCGACAAGGTCATGATGTCGATCGGCTTCGCTCCGAACGTCGAGAACTTCGGACTCGAGAACACCGGCGTCAAGCTCACCGATCGCGGCGCGATCGAGATCGACGACTTCATGCACACGTCGGTCCCCCATATCTACGCGATCGGCGATGTCACCGCGAAGCTCCAGCTCGCGCACGTCGCCGAGGCGCAGGGCGTCGTCGCCGCCGAGACGATCGGCAAGGCCGAGACCATGGCGCTCGGCGACTACCGCATGATGCCGCGCGCGACGTTCTGCTCGCCGCAGGTCGCTTCGTTCGGGCTCACCGAGCAGCAGGCGCGCGACGCGGGCTACGACGTGAAGGTCGCGAAGTTCCCGTTCTCGGCCAACGGCAAGGCGAACGGCCTGGGCGAGCCGATCGGCTTCGTCAAGCTCATCGCGGACGGCGAGCACCTCGAGCTCCTCGGCGGGCACCTGATCGGGCCCGACGTGTCGGAACTGCTTCCCGAGCTCACGCTCGCGCAGAAGTGGGACCTCACCGCCCTCGAGGCCGCGCGCAACGTGCACACGCACCCGACGCTGTCCGAAGCCGTGCAGGAGGCCTTCCACGGCCTCGCCGGCCACATGATCAACCTGTAGATCTGGTTGTCGAAGGCCCGGGTTCGCCCGGGCCTTCGTCGTTCCCGGGGCCTTCCGGCGCCTGGTCGCGCACGCGCTGCCGAAACCGCCATCCGCTACCGCGACAAACGGCCGCGAATGGCGGTTTCGGGCGCGCGAGCGAGCGGGCGAGCGGGCGAGCGGGCGAGCTTCGAAGCGGCATTTCAGCCTTCGACGGCAAGCAGTTCCTCGAGGATGCGGTCGTTGCCGGCCTGCGAGGGGTGGGTGTAGTCCGCCGCGAGCAGGTCCCCCGCCGGGTCCGTGCCTTCGGCCCCGTTGAACGAGCCGAGGAGATCGACGCACTCGCCGTCGATGGCCGCGACTTCGTCGCAGACGATCGTCCGCCACGAGGCCAGCCCCTCCGCCACCTTCGAGGTCACGAGCGCCGCAGTCCTGGGGCCCGCTGCGTCCAAGTCGGCCCATCCGGTCCACGAGTTGTACGACGTGAGCGCGAGGACCACCGCCTCCGGTGCCCGCGAACGCACGCCCTGGAGGAGGTCATGGAGGTCTGCGCCAGTAGCCGCGTTCTGGGTGGCGAAGCATTTCGAGGTCGTCCCGGCGAGTGCCTGCGCCGCGCCGTCGATGGAGTCGAGGTCGATGCCCGAGTCGTAGCACGGCGCCCCCGGACCGAAGGGCGCCTGATCGTTGAACCCCGCGGAGACGATGACGATGGCCGCCTGCCCAAGTGCCTCATCGAGCCCCCCCGACTCGACCTGCTCGAGGATGTCGGTGGTCTTCGCCCCGTCATGCCGGGAGTGGTTGTCGGCGATGTACGACTCGCCCCGCGCCTCGGTCAGGGCCGCCGCGTAGGCGTCTGCGAAGCCATCGCATCCCGGACAGTCGTCCGGCGAGTTGTACGGGATCGAGTCTCCGATCAGCACGATCGGTGTGGCGCTCGGGCTCGGCGCTTGCGCCGTCCCGTTCCCAGATGTGCAGCCGGCGAGAACTGCGCCGACCCCGACTGCGACGAGCACCCCCACGATTCCGAGGGGTGCGCGTCTAGTCAAGGTTCAGACCCCGAGGGTGCGGGCGAGCTTCGACGCGGATGCCGCGGGCCGGCCACCGGCAGCCTCCACGGCGTCCCTGATCGACGCGAAGAGCGCGGTGCGCTCCTCGGGATCATCCGGCGCCGCCGGTCCGAGCTCGAACTCCCATTCGCGCCAGGACTGCTCCACGCCGCGCCGCTCATCGCGCCCGATGACGTGATCGTCGACGAACTCCACGACGACGCCGTCGTCGGCCGAGAGCAGCGCATAGGCCGTGCGGTCATTGCGGATGCGCGCGATCGAGTAGAGCGCGGCATCCGTCAACTCCGAAACGGCTGTCCGCACCACCTCGGGGATGCCGTCGTCGTCGGTCAAGGGCCAGTGCGTCTCGAGGCGGGCGCCGTCCTGGAGGGGGCCCTTGATGTGCCAGCCCGCGTCGGGTCCGCCGGTGCGGCGACGCAGCGCGTAGCCGGCACGCCCGAGGGCGTAGTCCTCGGTGTCGAGGTAGCGGGCGTCGAGGTCGCGCGGCTCCGGTGCGCCCATGCGCGCAACTCCGGGCAGCCCCGAGAGGTCAGGCAGCGGTGTCGCTTCGTCGACGTCGAACTTCGCCTCGACCTCGAAGGAGTGGGTCCGCCCGTCGTCCTGCGCTGGCGCGCCCACGATCAGTCGTCGTTCGACGGGCCGATTTCGTCCGTCGCCTCGACGAACCAGAACTCCGCCTCGGTGGGTCCGTCGCCCTGACCGGTGCGCTCCAGTCCGCCCGCACGCTGGTACACGATCTGCCCCTCGCCGTAGGGAACGATGAGCGAGTCGAGTTCGGGCTTCTCCAGCGGGAGCAGCTGCCCGTCGAGCGGTCCGCCGTGAAGGTGTGCGATGGCCATGTATTCCTCCTGGCGCTCAGCCTAGACCGCAGTGAGCGACGGATCGGGATGCCGCGACGAGAACGCGCCCGCTGGGTCAGCCCGCCGCCGGGTCGTAGCCGCGCAGGGTTCCGTCGGGGGTGGCGAGCAGGGTCACGAGCGTGCAGTCCTTGTGGCCGAGGCCGCGCGCGGTGAGCTCCTCGAGCTGCGCGAGCGCGAGGTGCGCCGCAGGCAGGTGCACGCCGGTCGCCTCCCCCGCCTGCACGGCGAGGCCGCAGTCCTTGCGGGCGAGGTCCACCGAGAACGTCGCGTCGAAGTTGCGGTTCGCTGCCGCCTTCTCCACCACGCCCGGCACGGGGTACCAGGTGCGCTGCGGCCAGGACGAACCGGACGACACGTTCGCGACCTCCCAGAACACCTGCGGATCCAGGCCGAGCTGCTCGGCGAGCTGCGACCCTTCGGCGACGGCCATGACCCCGATGAACAGCATCATGTTGTTGACGAGCTTGGCCGCGATCCCGGCGGTCGCCTCACCGCACGAGATGACCGAGCCGGCCATCGGCTCGACAATCGCGCGCACCCGCGCGACGTCGGCCGGAGCCCCGCCGAGCATGAAGGTCAGGCTGTGCGCCTCTGCTCCCGCGGTGCCGCCGGAGATCGGGGCATCGACGAACACGAAGCCGCGGGCATCCGATTCCGCGTGGCACCACCGTGAGGTCTCGATGTCGACCGTCGAGGTGTCGAGCAGCAGCGTCGCCGGCGCAGCGTGCGCCCAGATCCCGTCGGGGCCGTCGAAGACCGCGCGCACGTGCTGCGGCATCGGCAGCGACGTGAAGCAGACATCGGCGCCGTCGAGGGCCTCGCGGATCGAGCCCACGATCGTGACACCGCGGGATGCCGCAGCCTCCGCCGCGGCCGGGTTGAGGTCGACCCCGCGCACGGTGTGCCCTGCCGAGACGAGGTGGGCCGACATCGGCGCCCCCATATGGCCGAGACCGATCCAGGCGATCGTGGACATGTCAGTTCTCCCTGCGTCGTCGAAGGTGACTTCCCCTCCACGATAGGCGGGAAAGCACGCCTGCGCGCGCGGGGCCGACCCCCAGGGAAGGTCCCCTAGAATCAGGCCAGTGAAGCCCTTCCTGCTCCTTGCCACCCGCTCCGAGGACGGACCGGCCGACGAGGAGTACGCGCTCTTCCTCCGCTACAGCGGTCTCGACGAGCGCGACCTCGTGCGCGTGCGCCTGGAGGCCACGCCCCTGCCGGCGGTGGACCTCGACGACTACTCCGGGATCTTCGTCGGCGGCGGGCCGTTCAACGCCTCGGACCCGTATGCGAACAAGTCGCCCGTGCAGCGCCGCGTCGAGGCGGAGTTCCAGACTCTGCTCGACGAAGTCGTCGCCCGCGACTTCCCGTTCCTCGGCGCCTGCTACGGCATCGGCACGCTCGGCGTGCACCAGGGCGCCGTCATCGACCGCACGTACCGCGAGCCGATCAGCGTCGTCGAGCTCTCGCGCACCGAGGCCGGGGCATCCGATCCCCTGCTGGCGGACGTGCCCGACAGCTTCACGGCGTTCGTCGGCCACAAGGAGGCGGTGTCGGCGCTCCCCCGGTCGGCGACGCTGCTCGCGTCAGGCGAGGCGTGTCCGGTGCAGATGTTCCGGGTCGGCCGCAATGTGTACGCGACCCAGTTCCACCCCGAGCTCGACGTCGACGGCATCACGACGCGCATCCACGCGTATGCCGGGCACGGCTATTTCGCGCCCCACGAACTCTCGGCGACCCTCGCCGCGGTGCGTCGCCTTCCGGTCACGCACACGGGCAGCATCCTGCGGGCGTTCGCCCAGCGCTACGCGCGCTAACCGACCCGCCAACCCGCCGCGGGTCGCTCCAACGGCGGCGCATAACTCCTGCAATCCGCGACCGTCACGCGGGAGCCCGCCCGGGATTCCGCGTCCAACGCGCCCGGAGCGCGCGAGATTGCAGGAGTTGTGCGCCCCGCGAGGCTCGCAATGCGGGCGCCCCGCCTCACAGCATCGGCGGGGTGTGCCAGATCCTGTCGATGTAGTCGCGGATCGACCGGTCGGACGAGAAGAACCCCGAGCGGGCGACGTTGAGGATCGCCGAGCGCGTCCACGCATCCTGGTCGGCGTACGCGGCGTCGACCTTCGCCTGCGCCTCGATGTAGGTCGCGTAGTCGGCGAGCACCATGAACCGGTCGTCGTACAGCAGGTTCGAGATGACCGGCTCGAACACCGAGCGGTCGCCGTCCGAGAACGCGCCCGACGCGATCATGTCCATCGCCCGGCGCAGGCTGTCGTCCTGCTGGTAGTAGTCCGCGGGCTTGTAGCCCTTCGCCCACAGCTCCTCGACCTCGGGCTCGGTCATGCCGAAGAGGAAGAAGTGGTCGTCGCCGACGAGCTGGCGGATCTCGACGTTGGCGCCGTCATCCGTCCCGATCGTGAGAGCGCCGTTGAGGGCGAACTTCATGTTGCCGGTGCCGGACGCCTCCTTGCCGGCGAGCGAGATCTGCTCGGAGAGGTCGGCCGCGGGCACGAGGCGCTCGGCGAGCGTCACGTTGTAGTTCGGCGGGAACAGCACCTTCAGCCGGCCCTCGACGCGCGGGTCGTCGTTGACGACCGAGCCGACGGCGTTGATGAGGTGGATGATGCGCTTGGCGTTCACGTAGCCGGGCGCCGCCTTCGCGCCGAAGACGAACGTGCGCGGCTGGATCTCGGATGCCGCAACCCGCCCGGACGCAACGCCCTCGTACAGCGTCACGATGTGCAGGAGCTTGAGCATCTGCCGCTTGTACTCGTGGAGGCGCTTGACCATGACGTCGAGCATGTGGTCCTCGGCGAGCTCGAACCCGTCGCGGGCGCGCAGCACGTCGGCGAGGCGCGTCTTATTGGCCGTCTTGACGGCGGCGAATCGCTCGCGGAACTCGGGGTCTTCGGCGAAGGCCTCGAGCCCGCGCAGCCGCTCCAGGTCGACGGTCCAGCCCGCACCGAGCGTCTCGGTGATGAGCGAAGCGAGCCCCGGGTTCGCGAGCCGCACGAACCGGCGGGGCGTGACGCCGTTGGTGACGTTGGTGAACTTGCCCGGGAAGAACTCGTCGAAGTCGGGCAGCACCTTGTCGCGCAGCAGCTGGGAGTGCAGCTCCGCGACGCCGTTGACCTTCGAGCCCGCGACGGTGGCGAGGTACGCCATCCGCACCGAGCGGTAGGGGTGCTCGCCGATGATCGACATGTCGCGGATGCGCAGCTCGTCGTCGCCGAAGCGCTCGCGCACCTCGTCGATGAAGTCCTCGTTGATCTTGTAGATGATCTCGAGGTGGCGGGGCAGCAGCCGGCCGAGCAGGTCGACCGACCACACCTCGAGGGCCTCGGGAAGAAGCGTGTGGCAGGTGTACGCGAAGCACTTCTGCGTGATCGCCCACGCGGCATCCCAGTCCATCTTCTTCTCGTCGGTGAGCACGCGCATGAGCTCGGGGACGGCGATGACGGGATGCGTGTCGTTGAGCTGGAAGATCACCCGGTCGGGAAGCTTCGTGAGGTCGAAGTCCGGGGTGAGCTGCGAGCTGAGGAAGTCGGCGATCGACGCTGCGACGAAGAAGTACTGCTGCTGCAGGCGCAGCTCCTTGCCCTGGGGGGTTGAGTCCTCGGGGTACAGCACCTTCGAGATGTTCTCGGCGTAGGTCTGCGCGCGAACGGCCTCTTCGTAGTCGCCCGAGTTGAAGACGCGCAGATCGAACGAGTCGGTCGCGACCGCGCGCCACAGCCGGAGAGTATTGACGCGCCCGTTGTGGTAGCCGGGGACCATGTAGTTGTAGGGCACGGCCTTGACGTTCCAGCCCGGGATCCAGCGGTTGCGGGTCACGCCGTCGTCGTCGTAGTGCTCGGTGTGGCCGCCGAACGAGATCATCTGGGCGGCTTCGGGGTGCGGGAACTCCCACGGCGAGCCGAGCGTGAGCCACGCGTCGGGCTGCTCGACCTGCTGGCCGCCCTCGAAGGTCTGGCGGAAGATTCCGTATTCATAGCGGATGCCGTAGCCGATGCTCGGGACGCTCATGGTCGCGAGCGAATCGATGAAGCAGGCCGCGAGCCGCCCGAGGCCGCCGTTGCCGAGCCCCGGCTCGACCTCCTGCTGCCGCAGCTCTTCGATGTCGATGCCGCACGCGGCCATCGCTTCGGTCGCGATGTCGGTGAGGCGTGACGCGAGCAGGTTGTTGTCGAGCTGGCGGCCGAGCAGGTACTCGGCGGACAGGTAGCAGACGCCCTTGGCCTGGGCCACACGCTGACGGCGCTGGTCTTCGAGCCAGCGCGCCATGAGGTAGTCGCGCACCGTGTAGGCGAGCGCCAGGTAGCGGTCGTTTGCGCTCGACGATGACAGCGCGACGCCCTGCTCGAAGTTGAGGTTCTGCAGGAACTCCTTGACGAACCCATCGACGCTGGCGGGCGGTGCCGTCACCGGGGCGAGAGCAAGCGGATGCGTCGCGCCGATCAGGCTGGTCGAGGCAGTGGCAGCGGCTTTGTTGTCTTCGGGCACCCTACGACGTTACCGAATGTTGTTCGGCTCTTCCCTCCGAACGGGGTCTGAGGGGCGAGAGTTTACATCGTCGTCACTTCTCCGTCGGTTGCGCCCCGTCACCCGATGACTCGCAAAACGAATGCCTCGCCCTCCGAGCCCGCCACGCAACTCACCGCCGCAACCGGAATCGCGTTGACCACCCCAAAAACTGGACTCAACCTGAGCAAAAGGCAAGTCTGCGCCGCCTTCGCGCTTGGTACGCTCGCGACTTGGCTGGCGGCATTTCACGGGCTCGTCAGACTGGGGGCTTGTCAGACTGGGGGCTCAACGGCCGGGTGTGGGGACCCGGCCGTTGAGCGGGCACGTGCTCAAGTGAGTGTCGCAGCGCCAGTCTCAGCCCTGAACGACGCGGAAGACGGATGCCTCGCCCAGCCCCCCGGTCGCTGAGCCTGTCGCGGTCGCTGAGCTTGTCGAAGCGTCGCCGACAAATCCGGGCCCCAGCCCGAGGTCGACGAACACGATCCGGCCCGCAAGCTCGGGCCCTCTCCCCCGCACGAGCCCGGCCTTCACCGCGCCGAAGGTCACCGTGACGTTCGCCGGCAGCACGACGTCGTCGCCCGTGAGCCCGGTGTCGGGGTGGAGTCCGCTCGGCAGGTCGACCGCGATCACCCGCGTGCGTCCGGCCCGCACCGCGGGAAGAAGAGCCTCGACTGCGACTCTTGCCGTGCCGCGCAGCGCCGGGTCGCCGCTCGTACCGATCCCGAGGATGCCGTCGATCACGAGGGCGTAGTCCCCGACGGCCTCGACCACCCGCGCTCCAGCCGCCGTGGCCGCGGCCAGGCCGCGCTCGTGCACCCGGGAGCCCACGCACAGCACCTCGACGTCGAAGGTGTCGGCGAGCGCTGCCGCGGCCAGCAGAGCGTCGCCGCCGTTGTCCCCGGAGCCCGCGAGCACGAGGATGCGCGGCGATCCGGTCGCTGAGGTCGTCCCGGTCGCTGAGCCATTCCCGGTCGCTGAGCCGCTTCCGGTCGGTGACCCGCTTCCGGTCGCTGAGCCGCTTCCGGTCGCTGAGCTTGTCGAAGCGTCCGGAAACTCCTCGCGGATCACCGCGGCGAGCGCAGCTGCCGCGCGATCCATGAGGGGCTCCCCCGCGGCGAGCAGCGGCCGCTCCGCCGCCCGCACCTGGCCGGCGAGGTAGACCGGAACCCGCTCAGTCATTGCCGCCGGTCGCTGAGCCTGCGCCGGTCGCTGAGCCCGCGCCGGTCGCTGAGCCTGTCGAAGCGTCCGGCGACCCACCCGACGCCTCGCGCGCTTTGCGCTCCACCTCGCGAGCCCGCTGCAGTTCGGTCGTTGCCGCCCGCACCCGGTCCTCCGCCTTGCGCACGCGCCGCATCTCGAAGGTCGGCGCGCCAAAGCGCGCGCGGATGCGATCCTGGTCTTCGCGCGCGCCGATGATGATCCAGGTCGCGGCGATCAGAATCACCTGGGCCGACAGGTTGACCCACAGCAGCAGGGCGATGAGCACCGCGAACGAGGCCAGCAGCGGGTTGTTGTCGGCCCCCTGCACGAACAGGCCGGAGAGCTGCTGCAGCACCGTCAGCCCTACGCCCGCGAGCAGGGCTCCAACCCACAGAGTGCGTGCCCGTACGTGCAACCCGCTCAGTGAGATGAACACGAGCGCGAACAGCGCGGTGTCGAGCACGAAGACGACCGCGACCGCGCCGAACCCGGTGAGCAGGCCCGAGTAGGCAGTCGCGTCGATGCCGGTCCACTGCTCGATCACCTGGAGGAAGGCGCTGCCGAACAGCGCCGCAATGGCCGACAGCAGAAACCCGGCGCCGATCGCGAGGGCGAGCAGAAAGTTGCGCACCATCACCCAGATCCAGAACGCGTCGTCGTGCACCTCGTCCGAGAGGGTGCGCAGCGCTGCCCGCAGCGACCCGATCGCGCCGATCGCCGAAAGGACGAGGAACACGAGCGCGACGATGCCGGCGATCGTGAAGCTCGCCGGCGCCTCGATGGTCGACACGTCGAAAACGCCGTCTTCGCCGACCAATCCCGGAATGACGGCATCCACCGCGTCGATCAGCGCCTGCCATGCCTGCGGGTTGTCGCCCAGCCAGCGCGCCGCGAGCGTGAACCCAAGCAGCACACCCGCCGAGATCGAGAACAGGGCGCGGTACGTGATCGAGTCGGCGAGCATGAACCCCCGCCGCTCGGAATAGTGCAGCCACACCCGCGTCGGCTTGAGCGTGAGCGCCCACGCGATGAGTCGCGGAATGAGCGGACGACGGACGGATGCCGGTGGCTCGGACATGCCGCCAGAGTAGCGGGCAAGCATGTCCCCCACCCCGGTCGTTGAGCGCGGGAGCGCCAGCGACCGAGACGAAACGCACCTCGTACAGCCCCAGTAGAATCGGTGAGGGGAAAACGGCCATCGTCGGCCAAGTGGGGAGAATGCCATGCGGGGACTCGCGCAGACGCTCGTGCTGACCGGAGCGGTGCGTGCACCGGAGATGTCCGCCGCGCTCGCCGAGGTCGGTGACACTCCCGAGCTTGCGCCGTATCTCGTGGCGCAGCAGCTGGTCAGCTACGCCCAGCTCGCCGAGGCCATCGCGCTGCACACCGGGCATCGGTATGTAGACCTGTCGAATATGGCGCTCGATCCGAGCGTAATCGGGCTGGTGCCCGGCAACTTGTGCCGCAAGTACGGGCTCATCCCCATCGACCGCCGCGGGAATCGTCTGACGGTCGGCATCCTCGACCCGAATGACATCGTGGCGCTGGATGACGTCGCGAGCCTCACCGACCTGTTCGTCGAGCCCGTTGTCGTCGCCGAAGACGCGCTGGCGCAGATGTTCGAGCGGTTCCTGCGCTCCGATGAGGAGCTCAACGAGCTCTCGACGACGATCGAAGAGTCCAGCGAGTCGAGCAAGTCCGCGATGACCGAGTCTCTCGAAGAGCAGGACAACGACGCGCCGATCGTGCGCTTCGTAAACCTGCTCATCGCGCAGGCGATCAACGACCGCGCCAGCGACATCCATGTCGAGCCGGGCGAGAAGCAGCTGACTGTCCGGTTCCGGATCGATGGCGTCCTACATGAGATGCAGAAGGCCGACCGAACGATCCAGGACGGCATCATCTCGCGTTTGAAGATCATGTCCTCGATCGATATCGCCGAGAAGCGCAAGCCGCAGGATGGACGCCTTTCGGTAACCCACGACGGCCGATCCGTCGACCTTCGAGTCGCGACCCTCCCTACCGTGTGGGGCGAAAAAATCGTCATGCGAATCCTGGACAACACTGGTCAGGTGATGACGATGAGGGATCTCCTCTTCTCAGGGGTAAATGAGACGCGTTTCCGCGAAGCCATCACGCGACCCCACGGGATGATTCTCGCGACTGGTCCTACCGGGTCGGGAAAGTCCACCAGCCTTTACACCGCGCTTCGCGCGATCGCGAACCCCAAGATCAACGTGATTACGGTTGAGGACCCAGTCGAGTACCGTATTGCCGGCATCAACCAAGTCCAGGTCAACAATCGCGCGGGGCTCACGTTCTCCAACGCGCTGCGCTCAATTCTTCGCAGCGACCCCGATGTGGTGCTTGTCGGTGAGATCCGCGACTTCGAGACGGCGAACATCTCGATCGAGGCGGCCTTGACTGGTCACCTGGTGCTGTCCACTCTCCACACGAACGACGCTCCGAGCGCCTTGACCCGTCTCATCGAGATCGGCTGCGAGCCATTCCTTGTCGCGACTGCACTGACCGCCGTCATCGCCCAGCGTCTTGCGCGTCGCCTGTGCATGCGCTGTCGGGAGCCTTTCGCCGAGCCTTCCGAGGTTCTCGCCGCGTTGGGATTCCCGCACGATCCCGACGACGTCCCCCAGCTCTACAAGGCGGCAACTTTGGGTTGCCCGGCCTGCTCCAGTACCGGCTACCGCGGCCGCGTCGCCCTCCACGAAGTAATGACTCTCAGCGATGGGCTCGAGGCGCTCGTTGTGACACGCGCTACCGGCACCGAGATACGCCAGGTCGCCCTCAAGGAGGGCATGATCTCGTTGCGTGAGGACGGCTGGTCTAAGGTCGCGCAGGGACTGACGACTATCGAAGAGGTACTGCGCGTTACGGTCTGACTCAGTCTCCTGACCCGGACTGGTCCGCAATCGCTACCCTTGCTTTGCCAGGTCTCCGTAAAGAGTAAAGATGGGCAGATACAGCGAAATCACCATGCCTCCGATGATGATGCCTACGCCGACGATGAGAATCGGTTCGATCGTCGACGACAATTGGGTGGTCGCGGTCTCCACCTCGTCCTCATAGAAGTCAGCGATGCTCGCAAGCATGTCGACGAGCGTGCCAGATTCCTCGCCGACCGACACCATCTGCGGTACCAGGGGCGGGAACACGGCCGCCTTCGCAAGCGGCGCCGCAAACGATTTGCCCTGCCTGATCGATTCTTGAATCTCGCGGACAGCCTGCTCGATCTTCCAATTGTTCGATGCCTGGCCGGTGATCGACAACGCCTGGATAATCGGAACCCCCGCATTGAGCATCATTGAAAGATTGCGCGCGAATCTCGCGACAGCGATCTTGGTGGAGAGCTTCCCGAATATCGGCAGCTTGAGTTTTATGGGGTCTATCACCCGCCGCATCTGCTCGGTGTTCTTGTTCGCACGCCACCAGAACATCACGGCAATCACCACGATCGCGATAGTCGGCAGGATCCACCACATGTTGTTAGAG